>NZ_SPKO01000034.1:565-137893 GCF_023127795.1 Pseudomonas sp. W2Jun17 | reverse complement strand
CTGTAAAAGCGGAACCAATATCAGCCGTTACCCAAATAACGGATATGTACTCAGTCGGATCCAACATCCTGGCCGGCCCTGAGGCCGCCATCGGGAGCAAGCCCCCTCCCACAGGTGCCGCGTCACATCACATCCTGATGCCTAGCCCCTCAATTACACGGCTTGTCGTCACGACGCACTTGCGCCTGGGTAGCGCTCCAGTCCGTCAACAGGCTGTACGCCACCGCCAGCAGCGTCGGCCCGATAAACAGCCCGATAAAGCCAAAGGCGATCAACCCCCCAAACACCCCCAGCAGCACAATCACCAACGGCAGGTTACCGCCACGACTGATCAGATACGGCTTGAGCACGTTGTCCACACCGCTGATCACAAACGTACCCCATACCCCCAGGAACACCGCATAGGTGTAGTCACCCTTCCACGCCAGCCAGGCCGTGGCCGGAATCCACACCAGCGGCGGGCCCATGGGGATCAGGCTGAGCAGGAAAGTGACGATACCCAGCACCAGCGCACCCGGCACGCCGGCGATCAGGAAGCCGATCAGCGCCAGCAAGGCCTGGGCCGCCGCAGTGCCGATCACACCATTGACCACCCGCTGCACCGTACCGGCCACCAGCTCGATGTAATAGCCGGCACGTTCACCGATCAGCCGTTCCAGCAGACGGTGCACAAACATCGCCAGGCGCGGCCCATCACGGTAGAAAAAGAACACGAAGACCAGGCTCAGGGTCAGCTCAAGAATACCGCCGCCAATTTGCGCACTGCGTGCCAGCAACCAGTTGCCGACCTGGCCGAGGTACGGCTTGATGCTGACCATCAGCGCCGCGCCTTGTTGGTCAATGCTGTCCCACATCGCCACCAGGCGCTCGCCGACGAACGGGATCGAGCCCAACCAGGTCGGCGCCTCGGGCAAGCCGTCGACCTGAATGTCTTTGATCAGCGCCACCGCATCGCGCACATGGTCGGCCAGGTTGAACCCCAGCCACACCAGCGGCACCGCCACCAGCAGCATCCAGCCCAGGGTCAGGATGCCGGCAGCCAGAGACTCCCGCCCGCCCAGCCAGCGAGTGAGCAAACGCATCAGCGGCCAACTGGCAAACGCCAGCACCGCGCCCCAGAACAGCGCCGACCAGAACGGCGCCATGACCCAGAAGCTGGCGCCAAACAGCACCAGCAGCAGGATTTGCACCAGCAGGCGATCGTTATTGAGCATCGGGTATCTCGAGAATAAGGCTGTAGGAAGAGAGCTTAGGCGAACGGCACGGGTCCGTTCGCCTTGTAACGGTCAGCGTATCAGATGCAGGTGCAAACCCTTAGCGTCACCGCTGCCGGTTTCCAGGCGTGCGGCGCGCACGCCCTTGTCGACCAGGGCCTGGCGCCAGGCCTCGGCTTTCGGGCCGGTCAGGCTCACGCGCAAGGTGGTATCAAGGTTCAACCCACGGGAAATCAAGGTCAGCCAGGTGTCATCAGGCTCGGCGGCCAATGCAGGGAGATCCAGCTCGCCCGTGCTTTTGAGCTCTCGCAGCAGGGTGGCCGAGGTGGGTAGCAGATCGCCCAAGGGCGCGCTGGCATCGAGTTGCTCCACATGCAGGTAAGCGCGTCGGTTGCCGCGAGTAATGCCGTACAGCGCGACCAGCGAGTTGTTCTGCGGGGCGGCCAGGCGCAGTAGCAGGTATTCCTGCTGGCCGTCGGCCCCCACCAGCTTGGCGTTGCCGAACACTTCATTGGCCCACAGGCTGCTCTCGCCGCAATCGCGGGCCTGGCACCAGAACAACAGCTGCGCGCCCTTGGCCTGCAAAGCTTCACGCGTTGCAGTAAAGGCGGCGCTGGAGCTGTGCTCCGCAGGCAGTTCATAGGTGATTGCAGTGGCTTGGCCGCGCGCAGTGGCCTGGCCTTCATAACGCAATTGGCCGCTGATCTTGCGAATCGCGCCCATGGGGTAGATGCGTTCCTTCTCTTCAGCGGGGCGATAGTCGACAATTTGCGCGTCAACCTGGCGGGACACGGCAGGTAAATCCTGGCTGCCTGGCACATCGGCGGCAAACACCAGGGGGCTGAAACAGCAAAGGCCAAGGGCACGGATACATCCTTTACCCAGGCTCATCGGATCGATAGGCCCTGGCCAATGGAGGTCACAGCGATGTTGAGTGTGTTCATGGTTGACTCCCTTTCAATCCGCCCAGCCTCGGCAGTTGACCCCGCCAAGTCAAGGCGTGGAGAAGAACCGATTGAAACAGTCTGCAACAAGAGCGGCGCCGGACTCATCATTCAGGTGCAAATGATGGCCACCTGGCAGCGTAGTAACGCTGAAGGGTAGCTGAGAAAGCAATTCAGCATGTTTCGCCAACATGCCGTCAGCCGCCACCACCAACTGCGCCGGGCAACTGACGCGACGCACAAAAGCCATGGCCTGTTCATCGGTCAGACGCATCGGCGATGCCAGGGTCAGGCGACTGTCGCTGCGCCAGGTGTAACCGTCCGGTACCGGCATCAAACCGCGCTGGGCCAGCAGTTGCGCCGCTTCACGACTGACGGCCACCACGCCCTTCATTCGCGCTTCAACCGCTTTTTCGAGGGTGTTGTAGACTGGCTTGCGCTTGTCCTGCAGGTTCAGTTGCGCCTGCAAGGCCATGCCCAGACGCTCGGCTGCATTCTCGCCGCTGGCGGTCGGCGGGATCACACCGTCGATCAAACCCAGGTGCGTCACTCGCTCCGGCAGCGCCCCGGCCAACACCAGCGAGACGATGGCGCCCAGGGAGTGGCCAAGTAATGCAAAACGTTTCAACCCCAGTTGTTCGGCCACCTGCAGCACGTCGTAGACATAATCCCACAAGGCGTAACCGGCGCCTGCCGGGCGATGGGCCGAATGCCCGTGCCCAGCCATATCCAGAGCGATGATGCGCAACCCGTGCAGCTTCGGCGCCAGGCGCGCAAAACTGTTGGCGTTGTCCAGCCAGCCATGCAGGGCAATCACTGGCAGGCCATCCTCGGGCCCGAACAGGTGCGCGGCCAATTCGATATGCCCCAGGCTCAGGCGAACCTCTTCGACCGGTGTACTCATGCGCAACTGCGCTCGCGGGCTTGCCAGCGGGCGAACAGGTTCTTGATCAAGGCAGCCGTGTCCTGGGGGCGTTCGAGGGGGAACATATGACCGCCTGGCATAGTGAGCATTTCGCCCATGGGCAAGCGGCCGACGCCGCTGGCATGGTGACGCATGACCACTCGGCTCTGGCGACCACGCACAACGGCCAGTGGCACTTTCAGCTGGCGTACCTGGCCCGGGCTGGTGTGCGGCACGCCCCGGTAGATGCTGATTTCGGTGGCCGGGTCGAAGCGCAGGCGCAGGCGGTCGCCGACTTGCTGCAAGCCATGCTCCAAATACGCGTCAAAGCATTCGGGGTCGAAGCCACGAAACAGGGTTTTGCCGGCGAAGTAGCTGCGTGCGGTGTCCAGGTCGGTGAATTCTTCACGCCGGCCAAGGGTACGTCCGGCCGGTGTCAGTCGATCGATAAAACCAAAGCGCTTGGCGGCTCGGATCACCCAGCGGTCGGCACGGGTGAGCACCGGCGAATCCAACATCACCACGCCACGGTACAACTGCGGGCAACGCATGGCCGCGTACAAATGCAGCACGCCACCGAGGGAATGGCCGACGCCCCACACGGGTTCCGGCTGTTGCTCAAGGTGGTGGATCAACTCGTCCACCAGATTCTGCCAGTTATCATCCACCGGGAACCTGGGGTCGTGACCGTGCTGGGGCAGATGCGCCACCGTATATTCCGGGGCCAGCGCGGCAAACAGCTTGCCGTAGGTGGCCGAAGGGAAGCCATTGGCGTGGGTAAAAAACACGTGCTGCGACATACAGGTTCCATCGATAAAAACAGAGGTTGATTGTCACCATACCGGCCGCCTACAGCAATGACTGTAACTGCCAGGAATGATGACACTCACGCCACGCCTATCGTGCCGGCGGGTTTTCGCCCAGCGGCACCACGGCCATTGTCAGGCGCGAGACGCAACTGGCCTTGCCATCATCGCTGCTCAGGCGGATATCCCATACCTGTGTGGTGCGCCCGATATGAATGGCTTTGGCCACCGCCGTCACCCGCCCGCTGCGCACGCCACGCAGGTGGTTGGCATTGACCTCAAGGCCCACGCAATAAAACTTGCTGGCGTCGATGCACAGGTAAGCAGCCATGGAGCCGACGCTCTCGGCCAACACCACCGAGGCGCCACCATGCAGCAGGCCGTAGGGCTGATGGGTGCGGTGATCGACCACCATGCTGGCAGTGAGGGAGTGCTCGTCGAAGCTTTCGAAACGAATATCGAGCAACTCACCGATGGTGTTTTTCTGGATCGCGTTGAGTTGTTCGATATTCGGTTGGGTGCGCCACAGGCTCATAGGGTTGTCCTTGTTGGTTTTATTACGATCCTAATCCTGCCACAGAACGGTTTCAGAGCGCTCGCTCCAAGTGTGCAAATGTGGCCCATACGTCGACTCGATCACGTTGCGCTTGATCTTCAAGGTCGGCGTGAGAAAGCCGTTTTCCACCGCCCAGTTGTCTTTCACCACCACCAATTGGCGCAAGCGCTCATGTTTATCCAGCCCGGCGTTGACCTGTGCCAGCCAGTGGTCAAGGTGGGTTTCAAGCGTTTGGCGGGCTTGGCCCTGTGCCGACAACACGCATAGCCCGATCGGTGCGCCAAGCCCCTCGCCGACTACACACACCTGTTCGATGCGTGCATGTTCGGCCAGGCGATTTTCAATCGGTGCCGGGGCCACGTATTTGCCTTTGCTGGTCTTGAAAATCTCCTTCAGGCGCCCGGTCAAGCGCAGACGGCCGTCTGCGTCCTGCTCACCCTTGTCGCCGGTCCGCAGGAAGCCATCTTCGGTAAGGGTCTCAGCGGTTTTTTGCGGGTCCTTGAAGTAGCCCAGCATGGTCGCGTCGCTGCGTACCTGCACTTCGCCTGATGGGTCGATGCGCACTTCTACGCCTGGGCAGGGCAGGCCGATCCAACCCAGCGTCTGTGCACCGGGGCGGCACACATGGGAATAGCCGCAGTTTTCGCTCATGCCGTACACCTCCAGCACGTCCAGGCCCAGGCGCTGATACCAACCCAGCAAGGCCTCGGGCACGGGTGCCGCACCGGACAGGGCAATACGCAGTGCATCCAGCCCCAGTCCCGCGAGCACTTTATGACCGACGCGCTTGCCGATAAAAGGCAGGCGTAACAGGGTGTCGAGGCGTTTTTCCGGGATCTTGGCATAGACACCCAACTGGAACCTGGTCCAGATACGTGGGACGCCAAACAAGGCCGTCGGCCGTGCCCTGCGCAAATCTTGCAGGAAGGTATCCAGGTTTTGCGCAAAAAATACGGTTTGCCCGGTGTAGATCGCCGCCATTTCCACAAACATGCGTTCGGCGACGTGGCACAGCGGCAGGTAGGACAGCAACCGATCGCCCTCCCCCAGGCCGAACAACTCGGTGCCGCGGGTGGCAGCGAAGCCCAGTGCCCCGAACGTTTGCATCACACCCTTCGGCAAACCGGTCGTCCCGGAGGTGTAGACGATGGTGGCCAGTGTCGAGCCAAGGGGTTCGGGGTGGTCCTGGATCGGTGAGCAGGCTTGCAGGTCCGCCCAGCTGAAATCGAACGTCCCCGCCGGGCACAGCGGCAGGCTAATGGTTGGCACACCCGCTGGCACACCCGGCGCCATTGCCGGCCAGTCATCGAGCTTGCCGATCAACGCCAACGCCGCCTCGGAATGGGTCAGCACATGGGCGACAGAGTCAGCGGTGAGGTTGGGATAAAGCGGCACCGAAACGTGCCCGGCCATCCAGATCGCCAGATCGGCGATGATCCAGTGTGCGCAGTTTTTCGAGATCAGGGCGATGTGCGAACCTTGGGGCAAGTCACGTGCACGCAACCAGTGGGCAGCGCACCGGGCCTGGTGGCCGACATCGCCCCAGGTGAGGGTCTGCACCTCGCCACCGTCAATGGGCTGCACCAGAAAAACCTTACGCGGGTGCCGCGCTTCACGCTCGAAGAAGACCTGCAACGGCAAACGAAAAGCGACAGGCATGGGACGCGCTCCTTTGTGATCCGAGATACAGCCAACCAAGCACTTGCTTGGCTGACTGTATAGCACACACAAAGCCAACCATTTCTCAGGGAACACAGAACAGCCAACCGTAACCACGATGCGAAGCGAGCCGCTCTTGCTCTTGATCTGCTTTTGATCTCAGGCGCCCCGTTAAACCACGCTGGCCGGAATCCGACATGGATTTGGGGGGTAAACCGGCAGGGATGCCGGTTTAGCCGCCCCGCGCCATGGATGGCGCGTGGCGGCGGCCCCCCAAATCCATGTCGGATTACGGGCACACCGAGCCTAAGCGAGGTGCCGAGTGGTGGGGCAAGAGCGCTTTGGTTACTTTCGCGCTTTTCGAAAGTGACCCGCTGTAAGAGCGGAACCAATATCAGCCGTTACCGCAGCAATGGATATGTACTCGGTCTGATCCAAGCCCCCCGTCGGCTACAAGGCCGCCTTCGCGAGCAAGCCCGCTCCCACAGTTGGATCATGGAGTATCGGGCAGACAAGCGTCGATTGGCAGGTCGTCACGGGAGCAAGCTCCCTCGCCACAGGCCCAGCGTCGCCCCTTATGCCTCGGGATTCTTCACCCCCACCAGACTCATCAAACCCGCCAGCGGAAAATCCCCCTCAAGCTCCGCCAGGCTGGCCGTATACATCGGCTGTGGCTGGCGCTGATGCCCATGCTGCAAAAAGCTGATCAAACTGCCCACCAAAGGCTGATGGCTGACCAGCAACACGTTGTCATCAGTATCAAGCTCCCTCAGCACCTGCTGAACATCACCATCAGGCGTCAGCCACGGCACCGTGCGCACATCCGGCTCGAACCCCAAAACTCCGCGCACCAATTGAGCCGTCTGCTGCGCCCGCACATAAGGGCTGGCGATGATGGCACTGAGAGGCTGCCCGATCAGGTGCGCAGCGCTGAGCAATACTTCGGCACGGCCATGCTCGGTAAGATTGCGTTCAGCGTCCGTGCGGGCGTGCACCTGGGCCTCCCCGTGGCGCAAAACCCACAACTTCATAGCTTTGGCTCTTCATCACGCACCGGGTGCGGTGCTGGCGGCACGCTGTGGGCGGCTTCGCCTTCGGGTGCACGCGGGGCTGGCCAATCGGCAAACGGCCAAGGCTTTTGGTCGGTGTGGAAGCTACCGAAGCGGCCGATCTGCGCCAGGAACTGGCTGAGGCTATCGCCAAAATTCATCAGGCCCAGGTTCGGCGCACCGTAGACAAGCCGGTAAATCAATTGCACCACCACCAACGCGCCGAGCAGCAATTGCGCCACCTGCCACACCAGCGCAAACGCCAGCATCCACAGAATGCGCAAGGCAATCGACTCATATTTGGGGGCTGCTTTCGGATCGTTCATGGCGCGTTCCTCAGTTGAAACCACTGGTAGAAATAAAGTCGACATCGGTCTTGGGCTCGGCCCGCATCAGCAACTCGATGACCTGCTCCAAGGTGCGCCCTTCGAACAGGATCGCGTGCAAACCAGCGACCAGCGGCATATACACCCCCACTTCCTGGGCCTTGGCCTTCAATACCTTGAGGGTGTTGACCCCTTCGGCCACTTCACCCAGACGCGTCACAGCGTCTTCCAGGCTCAGCCCTTGGCCCAGGGCAAAACCTACCTGATAGTTGCGGCTTTTGGGCGATGAGCAGGTGACGATCAAGTCACCCACGCCCGCAAGGCCCAGGAACGTCATCGGGTTGGCACCCTGGTTCACCGCAAAGCGGGTCATCTCGGCCAGCGCACGGGTGATCAGCATACTCTTGGTGTTTTCACCCATGCCCAAGGCGACGGCCATGCCGGCAATGATCGCGTAGACGTTTTTCAGCGCCCCGCCCAACTCGACACCAAAGCGATCGGCGCTGGCGTAGACCCGGAAGGTGCGGCCATGCAGCACGGCCTGTACCTGCTCACACAAGGCGTCGTCTTCACTGGCGACCACCGTGGCGGTCAAGGCGTGTTCGGCCACCTCCCGCGCCAGGTTCGGGCCGGACAGCACGCCAATGCGGGCCAGTGGTGCAATCTCGGTGAGGATTTCACTCATCAGTTTGAAGGTCTGGGCCTCAATGCCTTTGGTCAGGCTGACCAGCAACTTGCCTGCCAGGCGCTCGGCGTGCGGCGCCAGCACTGAGCGCAACGCACTGGAGGGCAGCGCGACGAAGCACAGGTCGCACGCAGTGAGCGTTTCCAGCAGGTCGGTAACCGGTTCGACAGCTGGATGAATCTTGATGCCTTTAAGGTAACGGGGGTTTTCCCGGTGCACGCGAATGGCTTCAGCCTGCTCGGGGTCGCGCATCCACTGACGCACGGCATGGCCGTTCTCGGCCAGCAGGTTAGCCACGGCGGTGCCAAAACTTCCGCCTCCCAGGACCGCAATAGGGCGCTGTTGAGTCATATGCAATCCGTTAATCCATACCAATGGCGATGGCGGCATTATACGGGCCGCCCGGCTTGCGGCCAGCCCCCGTATCAATTCGCGCACTTGTCGGAAAATGCCACGTTTGTACGAAGTAATTGCAAGTCCGACGACTGGCAAATAGCCCCACCTCAGTTAACATGGGCGGCTATCCGTCATTAACAAGGCCGTGCCGTGTACCTGGGCCCTCCTCCTCGCTCATCTCTATGGTTGATGCTGTTGTGCAGCGTACCTGCCCTGGCTGACGATCTGTTTCTCGACAGCCAGCCGCTGCCGCAGGTGTTGACCGCCACGCGCCTCAAGCAATCGGCCGCCGCCGTGCCCGGCAGCATGACGGTGATCGACAGTGAGCTGATCAAGGCCAGCGGCGCCCGGGACATCGCCGAACTGCTGCGCCTGGTGCCCGGGATGATGGTCGGCTATACCACCGGCAACCAGGCGTCGGTCAACTACCACGGCACCAGCGCCAGTGATGCGCGGCGGATGCAGGTGCTGATCGACGGGCGTTCGGTGTACCGCGCCGGCCTGGCCACGGTGGACTGGAGCGATATCCCGGTGGCCATGGAAGATATCGAACGCATTGAGGTATTTCGCGGCCCCAATACCGTCAGCTACGGCGCCAATGCACTGATGGCGGTGGTCAATATCCTCACCCGTTCCCCCGCCAACAGCCAGGGCTCGCGGGTGAAGGTCACCCGCGGCGAACGGGGGATCAACGACTTCTATGCCAGCCAGGGCGTGGGCTGGGAAACCGGCGATTTGCGCTTATCCCTGTCCGGGCAACAGGACGACGGTTTTGACAGCGACGCGGTCGGCGCCGACCGCCGTGACGGTCGCCGTCTCAACCGTTTCAGCCTGGCGGTGAGCCAGACGCTGAACGCGCAACAAAGTATCGACTGGCAACTCAATGCCAAGGAAGGCACCAATCAGCGCCCTTATACCTACACCCCGGTGTTTGACGGGATCAGCGAAGGCGGCAGCAATTCCGATGTTGTCGCCAAGGACTACGCTGGCTCTTTGCGCTGGAATTTCGACTTCAATCCCGATCACAGTCTGTATATCCAGGGTTCAGCCCAGCAATGGGACCGCCGACAGGTCTGGAAAGCCTGTGATGCCAAGGTCTCGTTCAGCCCGCAGCTGACCCAGTTGTGGCAACTGAACCCCAACTATGCCGAACTGTTGGCGCGGCACATGGACACCTACAGCCGAGGCTCTCCACCCCCGGGAAGCGCCGCCGAGCAGGCATTGGCCAACCAGGTGCTGGATCAATGGAAGAACCACGGCGGCAAGGACACCGTCTGCGGCGATATCGACCAAAGCACCCGCGAAAGCCGCTACGACGTGGAGATCCAGGACACCTTGAGCCTATCCGACAGCTTGCGCCTGGTCAGCGGCATCAACTATCGCTATGACCGCGCCGACTCGGATACCTACTTCAATGGAACCCTGGACGACACCACCTGGCGCCTGTTCGGGCACCTGGAATGGCGGGCCAGCGAACACTGGCTGCTGCAGGGTGGCGCCATGTACGAAGACAGTCACCTGAGCGGCGACTCACTGACGCCGCGTGTGGCGGTCAATTACCTGATCAACCCGCGTCACGGGTTGCGGGCGGTTTACTCCGAGGCGATCCGCTCGCCGGACATGTTCGAGAACAACGTCAATTGGAGCTACCGCGTCAACAACCTCAGCTCCCCGGCCTACGGACAAAACTCCGGGCAATATTTTGTCGTGACGCGCGGCCCTGGCGACCTCGACAAAGAGTTGATGCGCTCCCGGGAACTGGGCTACAACGGGTTCTTTGCCGACCTGGGGCTGAATGTCGACGTGAAGCTGTTCTATGACGAAATCACCGACATGATCAGCTCGCCGCTGCGCAACAACCAATACATCGCCAGCAACGCCAACAGCTCGCGCTTTACCGGTGCCGAATCACAGTTCGACTGGCGCATGAGCAACACCGACCGCCTGCGCCTGACCTACGCTTATGTCGACGCTACTTCCAGCAACCCACGGGACAAGGCGCAAACCGCGCGCAACAGCGGCTCGGCCGGTTGGCTGCGCGAGTGGGGCCAAGGGTGGTCCAGCGCCCTGTTCTACTATGGCGACGACGCTCTTAACCAGTATCGCTTCCAACGGGTCGACCTGCGGGTAGCCAAACGCATTGCCGTGGGCAAAACCAATGTGGAGCTGGCCGGCATGTTGCAGCAACGCCTTGATGACCAGCCCACCACCTGGGCCGACAATAATTACGACCATCGTCACGTTCTCTACTTCAGCGCCGAGCTGGACTTCTGACATGGCCGATCAGTCACGGATGACCCTCTTGCTGCTTTCACGATTGTGGCGCCGTGGCGTGCTGCTCGCGTGCCTGCTGCTGGCGGTGCCGGCGTGGAGTGCCGATATCCTGCTGACGGCTGCCGAAGACGGCGCCGGGGTGCAAGCCTTCACCCAGGCCCTTGCCCAGCAGCGCCCCGACGACCGGGTCAGCTTCACCCCGCTCAAGGACTTGCCGACACCGAGCCAGTTGCCCGCCGGCACTCGCTTGATCCTCCTGGACCTGCCCAGCCTCGATTGGCGCCTGCTGGATACCCAGGGACCGCCGACCCTGGTGCTGCGCATCAGCCGCCTGCAGGCGCGGCAACGCCTGGGTAATACGCACCCGGCCAAAATCAGCCTGCTATGGAGCGACCCGCCGCTGGAGCGTCAGTTGCGCCTGATCGCCGACACCCTGCCGCAGGCACGACGCATCGGTGTGCTTTACGGTGCCGACAGTGAATTCCTGCTGCGCGAGCTGATCCGGTTTGCCACCCCCCTGGGCCTGGAAATCGTGCCTCAGCTCTGGGACAACACCAGTGACAGCCGCCCGCTGCAAACCCTGTTCAAGAACAGCGATGTGCTGCTCGGCCTTGACGACCCGCAACTGTACAACCCCAAAACGGTAAAGAACCTGTTGCTGAGCAGCTACGCCCAGCAACTGCCCCTGATAGGGCCCAATGCCGGGTTTGTCCGGGCCGGCAGCCTGGCCAGCACCTACAGCGATCAGCCCGACTGGCTTGCCGTGCTCGACCGCCTGCTGGATCACCCGCCGGCCAATTGGCCGCACACGTTGTACCCGCAACACTTCAAAGTCGTGGGCAACCCGCAAGTCGCGCGCTCACTGGGTATCGAACAGGTTGATGAAACCGCCGTCGCCGCCCGCTTGGCCGAAGGAGAGAAACGCCCATGACCTTGCGTCGCCGTTGGGATATCAACACCCGCACCCAGCTCATTACCCTGGGCCCCGCGTTATTGTTGACCCTGCTGTTGATCAGCTTCTTTACCTTCGTACGGATCCAGGATTTGCGCCAGGAGCTGGACCACACCGGCCAATTGATCGCCAACCAACTGGCGCCTGCGACTGAGTATGGAGTGATTTCCGGCAACAACGATGTGCTTGAAGCGCTGCTGCGTGCGACCTTGGCCACGCCTCACGTGCGCTTCCTGGAAATTCAGAACAGCGCCGAAAACATTCTGGTGTATGTCGAGCAGCCGTCGGAAAGACATGACCGCTCGCTGTCCGTGAAAGTGTTCCAGGCGCCAATCCGCCTGCAACACATCCAGCTCAACAATGACTTTTTCCAGGACAACCTCAACGAACCCAAGGCACCCCGAGCCGACTACCTGGGGCGGGTGATTGTCGGCATGTCCAATGACGCGTTCAGCCAGCGCCAGCAGGAAATCCTGTTCAAGGCCGGGATCCTGGCGCTGTTCGCCTTGCTGTTTACCTTCCTGCTGGCACGACGCCTGGCGGCAAGCCTGTCGCAACCAATAAGCGCGATGGGCCATGCGGTCAAGGCTATCCAGCAAGGCGATTACAAAACCCCGCTTCCGATTGTCGATGACTCGGAGCTGGGTGACCTTTCGCGGCATATCAACAACCTGGCCGAAGGCCTGAACCAGGCCAGTCGCGAGCAGCAACAAGCCATGGCCCAGTTGATCCAGACCCGCGAGGAGGCCGAGCGCGCGAACAATGCCAAATCGGATTTCCTGGCGATGATGAGCCATGAACTGCGCACGCCCATGAACGGCGTGCTGGGCATGTTGCAACTGCTGGAAACCACCGACATGACTGCCGAACAGACCGAGTACGCGGCGCTGGCCTCCGAGTCCACCGAGCACCTGCTCAAGGTGATCAACGACATCCTCGACTTCTCACGCATTGAGCGCGCCGCCCTGGAACTGGAACATATCGCGTTCAACCTTGCCGACCTGATCAACAGTTGCGCCCAAGCCTTCCAGCACAGTGCCCAGCAACGCGGGCTGAGCCTGGAGCTGCCGATTCCTGCGGGCATGGAGGCCCTGCGGGTGCGAGGCGATCCGACGCGGATCCGGCAGATCCTGGTAAACCTGATCGGTAATGCGTTGAAATTTACCGAACGCGGCAGCGTGACCGTCGAGCCCCATTGGCAAACCCTGGACCACGAACTGGTGTGGTTCACCTGCACCGTGCGCGACAGCGGTATCGGTATTTGCGCCGAACGCCTGGAGCTGATGTTCGATGCGTTCCAGCAGGCCGACAGCTCCATTTCCAGACGCTACGGCGGGACTGGCCTGGGCTTGCCCATCGCCCGCACCCTGGCCGAACGCATGGGTGGCACCTTGCGGGCCCAAAGCGAAGAAGGCCGGGGCTCGGTGTTTACCCTGGAAATCCCGCTGGCCATCGATCAGCAACAAGTACAGGCCATTACGCCCGACGCCCTCGGCAAGGCCAGTGCCGGCGACGGACGCCACGTATTGCTGGTGGAAGACAACCCGGTCAACCGTACCGTGGTCGAAGCAATGCTGCGCAGCCTGGGCTTTGAAGTCAGCCTGGCCACCGACGGCGCCGAGGCGATCCGCAGCGCCGAGAGCCTGATCTTCACTGCTATCCTGATGGATTGCCGGCTGCCATTGATCGACGGCTACGAAGCTACTCGCCAGATTCGCCAACTGCCTGGCTGCGCCGATCTGCCGATCATCGCCCTGACGGCCAATGCCTTGCAGGGCGACCGCGAAGCCTGTCTGGCAGCCGGAATGAACGATTACCTGGCCAAGCCGTTCAAACGCACGGATTTGCAGCAAATCCTGCAACGCTGGGTGCAATAGCGCCGCGCCATCAACCAACTGCGACTGGCGTGAAAGACGAAAGTGCGGCAGTCTTAGGCACCCGAACGGGCCGATAAACAGGTCCGGTTTAAAATTTCAGTGAACAAGTGTACATTGAGTGCCTTGCCGCTGTGACTTTCACTACAACGCAATAGTCTATGTGTAGGCTGCCGCTATGAGGCATGAACGCTTCATTCGGTTCGGGAAGATTTGCCCAACCCAGCCGCATGGGATTATTGAGGAGCTCGCATGACCAAACAAAACGCCTTTACTCGGGAAGACCTGCTGCGCTGCAGTCGCGGTGAGCTGTTCGGCCCAGGTAACGCGCAACTGCCCGCCCCGAACATGCTGATGGTGGATCGCATCACCCATATCAGCGAAGAAGGTGGCAAGTACGGCAAAGGTGAATTGGTCGCCGAGCTGGATATCACCCCGGACCTCTGGTTCTTCGCCTGCCATTTCGAAGGCGACCCTGTGATGCCAGGCTGCCTGGGCCTCGACGCCATGTGGCAACTGGTCGGCTTCTACCTGGGCTGGCAAGGCCTGCCGGGCCGCGGTCGCGCCCTGGGTTCGGGCGAAGTGAAGTTCTTTGGCCAAGTCCTGCCGACCGCCAAGAAAGTCACCTACAACATTCAAATCAAGCGCGTCCTCAAGGGCAAGCTGAACCTGGCCATCGCCGACGGTTCGGTGACTGTCGACGGTCGCGAGATCTATACTGCCGAAGGCCTTCGGGTCGGCGTATTCACTTCCACTGACAACTTTTAAGGGTTATCCGCATGCGCCGCGTCGTTATCACTGGTCTGGGCATCGTTTCTTGCCTGGGCAATGACAAAGAGACCGTCACCGCTAACCTGCGTGCAAGTCGCCCTGGCATCCGCTTCAACCCGGAATATGCCGAAATGGGTCTGCGTAGCCAGGTTTCCGGCTCCATCGACCTGCCCCTCGAAGAACTGATCGATCGCAAGATCTATCGCTTCGTCGGCCACGCTGCCGCCTACGCCTACCTGGCCATGAAAGACGCGATCGCCGATTCGGGCCTGAGCGAAGACCAGGTTTCGAACGTACGCACCGGCCTGATTGCCGGCTCCGGCGGCGCATCGACCCTCAACCAGATGGAAGCGCTGGATATCCTGCGCGAAAAAGGCGTGAAGCGCGTTGGCCCGTACCGTGTAACGCGGACCATGGGCAGCACCGTTTCCGCCTGCCTCGCGACGCCGTTCGCCATCAAGGGTGTGAACTACTCGATCTCCTCCGCGTGCGCCACCAGCGCCCACTGCATCGGGACTGCCGTTGAGCAGATCCAGCTGGGCAAGCAGGACATCGTATTCGCCGGCGGCGGTGAAGAAGAACATTGGAGCCAGTCGTTCCTGTTCGACGCCATGGGCGCACTGTCCACCCAGTACAACGAAACCCCAGAGAAAGCCTCTCGCGCCTACGACGCCAAGCGTGACGGTTTCGTCATCGCCGGCGGTGGCGGCATGGTCGTGGTTGAAGAGCTGGAACACGCTCTGGCCCGCGGCGCCAAGATCTACGCGGAAATCGTCGGCTACGGCGCGACGTCCGACGGCTACGACATGGTTGCCCCAAGCGGCGAAGGCGCGATCCGCTGCATGCAGATGGCCATGTCCACCGTTGATACCCCAATCGACTACCTGAACACCCACGGCACCTCGACTCCGGTCGGCGACGCCAAGGAAATGGAAGGCGTGCGCGCGGTATTCGGCGACAAGGCTCCGGCCATCAGCTCTACCAAGAGCCTGTCGGGTCACTCCCTGGGCGCCGCCGGCGTTCACGAAGCGATCTACTGCCTGCTGATGATGGAAGGCAACTTCATGGCCGGCTCGGCCAACATCGACGAGCTGGACCCAGCCGTTGCTGATATGCCGATCCTGACCAAGACCCGTGAAGATGCAAAAATCGACACCGTGATGAGCAACAGCTTCGGCTTCGGTGGCACCAATGCCACCCTCGTGCTGAAACGCTGGCAGGGCAAGTAAGCCTCGCAGGTTGATCACATGAAAAAGCCCCGACTGGTTCGGGGCTTTTTTTTGCGCTTTGATTTGAAACCGCGTCGCCTTCATCGCAGGCAAGCCAGCTCCCACCTTCGATCGCGTTCATCCTGAAGGAATGCAGTCCAGTGTGGGAGCTGGCTTGCCTGCGAATGGGTCAACCCGGTTCCCCGCCCTACACCGAAAACCGCGCCACCATCGAATTCAGGTCCACCGCCAACCGCGACAACTCCTGGCTCGCCGCGCTGGTCTGGTTCGCCCCGGCAGACGTCTGGTGCGCCAGGTCGCGGATATTCGTCAAGTTACGATCCACCTCCCGCGCCACTGCTGCCTGCTGCTCCGAAGCACTGGCAATCAACAGGTTGCGCTCGTTGATCAGGGTGAATGCCGAGGCGATCTCTTCCAGCGCCGTGCCGGCAGACTTGGCGATATCCAGCGTGGAACGCGCCCGCGTGTTGCTCTGTTGCATGGAGCTGACGGCCTGGTCGGTGCCCTGCTGAATCCCACTGATCATCTGCTCGATTTCCTGGGTCGACTGTTGCGTGCGATGGGCCAAGGCACGCACTTCATCGGCCACTACCGCAAAACCGCGCCCGGCATCCCCGGCTCGCGCCGCTTCAATGGCCGCGTTCAGTGCCAGCAGGTTGGTTTGCTCGGCAATCGAGCGAATCACGTCCAGGACTTTACTGATGCCATAGACCTTTTGCGCCAGCGCCTCGACCTGGGTCACATTGGCGGTCACATCGGTAGCCAGGGCTTCAATCGACACCACCGTCTGCTGCACCTGCTCACGGCCCTGCTGGGCAATGCGGTCAGAATCGCGTGAAGCATGGGACGTGGCCACCGCGTTGCTCGCCACCTCTTCCACCGCCGCCGTCATCTGGTTGACCGCCGTGGCCGCCTGTTCGATCTCCTGGTTCTGCTGATGCAGGCCGCGCGTGGCATCCTCCGTCACGCAACTGAGTTCTTCGGAAGCAGAAGCCAATTGGTTGGACGATTCAGCAATGCGCCGGATAGTATCGCGCAGATTCTCTTGCATGCCCTTGAGAGCCTGCTGCAAACGCGCCGGCTCATCGCTGCCGCTCACTCGGATCTCACCGGTCAGGTCGCCGCTGGCCACGCCCTGAGCTACTTTCAGCGATTGGGCCAGCGGTAGCACGATGCTGCGGGTCAGCCAGACCGCCAGGCCAATGGTGATCAATGCCGTGAGGATGATCATGCCAATCACCCCGGTACGCGACTGACTGAAAACGCTTTGCGCGAGGCTGGCCGCCTGGTTGGCACTGGTTTTATTGAGGGTGACCAGATCGCGCAACGTGACGGCGATTTGATCGGCGAGCTGATTCATCTCACCGTTGGCCACTTTGATCGCTTCATCGAGCCGGTTGGCCTTGGAAAACGCCATTACCTGATCCTGACGTTGCAGGTATTGCTGTTCCTGGGCCTTGAAACGATCGAACAGCGTGCGCTCTTCAGGGAGCACGATCAGCCCTTCGTAGAGGGCTTGCGCATGGGACATGCCATTCTTGAGGTCGGTCAGTTTCTGCTCGTTTTGTGCCAGCGCCTGCGGATCGCGGTTAACCAACAAGCGCAGGGTCAGCGCACGCACGCGCAGCAGGTCCTGATTCATCTCCCCCACCGCCATGACGCTGGGCAACCAGTTGTTCTCTACCTGGTCCGACTGCTGGCGCATATTGGCCATCTGCAACAGGGCAAAGCCGCCCAACGCGAATACCATCAAGGCCAGCACGCCAAAGCCCAAGCCGGCGCGAGGCGCGATATTCAAACTACGGATATTCATGCCTGGATTCCTTCCAAAAAAGTACTGCATCCACCTGCAGTGCGGTCTTGGAAGTTATCGGCACCCTCCGCCATTTATGTAAGACGAAAACGCGATATCAATGCACCTGACCATTGCCAGGCGGCTTGGGCAGGATGGCAAGGAAATTATCCCGCGCCACCTTGTGCGCCACCTCCTCGGGCAATGCATCGAGGAAGGGCTCGAAGCGACGCATCTCCTTACCTAACTTATTGAAACGCCCTACCACGTCAGATCCCAGCATAAAGCGCTCAGGGAAGCGCTCCACCAGCTTCACCCACTCCTGCCGAGGCTGACCCGCCTCATCCAGCAGATAGGGCGTGAGCATGCTCCAGGACAGGTCGATATACAGGTTGGGGTACGCCTCGAGCATGCGGTTCAAGGTGGGCAGCAAAAAGTCCATCTGCACCTGATGCCGGTGAATTTCCTTGCTGGTGCCAGCATGGGCCCAGATAAAGCGCGTATGCGGGTGGTTACGCAACGGCTCTTCGACTTCCGCCAGGTACAGTGGGTTACGCTCTCGCTTGGAAGTGATGTTGGAGTGCAGCATCACGGGCAGGTCGTTTTCGGCGGCCAGGTGGTAGATACGCGTCATGGCTTCGTTGTTGGCGCGGGGCGTGTCGCCTGAGGTCAGGGCGGTAAGGTCGTCATGGCGGGTAAACACTTCACCGATACCCTGCCACAACCCGGGGTTGAGGTCGATCATGCGCTGGATATGGGCAGCGGAGTTCTTGTCGTTGGGGTTGAAGCCGGCCAGGAACGGGTGAAAGTGCTGGCGCTGCTCGGGGGTCAGCTTATTGACCGCTGCCGCGACAATCACATCGGTGGCGCTGTACCAATAGGCATCGGCGTCATCACCAGCGTAGTAGCGGGGGCGCTTGGGCTCGTCTTCGTGCCATTTCTTGGCCACGGGGATGCCGGAAATCATTACATGTTCGATGCGGTTCTCGGACATCGCCTTGAGCAGTTTGTCCATGCCTGCCGTTTCCTGGAAAAAATCCACGTAATGCATGTGCGCGTCACTGTAGGCATAGTCGCGGGCCTGCGCGGCAAGGCTGCTGGCAGCGAGCAACAAGGCAAGACTCAGGCGGGTCCGAAGCACGGTGAAACCTCAATCAGGGCTGATACGGGTAGACCTTGCGCCTACCTTCGAGGTTCAGCGCGGAAAAACTGGAACACTTGGGCGCCAGCATGCTCTATAACTGCATGACCTTCATCCTGCCCCTTGAGAGGTTCGCCATGCCTGTTACCGTTAATACATTGAACGCTGAAAACTTCCGTCACAGCGTCAATATCAATCACCACGAACTGTTTACCGACCTGCCAAAGAGCCTGGGTGGCGACGACTCGGCGCCCTCTCCCCACGACTATTTCGATGCTGCGCTGGCGTCATGCAAAGCCTTGACGGTCAAGCTCTATGCACAGAAGAAAGATATCCCGCTCACCGGCGTGACCGTTGAAGTGACCCACGACGCCGCCGAAGAGCAGAAAGGCAAATACAAACTCAGCGTCAAATTGACCCTCAAGGGTGTGCTGAGCGATGAGCAGCGCGAGGAGTTGCATCGCGTTGCGGACAAGTGCCCGGTACACAAGCTGATGACCACCGCCGAAATCAGCATCGAGACGAAATTATCGGAAGGCGCCTTCAGCGCATAGCGCCAACGTCCCATCGGGCGGGTTATGCTCAGACGCATCCAACCCGCTCAGACAGGGATGCACCATGACCACCCTTACCGTGATCCGCCCCCGCGCCGAAGATGTCGAAGGGCAGCCGATCCTGCGCCCGCTGCCTTCCCGTGAATGCCGTAGCGTCGGGCCCTTTGTGTTTTTCGACCATATGCTGCCCACCGCCTATGCACCGGGTACCGGCATGAATATCCGCCAACATCCGCATATCGGCCTGTCTACCCTCACCTACCTGTTTGAAGGCGCCTTGCAGCACAAGGACAGCCTCGGCTCGGATCAGGTGGTGCAGGCCGGCGATGTCAGCTGGATGACCGCGGGCAGCGCGATTGCCCATGTCGAGCGTACCCCCGAAGCGCTCAAGGCCAGTGGTTTCAACCTGCATGGCCTGCAGGTGTGGCTGGCCTCCCCCAAGGACCACGAGACCGGCCCGGGCCATTACAGCCATCACCCGGCGGCGAGCTTGCCGGTGAGCGATAACCTGGGCGTGCAGGTGCGCCTGATCGCCGGTGATGGTTTCTGTCTCAAGTCACCAGTGCCGGTGCTCTCGCCGACGTTGTATGCCGAGGTGCAGATGCAAACAGCCACCACCTTGCTGATCCCCGATGAGCATGAGGAGCGCGCGGTGTATGTGCTGGAAGGTGAGGCGCAGCTCGACGGTGAGCCGCTGGCAGTGCATAGCCTGGTGGTATTGCCGCCAGGGCAAGAGATGACATTGTTTGCCGAAACCGACTGCCATGTGGTGGTGTTTGGCGGGGCGCCGCTGGACGGGCCGCGGCGGATCAACTGGAATTTCGTGGCGAGCGATCCGGCAGTGATCGAGCACGCCAGACAGCGCTGGGCTGCTGGGGACTGGCCGAGGGTGCCGGGGGAGTCAGAACGAATTGAGTTGCCTGTGAAATAGCTATCGCAGGCAAGCCAGCTCCCACACTGGATGGGTGTACACCTTAAAATGTGGGAGCTGGGAATGCCCGCGATGGCGTCAGGTCAGGCGCCGCAGAGTCAGCCCTTGAACACTTCATCCAACAAGTTATGCATCGACTGGAAAGCCCGCGCAGCGGTCTTCGCGTCGTACATCATCTTGCCTGGCACATTGGCATGGGGATCGGTGAAGGAATGCACTGCGCCGCCGTAGCTCAGCAACTGCCAATCCACACCCGCTGCGTTCATTTCCTCTTCGAACGCTGGCAGTTGCTCTTTGGGCACCAATGGATCGGACGCACCATGCAATACCAACACTGAACCCTTGATGTTTTTCGCATCCGCCGGGTTCGGCGTGTCGAGGGTACCGTGGAAAGAGACAGCCGCCTTCACCGGCGCACCGGTACGTGCCAATTCCAGAGCGCAGCAACCGCCGAAGCAGAAACCGAAGGCTGCCAGCTTCGACGTATCAACGGCTGCCTCGGTCTGGCCTTGCAGTTGCTCGAAGGCCGCCTGCATACGCTTGTTCAACAATGGACGATCATTTTTCAACGGCATCATCGCTGCGCCGGCTTCATCGCCATTGGTCGGGCGTACAGTTTGCCCATACAAGTCGGCAATCAGCACCACGTAGCCTTTGCCGGCAACACTCTTGGCGATTTCTTCGGCACCCGCACTCACGCCCATCCAGTTCGGTGCCATCAGCAGCCCCGGCAGCGGGCCCTTGTGGCTGGCATCGAACGCCAGGCGGCTTTCATAAGACTGGCCATCAATCTGATAGACCACGGAACGTACTGTGACTTGGCTCATCATTTTCTCCAGTTGAGGAGGATTAACGAAAAAACCCGCCGAAGCGGGTTTTTTCTACAACGGTGTTAAACCGACAATTCAACCAACAGCTTGTTCAGTCGGCGCACATAGGCGGCCGGGTCTTTGAGGCTGTCGCCAGCGGCCAGAGCCGCCTGGTCGAAGAGGATGTGCGACAGGTCGCCAAACCGCTCTTCGCTCTGCTCGCCATCGAGTTTCTCGATCAGCGGGTGAGCCGGGTTGAATTCGAAGATCGGCTTGGAGTCCGGGACCTTCTGGCCGCTGGCTTCAAGGATCTGACGCATCTGCATGCCCAGGTCCTGCTCGCCAATGGCCAGGATCGCCGGGGAGTCGGTCAGGCGGTGGGAAACCCGCACTTCACTGACTGCTTCGCCCAGGGACGCCTTGATCCGTTCAACCAGGCCCTCTTTGGACTTGGCGACTTCTTCGGCGGCTTTCTTGTCTTCCTCGGAATCCAGGTTGCCCAGGTCCAGGTCGCCACGGGCAACGTCAACGAACGACTTGCCGTCGAACTCGGTGAGGTAGCTCATCAGCCACTCATCGATACGGTCGGTCAGCAGCAGCACTTCGATGCCTTTCTTGCGGAAGACTTCCAGGTGCGGGCTGTTTTTAACCTGCGCGTAGGTTTCGCCAGTCAGGTAGTAGATCTTGTCCTGACCTTCCTTGGCGCGTGCCAGGTAGTCAGCCAGGGACACAACCTGCTCGCCGTCTTCGCCCTGAGTCGAAGCAAAACGCAGCAGGCCGGCGATTTTTTCCTTGTTGGCAAAGTCTTCCGCCGGGCCTTCCTTCATCACCTGACCGAAGTTTTTCCAGAAGCTCTTGTATTGCTCAGGCTCGTTCTTCGCCAGTTTTTCCAACATGTCGAGCACACGCTTGGTCAGCGCCGACTTCATGGAGTCGATGATCGGGTCTTTTTGCAGGATTTCCCGCGACACGTTCAGCGACAGGTCGTTGGAGTCGACCACGCCCTTGATAAAGCGCAGGTACAGCGGCAGGAAGGATTCCGCCTGGTCCATCACGAACACGCGCTGCACGTAGAGCTTCAAGCCCTTCGGCGCTTCGCGCTGGTACAGGTCGAACGGAGCACGGGCCGGTACGTAGAGCAGCGAGCTGTATTCCAGCTTGCCTTCAACCTTGTTGTGGCTCCAGCTCAGCGGGTTTTCGTAGTCGTGGCCGATGTGCTTGTAGAACTCCTGGTATTCCTCGTCCTTGATCTCGGTACGCGGACGGGTCCACAGGGCGCTCGCGCGGTTGACGGTTTCCCATTCCTCGGCAGGCTTCTCTTCGCCTTCGGCAGCCGTCTGTTCTTTCGGCAGCTCGATCGGCAAAGCGATGTGGTCGGAGTATTTCTTGATGATGTTGCGCAGGCGCCAGCCATCAGCGAATTCGTCTTCACCGGATTTCAGGTGCAGCACGATGCGGGTACCGCGATCTGCCTTGTCGACAGTGGCAATTTCAAACTCGCCCTCGCCTTTGGACGCCCAATGCACGCCTTCGCTGGCGTCGAGGCCGGCACGACGGCTGAATACTTCAACCTTGTCGGCAACGATGAAGGCCGAATAGAAGCCCACGCCGAATTGGCCGATCAGATGAGAGTCTTTTTTCTGGTCGCCCGACAGGTTCTTCATGAAATCTGCGGTGCCGGATTTGGCGATGGTACCCAAGTGGGTAATCGCGTCTTCACGGCTCATGCCGATACCGTTGTCTTCGATCGTGACGGTCTTGGCGTCCTTGTCGTAGCTCACACGGATTTTCAGTTCCGCGCCACCTTCCAGCAACTCAGGCTTGGACAGGGCTTCGAAACGTAATTTGTCGACAGCGTCAGAGGCGTTCGAGATCAATTCGCGAAGGAAGATTTCCTTGTTGGAATACAGCGAATGGATCATGAGGTGCAGCAGTTGCTTCACCTCGGTCTGGAAGCCCAGGGTTTCCTTTTGAGTTTCCACACTCATGGTCATCAAACTCCAATTGGATGGCAGTGGCCGCGCCCGAAAGGGTTGGCGGCGGGTTGTCATCAAAGTTGGGGGCTAAGACCGGGATTTCAAGGGCGGGCCAATTCCTCAATCTTGAAATGTGCGCGGGCGGTGGCAATCGGCTCGGCCTCGGTGGTTTGCCAGGCGGTGATCGCCACATTGGCGACGCGCCGGCCCTGGCGGCACACCTGGCATTTGGCGTAAGTGTCGCGAAACTGGCCGGCGCGCAGGTAATCCAGGGAAAAATCGATGATTTTTGGCAGGCCCGGAGCCCCGGTAAATACCCTTAGATGCAGGGCCGCCGACAGCTCCATGAAGCCGGCGATCACCCCGCCGTGCAACGCCGGCAATATGGGGTTACCAATATTGTCCTTGTTGGCCGGCAGGCGAAACAGCAGCTCATCTCCCAGACGGGTGCATTCGATGCCGATCAGCTTGGCGTAGGGCACCAAGCCCAGCAGGGCGTCGTAGTTGCCACGCTCGAGAGCCTGCTCCAGACGGGTCTTGAATCGATGCGTCATGCCTGCTCTCCCTTGATCGTGCTGCCCAGCCCTTGCGTGCCTTTTAGGCGCTTGCCCATACGCATGAACGTGCCCACCACATGGGCGATGGGTTGTTGCGGGTCATCCTGATAGGCGAACCCGCGCGTGAATATCACATCGGTGGTCACCCGGTAACATTGCGCGAAGCCATACACCGGCTTGTGCGGCTCGGCCGCACGCATGTAGTCGATACGCAGGTCCAGGGTCGGGCACACCTCGAATTCGGGTAATACGCACAAGGTGGCCATGCCGCAGGCTGTGTCCATCAATGAGGTCAGGGCGCCACCATGAATCACGCAGGTTGCGGGATCACCAACAAGATGTGGCCCATACGGCAACACCAGGGTCATGCCCTCCTCGCTTGCAGCGTGGACAGCCACACCCAGCACCTGACAATGGCGCAACGCCGAGACAAAGCGCGCAGCACGCTCTAACAAAGGGTTTTCGGTCATTGTTTTTAGACTCTTATTAGTGTGAAAGCAGCGGACTAAATCGCCGGAAAAAGTTTTTGTGCGAAAAGCGTTATATATCTGTGGGACAAAAGGAACTAATGCTGGCCCCTTGGGTTCGAAAGGCCAGTAGATATCTTCAATAAGGAGAAACACCCCATGCGCAAGACATTAGCTATTTCCATGATGCTGGCCGCTGCACTCGGTCTGGCTGCCTGCGACAAGAAATCCGAAGACAAAGCCCAAGATGCCGCTGCACATTCTGAGCAAGCACAGCAAGACATGGCTAAAGCACAGGATAAAGTGAACGACGCTGCGAAAGAAAACGCCGAAGCTGCCAAAGCTCAGGCTGAATCGAACGCCGAAGCTGCAAAAGAAGCTGCACCTGCCGCACCTGCAGAACCTGCCAAGCAGTAATTGCCGGGTGTGAACCTGTAGTGCTGCAAAAGAAAGCCCGCTTATAAAGCGGGCTTTTCTTTGCCTGCTGTTTTATCCGGCCTTTAAGAAACACTCTCTTTTGCAGCATCCGAAGCTTGCATATTAGTCGGGGTATACACCATCACCTGCAAGACGTCGGAGTGAAACTCGCGGCGATAAAGCACCAATACCACCCCGCTGCTCATCAACATGAACAACCAAGGGCTGACAAACCAGGCCAGCATGGTCATGCCGAAGTAATAAGCGCGCAGCCCAAAGTTGAACTGGTTGGCCGCCATCGAAATCACCCGCGCCGCCCGCAAGGCAAATGCATTGCGCTCCTGCTCCGACACGTGCCGCTCACCAATCATCGGCGCCGAGCCCACCAGCACCGCAGCGAAGTTGTACTGGCGCATGCACCAGCTGAAAGTAAAAAACGCATAGACAAATACCAGGGCCAGGCACAGCAACTTGATCTCCGACATGCCTTGGGAGGCCTGCTGCACCATAGGAATGTCTGCCAGCAACGACACCGCCCGCTCGGAAGCACCGAGCACGGTCAGAATACCCGCAAGGATGATCAAGGTGCTGGAGGCAAAGAACGAGGCATTACGCTCCAGGTTGCCGATCACGCTGGCATCGGCGATGCGGTTATCGCGCAACAACATGCGACGCATCCAGTCTTCGCGGTACAGGTGCAATACGCTGGCCAGGCAGGCCGTATCCCGGGCTTTCCAGGTGGCATAACGGGTATAGCCACCCCAGCACAGGATGAACCAGAGGGCGGCAAGCAGATGGACTTGATTGGTTTCGACGAACGACATGCGGGTCCTTGTACACAGGATGATAGGGCCGACACGGTCCAAATATGGGAGCTGGCTTGCCTGCGATAGCGTCTTTGCAGTCACCACCGCGCCAACCGATGTACCGCCATCGCAGGCAAGCCAGCTCCCACACCGACCGGTGTTTTCAACTTGAGATTTTTGACGCCATCCCCAAAAAAAAGACACTGCCATCGACTCAAAAAAAATGCCCCGTATCGTTTGATACGGGGCATTTCAGTGCAGCACAAACCGCGGGTTATGCGACGGCTTCGCTACGCTTGCCCAGCATACGATCGATCACCACGGCCACCACCAGCGTCATCACTGATGGCACCAACCACGCCAAGCCTTGCTCGCTCAGCGGCAAGTTTGCCAATTGTGTAGGCATCCAACCCGCCAGGCCCGCGCCCTTGAGTGCGTCGATACAACCAAAGATGAATGACACCAACATCACCGGGCCGACGATACGGCCCTGTTCCTGCCAGAAGCCTTTGCAGAAACTCAGGGCTACCAGCACGATGCACGGCGGGTAGATCGCTGTAAGCACCGGAATCGAGAACGCGATCAGTTTGGTCAGGCCCAGGTTGGACACGAACAGCGAGAACAACGCCAGAATCACCACCAGTGTCTTGTAGGACAGCGGCAGGATTTTGCTGAAGTACTCGGCGCAGGCGCAGGTCAGGCCGACGGCAGTGACCAGGCACGCCAGGGAGATCAGCACGGCGAGGAAGCCGCTGCCCAGGGAGCCGAAGGTGTGTTGCACATAAGCGTGCAGTACGGCTGCGCCGTTGCTGGCACCGGCAGCCACGGCATGGCTGCCCGAACCCAGGCGGAACAGGCTGATGTACACCAGCGCCAGGCCCACGCCGGCAATCAGGCCGGCGATAATGGCGTAACGGGTGATCAATTGGGGCGACTCGACACCCCGTGAACGGATCGCGTTGACGATCACGATGCCGAACACCAGCGCACCCAGCGTATCCATGGTCAGGTAACCATTGATAAAGCCCTGGGAGAACGGTGCGGCCACGTATTCCGGCGTAGCGACGCCCACTTCACCGGCCGGCAACGCAAACGCGGCAATGCCGAGGATGGCCAGGGCGATGATCTTCAGCGGCGCGAGGAAGCGGCCCACGGTGTCCAGCAGTCGACCTGGGTACAGGGACACAAAGAACACCACCAGGAAATACACCGAGCTGTAGAGGAACAGCGCCAACGGGCTTTCACCGGTCAGTGGCGCCAGGCCCACTTCGAATGACACGGTCGCAGTACGCGGGGTAGCGAACAGCGGCCCCACCGCCAGGTACGCCGCCGCCGCCAGCAGGCCACCGGCGATCTTGCCGATCGGGCTGCTCAGCGCATCCATGCCACCACCGACCTTGGCCAGGGCAATCACGGTGACCACCGGCAAACCGACCGCGGTGATCAAAAAGCCAAGCGCCGCCATCCAGACATGGGGCCCGGACAGCAAACCCACGATAGGCGGGAAGATGATGTTGCCAGCGCCCACGAACAGGGCAAAGGTCATAAAGCCCAGCGCCAGGATATCCTGGCTTTTCAACACTTTCATTTGAGGAAATACCACACTACTGAATCGGAATTTAGAGAGGGCTTCCCTATGGATGAGGGAAATGCTGCCGGCCCTTATGGGGACCGACCGGTCTAGCGCGCAGCTTCCTTTTGGGATGCGGACGCATAAAGAGGCGGCTAGAGTACAGAATCAGGCTGACAAACGCACTGTTGCGGGGCGAACTGTCCGATAAGCGACATTTGAATGTCGCGTTTTCATACTTAATTGGGCAATGCTGGCCCCTGTGGGAGCTGGCTTGCCTGCGATGGCATCGACTCGATGTGTCTGATGCACCGAGGTGCCTGCATCGCAGGCAAGCCAGCTCCCACACGGGACCAAGTACATCCTCACTCTATTTCAGAATGCACAAAGGCCACCCGAAGGTGGCCTTTGTGTGGTGAAGCGTCAGCTAAGCGCGAGGCTTACTTGACAGCCCAACCGGTCAGCTCGGCCAGGGCCTTGCCGATGTCTGCCAGCGAACGCACGGTTTTCACACCTGCGTCTTGCAGTGCAGCGAACTTCTCGTCTGCAGTGCCTTTGCCGCCAGAGATGATTGCGCCAGCATGGCCCATGCGCTTGCCCGCAGGGGCAGTCACACCAGCGATGTAGGAAACAACCGGCTTGGTCACGTGTGCCTTGATGTAGGCAGCCGCTTCTTCTTCAGCCGAACCGCCGATCTCACCGATCATCACGATCGCTTCGGTCTTCGGGTCTTCCTGGAACAGCTTCAGGATGTCGATGAAGTTGGAGCCTGGGATCGGGTCACCGCCGATGCCGACGCAAGTCGACTGACCGAAACCGGCGTCAGTGGTCTGCTTCACAGCTTCGTAGGTCAGGGTGCCGGAACGGGAAACGATACCGACCTTGCCTGGCAAGTGAATGTGACCTGGCATGATGCCGATCTTGCATTCGCCTGGAGTGATCACGCCTGGGCAGTTAGGGCCGATCAGGACTACACCCAGCTCGTCGCACTTAACTTTAGCGTCCAGCATGTCCAGGGTAGGAATGCCTTCGGTGATGCACACGATCAGCTTGATGCCGCCGAATGCCGCTTCCAGGATCGAGTCCTTGCAGAAAGGAGCTGGAACGTAGATCACGCTGGCAGTGGCGCCAGTGGCTTCTACCGCTTCTTTCACGGTGTTGAACACTGGCAGGCCCAGGTGCTCGGTGCCGCCTTTGCCCGGAGTTACGCCACCAACCATCTGGGTGCCGTATTCAATGGCTTGCTGGGTGTGGAAACTACCTTGCGAACCGGTAATACCCTGGCAGATAACTTTGGTGTCTTTATTGATCAGGACGCTCATTACTTGCCCTCCGCAGCTTTGACAACTTGTTGAGCAGCGTCGGTCAGGCTGGTAGCCGCGATGATGTTCAAACCGCTTTCTGCCAGTACTTTAGCGCCCAGTTCAGCGTTGTTACCTTCAAGGCGAACAACAACCGGGATTTTAACGCCGACTTCTTTCACTGCACCGATGATGCCTTCGGCAATCATGTCGCAACGAACGATGCCGCCGAAGATGTTGACCAGTACTGCTGCGACGTTGGAGTCGGACAGGATGATCTTGAACGCTTCGGTAACGCGTTCCTTGGTAGCGCCACCACCTACGTCGAGGAAGTTGGCTGGCTTGCCGCCATGCAGGTTGACGATGTCCATGGTACCCATGGCCAGGCCGGCACCGTTGACCATGCAGCCGATGTTGCCTTCCAGGGCCACGTAGTTCAGTTCGAACTTGGCAGCGTGCGCTTCGCGCGGATCGTCTTGCGACGGATCGTGGAAAGTCTTCAGCTTGGGCTGACGGTACATGGCGTTGGCGTCGATGTTGATCTTGGCATCAAGGCAATGCAGGTCGCCGTCAGCCTTGATCACCAGCGGGTTCACTTCCAGCAGGGCCAGATCGTGATCCTGGAACAGTTTGGCCAGACCTACGAAGATCTTGGCGAACTGGGCAACTTGCTTGCCTTCCAGACCCAGCTGGAACGCCAGTTCACGACCCTGGAACGGCTGTGCGCCAACCAGTGGATCGATAGTGGCCTTCAGAATTTTTTCTGGGGTTTCGTGAGCGATTTTCTCGATGTCCACGCCACCTTCGGTGGAAGCCATGAACACGATGCGACGGCTCGAACGGTCAACGACAGCGCCCAGGTACAGCTCTTTAGCGATATCAGTGCACGATTCAACCAGGATCTTGGTGACTGGCTGGCCATTGGCATCAGTCTGGTAAGTCACCAGACGCTTGCCCAGCCACTGCTGTGCGAAGGCCTTGGCGTCTTCTTTGCTGCGAACCAGCTTAACGCCGCCCGCTTTACCGCGACCACCGGCGTGGACCTGGGCTTTGACAACCCACTCGCTGCCACCGATTTTGTCGCAAGCTTCTGCTGCTGCTTCCGGGGTGTCTACTGCGTAGCCCTTGGAAACTGGCAGGCCGTATTCAGCGAACAGCTGCTTACCCTGATACTCGTGAAGATTCATGCTTTTTACCGTCTTCGTTAGGTACTGCGCATTCGGCGCTGCGCTCATTATAAGTGCCGCACCACCTGTGACTGCTGCTTGCGCAACTTGCGGGGCTTATGGCCCGTAAAGCTGCGCAAGGCTGCGTCCAGCGGATATTCCGCGGTGAGTCTTGCGCGCAAGGCTCACGACGGGCAACTCCGCCGTGGTTTCTTATTATCTCGCTTAGCGCTTCTTCTTGTTGGCGATGTGGATGGCACCGCCATTCACTGCCAACGCTGCTTCGTGCAACGCTTCGGACAGGGTCGGATGGGAGAAGACCATCATACCCAGGTCCTCGGCACTGGTGCCGAATTCCATACCGATCGCGCCTTGCTGAACCAGTTCTGCAGCGCTTGGGCCAATCACGTGGACGCCCAATACGCGGTCAGTCTTGGCATCAGCGATGACTTTGACAAAACCACCGGTGTCGTTGGCTGCCATGGCACGGCCGGAAGCGGCGAACGGGAAGGTGCCGACGTTAACTTCAACGCCTTCAGCTTTCAACTGCTGTTCGTTCTTGCCAACCCATGCGATTTCCGGGTGGGTGTAGATAACCGACGGGATCAGGTCGTAGTTCATCTGGGTCTTGTGACCCTTGATGCGCTCGACGACCATGATGCCTTCCTCGGAAGCCTTGTGGGCCAGCATCATGCCACGAACCACGTCGCCGATCGCATATACGCCCGGTACGGTGGTTGCGCAGTGATCATCAACGTGGATGAAGCCACGCTCGTCGATGTTCACGCCGCTGTCGGAAGCCAGCAGGTCGTTGGTCACTGGACGGCGACCAACGGCAACGATCAGCTTGTCGAAGGTGATGGTCTGCTCGCCGTCTTTATCGGTGTAGGTCACCACGACTTCTTCGCCGTTGACCTTGGAACCGGTGACACGGGCGCCGAGCTTGATATCCAGACCTTGTTTGGTCAGGGTTTTCAGCGCCTCTTTGGAGACTGCAGTGTCGGCCGCCAGCAGGAACGTGTCCAGGGCTTCCAGCACGGTGACTTCAGCGCCCAGACGGGACCATACCGAACCCAGTTCCAGACCGATTACGCCAGCGCCGATCACGCCCAGGCGCTTAGGCACAGCCTGGAATTCCAGGGCGCCGGTCGAATCAACGATCACGTTGTTATCAACTGGAGCAGGCGGAATGTCGATTGGACGCGAGCCAGGTGCCAGGATCACGTTTTCGGCTTCGATGACTTCAACCGAACCGTCTGGTTTGGTGACTTCGACTTTCTTGCCGGCCAGCAGCTTGCCGTGGCCTTGAATGGAAGTCACACCGTTGGCCTTGAACAAGGTGGCAACGCCGGAAGTCAGGCCTTTGACGATGTTGGCTTTACGGCCGACCATTGCTGGCACGTCCATGGTCACGCCAGCATGGTTGATGCCGTGGATCGCGAAGCCGTCTTGGGCTTCGTGGAATTTCCAGGAGCTGTCCAGCAGCGCCTTGGAAGGAATGCAACCAACGTTCAGGCAGGTACCGCCCAGCGCCAGTTTGCCTTCCTTGTCGGTGTACTTTTCGATGCAAGCAGTCGAGAGGCCCAGTTGCGCAGCCTTGATGGCGGCAACATAGCCGCCAGGGCCTGCACCAATCACTACAACGTCAAATTTCTGTGTCATGAAAATAGATCCTCTATTTGCGACAAGCTTCTAGCCACAAGCTGCAAGCCAAGCTGCTTTTTCCTACAGCTTGTAGCTCGCAACTTGCAGCTGCTTCTATCAGATGTCCAGGAGCAGGCGAGCCGGGTCTTCCAGCAGGTTCTTGATGGTCACCAGGAACGTCACGGCTTCTTTACCATCGATCAGGCGGTGATCGTAAGACAATGCCAGGTACATCATTGGGCGGATCACGACCTGGCCGTTGATGGCCATCGGACGCTGGATGATGTTGTGCATGCCCAGGATCGCGGCTTGCGGTGGGTTGACGATCGGCGTCGACATCATCGAACCGAAGGTACCACCGTTAGTGATGGTGAAGGTACCGCCGGTCATCTCGTCGATGGTCAGCTTGCCGTCACGGGCTTTCTTGCCGAAGCCGGCGATGCCGCCTTCGATTTCGGCCAGGCTCATCAGCTCGGCGTTACGCAGCACTGGAACCACCAGGCCACGGTCGCTGGACACGGCAACGCCGATATCTGCATAGCCGTGGTAAACGATGTCGCCGCCGTCGATGGAAGCGTTGACTGCCGGGAAGCGCTTGAGTGCTTCGGTGGCCGCTTTCACGAAGAACGACATGAAGCCCAGGCGCACGCCGTTGTGGGACTTCTCGAACAGGTCCTTGTACTTGGAGCGCAGGGCCATGACTTCGGTCATGTCGACTTCGTTGAACGTGGTCAGCATCGCCATGTTCGACTGCGCTTCAACCAGGCGCTTGGCCACGGTAGCACGCACGCGAGTCATCGGTACGCGCTTCTCGGTACGGTCGCCGGCAGCGAACACCGGGGCAGCAGCCGCTGGAGCAGCAGCCTTGGCAGGCGCGGCAGCCGGAGCGTTCTTCTTGGCTTCAACCGCAGCAACCACGTCTTCCTTGGTCACGCGGCCGTCTTTGCCGGTGCCCTTGATGGAAGCCAGGTTGATGCCGTTCTCTTCAGCCAGTTGACGCGCAGCTGGTGCAGCGATTGGATCTTCGCCACCGGCTGCCGGTGCAGCGGCAGGCGCCGATGCAGCCGGTGCAGCAGCAGCGGCGGCAGGAGCAGGAGCTGCAGCAGCGCTGCCCTCTTCGATCGAACCCAGTACCTGATTCGACAGAACGGTAGCGCCCTCTTCAGCCACGATCGCGCCCAGCACGCCGTCAGCTTCGGCCAACACTTCCAGTACGACTTTGTCAGTCTCGATGTCGACGATCAGGTCGTCACGCTTGACGGCCTCGCCTGGTTTCTTGTGCCAGGTGGCAACGGTGCCATCGGCAACCGATTCCGGGAATGACGGGGCTTTGATTTCGATAGCCATTATCTGTAGGTCCTTAAAATTCGGTTTCAGTCAGCGCGAAGGCGTTAAACAGTGAAAGCATCTTGCAGCAGTTTTTCCTGCTGCTCGGCGTGCATCGACGCATAGCCACACGCAGGTGCAGCAGAAGCATCACGACCGGCGTACTCAAGGACCAGGGCCTTGTTGTGGTTGCCGATGCTGCGACGCAGATGATGCTGGCTGCTGTACCAGGCGCCCTGGTTCATCGGTTCTTCCTGACACCACACCACGTTCGTGAGGTTGGTGTAAGGCGCGATGATCTCCATGAGGTCATCTTCCGGGAACGGGTAAAGCTGCTCGATACGCACGATGGCGATGTCTTCGCGGCCTTCGGCACGGCGTTTTTCCAACAGATCGTAGTAGACCTTGCCGCTGCACAGGATCAGGCGAGTGACCTTGGCGGCGTCCAGTGTATCGATCTCTGGAATCACGGTCTGGAACGAACCTTGGGCCAGATCTTCCAGGGTCGAAACGGCCAGTTTGTGACGCAACAGCGATTTCGGGGTCAGCACGACCAGCGGCTTGCGCAGCGGGCGGATCACCTGGCGACGCAGCAAGTGGTAGATCTGCGCCGGGGTGGTCGGCACGCACACCTGGATGTTGTGCTCGGCGCACAATTGCAGGTAACGCTCCAGACGGGCCGAAGAGTGCTCCGGACCCTGGCCTTCATAACCGTGTGGCAGCAGCATGGTCAGACCGCACAGGCGGCCCCACTTGTGCTCGCCGCTGGTGATGAACTGGTCGATAACCACCTGGGCACCGTTGGCGAAGTCGCCGAACTGGGCTTCCCAGATCACCAGCGCATTAGGCGTGGTGGTGGAGTAGCCGTATTCGAACGCCAGTACGGCTTCTTCGGACAGGAACGAATCGTACAGGTCGAAACGTGGCTGGCCTTCGTACAGGTTCTGCAACGGGATGTAGGTGCCCGCGTCTTTCTGGTTGTGCAATACAGCATGACGGTGCGAGAACGTACCGCGGCCGATGTCCTGGCCGGTCATGCGGATCGGGTGACCTTCGAACGCCAGGGTCGCGTACGCCATGGTTTCGGCGTAACCCCAGTTGATCGGCAGGCCGCCGGCTTGCATCTTCTGACGATCTTCGTAGATCTTCGCCACCTGGCGCTGTACGACGAAGCCTTCGGGAATTTCCAGCAGCTTGGCGGACAGTTCCTGCAACGTCTTCAAATCGAAGGATGTATCGTGACGTGCAGTCCAGGTGTGGCCCAGGTACGGACGCCAGTCAACGAACAACTCTTTGTTCGGCTCCTTGACCAGGCTTTTCACGACATGCAGGCCATTGTCCAGCGCGTTGCGGTATTCATCGACTTTCGCCTGAACACGCGCATCGTCAACCACGCCGGCCTTGGTCAGGCTTTCGGCGTACAGCTCACGGGTGGTGCGCTGCTTGGTGATCTGCTGGTACATCAACGGCTGGGTGCCGCTTGGCTCGTCCGCTTCGTTGTGACCGCGACGGCGGTAGCAAACCAGGTCGATCACCACGTCACGCTTGAACTGCATGCGGTAGTCGACTGCCAGTTGGGTCACGAACAGCACGGCTTCCGGATCATCGCCATTCACATGGAGGATCGGCGCCTGGATCATCTTGGCAACATCGGTGGCGTACTCGGTGGAGCGCGCGTCCAACGGGTTGCTGATGGTGAAGCCGACCTGGTTGTTGATGACGATGTGAACGGTACCGCCGGTCTTGAAGCCGCGAGTCTGCGACATCTGGAACGTTTCCAGGACCACGCCTTGACCGGCGAATGCCGCGTCACCGTGGATGGAAATCGGCAGAACCTTCTCACCGGTGGCATCGTTACGACGATCCTGGCGCGCACGTACCGAACCCTCGACCACTGGCGAAACGATTTCCAGGTGGGATGGGTTGAACGCCATGGCCAGGTGAACTTCACCGCCGGTGGTCATCACGTTGGACGAGAAGCCCTGGTGGTATTTAACGTCACCGGAACCCAGCTCGACCTTCTTCTTGCCTTCGAACTCGTCGAACAGCTCGCGCGGGTTCTTGCCGAAGGTGTTGACCAACACGTTCAGGCGACCACGGTGAGCCATGCCGATCACGATTTCCTTGGTGCCGTAGGAACCGGAACGCTGGATCAGCTCGTCGAGCATCGGAATCAGGCTTTCGCCGCCTTCCAGGCCGAAACGCTTGGTGCCCGGGTATTTGGTACCCAGGTATTTCTCGAGGCCCTCGGCCGCGGTCACGCGCTCCAGCAAGTGGCTGCGGACATCGGCGGACAAGACCGGACGGCCACGCACGCCTTCCAGGCGGTGCTGGAACCACTGGCGCTGCTCGGAATCGGTGATGTGCGTGAATTCAGCGCCGATGGTGCGGCAATATGTCTGCTGCAACGCTTCGTGAATTTCGCGTAGGCTCGCTTCCTCTTTGCCGATGAACAGGTCGCCGGCACGGAAGGTCGTATCAAGATCGGCATTGGTCAAGCCGTAATGATTGATCGACAGGTCTGCAGGTGCAGGACGCTGCCACAGCCCCAGCGGGTCAAGCTGGGCTGCCTGGTGACCACGCATACGGTAGGCCTGGATCAGTCGCAGTACTTCAACTTGCTTCTTCTCGTGCTCACTGCTCACGCTGCCGGCGGAAACCGGTTGGGCGCGGCGCTGGTTCTTTGCCAGCAGCACGAACTGATCGCGAATTGTTGCGTGCGATACATCGGTGGCAGCGTTGCCGTCTGAAGACAACGTCTGAAATTTGGTGCGCCATTCTTCTGGCACAGCGTTAGGGTCGTGCAGGTAGAGCTCATAAAGCTCTTCCACATAGGCAGCGTTACCACCTGAAAGATAGCCGCTGTTCCACATGCGCTGCATCACGCTTTCTTGCATGCTTGGTCACCCTCGATTTGGGGACACCACCGGCGAAAACACCGAGTTTGCTTGCAAAAGGCCAAGTGCAGCGACCAAAACAAGCCACTTAGGATCACGCTGATAGTTCGGGTACCAACCCGAATGCCCCTGCTTGTCTCATTTCTTCAAAATAAGAGCCGCGGCTTTGTAAGTCGCTGCTCAAGTTAAAACTACGGCGCCGGTTGAAGCCTGCGCCGCAGCATTTACGGGCACAACGGTCCTGCTTTACTACAACGTCAGTTACACGCCGCTGTGCAGCAGCATGTTACGGATGTGACCAATGGCCTTAGTCGGGTTCAGGCCTTTGGGGCATACGTTGACGCAGTTCATGATCCCGCGGCAGCGGAATACGCTGAACGGGTCATCCAGCGAAGCCAGACGCTCGGACGTCTTGGTGTCACGGCTGTCTGCCAGGAAGCGGTACGCTTGCAGCAGTGCAGCTGGACCCAGGAATTTGTCCGGGTTCCACCAGAAAGACGGGCACGACGTCGAGCAGCAAGCACACAGGATGCACTCGTACAGACCGTCGAGCTTCTCGCGCTCTTCCGGGGATTGCAGACGCTCGATGGCCGGAGCCGGCGTGTCATTCTGCAAGAACGGCTTAACTTTCTCGTATTGCTTGTAGAAGATGCTCATATCGACGACCAGGTCACGGATAACCGGCAAACCTGGCAGAGGACGAACGATCAGCTTGTTGCCTTTGACAACAGCAGACAGCGGCGTGATGCACGCCAGGCCATTCTTGCCGTTGATGTTCATGCCGTCGGAGCCGCAAACACCCTCACGGCAAGAGCGACGATAGGAGAAACCTTCGTCCTGCTCTTTGATCAGTGCCAGTACATCCAGCACCATCAGGTCTTTACCACCGGTATCGACCTGGAACTCCTGCATGAACGGCGCAGCGTCCTGATCAGGGTTGTAGCGATAAACACTGACTTTCAACATGGCAGCCACCCTTAGTAAGTCCGAATCTTCGGTTCAAACGTCGGCACCGTCTTCGGCGAGAAGTTCACGGCACGCTTGGTTACGCGCTTGTCACCCGGGAAGTACAGGGTGTGGCACAACCAGTTTTCGTCATCGCGATCTTCAAAGTCTTCACGAGCGTGAGCACCACGGGATTCTTTACGAACCTCGGCGGCGATCGCCGTCGCTTCAGCCACTTCCAGCAGGTTTTGCAGCTCAAGGGCTTCGATACGAGCGGTGTTGAACGCCTGGCTCTTATCGTTGATCTTGACGTTGGCGATACGCTTGCGCAGGTCAGCCAACTGGGCGATACCTTTCTGCATGTATTCGCCGGTACGGAACACACCGAAGTAGTTCTGCATGCAGTTTTGCAGCTCGCGACGCAGGGTTGCCACGTCTTCGCCATCTGTGCGCTCGTTCAGAGCGTTCAGGCGCGCCAGGGCCGCTTCGATGTTGGCGTCGGTGGCGTCATCGTATTCGATGCCGTCGGTCAGCGCCTTTTCCAGATGCAGGCCGGCCGCGCGACCGAACACTACCAGGTCGAGCAACGAGTTGCCGCCCAGGCGGTTGGCACCGTGAACCGATACACAAGCCACTTCACCTACCGCGAACAGACCATGGATGATCTCGTCCACGCCTTCGGCATTCTGGGTGATCGCCTGGCCGTGAATGTTGGTCGGTACGCCGCCCATCATATAGTGGCAGGTCGGAACAACCGGAACCGGAGCAACCACTGGATCAACGTGAGCAAAGGTCTTGGACAGTTCGCAGATACCTGGCAGGCGGCTGTGCAGCACTTCTTCACCGAGGTGATCGAGTTTGAGCAGTACGTGGTCACCATTCGGGCCACAACCGTTACCGGCGATGATCTCTTTAACCATCGAACGGGCCACGACGTCACGACCAGCCAGGTCTTTGGCGTTCGGAGCATAACGCTCCATGAAACGCTCGCCGTGCTTGTTGATCAGGTAACCACCTTCACCACGGCAACCTTCGGTTACCAGTACACCGGCGCCGGCGATGCCGGTGGGGTGGAACTGCCACATTTCGATGTCTTGCACCGGTACGCCAGCACGCAGTGCCATGCCGACGCCGTCACCGGTGTTGATCAGGGCATTGGTGGTCGAGGCGTAGATACGGCCTGCACCGCCAGTCGCCAGCACGGTAGCCTTGGCGCGGATGTAGGTGGTTTCACCGGTTTCGATGCAGATGGCGATCACGCCGACGAACTCGCCCTTGCCGTTCTTCACCAGATCAACAGCGTAGTACTCGTTCAGGAACGTGGTACCGGCTTTCAGGTTGCCCTGATAAAGGGTGTGCAACAGCGCGTGACCGGTACGGTCGGACGCAGCGCAAGTACGGGCAGCCTGCCCGCCTTTACCGTAATCCTTCGACTGGCCGCCGAATGGACGCTGGTAGATACGACCTTGCTCGGTACGCGAGAACGGCAGACCCATGTGGTCCAGCTCGAACACTGCGGCCGGGCCTTCCTGACACATGTACTCGATAGCGTCCTGGTCACCGATGTAGTCGGAACCCTTGACGGTATCGTACATGTGCCAGCGCCAGTCATCGTTCGGGTCGGCGGAGGCGATGGCGCAGGTGATGCCACCCTGGGCCGATACGGTGTGGGAGCGCGTCGGGAACACCTTGGTGATCACGGCAGTCTTGTGACCGCCCTGGGCCAGCTGCAGCGCAGCGCGCATGCCCGCACCGCCGCCACCAATAATGATGGCGTCGAATGAAATAGTTGGAATGTTAGCCATGGATCAGATACCCCAAAGAATCTGCACACCCCAGACGAAGTAAGCGAACATCGCGACGCCGCATACTGCCTGGAAGAGGAAACGTACTGCAGTCGCGGACTTGCCAAGCGCCATCGGCGTCAGGTAGTCGGTCGCGATGGTCCACATGCCGACCCAGGCGTGTGCGCCCAGGGCTACAAGGGCCAGCAGACTGAAGATTCGCATCGCATTGTGGGAAAACAGGCCATGCCACTGCTCATAGCCGATGCCCGGGTTTGCGACGAGGTATCCGATCAGAAAAATGAAATAAGCCGCGAGAACGACCGCAGACACACGCTGTGCCATCCAGTCATAGAGGCCCGAACGCGACAGATTCGTTACGCTGGTTACCATATCCAAACTCCTGCCAGAACGATCAGCACCACGGAAATGGCGATGATGATTTTCGAGCCCAGGGGGCCGCCTTCCAGCGTCTCACCGATGCCCATGTCCATGATCAAGTGGCGCACACCGGCTACCAGGTGATACAGAAGAGAGGACAGGAGGCCCCATGCTACGAACTTGGCCAGCGGGCTGGTCAAGCATGCCTTCACCTCGGCGTAACCTTCCTCGGAACCCAGGGATTTGCTCAATGCATAAAGCATGATGCCCAAGCCCAGGAACAGGATGATGCCGGAAACACGGTGCAGGAACGACGTAACGCCGGTGATGGGGAGTTTGATGGTCCTTAGGTCTAGGTTTACAGGTCGTTGGCTATTCACGGCTTTTTTTCACACTGAAGAGCCCCTAACAATCAGGGCAAAGTTGTTGGGGAGTGCGACTGGTCAGGTAAGCACCACCCAGGGAGTGCGACCCCCAATGAAAGCAAGCCCAAAAGCCCTTGGCGGTCGGTGGCCGAGTATAGACAGTTAGGTTACTAATGACAACGCGCACACCTCACCCTAATAGCTGATTGCGCTGGCGGGATAAAAGGCGTAAATGGCAGGCAATTTCGACGAAAAAGTACGGTTAAAGCCTTCTGGCGCAAGACTTTAGGCAAATTGACATCTGGATTTATATCAATATAGTGGTGCGGGCCCTGCGTGGGGGGTCTGTCTGATGATTTGAAGCATAAATAGGAGGCCACATGGCTGACAAAAAAGCGCAGTTGATCATCGAGGGCGCAGCCCCCGTCGAGCTGCCCATTTTAACCGGCACCGTTGGTCCCGATGTTATCGACGTACGGGGCCTGACGGCCACGGGCCGTTTTACTTTCGACCCAGGCTTCATGTCGACCGCTTCCTGCGAGTCGAAGATCACCTATATCGATGGTGACAATGGCATTCTGCTTCATCGCGGCTACCCGATCGAACAACTGGCTGAAAAGTCGGACTACCTGGAAACCTGCTACCTGCTGCTAAATGGCGAATTGCCAACAGCCGAGCAAAAGGCCCAGTTCGTCAGCACCGTGAAGAACCACACCATGGTTCACGAGCAGTTGAAGACCTTCTTCAACGGCTTTCGTCGCGACGCCCACCCGATGGCCGTCATGTGCGGCGTGGTCGGTGCCCTGTCGGCCTTCTATCATGACTCCCTGGACATCAATAACGCCGAGCATCGCGAAATTTCCGCGATCCGCCTGGTTGCCAAGATGCCGACCCTGGCCGCAATGGTTTACAAGTACTCCATGGGCCAGCCCATGATGTACCCGCGCAACGATCTGACGTACGCGGAAAACTTCCTGCACATGATGTTCAACACCCCGTGCGAGATCAAACCGATCAGCCCGGTGCTGGCCAAGGCAATGGACCGGATCTTCATCCTCCACGCCGACCATGAACAAAACGCCTCCACTTCTACCGTCCGCCTGGCCGGCTCTTCGGGTGCCAACCCGTTTGCCTGTATCGCCGCCGGTATCGCCGCACTGTGGGGCCCTGCCCACGGCGGTGCGAATGAAGCCGTATTGACCATGCTCGATGAAATCGGCGATGTATCCAACATCGATACGTTCATCGCCAAGGCCAAGGACAAGAACGATCCATTCAAGCTGATGGGCTTCGGTCACCGGGTCTACAAGAACCGCGACCCTCGCGCGACCGTCATGAAGCAGACCTGCGACGAAGTGCTGAAGGAACTGGGCATCAAGAACGATCCGCAACTCGAACTGGCCATGCGCCTGGAAGAGATCGCCCTGACCGACCCGTACTTCATCGAGCGCTCGCTGTACCCGAACGTCGACTTCTACTCGGGGATCATCCTCAAGGCGATCGGCATTCCAACCAGCATGTTCACCGTGATCTTCGCCCTGGCGCGGACCGTGGGCTGGATTTCCCACTGGAAAGAAATGCTCTCCAGCCCGTACAAGATTGGCCGTCCGCGCCAGCTGTACACCGGCTACGAGTCGCGTGACATTACCAAGCTGGAAGATCGCAAGTAAGCACTTAGCGGTTTGCTTGTAATGAGAACGGCCTCCCTTAGCGGAGGCCGTTTTTGTTTGTGTGGCCTGATCTACCGCCATCGCAGGCAAGCCAGCTCCCACAGTCGATCGGGTTCACACAGTCAACCTGTGGGAGCCGGGCTTGCCCGCGATGAGGCCAGCCCAGGCAACACAAAAGACCCAGGCAAAAAAATACCCCGGCCTTGCGACCGAGGTATCTCTTATGCATCTGACGACTTAGTGATTAACCGCCCCACTCGCCCCCAGGCCAGTCTGCGAACGCACAAACTGCGGGAAATACAGCGCACGCTCTTTCTCTGCCGCCGCCGATTTGTCGGTGATGGAGAAGAACCAGATGCCGATGAACGCAATGATCATCGAGAACAGCGCCGGATACTCGTACGGGAAGATGGCTTTTTCATGGTGCAGGATCGACACCCAGATGGTCGGGCCGAGGATCATCAGGCCCACGGCACTGATCAAGCCCAGCCAGCCGCCGATCATGGCGCCACGGGTGGTGAGATTTTTCCAGTACATGGAAAGCAGCAACACCGGGAAGTTACAGCTGGCGGCAATCGAGAACGCCAGGCCGACCATGAACGCAATGTTCTGGCTTTCAAACAGGATGCCCAAGCCAATCGCCAGCACCGCCAGGGCGATGGTGGTGATCTTCGATACGCGAATTTCATCCTTCTCGTTGGCCTTGCCTTTCTTGATCACGCTGGCATACAGGTCATGGGACACCGCCGAAGCGCCGGCCAGCGTCAAGCCGGCAACCACTGCAAGAATGGTGGCGAAGGCCACGGCCGAGATGAAGCCCAGGAAGATACTGCCGCCCACCGCGTTGGCCAGGTGCACCGCCGCCATGTTGTTACCGCCAAGCAAGGCGCCTGCTGCATCCTTGAACGCCGGGTTGGTGCTGACCAGCAGAATCGCGCCAAAGCCGATAATGAACGTCAGGATGTAGAAGTAACCAATGAAGCCGGTCGCATACAGCACGCTTTTACGTGCTTCCTTGGCATCGCTCACCGTGAAGAAGCGCATCAGGATGTGCGGCAGGCCGGCGGTACCGAACATCAGGGCCAGGCCAAGGGAGAATGCCGAGATCGGGTCTTTCACCAGCCCACCCGGGCTCATGATCGCTTCACCTTTAGGGTGAACCTTGATCGCCTCGGCAAACAACGTGTTGAAGTCGAAGTTGACGTGCTTCATCACCATCAGCGCCATGAACGAAGCACCGGAGAGCAGCAGCACTGCCTTGATGATCTGCACCCAGGTGGTCGCCAACATGCCGCCGAACAACACGTACAGGCACATCAGGATGCCGACCAGGATCACCGCCACATGGTAGTCCAGGCCGAACAGCAGCTGGATCAACTTGCCCGCGCCAACCATCTGCGCGATCAGGTAGAACGCTACCACCACCAGCGAGCCACAGGCCGACAGGCTGCGGATCTGGGTTTGCCCCAGGCGATAGGACGCCACGTCGGCAAAGGTGTACTTGCCCAGGTTACGCAGGCGCTCGGCGATCAGGAACAGAATGATCGGCCAGCCCACCAGAAAGCCGATCGAGTAGATCAGGCCATCGTAGCCGGAGGTGAACACTAGCGCGGAAATCCCCAGGAAGGACGCGGCCGACATGTAGTCACCGGCAATCGCCAAGCCATTCTGGAAACCCGTGATCTTGCCGCCTGCTGCATAGTAGTCAGCCGCCGACTTGTTGCGCTTGGACGCCCAATACGTGATGCACAGGGTGGCGCCGACAAACGCGACGAACATCACGATGGCCGAGACGTTCAGCGGTTGCTTGTGCACTTCACCGGTCAATGCGTCCGCCGCCCAGACGGCCGGAGCAAACAGCGAAGCGCCGAATATAGCCAATAGACGCCGGATCATTGCGCAGCCTCCTTGAGAATCGCATTGTTCAGGTCGTCAAATTCGCCGTTGGCCCGGCGTACGTAGATGCCAGTGAGAATGAAGGCAGACACAATCAGCCCGACGCCAAGGGGAATGCCCCAGGTAATCGAGGAACCGGGGCTGATCTTGGCCCCCAGTATTTGTGGCCCGTAGGCAATCAACAGGATGAAAGCGGAGTAAAGCCCTAGCATGATCGCCGAGAGAATCCAGGCGAATCTTTCCCTTTTCCTGACCAGCTCCTTGAAACGCGGGCTGTTTTGAATCGAGAGGTAAATGCTGTCGTTCATTGTTTTTATCCTCGCAGCACAGCTTTTTTATTATTTTGGAACATATCCACTGTATGCGGCTGCGGAAGAGGTTCCAGACGACCTTAGTAGTAGATCGAGTGTAGCGAGGGATGGCCAAAGCGCAGGAAGATTTGAGGCGGTGCGAAACCAATGTGGGAGGGGGCTTGCTCCCGATAGCGGTGTGCCAGTCAAAAAATCTGTGGCTGACCTACCGCTATCGGGAGCAAGCCCCCTCCCACAGGGGTGCATCAGTGGCTTTTATTTAGCGGTCCACTCAGCGACGCGCTCAGGGTGCTTGGCCACCCAATCCTTGGCCGCGGCGTCTGGTTTGGCGCCTTCCTGGATAGCGAGCATGACTTCACCGATTTCGTCCTTGGAGGCCCACTGGAATTTTTTCAGGAAAGCTGCCACTTCCGGCGCTTTCTTTTCCAGGCCCTTACTGCCGATGCTGTTGACGGTTTCAGCAGCACCATAAATCCCTTTTGGGTCGTCCAGGAAACGCAGTTTCCACTTGGCGAACATCCAATGGGGCACCCAACCGGTTACCGCAATGGATTCCTGCTTGTCTTCGGCACGTGTCAGTTCGGCGATCATCGCCGCGCCCGAGCTGGCTTGCAGTTTGTAGTCCAGGCCGTATTGCTTGATGGCGTCGTCGGTCTTGAGCATCACGCCTGAACCGGCGTCGATGCCGACGATCTTGTTTTTGAAGGTGGTGTCGGTCTTGAGGTCTTCGATGGATTTGGCCTTGACGTACTCCGGTACGATCAAGCCAATTTTTGCATCCTTGAAGTTGGGGCCGTAGTCGACCACCTTGTCCTTGTTCTTGGTCCAGTATTCACCATGGGTCACCGGCAGCCAGGCAGACAGCATGGCATCGAGCTTGCCGGTGGCGACGCCCTGCCACATGATCCCCGTGGCGACCGCTTGCAGTTTCACGTCATAACCGAGCTTTTGCTTGATCACTTCCGCCGCCACATGGGTCGTGGCAACGCTGTCGGACCAACCGTCCACGTAACCGATGCTCAGGGTTTTGCTGTCGGCACTGACCAGTGTGGAGCCCATCGCAACTACCAGCGTGGCAGCTGCGCCCAAGAGTCGTCGCATCTTCATATGTACTTCCCCGAAAGTGCTGCGCCCGACGGATGCCGAGCGACATCAACCTGTTGTTATGCGGTGCACCGCGCCCCCTTCACGCGCATCGATCCGGTTGCTGAGGCATCAGTGGAGTACTGACAGTTTTATCATCAACCTGCGTAGGCCTTTGCCCTGCTCTGTGGGCGACCTTGGTTGAGCAAGAAACGACATCACATCGCCAGCAGGACGTTTTGTAGGAGTTATCGTCAGAATCCCGCCCGAAGTTTGCATGTCAAAATTATGCAGCCGCACTGGCACGCGCCAAATCCGGGTAAGATGCGCGCCTTTGCTCCCCCAGATAAGCCGACCATGCCTGCGACTGCCCGCTTTCCTGCCCTGCCCTATTTTCTTGCCTTGATCCTTGGTGTGCTTGCACTCGCTGGCTACTGGTATGGCCTCGGCCGGCCGGTAGTGCTGCCGGATGTAGCGAGCGCCAGCCACAAGTTGCAGTGTGCGTCCTACACGCCCTTCGACAAAGACCAGTCGCCGTTTGACCAGCCATTCAAGCTGCGCCCCGAACGCATGGATGCCGACCTGGCCTTGCTGGCCACACGCTTTGAATGCATCCGCACCTACTCCATGACCGGCCTGGAAGCCTTGCCGGACATGGCGCGCAAGCATGGTTTAAAGGTCATGGCCGGCGCCTGGGTCAGCAGTGATCCGGTGGCGACCCAGAAAGAAATCAACGAACTGATCGCGGCGGCCAACACCAATCCCGATGTCGTCACTTCGGTGATCGTCGGCAACGAGGCGCTGCTGCGCAAGGAAGTCACGGCCAAGCAACTGGTGGCGCTTATCCATCAAGTCAAAAGCCAGATCAAGCAACCGGTCACCTATGCCGATGTGTGGGAGTTCTGGCTGCAACACCCGGAAATCGAGCCGGCGGTGGACTTCCTGACCATTCACCTGCTGCCGTACTGGGAAGATGAGCCGTCCGGCATCGACCAGGCGCTCAAGCATGTAGGCGACGTACGCCAGACCTTCGGCCACAAGTTCGCGCCCAAGGACATCGTGATCGGCGAGACCGGTTGGCCCAGCGAAGGCCGTCAGCGCGAGACTGCCGTGCCGAGCCGGGTGAATGAAGCCAGGTTCATGCGCGGCTTTGTCGCCATGGCCGAAGCCAATGGCTGGCGCTACAACCTGATCGAAGCGTTTGACCAGCCATGGAAACGTGCAAGTGAAGGCGCAGTGGGCGGGTATTGGGGGCTGTTCGATGCAGACCGCCAGGACAAGGGCATCCTCGCAGGGCCGGTGACCAATGTGCCGTACTGGTCGTTGTGGCTGGGCGTAGGCGCCGTGATTCTGCTCGGTACCCTGGCGCTCGGTGGCCGCATTCGCAGCAAGCGCTCCGCGGTGCTCCTGCCACTGCTCGGTGCGGTTGCTGCCTGCTCCATCGGCACCTGGGCCGAACTGACCCGCGTCACTGCGCGTTTCAACGATGAATGGGTATGGGCAGGCTTGCTGGTGGCCTTGAACCTGTTGGTGCTGGCCCACGCCGCCCTGGCCCTCAGCGCCCGTGACGGCTGGCGCGAGCGTGCATTCAACTGGCTGGAGCAACGCGCTGGCTGGCTGGTGGCGATTGCCGGGTTTGCGGGGGCGGTGATGATGCTGGCGCTGGTGTTTGACCCGCGTTATCGCAGCTTTCCAAGCGCGGCGCTGGTGCTGCCAGCCCTGGTGTACCTGGTGCGCCCGGTGACCGGGCCGCGTCGGGAGATTGCGCTGCTGGCCTTCATTATCGGTGCCGGCATTGCGCCGCAGTTGTACCGCGAAGGGCTGTTGAATCAGCAGGCCTGGGGTTGGGCTGTGGTCAGCGTGCTGATGGTTGCGGCTTTGTGGCGTTGCTTGCGAGTGCGCAAGGCTTAAGATCGCTATCGCAGGCAAGCCAGCTCCCACATTTGACCGTGCTCACAGATAGAAATGTGTGAACCCAATCAACTGTGGGAGCTGGCTTGCCTGCGATGAGGCCACATCAGGCGCAGCCAGGCTTCCTGACCAACCGCAATCCCGCAATCACCACCGCAAACACCGCAAACGTCGTGTTGTACAACGCCAGTGCCGGCAACCCGAACACCAACCCCACTACTGCCAACGCCCATCCCGCACGCCCCGGTACAAAAAAGCCCAACACCGAGGTGATCAACGCCGCCCAGCCCAGCACCTTGAAGTGAATCATCAACCCAAGGTTCGCACGCACCTGGCACTCCCAGCGGCTGGCCTCCTCTGCGCAGAGGCCGACCCACTGCCCATCCTCCATAAAGCCATAACGTGCGGCATAACTGGCAGCCAGCCATAACGGCAGAGCAACAAGCAGCAAAATCAACGGCAAGCGGCGGGACATGGGGCACTCCGATAGGCAAAAACGGCGCTCAGCTTAATCCCACCGCGGCCGTTAGCAAGGTGTTCGCGCAGATATCTGTTCAACAATGCATGGCAAAGTGTATCGTCTGGCTACTATTACCCCGATTCCGACGTTTTTTCCGACTTTTCGTGCCGCTGCCTGGCACTTCGGTGGCAACGCGGTGGTCATAGCCTGCGAATTTCATTCAGCACGTTTCCTCTTAGGGATTAAGTCATGCTCCGTTCCTTGCGCTGTGCTGCCTTGCTGGGCAGCCTATTTTTGAGTGCGTCAGCACTGGCCGTCGATATCGACCAGGCCAGCTATGGCTACCCTTTGACCAACCCGTTCGAAGCGACCATCGCCACCACGCCTCCCGACCTTCGGCCAACCTTGCCGACCGATGATGAGATCAACCAATCCGATTACACCCTGAATATGCGCCCCGAGCGTGAGTTCAGCTTGCCGGACAATTTCTGGCCGGTGAAGAAACTCACCTACCGCATTGCCAAGCAAGATCGCGCTGCGCCGTTGATCTTCCTGATCGCCGGCACCGGTGCGCGGTTCGACAGCAGCATCAACGAATACCTGAAGAAGCTGTATTACCAGGCCGGCTACCACGTGGTGCAGTTGTCATCGCCCACCAGCTTCGACTTCATCAGCGCTGCCTCGCGCTTCGCCACCCCGGGTATCACGCAGGAAGACGCCGAAGACATGTACCGCGTGATGCAAGCCGTGCGCGCGCAGAACGCCTCGCTGCCGGTCACCGACTTCTACCTCACCGGCTATAGCCTGGGGGCGCTGGATGCGGCGTTTGTCAGCAAGCTGGATGAGACGCGCCGCAGCTTCAACTTCAAGAAAGTGCTGCTGCTCAACCCGCCGGTCAACCTCTACACCTCGATCACCAACCTCGACAAGCTGGTACAGACCGAGGTCAAGGGCATCAACAACACCACCACTTTCTATGAACTGGTGTTGAGCAAACTGACCCGCTACTTCCAGCAAAAAGGCTACATCGACCTCAACGATGCGCTGCTCTATGACTTCCAGCAGTCCAAGCAGCACCTGAGCAACGAACAGATGGCCATGTTGATCGGCACCTCGTTCCGCTTCTCGGCTGCCGACATTGCCTTTACCTCGGACCTGATCAACCGCCGTGGCCTGATCATTCCGCCTAAATACCCGATCACCGAAGGCACCAGCCTCACGCCGTTCCTCAAGCGTGCCCTGCAATGCGACTTCGACTGCTACCTCACCGAGCAAGTGATCCCGATGTGGCGCGCCCGCTCCGACGGCGGCAGCCTGCTGCAACTGATCGATCAGGTCAGCCTGTACGCCCTCAAGGACTACCTGCGCGACAGCCCGAAAATCGCCGTAATGCATAACGCCGATGACGTGATCCTCGGCCCTGGCGATCTGGGTTTCCTGCGTAAAACCTTCGGCGATCGCTTGACCGTCTACCCGCTGGGCGGCCACTGCGGCAACCTCAATTACCGCGTCAACGCCGACGCCATGCTGGAGTTCTTCCGTGGCTAAATATCTTCTGCTGCTCGCCGCACTGATGTGCGCAGGCGTGGCCAATGCCGACAACAGCAAGGCTCAAGAGCCCATCAAGGTCGATGCCGACGGCTTCAAGGAGCCGCTGACCAAGCTCAAGTTCAACCCGGGCCTGGACCAGCGTGAATTCGAGCGTTCCACGCTTACCGCGCTCAACGTCTACGACCCGCTGGAGTCGTGGAACCGCCGCGTTTACCACTTCAACTACCGCTTCGACCAATGGGTGTTCCTGCCGGTGGTCAATGGCTACCGCTACGTCACGCCGAGCTTCCTGCGCACCGGTGTGAGCAACTTCTTCAACAACCTGGGCGATGTGCCCAATCTGTTGAACAGCCTGTTGCAACTCAAGGGCCATCGCTCCCTGGAAACCACCGGGCGCCTGCTGGTCAACACCACCATCGGCGTCGCCGGCCTGTGGGACCCGGCCACGGCCATGGGCCTGCCACGCCAGAGTGAAGACTTCGGCCAGACCCTGGGCTTCTACGGCGTACCGGGCGGTGCCTATGTGGTGTTGCCGATCTTTGGCCCGTCGAACCTGCGTGATACCACCGGCTTGCTGGTGGACTACACGGCAGAATCGCAGATCAACTTCCTCAACGTGTCCGAAGTCAGCTCCAACCATCCGGAAGTCTGGGCCCTGCGCGCCGTCGATAAGCGCTACCAGACCAGCTTCCGCTACGGCCAGATGAACTCGCCGTTCGAGTATGAGAAGGTGCGGTATATCTACACCGAATCGCGCAAGTTGCAGATCGCCGAATAAACAGCAGCGACAAAAAAAGGCCATTCGATTGAATGGCCTTTTTTATTGCATTGATTTTACTCGCTTACTCAGATAGAAATTTTCTACTAGGAGGCAAGCCATAATCGTTGTCCCCCTTATCGCCTTGGGTGAACAGGCGGACGGACACCATTATGAAACCAACGACCGGTATCAAAAACCAAAGCGCATACGCCCCAGTAATGTTCACATCATGAAGCCTGCGAAATGTCACTGACACCGCAGGTGGGATCATGAACAAGACGTAAAACCCAAATGGAACGATAAACCACGGACTCGAGAGAACCTCCGCCAAGTACGCTATCAATATAGAGCCCCAAATCAGCATTATGTCCATCACTACAAACGCCCAATATTCCCTTCTACAGGCTCGCCCACTGAACTTGGCATAGTTTTTTATCGCTTGAAAACACCAGTTCATCCTTAACCCCTTATCGATCCATTTTTCGCGCCACTTCACATGAAGAAGCGCGATGCATCCTATAAATGCATGGAAAACCGAGCTGTAGGATTAAACTTAAACAGCGTTTCGATTTGCAATCAATGCGAACTAATCAGCGCTTAGCTGTTCGCCATACCTTGCCGACTGCTTGGACAACGATCAGCACCAAAGCCCCTGCAACGATCCCCGCCAGCGCATTGAGCAACGTCGGCATCAACCATGCCAGCGCCCCCGTGCTTTGGCTTACCGTTTCGATCCAATGATGCACCACAGGCACGCCATGGGTGAGGATGCCGCCACCGACCATGAACATCGCCGCCGTGCCGATCACTGACAGGCTCTTCATCATGTAGGGGGCCGCACTCAGGATCGCGCCGCCAATACTGCGCGCCACCTGACCCGGCTTCTGCGTCAGCCACAGCCCCAGGTCGTCGAGCTTGACGATACCGGCCACCAATCCATATACGCCGATGGTCATGACAATGGCGATACCCGACAGCACGATCACTTGCTGCGTCAGTTGCGCATCGGCGACGATGCCGAGGGTGATGGCAATGATCTCGGCCGACAGAATGAAGTCGGTACGGATCGCGCCCTTTATCTTGTCTTTCTCGAACGCCACCAGATCGGTTGCCGGGTCGGCCACCGCTTCAGCCAACTGCGCGTGTTCGGCTTGATCTTCAGCCTTGCTGTGCAGGAATTTGTGGGCGAGTTTTTCGAAGCCCTCGAAACACAGGTAAGCGCCGCCCAGCATCAATAAGGGGGTCACGGCCCAGGGAGCGAAGGCGCTGATCAGTAACGCGGTAGGCACCAGGATCAACTTGTTGATAAACGAGCCCTTGGCCACCGCCCACACCACCGGGATTTCCCGCTCGGCGCGCACGCCGGAGACCTGCTGGGCGTTCAGTGCAAGGTCATCGCCCAGCACGCCCGATGTCTTCTTGGCGGCCATTTTTGTCATCAGCGCGACGTCATCGAGTACCGCCGCGATATCGTCGATCAACACCAATAAGCTGCTTCCTGCCATGAACCGGACTTCCGTTAGAGAGAGATGACGCGAGCATAGCCCGGCGCACGGCCTTGCGGCCAGATTGTTGAGGCCTGCTGATGGCCGGTGCTACCATGCGCAACCGCCTGTCATGGCAAGGAAACGTCTGGTTTATGAGCAGCATTCGCGAGCGCAACAAAGAAAAAATCCTGCGGGCGGCGAGCGAGGAGTTTGCCGACAAGGGCTTCGCCGCGACCAAAACCAGCGACATCGCCGCCAAGGCCGGGCTGCCCAAGCCCAACGTCTATTACTACTTCAAGTCCAAGGACAACCTCTACCGCGAGGTGCTCGAAAGCATTATCGAGCCGATCCTGGCCGCTTCCACGCCGTTCAACCCCGAAGGGGAGCCCAAGGAAGTATTGAGCAACTACATCCGCTCCAAAATTCGCATCTCCCGCGACCTGCCGTTCGCCTCCAAGGTGTTCGCCAGCGAAATCATGCACGGCGCCCCACACCTGAGCGCCGAGCAGGTTGAACAGCTCAATGCCCAGGCCAAGCACAATATCGATTGCATCCAGAACTGGGTGGATCGTGGGTTGATTGCGGCTATCGACCCTAATCACCTGATGTTCAGCATCTGGGCGGCGACCCAGACCTATGCGGACTTTGACTGGCAGATCTCAGCCGTTACCGGCAAGGCCAAGTTGGATGAAGCCGATTATGAGGCGGCGGCGCAGACGATTATCCGGCTGGTGCTCAAGGGGTGTGAGCCGGATTGATAGACCGCGGCGAGGCTATCGCAGGCAAGCCAGCTCCCACACGGATTTGCGCCGAACACAGAATGTAAAGTGGTCACAATCCCCTGTGGGAGCGGGCTTGCCCGCGATAGCGCCCATCCAGACACATCCTGCTAAAAGCCTGCCGATCAGCCTTCGCCCCTCAGTCTAGCCTCTCAGAACACCATCTGAAGAGAGGCCAAGGAATGCCCGATCTCCCTGCTTCAAATCGCCTGCGCATCGGACGCTATAACGAATCCAACCGCATTTACCTGCTCACCACCAACACCCTTGAACGCGAGCCCATCTTCAGCGACTTCAAACTCGGCCGCCTGGTCGTACAACAATTCAGGATCGCTCAATATAAAGGGCTCGCAACATCATTGGCCTGGGTAGTGATGCCTGATCATTTCCATTGGCTTGTTTCTCTGGAGAAAGGTTCGCTTGCCGACTTGATGCGCCAAGTTAAATCCAAGAGCACCCGAGTGGTGAATGCGGTGGCGGGCCGCCAAGGTCGCCTCTGGCAGCCGGGCTTTCATGATCATGCCGTGCGTCGAGAGGAAAGCCTTGAGGGGATTGCACGTTACATCGTAGCCAATCCACTCAGGGCCGGGCTGGTAAAGAAATTTGGCGACTATCCGCTATGGGATGCCATTTGGGTTTGACTGTAGACCGAGTCGACTGCATCGCAGGCAAGCCAACTCCCACACTGAGTGGGCTCACACAGTTAGATCTGTGAACACCGTCAATGTGGGAGCTGGCTTGCCTGCGATAGCTTACTCACAGTCAGAACGACTCAAGCCGACACCCCCGCATCCGCCATCAACCCCACCCCCTCAATCGCCGTGATCGCACACTGCTCGTCAATATCCGACGTATCCCCGGTGATTCCAATCGCCCCCAACACCACCCCCGACTGATCCCGTATCAACACCCCGCCCGGCGCCGGCACCACACTGCCCTGCCCCAGGCTGTTCAACGCTGCGATAAACGCCGGCCGCTGCTGCGCATCCAGTGCCAGTAAACGTGAGCCCTTGCCCAAGGCAATCGCCCCCCAGGCCTTGCCGATGGCGATTTGCGGGCGCAGCAGGCTGGCGCCGTCTTCGCGCTGCAAGGTAATCAAGTGCCCCCCGCTATCGAGTACCGCGATGGTCAGCGGCGCTGCAGAAATCGTGCGGCCTGCGGCGATAGCATGGCCGGCCAACTGGGTGGCGAGTTTCAAGGTTAAAGCGCTCATGGTGCCGTCCTTCTTTTGTTATTGGAAAGCGGTGGAGTTCTGTTTGATCAGATGCTCGATCGAATAAATAGAACACAATGACATTTGTTTTTGTATACAATATTTTCAAACAAAGGCTCCATACGTCGAAAAAAGCCGTTCCGACGAACGCAAAGGCCGTTTCATAAAATGCATTGACCTGCGCCGTCCGCCGTGAATACACTTTGGACAGACACCACTTGTATACAATTACAAAACGCAAGAGGCACCAAAACCATGAGCAAAATGAGAGCAATCGAAGCCGCTGTCCTGGTGATGCGCCGTGAAGGTGTGGATACCGCCTTCGGTATCCCGGGCGCCGCGATCAACCCGCTGTATTCAGCCTTGCAGAAGGTGGGTGGCATCGATCACGTCCTTGCTCGCCACGTTGAAGGCGCCTCGCACATGGCCGAGGGCTATACCCGCACCAAGGCCGGCAATATCGGCGTGTGCATCGGCACTTCGGGCCCGGCGGGCACTGACATGGTCACCGGCCTGTACAGCGCCTCGGCCGACTCGATTCCGATCCTGTGCATCACCGGGCAAGCGCCACGTGCACGGATGCACAAGGAAGACTTCCAGGCCGTCGATATCACCAGCATCGTCAAGCCCGTGACCAAGTGGGCCACCACCGTGCTCGAACCCGGCCAGGTGCCCTACGCGTTCCAGAAGGCTTTCTATGAAATGCGTTCCGGGCGCCCAGGCCCGGTACTGATCGACTTGCCGTTCGACGTACAAATGGCCGAGATCGAATTCGACATCGACGCCTACCAGCCACTGCCCCTGGCCAAGCCGTTGGCCACTCGCATTCAGGTCGAGAAAGCCCTGGCGATGCTGGACCAGGCTGAACGCCCATTGCTGGTGAGCGGTGGTGGCGTGATCAACGCCGACGCCAGCGAGTTGCTGGTGGAGTTCGCTGAGTTGACCGGCATCCCGGTGATTCCGACCCTGATGGGCTGGGGCACCATTCCCGATGACCACCCGCTGATGGTAGGCATGGTCGGCCTGCAGACGTCCCACCGTTATGGCAACGCGACGATGCTCAAGTCGGACGCGGTGCTGGGTATCGGCAACCGCTGGGCCAACCGTCACACCGGCTCGGTGGAGGTGTACACCGAAGGGCGCAGATTCATTCACGTTGACATCGAGCCGACGCAGATTGGCCGCGTGTTCACCCCGGACCTGGGTATCGTCTCCGACGCCGGTTCCGCGCTGACGATGTTCATTGAAGTCGCCCGCGAATGGAAAGCCGCCGGCAAGCTCAAGGATCGCAGCGCCTGGTTGCATGACTGCCAGCAACGCAAAGCCACGCTGCACCGCAAGACGCACTTCGACAACGTGCCGGTCAAGCCGCAACGCGTGTACGAAGAGATGAACCAGGTGTTCGGCAAAGACACCTGCTACGTCAGCACCATCGGCCTGTCGCAGATTGCCGGCGCGCAATTTTTACATGTGTACAAGCCACGCCACTGGATCAACTGCGGCCAGGCGGGCCCGCTGGGCTGGACCATTCCGGCGGCACTCGGCGTGGTCAAGGCCGACCCGAGCCGCAAGGTGGTGGCGCTGTCAGGCGACTACGACTTCCAGTTCATGATCGAAGAACTGGCGGTGGGCGCGCAGTTCAAGCTGCCGTACATCCACGTGGTGGTGAACAACTCTTACCTGGGGCTGATCCGCCAGGCCCAGCGCGGCTTTGAAATGGACTACTGCGTGCAGCTGTCTTTCGACAACCTCAACGCCCCGGAACTCAACGGTTATGGCGTCGACCATGTGGCGGTTGCCGAGGGCTTGGGCTGCAAGGCGCTGCGTGTGTTCGAGCCGGGCCAGATCCAACCGGCCCTGCGCAAGGCTCAGGAAATGATCGAAGAATTCAAAGTGCCGGTGATCGTTGAGATTATTCTGGAGCGAGTGACCAATATTTCCATGGGCACCGAGATCAACGCCGTCAACGAATTCGAAGACCTGGCCCTGGTCGGCAACGATGCGCCGACTGCCATTTCCCTGCTCGATTAAGGAGAACCCTATGCCGCGCTTTGCCGCCAACCTGTCCATGCTGTTTACCGAACAGGACTTCCTTGCTCGCTTCAAGGCAGCCGCCGATGCCGGCTTCGAAGGTGTGGAATACCTGTTCCCGTACGAATTCAGCTCTGCCGATATCAAGGCACAGCTCGATGCCAACGGCCTGACCCAGGTGCTGTTCAACCTGCCGGCCGGTGATTGGGCCAAGGGCGAGCGCGGCCTGGCCTGCCACCCGGACCGGGTCGAGGAATTCCGCGCCGGGGTCAAGCTGGCCATCGCCTATGCCCAGGTATTGGGCAACACCCAGGTCAACTGCCTGGCAGGTATCCGGCCACAAGGCGTCGATGACGAGACCGTAGAAAAAACCTTCGTCGCCAACCTCAAGTACGCCGCCGAGAAGCTGCAGGCGGCGGGTATCAAGCTGGTGATGGAGATGATCAACACCCGCGACATTCCGGGCTTCTACCTCAACAACACGGCGCAGGCTCTGTCGATTCGCGAGCAAGTGGGCAGCGCCAACCTGTTCCTGCAATACGACATCTACCACATGCAAATCATGGAAGGCGACCTGGCGCGGACCATGCAAACGCACCTGGGTGAGATCAACCATATCCAGCTGGCAGACAACCCGGGGCGCAACGAGCCAGGTACCGGTGAGATCAACTACCGCTTCCTGTTCGAGCATCTGGACCGCATTGGTTACGCAGGTTGGGTCGGCTGTGAGTACAAGCCGTTGACCACGACCGAGGCGGGTTTGGGTTGGCTCAAGACCCATAACGCCATCTGACAACTGACACAACATAAAACAATGTGGGAGCTGGCTTGCCTGCGATGCAAACACCTCGGTGTATCAGTCAGGTCCGGTTGATGCCATCGCAGGCAAGCCAGCTCCCACATTAAAAGAGGATTTTGATCATGGCTAAAATCGGATTTATCGGCACCGGCATCATGGGCCAACCCATGGCCGCCAACTTGCAGAAAGCCGGTCACCAACTGTTTCTCTCCGAGCACCACGGCAAAGCGCCCGCCGAGCTGCTTGCTGCCGGCGCCATCGCCTTGGCCAACCCGCAGCAGGTCGCCCAGGAATCGGAATTCATCATCGTCATGGTGCCCGACACCCCACAGGTCGAAGACGTGCTGTTGCGCGCCGATGGCGTGGCCGCCGGTCTGTCACCCAATAAAGTAGTGATCGACATGAGCTCGATCTCCCCCACCGCCACCAAGGCGTTCGCGGCGAAGATCAACGAAACCGGCGCGCAGTACCTGGATGCACCGGTGTCTGGCGGTGAAGTCGGCGCCAAGGCCGGTACCTTGAGCATCATGGTCGGTGGTGAACCGCAGACGTTCGAACGCGCATTGCCGCTGTTCCAGGCCATGGGCAAGAACATCACCCTGGTGGGCGGTAACGGCGATGGCCAGACCGCCAAGGTCGCCAACCAGATCATCGTCGCGCTGAACATCCAGGCGGTGGCCGAAGCCTTGCTGTTTGCCTCGAAAAACGGTGCCGACCCGGCCAAGGTGCGTGAAGCGTTGATGGGTGGCTTTGCGTCGTCGAAGATCCTGGAAGTACATGGCGAACGCATGATCAAGGGCACCTTCGATCCGGGCTTCCGCATCAACCTGCATCAGAAAGACCTGAACCTGGCATTGGCCGGCGCCAAGGAACTTGGGATCAACCTGCCGAACACCGCCGGCACCCAGCAAGTGTTCAGCACCTGCACGGCGATTGGCGGCGGTAACTGGGACCACTCGGCACTGATCAAGGGCCTGGAGCACATGGCCAATTTCTCCATCCGCGACAAGTAACCCACCTTGGAATGCAATCCAGTGTGGGAGGGGGCTTGCTCCCGATAGCAATCGGTCATTCAACCACTATGTCGACTGATACACCGCTATCGGGAGCAAGCTCCCTCCCACATTTTGACCGCATTTCAAATCTGAAATGGCTGCACTCCTAACAACAAGAATCCCCCGGGAGCCCGCTTATGTCGGTCGATCCGCAACACCTGCTTCGCGAGCTGTTTGCCACAGCCATCGACGCCGCCCACCCCCGGCAAGTCCTTGAACCCTACCTGCCTGTTGACCGCAGTGGCCGAGTGATCGTGATCGGCGCCGGCAAGGCCGCGGCCGCCATGGCGCTGGTCGTCGAAGACTGCTGGCAGGGAGAGGTATCGGGCCTGGTGGTCACCCGCTACGGGCACGGTGCGCCGTGCAAAAAAATCGAGGTGGTCGAAGCGGCCCACCCGGTGCCGGATGCTGCCGGCCTGGCTGTGGCCCAGCGCGTACTGGCGCTGATCAGCAACCTGGGCGAAGAAGACCGTGTGATTTTCCTGCTGTCCGGCGGCGGTTCGGCGCTGCTGGCCTTGCCCGCCGAAGGCATCAGCCTGGCCGACAAGCAAAGCATCAATAAAGCCCTGCTCAAATCCGGTGCCACCATTGGCGAGATGAATTGCGTGCGCAAGCACCTTTCGGCGATCAAGGGCGGGCGACTGGCCAAGGCCGCATGGCCGGCTACCGTGTACACCTACGCAATTTCCGATGTGCCGGGCGACCAGGCCACGGTGATCGCCTCGGGCCCAACCGTCGGTGACCCGAGCACTTCGCAACAAGCCCTGGCAATCCTCAAGCGCTATGGCATCGACGCTCCCGCCTCGGTGCGCAGTTGGTTGCAAAACCCCGCCTCGGAAACCGTCAAGCCTGGCGACCCGATACTTGCCCGCAGCCACTTCCAATTGATCGCCCGCCCCCAGCAATCCCTGGAAGCCGTGGCCGTGAAGGTCCGCCGGGCAGGGTTCAGCCCACTGATCCTCGGTGACCTGGAAGGTGAAGCGCGGGAGGTGGCCAAGGTGCATGCCGGCATCGCCCGGCAGATTGTGCAGCACGGCCAGCCCCTGGCAGCGCCATGCGTGATCCTTTCGGGCGGCGAAACTACCGTCACCGTGCGCGGCAACGGCCGTGGCGGACGCAATGCCGAATTCCTGCTCAGCCTCACCGATAGCCTTAAGGGCATGCCCGGCGTTTACGCCCTGGCCGGCGACACCGACGGTATCGACGGCTCGGAAGACAATGCCGGCGCGATCATGACCCCCTGCAGCTACCGCCGTGCCGAAGCCCTCGGCCTGAGCGCCAGTGACGAGTTGGATAACAATAATGGCTACGGCTATTTCGCCGCCCTGGGCGACTTGATCGTCACCGAGCCGACCCGCACCAACGTCAACGATTTCCGCGCCATCCTGATCCTTGAGACTGCCAACCATGACGCCTGACAAGAAGGTCAAAATCCTCGCCACTCTGGGCCCGGCCACCGACGGTATCGATGACATTCGCGAGCTGGTGCAGGCCGGGGTGAATATCTTCCGCCTCAACTTCAGCCACGGCGAGCACGCCGACCATGCGCAGCGTTACCAGTGGATTCGCCAAGTGGAGCGCCAGCTGAATTACCCGCTGGGCATCCTCATGGACCTGCAAGGGCCGAAGCTGCGGGTCGGACGTTTTGCCGAAGGCAAGGTACAGTTGATTCGCGGCCAGGCCCTGCGCCTGGACCTCGACCCGACACCCGGCGACCAACGTCGCATCAACCTGCCCCACCCGGAGATCATCGCAGCCCTTGAACCGGGCATGGACTTGCTGCTCGACGACGGCAAGCTGCGCCTGCGGGTGATCACCAAACACGCCGATGCCATCGACACCACCGTGCTCAACGGCGGCGAGCTGTCCGACCGTAAAGGCGTAAACGTCCCACAAGCGCTATTGGAACTCAGCCCGCTCACCGCCAAGGACCGCCGCGACCTGAGCTTTGGCCTGGAGCTGGGCGTGGACTGGGTGGCGCTGTCCTTTGTGCAGCGCCCGGAAGATATCCGCGAGGCCCGCGAGCTGATTGGCGACAAGGCCTTCCTGATGGCCAAGATCGAGAAGCCCTCAGCCGTGCAGCGCCTGCAGGAAATCGCCGAGTTGAGCGATGCGATCATGGTGGCCAGAGGCGACCTGGGCGTGGAAGTGCCGGCCGAAAGCGTGCCGCAGATCCAGAAAGACATCATCAGCACCTGCCGCCAACTGGGCAAGCCGGTAGTGGTCGCCACGCAGATGCTCGAATCCATGCGCTTCTCCCCGGCGCCGACGCGTGCCGAAGTCACCGATGTCGCCAACGCCGTGGCCGAAGGCGCGGACGCGGTGATGCTGTCGGCCGAAACCGCGTCGGGCGAGTACCCGCTGGAAGCGGTACAGATGATGAGCAAGATCATCCGTCAGGTGGAAAATGGTCCGGATTACCAGGCGCAACTGGACGTCAGCCGGCCCAAGGCGGATGCCACAGTGTCGGACGCCATCAGCTGCGCGATCCGGCGCATCAGCAGCATCCTACCGGTGGCGGTACTGGTGAACTACAGCGAGTCTGGCAGCTCCAGCTTGCGCGCCGCAAGGGAGCGCCCGGTGGCGCCGATCCTCAACCTCACGCCGAACCTGTCCACGGCGCGACGCTTGAGCGTGGCGTGGGGCGTGCATTCGGTGGTCAATGATCGTTTGCGTCAGGTCGACGAGGTGTGTTCCACCGCGCTGGAAATTGCCCAGGCCCAGGGTATGGCGCAGCGTGGGGATACCTTGGTGATTACCGCAGGGGTGCCGTTCGGGCAGCCGGGGTCGACCAACTCGCTGCGTATCGAGACATTGCTCTAGCGCCTGTAGGGGCCTCATCGCAGGCAAGCCAGCTCCCACATTTGGATGTGTGAACACCGTCAAATGTGGGAGCTGGCTTGCCTGCGATGGGGACAACTCGGTCTCATTGAATACCTATCATGCACAACCACACCTGCCCCGACTGGGCCGAAGCCCTGCTCAACGGCTTCAGCCAGATTTTCCTGCAGCGCCACCCGCTGTGCGGCCTGCTGTGCCTGCTGGCGATCCTGATCGGCGCCCCGGCCTTGCTGGGCGGTGCGTTGCTGGGCGGTGTCGCGGGGTTGCTCACCGCCCAGCGCCGTGGGTATCCCAAAGCTGAGCGTCAGGCCGGGCTGTATAGCTACAACGGCGTACTGCTGGGCTTGTTGATCAGCCAGCACTTTGCCTGGTCGGCGCTGGTGCCGCCGTTGATCCTGGCGGGCGGCGGCTTGAGCGCTATCCTCACCCGGCAATGGTTGAAACACGCCAGCCGGCCCCACAATTTGCCCGCCTACACTGCCCCCTTTGTTGGCCTCGGCTGGCTGCTGCTCGGCCATGTACCTCAAACTACGCTTGCGCCGATCCAGGCCGACATGTTCGCGGTACTCACGGCGCCCTTTACCGGCCTTGGGCAAATCATGCTGCTGGAGCCCCCCCTGGCGGGCCTTCTGATCGCACTGGGCTTGATGCTGGCTGATCGCCGCGCGGCCGCATGGGCTTTGTGCGGCGCCAGCCTCGGTGTGCTGGCCGGCCTGTGGTTGAACGAGCCTTCCGGTGCCCTGCTCGGTTTGCACAGCTATAACCCGGCATTAGCGGCCCTGGCCCTGAGCCCGTTACGTCGCCAGCCCTGGTTGCCGCTGCTGGGCATCGGCCTGGCCATCCTGCTCACGCCGGGCTTCACCGCCCTGCACCTGCCCGCACTGACTGCACCGTTTATCCTCGCCTGCTGGCTGGTGCGCGCCGGTCACCGGTTGCTTCACAAACCCCGCATGGACAGCCCGTTCGAATCCCCCTAGGCTTGCTCGATATTCGCTTCAGGCAGGATTTATGGACAGCAACAACGACTGGCGCCAGCGGCTCTACATCATGGTGTTTCAAAGCGATACCGTCGCCGGGCGGCGCTTTGACGGCATCCTGCTGCTGATCATCCTCGCCAGCCTGGTGATCGTGATGCTCGACAGCATCGACCAGATCCACCAGAACTACGCGGACGTGCTGGCCTATATCGAATGGGGCTTCACGCTGATCTTCGCCATCGAGTACGGCCTGCGCCTGTATTGTTCGCCCAAGCCGCTGCGCTATGCCTTCAGTTTTTATGGCCTGGTGGACCTGCTGGCCATCGTCCCCGGCATCCTCGCCCTGTACTACAGCGATGCGCAGTACCTGCTGATCATCCGCATCATCCGGATGCTGCGAATCTTCCGCGTGCTCAAGCTCAGCCCGTACCTCAAGCAAGCCAATTATTTGATGGCGGCGCTGCGCGGCAGCAAGCAGAAGATCGTGGTGTTCCTGGTCAGCGTGTGCACGCTGGTGACGGTGTTCGGTACCTTGATGTACGTGATCGAAGGCCCGGAACACGGGTTTACCAGCATTCCCAAGGGCATCTACTGGGCCATCGTGACCCTGACCACCGTGGGCTTCGGCGATATCGTGCCCAAGACACCGCTGGGCCAGGTGATTTCATCGCTGGTCATGATCACCGGTTATTCGATCATTGCCGTACCCACGGGCATTTTTACCGCCGAGCTGGCCAGTGCCATGCGTGGTGAACAGCTGCGTACCGAGTGCCCGGCGTGCAAGAAAGACAGCCACGAACCCAACGCCGCGTTTTGCTCGCGCTGTGGCAGCAATCTTTTCCATAAACTGGAATAAGCAAAGTTCGTTTTAATCTTTAAAGGTCTATGCAGGCCCGGCTATAGTCGCTGGCAAATTGCCTCCCCTCTTCTCGAACAACAAGGAATGAGCAGTGAAAAAAATCCTCAGCGCCTCTCTTCTGGCCGCCGGCCTGGCCCTGGCGGGCTCTGCCCAGGCAGCGACCACCCTGCTCAACGTCTCCTACGACGTGATGCGCGACTTCTATAAGGACTACAACGCCGCTTTTCAGAAGCATTGGGAAGCCGAGCACCCGAACGACAAGTTGACCCTGCAGATGTCCTTCGGCGGCTCCAGCAAACAGGCGCGCTCGGTAATCGACGGCCTGCCGGCTGATGTGATCACCATGAATATGGCCACCGACATCAATGCCCTGGCCGACAATGGCAAGCTGGTGCCGGACAACTGGGTCACGCGCCTGCCGAACAACAGTGCACCCTTTACCTCTGCGACCGTATTCATCGTGCGCAAAGGCAACCCCAAAGCCCTGAAAGATTGGCCGGACCTGCTCAAGGACGGCGTGCAGGTGATCGTGCCCAACCCGAAAACCTCGGGTAACGGCCGCTACACCTACCTGTCGGCCTGGGGTTATGTGCTCAAGAACGGCGGCGACGAAGAGAAGGCCAAGGCCTTCGTCGGCAAACTGTTCAAACAAGCGCCCGTGCTGGACACCGGTGGGCGTGCCGCGACCACCACGTTCATGACCAACCAGATCGGCGACGTGCTGGTGACCTTTGAGAACGAAGCAGAAATGATCGCCCGTGAGTTTGGCCGCGATCAGTTCGAAGTGATCTATCCAAGCGTTTCCGCCGAAGCCGAGCCGCCCGTTTCGGTGGTCGACAAAGTGGTCGAAAAGAAAGGCACCCGTGCTGCCGCTGAAGACTACCTGAAGTACCTGTGGTCGCCAGAGGGTCAGGAAATTGCGGCCAACAACTACCTGCGCCCACGGGATCCGAAGGTGTTGGCCAAATACACCGACCGCTTCCCGAAGGTGGACTTCCTGTCGGTGGAGAAAACATTTGGTGACTGGCGCACGGTGCAGAAGACCCACTTCAACGATGGTGGGGTGTTTGACCAGATCTACTCCGGCCAGTGAATGATCTTGGCTGAATAGACTCGATCAAAATTGTGGGAGGGGGCTTGCTCCCGATAGCGGTGTGTCAGCCAATGCCTGTGCTGACTGACACACTGCTATCGGGAGCAAGCCCCCTCCCACATTGGGTTTTGCATTGAGTCATTATTTCGCGGCATGACAGTTATCACGCCAAGCGGCCTACTCACTGCCGGCCCTTGCCTTTACTCTCTCACCCCATCGTCCTTCGCCTTACGAGCACGCCATGAACGCTACCTCTCACGCCACAGGCACCATGACCCGGAGCATGGTCATGCTGTTCGCGTTTTGCTGCGGCGCCATCGTCGCCAACATCTACTACGCGCAGCCAATCATCGAACTGATTGCCCCGGACATCGGCCTGACGCCGGCGATGGCCAGCCTGATCGTGTCGCTGACGCAAATCGGTTATGCCTTGGGCCTGTTCTTCCTGGTGCCGTTGGGTGATTTGCTGGAAAACCGCAGGCTGATGATCTTCACCACCGTGGTGGCTATCGCGAGCCTGTTGGGCGCAGCGTTCACCGAACAGCCCAACCTGTTCTTGCTGGTGTCGCTACTGATCGGTTTCAGTTCGGTATCGGTGCAGATCCTCATCCCGCTCGCCGCGCACCTGGCCCCTGCCGAGTCCCGTGGTCGTGTGGTCGGCAGCATCATGGGCGGCTTGCTGCTGGGCATTCTGCTGGCGCGGCCGGTGTCCAGCGTGGTGGCCGACCACTTCGGCTGGCGTGCGATGTTTATGGCCGCCGCCGCCTTGATGGCGTTTATCAGCGTGGTGCTGATGCTGACCATTCCAAAGCGTCAACCCGATCACAGCGCCAGCTACGCCCAATTGCTGCGCTCCCTGGGCACCTTGCTGCGTAAGCAGCCGGTATTGCGCCAGCGTGCGTTTTACCAGGCGTGCATGTTTGCCACCTTCAGCCTGTTCTGGACCGCTGCTCCACTGGAGCTGGCGCGCAACCATGGCCTGAGCCAAAGTGAAATCGCGCTGTTCGCCCTGGTGGGTGCCCTGGGCGCCATCGCCGCGCCCATCGCCGGTCGCCTGGCCGATGCCGGCCACACCCACCGCGCCTCGCTGCTGGCAATGCTGTTTGGCGCGTTGAGTTTCCTGCCCGCGTTCGTGCATCCGGTGTACAGCGTGATCGGCCTGGCAGTGACCGGCGTGGTTCTGGACTTCTGCGTGCAGATGAACATGGTCCTCGGCCAGCGCGCTGTATACGCCCTGGATGCCCACAGCCGCAGCCGCCTGAACGCGCTGTACATGACCAGCATCTTCATCGGCGGTGCGTTCGGTTCGGCAATTGCCAGCAGCGTGTATGAACACGGCGGCTGGCTGAGCGTGATGCTGGTGGGCAGCGCTTTCCCACTGGTGGCGTTGTTGCGTTTCCTTTCTGCATCGCGCCAGGTGAAGGTGGCAACCGCCTAAGAGCGCACCAACTTCTCCAGCGCCGCATCCGCCAGAAAGGAGGACCGGCTTTTGACCTTGTGCTCGCGCACATAACGGTCAATGCGCTGAATGACATAGCCGGGCAAGGTCACATTGACCTTCTCGGTCTTGCCAAGATAAGGCGAGATGTCCAGTTCCAACATGCCCCAGCCCATGCCCAGATAGTCTTCATGAGCGTGATGAGTGGCGACCGAGGTTGGCATCGGAATCACCCCACCCTCTGCGGCGATTTCCTGCAAAAGGATATGCGCCACTTCCACGGCGGCATTGTAGGCTTCTTCGAAACTGTCCCCGGCAGTGACCGCGCCTGGGATATCAGGGATCTGGATACCGGTGGCGGTGAAATCATCGCCCCATTCGATACAGATTGGGTATTGCATGAATGCTCTCCTTAAAACTGAAACAACCCGGCGCGCTTCCTGCAACTCCTTGATCAATAGCCTGCTCTGCACCGCTGCCTCCGTGGCTTGGCCTGAATAAAAGCAACCCTAGAGTTACCATTATTCAAGCGCAAAAAGCATCGCCCGGACTGGCGGCTGTTTTACCGAATGTTGAAAACTCACGAAAAAATCGAAAACAGCCTGCTTATAAAACCCGTGAACGATGAAAAAACGTTCTGGATAAAGCTCCCCCCTGGCCTGGGACCCGGTTCGTGCGGCTGGTCTGTGTCTGGAGTCGGTTCTGGAATAGGCGTCGGGAGAGGTTCTGGAACAGGCGCGACAATGGTTTCAGGGGTGGGGAAAGGAATCACCGTTGGGGCCTGCCCGCTCCACACCACATCCGTCTGTTTGATCTGGCCTTGGCTGGTCACCAACAGATCCGCTGTGCCAGTGCCAGTCGTATCCACCGCCAGGGTGAAACGCCCCGTCGCCGAGTCATGCCCGAGCACCGCATCCCCCGCCCGGCCTTTGAATCGGTCGGAGAAATTCAGCGACTTGAGCTGCGCAGTCTGAAGCACTCCGGTCAGGTCAATCTTGTCGATCCCGCTTTGGAAGTCCTGGATGATGTCCGGGTTCTGCGGCGTTGAATCGACGACACGGTGATAAACGAACGTGTCCGCCCCAGCACCACCGTGAAGCTTATCCGCACCCCGGCCGCCCGTAAGACGATTGCCAGCTTCGTTGCCTATCAATGTATCGTCGCCGGAACCACCAATGGCATTCTCCACGCTCACGCCCTTGGCAATCGACACATTCCCCCGCAAGCCACCTACATCCGAGAACGTTTCGGCCTTGAGGCTGATGGTTTGGTTCTGGGTGAACCCGGAGAAGTCGAGCGTGTCGTTACCACCGCCGTCCCAAACGGTGAAAATCGGTTTGTCACTCCCGCGCTTGAGGCTATAGAACTCCCGAGCGGAGTTGGAGTTGAAGCCGTAGGTGGTATCGGTATTGCGGGTTTTTCTATTCGCCCCGTAAAGCCGCTGGGCCGCGGCGATATCATCCATCATCGGCGCTACCGGGCTGTGCCTGGCAAAATTATGCCCAGGCTGATAAGTCTCCGCCCAATAACTCATGACACTGCGTGCCTTGGTGTCCTGGGCATATTCGGCAGAGCGCTCGTAATTGAAGCCACCACCATCGTATCCACCCGGATGACTCAACCCGAGGGTGTGCCCCAGTTCATGGATCAACAAACCCAGGAAGTGGCTGCCCATGGTCGGGTTATGCGCACCGCTGGTGCCGATGTTGGCCTGGACTCTGGAGTAATGCCTGTTAGGCAGCCTTGCCCAGCCCGACGAACCCGACGTGCCCTTGATACTGATGGTGCCATCGGTGTTCGAGCCGTTTTCGACAAATTCGATATTGGCGACATCCGCCCAGTATTGCAGGGCTTGTCTGGCTCGCTCTTTCTGCGCGGCATTGAAACCGCCAGCAAAATTAAAGCCGACGACAACCTTGCCATCTTTATTGAGATCATGAAACTTGGATCCACTGCGCGTAATATGTTTCGCTGCCTGATCCGTGGTGAAGGTTTTTTTATTGTTTGCCCAGAGAACAACTGCGTTCTCAGCGGCTGATAACCGGCACTGCGACATCGCCGGAGCGCGCGTACGGGAAGAATGCCTAACAGGGATTTGCATGGTGTATTGATACTCTGAACAGTGAAGAGTTAACCGTCCATACATGAATTACCGACACTGACTTATCCGTGGCCAGCCCGATAAAAATCCCATATCAAAAACACCTTAACTACCGTTATTTTTTTGCGAAAGCATTTATTAAACACAACAGCAAAAAGTCCGTACAAGTATTAATCGGATCGACACACCCCTACATACCAATCGCCACAAAGGCGTTAAGCCACAGAAGAAACAGTTTTCAACAAATCAACTTAATTCAATCAAGAGTTTTACTTAACAACATCAAGAAACCCACTCAAACATACCGAAGAAAACACGCTTGAGGTGAAGGCTTTTATCTGATCTGAAACATGATCAATGCCTACACACCTTGATTGCCCGCAGCTACCGAGTGCGCCTGATCCAGGCAGCACAGCAAGCGTTCGACGGTATGCACCAAGGGCCCGGAATTATCCAACACAAACAAACCAGCGCCGTTTCCGGCAATCAGCTCAGCGGTAAATCGCGCGTTGCGCGCCAATCGCTCTTCGATGTCCGCCAATGACTCACGCCCGCGTGCGATCAAACGTTGGCGCAATACGGCTTGATCGACCGTCAGCAGCAACACCAACAATGTCGGGTAACGCTCACGGGTCTGCGCCAGGTGGGCGCGAGAGCCATTGACCAGCACATCGTCCCCTGCGGCCAGCCACTCGTCGATTTCCCTGGGGATGCCATACGACAAGCCATTGGCCTGCCAGCTCAAGGCAAACGCGCCCTCGGCGTCCATCCGCGCAAACTCCTGCGGGCTCACCCCTTGCGCCGCTTCGCCGACTGCCTCCGCCGAGCGTGTGATCACCCGGCGCACCATGCGACAACCACGCGCCTGCAAGCGCAGGCGTGCGGCATCCAGCAGGCTGTCCTTGCCCGAACCCGATGGCCCGATGAGATAGATCAACCTGCCCGTCATCAAAACACCCTCTTGGCTTGTCTCCAGGCTTGTTGCGCCCCCGGCAACGCTTCGCAGCAACCGACCTGCGCCAGGTAGCGGCCACTGGAAAGTATATCCAGCAATTTTTCGCCAGCCAGGCCGGCGGCGGCCACATTACCCGAGTGCGCGCTGCCGCGCACCTGTGGGAGGGGGCAAGCCCTGCTGCAAGTCAGTTAAGACAGAACTGGCAACTGTGGCGAGGGAGCTTGCTCCCTCGCCACAGGTCATTGCGCGTACTGCTTGCTCAACCCCGGCGGCACGCCTTGCACATTGGTTTCTTCCCAGGGCCCGTTGGGGCTGATGGAACGGCTCCAGCCGTTGCTCCAGCGGTAGTAGGTACGCTGGCGGTAGAAGGTGTCGGGCTGGTCGTCGAGCACGTACACCTGCATCTTGCCGTCCCAGTGGCTGGCAGCCCCCGGTGGTGGAGCAAAGGTGGGTGACTTGCTTGGCAGTGGCTTTGGCGGCGGGGTCACCGGGCCAGAAGGCTTGGTACTCGGCTGAGTCGACGGGCCCGATGGCGGGATGGTCGGGCCGGTGGGTGCCGCAGGTGGGCGGTGGACCGCACAGGCGCTCAGGCCGAGTACTAGGCTGAGCAGGGTGATGCGTGCATATGCGGTCATGGGCGTTTCCTCAGAATGACTTGTCCGGAGTGTCGATGGTCAATTGCTGCAGCGCAGTGGTGCTGCTGGCCAGCGGTTGGCTGCGGCCGATCCATTCGCCAGTGGTCGGTTGGCCGGCCCGGGATATGCGCGCAACCAGTTGGACTTCGGGGAAGTTGGACAGTTTCAACTGCGGCATCATCGCGTCGGCATCGCCCAGTTCGACGGTGATGGGCAGTTCGGCAACGGTGACGCGCTTGGCCGCCAAGGGTGCCGGTGGGCCGCTGACTGCACGGGCGAAGATGAACACAGTGTCGGTCGGCAAGGCTTTGGCTTTCGCTTCGGCGGACAGGTCTACACGCACGGTCATTACCGCCTTGCGCGCGACCGTACCGCCGCTCTCTTTAAGCTTCTCGCCAGCCCGGTCAATACCGCCTTGCAGTGCTACACGGGAGTTGTCCTGCGGTGGCAGTTGCGCCAGCAGACGGTTCCAGTAATCGATCGCTTCCTGATAACGCTGGCCTTCAAAAGCCGCGATCCCCAACAGGCCAAGGCTGGTGACTTCCTTGGGATCGAGCTTTAACGCCTCGTCGGTCAGCGCCTGCACCTTGGGCGACCACTGTTTATTGTCGGCAAAGTATTGTGCCTGGGCCCACTGGCCAAGCAATTCCGGCTGGCGCCCGGCCAAGGCTACGGTGCGTTCAAAGACTTTGGCGGCATCGGCGGAACGGTCCTGAGCCATGTAGGCGCGCCCCAGGAAATACAGGCCCTCGGCCGAATCCGGCTGGGCTGCCGCGGCACGCTCCAGGCGCTGAGTCATGTCGGCCATGGACACCGGAGGCTGTGAGAATTCACGGGTCAGTTCGACCTTGTCGCTCGCCCCATAATGCAGGTACAGCGCAACGCCAAGCACCGGCACCAGAAACGCCGCCAAAAACGGCAGCGGTTTGCCCAGGCGCGATTCACGGGGCTTTTCCACGCCCTCGGTATCGGCCAGCAACTCGCGAGCCGCCTCGGCGCGGCCCGTATCCAGTTGCACGGCGTTCAATACACCTTCGTCCTGCTGCACTTGCAGCTCGGCGACGCGTTCCTGATACAGCGCCACGTTCAGCGCGGTACGATCCTCTTCACGCTGGGCGCGACGGTCACGCAGTACAGGAATCAACAGGAAACTCAGGGCAATCAGAAGCAGCAAGCCGGCTGCGAGCCAGAAATCAATCATCAGTCTTGGTGTCCAGCAATTGGTCGAGGCGTTTACGCTCTTCAGGGGACAGCGCATCGGAGCCATCAGTCGGCGCGGCGCGGCGACGGCGTACGATCACGGCCATGACCACAACGCCGGCCAGCAGCAGCCCGGCGGGGCCGAACCAGAGCAGCGCGGTTTTGCCGGTAAGGGCCGGTTTGTAGCGCACGAAATCACCGTAGCGGTCGACCATAAAGTCGATGATCTGCTGGTTATCCTTGCCCTCCCCCAACATGCGGAAGATTTCTTTGCGCAGGTCAGCGGCGATGGGCGCGTTGGAGTCGGCGATGTCCTGGTTCTGGCACTTGGGGCAGCGCAGTTCCTTGGTCAGGTCGCGGAAACGCTCACGCTCGGCGTCATTGGCAAATTCATAGGTGTCGATGGCGGCATGGGCCACACCGGCCAGGCCCAGGGCTAAAACAGCAGCGGTCAACCAACGCTTCATGGCTTGGCCTCATCGACCAGGGCCTGGTACTTGGCGGCCAGTTGCTCACGCCAGACTACCTCGTCGATCACGCCGACGAACTTGTCACGGATCACGCCCTTGGCGTCGATGAAGAAGGTTTCCGGCGCGCCATAGACGCCCAGGTTCAAACCCAGGTTGCCGTCTTCATCACGGATATCGAGCTGGTAAGGGTTATGAAACTCGGCCAGCCATTTCAAGGCCGCCGCATTGTCGTCCTTGTAGTTGATGCCGTAGATCACCACGCCCTTCTCGGCCAGCTTGTTCAGCACCGGGTGTTCGACGCGGCAGGAGATGCACCAGGTGGCCCACACGTTGACCAGCGCCGGCTTGCCCTGCAGGTCGGCCTGGGTCAGGGTCTTGTCACCCTGCACCGTCGGCAGGTTGAACGCGGGAAACGGCTTGCCGATCATCGCCGAGGGTAACTCGGCCGGGTCCAGGTACAGCCCGCGATACAAGAACACTGCCATCAGCAGAAACAACGCCAGCGGCACTACCATCAACCAACGTTTCATACTGCCGCTCCTGAAAGGCCCAATGCTTCACGCACACGGCTGCTGACCTTGACCCGATAACGCCGATCCAGCGCGGCGAGCAAACCGCCAAAGCCTGTGAGCAACCCGCCGAACCAGATCCAGCGCACGAAGGGTTTGACATGCACCCGCACAGCCCAGGCGCCGTCGCCCAAGGGTTCACCCAGCGCCACATACAGGTCACGGGTGAAACCGGCGTCGATACCGGCTTCGGTCATCATTGAACTTTGCACTGTGTACAGGCGCTTTTCAGGGTGCAATACGGCGATTTCCTTGCCATTGCGCACTACGCGCACGGTGCCTTTATCCGAGGTGAAGTTCGGCCCTTCGAAGTGCCTGGCACCTTCGAAGATGAACTGGTAACCGGCCAGGTCCATGGACTCACCCGGCGCCAGACGCAGGTCGCGCTCGGCGCTGTTCTGGCTGGAGAGCACTACGCCCAAAGCGCACACGGCGATGCCAATGTGAGCGATCTGCATGCCCCAGTAACTGCGGGTCAGGGTGGGCAAGCCTTTGATCAGGCCTTTGTGGCGCGTCTTGTCGAAGATGTCCCGCACGCCGGCCAGCAACACCCAGGCTGCCAGCAGGAACGTGGCGAGTACCGCCCAATTGAAGTCGCCGTAGGCGAACCCGGCGATCACTGCCAGGGCCACGCTGCCCAACAGCACCGGCATCAACATGCCTGCCAGCCATTTCACCGGGGTGTCTTTCCAGCGCACCAGCACACCGACCGCCATCACTACCATCAACAGGCCCATCAACGGGATGAACAACGCATTGAAGTACGGCGGGCCCACGGACAGCTTGGCGCCGCTCAAGGCATCCAGCACCAGCGGGTAGAGGGTGCCGAGCAGGATCATTGACGCGGCTACCACCAGTACCAGGTTATTGCCCAGCAGCAGGGTTTCGCGCGACCACAGGTTGAAACCGACCTGGCTCTTGACCACAGGCGCGCGCAGGGCAAACAGGGTCAGGGAACCGCCCACCACAAACAGCAGGAAGATCAGGATGAACACGCCGCGTTCGGGGTCGGAGGCAAACGCATGCACCGACGTCAGCACCCCCGAACGCACAAGGAAAGTGCCGAGCAGGCTGAGGGAAAACGCGGCGATGGCGAGCAATACCGTCCAGCTTTTGAATACGCCACGCTTTTCGGTCACTGCCAGGGAGTGAATCAGCGCCGTGCCCACCAACCAGGGCATGAAGGACGCGTTTTCCACCGGATCCCAGAACCACCAGCCGCCCCAGCCGAGTTCGTAGTAGGCCCACCACGAACCCAAGGTGATACCGATACCGAGGAAAGCCCAGGCGACGATGGTCCAGGGACGCGACCAGCGCGCCCACGCCGCATCCAACCGCCCGCCAAGCAAGGCCGCGATGGCAAACGCAAAAGCTACGGAGAAGCCCACGTAACCCATGTAGAGCATCGGCGGGTGCACGATCAGGCCGATGTCCTGCAACAGCGGGTTGAGGTCATGCCCGTCTGCGGGGATCTGCGGCAGGATGCGGCTGAATGGATTGGAGGTCATGATCAGAAACAGCAGGAAGCCGATGCTGATCATGCCCATCACCGCCAGGACTCGCGCCAGCATCACTTGCGGCAGTTGGCGCGAGAATACCGACACGGCAAAGGTCCAGCCGCCGAGGATCAGCGCCCACAGCAGCAACGAACCTTCGTGGGCGCCCCACACGGCGCTGAACTTGTAGTACCAGGGCAAGGCGCTGTTGGAGTTGTTCGCGACATAGGCGACGGAAAAGTCGTCGGTCATGAAGGCATAGGTCAGGCAACCGAAGGCGAACAGCAGGAAGGCAAACTGACCCCAGGCGGCCGGCTGCGCCAGGCTCATCCACAAACGATCGCCGCGCCAGGCACCGAGCAACGGCACCACAGCCTGGACCACGGCAAAGCACAGGGCGAGAATCATCGCCAGTTGGCCCAGTTCAGGAATAAACAATGCGGACGTCATCACTTAGCCCTCCTTGGCTGGGGTCGCGGGCGCGGACTGGCCACTGTCTTTCAGGGCCTTGGTGACCTCGGGCGGCATGTACTTTTCATCGTGCTTGGCCAGCACTTCGTCCGCCACTACCACACCATCGGCGTTGAGTTTGCCCAGAGCGACGATGCCCTGGCCTTCGCGGAACAGGTCCGGGAGGATGCCGCGGTAAGTGATGGTCACGGCCTTGTTGAAATCGGTGACCACGAAGGTCACGTCCAGAGAATCGCCGGAACGCTTCAACGAGCCCTGCTTCACCATGCCGCCGGCGCGGATGCGCGTGTCCAGCGGGGCTTCGCCGTTGGCGATCTGGGTGGGGGTGTAGAACAGGTTGATGTTCTGCTGCAGGGCGCTCAAGGCCAGGCCCACGGCAATGCCGACGCCGACCAGGATGGCAAGGATGATCAACAGACGCTTTCTACGCAGCGGATTCACTTTTCGGTCTCCCGGCGCAGACGTCGCGCCTCTTGTTGCAGGTAACGCTTGCGGGCCAGGATCGGCGCGGCAACGTTGAGGGCCAGCACTGCCAGGCAGATGCCGTAGGCGCTCCAGACATACAGGCCGTGGTGGCCCATGGCGAGAAAATCACTGAAAGAAGCAAAGTTCATCCCCGCGCTCCCAGGCTGGTTTGCACTTGGGCTTTGACCCAACTGGTGCGGGCTTCACGCTTGAGCACTTCAAGGCGCATGCGCAGCAACAGCACGGCGCCGAAGAAGCAGTAGAACCCCAGCACCATCAGCAGCAGTGGCGCCCACATTTGCACGGGCATCGCCGGTTTTTCGGTGAGGGTGAAGGTGGCGCCCTGGTGCAGGGTGTTCCACCACTCTACCGAGTATTTGATGATCGGGATGTTGATCACACCGACAATCGCCAGCACCGCGCAGGCCTTGGCGGCACTATCGCGATTGCTGATGGCGTTGCCCAGGGCAATCAGGCCGAAGTACAGGAACAGCAGGATCAGCATCGAGGTCAGGCGTGCATCCCACACCCACCAGGAACCCCAGGTCGGCTTGCCCCAGATCGCGCCGGTGACCAGCGCCACGGCGGTCATCCACGCACCAATAGGTGCAGCGCATTGCAGGGCCACATCGGCCAGTTTCATCTTCCACACCAGGCCGACGATGCCGCAAACCGCCAGCATCACGTAGCAGGACTGGGCCAGCATCGCGGCTGGGACGTGGATATAGATGATGCGAAAGCTGTTGCCTTGCTGGTAGTCCGGCGGCGCGAAGGCCAGGCCCCAGACCAGGCCGGTGCCGATCAGCAATACGGCGGCGACGCTCAACCACGGCAGCAGCTTGCCACTGATGCCATAAAACCATTTGGGCGAGCCGAGCTTGTGAAACCAGGTCCAGTTCATTGCATTTTCCATCACGGGTGCTTTTCGTCGTGGCGAAAAGCTTAGGGTCTTTACTGACTCAACGTCATTAACGCCGAGTCAGACCTCATTATTCACCGACGCTGATTTTCAGGCCGGCGGCTATAGCAAAGGGTGTCAGGGTTACCGCCAGGGCGGTCAGGCTACCAAGCCACAAGAGGTAACCGGTCGCCGGCATCCCCATGAGCGCGGCTTGCAAAGCGCCGCTGCCCAGGATCAACACCGGGATATACAAAGGCAGAATCAACAGGGCCAGCAGCAGGCCACCCCTTTTCAGGCCCACAGTCAAGGCGGAGCCCACCGCCCCCAACAGGCTGAGCACCGGCGTACCGAGCAACAAGGACACCAGCAACACGGGCAGGCATTCGACGGGCAAGCCCAGCATCATCGCCAGCAGCGGCGAGAGCAAGACTAGCGCCAGGCCGGAAAACGCCCAGTGTGCCAGTACCTTGGCCAGTACCAGAAGTGGCAGGGGGTGCGACGAAAGGACCCACTGCTCCAGGGATCCGTCTTCGAAATCACTGCGAAACAGCCCGTCCAGCGAGAGCAGGACCGATAAAAGCGCCGCGACCCACACCAGTCCCGGGGACAAGGTTTGCAACAGTTTAGTCTCCGGGCCGACCGCCAACGGAAACAGCGCGATCACAATCGCAAAGAACACCAGCGGGTTGGCCAGCTCGGCCGGGCGACGGCACAACAGCCGCGCTTCACGGGCCACCAACAGGGCAAACACACTCATGCCGACCACCGTCCAAGATCCAGCTCCCGGTAACCACCCGGCTTGCGCGCCAGGGTATGGTGGGTGGTGAGCACCACCAGGCCGCCCTGCTCGCAATGCCGGGCCAGGTGCTCTTCGAGCTGGGCTACGCCCTGTTTGTCGAGAGCGGTGAAGGGTTCGTCGAGAATCCACAGCGGCGGGCCGGGCAGGTACAAACGCGCCAGGGCCACACGGCGCTGCTGGCCGGCTGACAGCGTGTGACAGGGCACATCTTCAAAGCCCTTGAGGCCAACGGCGGCCAGGGCCTGCCAGATGCCATCGCGGGTAGCAGGGTGATGCAGGGCGCTGAGCCAGCTGAGGTTTTCTTCGGCGCTGAGCACGTCCTTGATACCGGCGGCGTGGCCGATCCAGACCAGGTTGCGCGCCAGCTCGGTACGTTGTTCGTGCAGGGGCTTACCGTTGAGCCGAACAACACCCGCCGTGGGCTGCATCAAACCGGCCAGCAGACGCAGCAGACTGGTCTTGCCGCTGCCATTGGGGCCGCTGATTTGCACCATGTCGCCAGCCGCCAGACGCAGGTCGAGTTGCTCGAACAACAGGCGCAGGTCGCGTTCACAGGCAAGCGCTACGGCTTCAAGAAGAGGGCTGGTCAAGAGATCGCGGGCCTTTACGGTTCAAGTCGGCGGTGCAGCGGCCGTTATAGAGAGATGCACAATAACGACTTTGGCGACCGATTTTAGAGAGCTGGATCAAATAGTTGTGCGGTTTTTACCGCTCTCTTTGCAGACGGGCGGCATTATACATGCGATGCCCTACTCTAAAGAGGGCAATTTCCCCAGAGACGATGCGCACGATGACCGGTGAGATCAATCTTCCTCCACTGCCTCCAGCCTCAGCACCCAAGGCTGCCCCGCTGCCTGCGGCTGGCGAGTTGCTCAAGCTCCTGGAGCCACAGGCCGGGTTGATTGGCGCCGGAAAAACCGTAAACGCTGAAGTCATCGCGCTGAAACAAGGCAGTGAAGCCTTTCAGCTGTTGCTCAAGCTGACCCTTGAAGGTGGTCGCCAGACCCTGGTTCAAGCCAGCAGCGCCCAGCCCTTGCCCCTGGGCAGCAATGTGGCAGTGAGCCAAACGCCTGCGGGCAACCTGGCCATCAGCTTGCAGCAAGCCATGAGCGCCAACGTGGCCGCCCTCACCCGCCTCGACACCACACAAATGCCGGTGGGCACCCTGCTGCAAGCCAAGGTGCTGACCACCCAGATGCTGCCTCAAGGCTCAGCGCAAGCGGCGATCTATCGCTCGCTGGTGAGTGTGCTCAATAATGCCCTGGCCGGTACCACGCTGACGCTGGAAAGCCCTCAACCCTTGCGGGTCGGCAGCTTGCTCAGTGCCGTGGTGCAGAACGCGCAAACCCTGAATTTTGTGCCGCTGAGCGGGCTGAAAGACCAACTGGCCGTGACGCAGCAACTGGCGACCCAGCAAAGTCGCCAAGGCTCGCTGGATGCGGTGTTCACTGCCCTGCAGAACCTGCCCCGTGGCAACAACACCTCGGCCGAGCTGCGGGCCGCTGCCGAGCGTTTACTGGCAGCCTTGCCCGATCTGGCGCAAGTCAGCAATCCCAAGGTACTGGCACAAGTGGTGCAAAACAGCGGCGCCTTCCTGGAAGCCAAATTGCTCGCTGGGCAGAACCCACAAATCCCACCGCTGGATATGAAAGGCGCGCTGTTGCGCCTGGTCGCGGACCTGCTGCCCGCCCTGCCCGCCAACACCAACCTGAATGCGATCCTCGCTGCCAATACCCTGGCCCAGGTGCTGCCGCACTTTGTGCGCAGCCCGTTGAACACTCTCGGCCAGGTCGGCGCTCGGCAGATACCTGCCGGTTTCCCGTTGCCGGAGCGGCTGATGGCGAAACTGGAAGGTGAAGGCGACCTGGAAAACCTGCTGCGCCTGGCCGCCGGGGCGATCTCGCGCTTGCAGAGCCACCAACTGTCGAGCCTGGAACAGACCGGCACCACCGCCGATGGCCGCCTGCAAACCACGTGGCAGTTGGAAATCCCCATGCGCACCCTGCAAGACATCGTGCCGTTGCAGGTCAAGTTTCAGCGCGAGGAGCCTGCGCCTGACAAGGATCAGCCCGAGCGCAAGGATAAAAAAGATCCGAAGCAGATGCTTTGGCGCGTCGAACTGGCCTTCGACATGGAGCCGCTGGGGCCGCTGCAAGTTCAGGCGCAGTTGTCCCAGGGCAAACTGTCCAGCCAGTTGTGGGCCAGTCGCCCTTTCACCGCCAGCTTGATCGAAAGTCACCTGGGCAGCCTGCGCGAGCGCCTGGTGTCATCCGGACTTAACGTCGGCGACCTGGATTGCCACCTGGGCACCCCGCCACGCGGTGCAAAAACCGGATTGGAACAACGCTGGGTGGATGAAACCGCATGAAGAACGCCGCCCCACCCCGCCAGGCCATCGCCCTCAAGTACGACGGCCAACAAGCCCCCACCCTGACCGCCAAGGGCGATGACGCCCTGGCCGAAGCGATTCTCAAGCTGGCACGGGAGAATGAAGTACCGATCTATGAAAATGCCGAGCTGGTGAAGCTGCTGGCGCGTATGGAACTGGGGGACAGTATTCCAGAAGAGCTCTATCGCACGATTGCCGAGATCATTGCGTTTGCATGGACGTTGAAGGGCAAGTTCCCGGTGGGCTACGACCCGGATGCGGGGCCGACGGAGCGGGATGTCACTGAGCGTGGCGACGATTACTGAGTAGCCACAGGCATACCAAGATCCACTGTGGGAGGGGGCTTGCTCCCGATAGCGTCATTACAGCCAACCTATCTGGGGCTGATACACCGCTATCGGGAGCGAGCCCCCTCCCACATTTTTTGATCTGTATTCAGTTCAGGACTTCGCTCAGGGGGATGAAAATGACCGGGTCGCCAATGGCCAATGTGGTCCCCTCCATCACCTCCACAAACCCCTCCGCCCACGCCGCACTGCGCAGCACCCCGGAGCTCTGGTTGCGATAGATAATCGCCTTGCCCTGCTCGATACGCCCGCGCAGGTATTCGCGGCGGTTGCCAGGCTTGGGCCAGTCGAATCCTGCCGGCACCTCGAAACGTAGCGGCTGCACCTGCGCCACGCCTTGGCGGCGCAGCAGGTACGGGCGCGCCAATAGCGCAAAGGTCACCAGGGTCGAGGCCGGGTTACCTGGCAGGCCGATCACCGGCACGCCACGAAAATGCCCGAAGGTCAGCGGTTTGCCTGGCTTGATCGCCAGCTTCCACAACGCCAACTCGCCCTCTTCACGCAAGGCAATGCCGAGGAAGTCCGCTTCGCCCACCGACACACCGCCGGTAGACAGAATCAGGTCGACACTGCCCAGGCCGGCCAGACACGTGCGGGTCTGTTCCAGATCATCCGGCAGAATCCCGGCATCGATCACTTCGCAGCCCATGCGCGCCAGCCAGCTGCACAGCACGCGACGGTTGCTGTTGTAGATCTGTCCCGGGCCCAACGGCAAGCCTGGCTCGATCAATTCGTCGCCGGTCGACAGCACGGCCACGCGCGGGCGACGCACCACATCGAGCCGATCCCGCCCCAGAGACGCAGCCAGGCCCAACTCGATGGGCCCCAGGCGCGTTCCGGCGCTGAGTACGCACTCACCCACCGTAGTCTCCTGGCCCTGTGGTCGGATGTTGTCGCCCACCCGTAACGGCTCGGTGAAACTCACGCGCTGATCGGCATGAACCACCGCGTTTTCCTGCATTTGCACGCAGTCTGCGCCTTCGGGTACCGGCGCGCCGGTAAAGATCCGTGCGCAGGTGCCGGCCGCCAGCGGCTCGGGCGCAGTGCCTGCGAAAATCCGTTGGCTCACCACCAGCGGTTCCCCGGTCCAGTCCGCCAGGCGCACGGCGTAGCCGTCCATGGCACTGTTGGGCCACGGCGGCAGGTCGAGCGTCGAGATCAGGTCCTGAGCCAGTACGCGGCCATCGCACTGCGCCAGGGGCAGCACATGCTGGTCACGGATCGGCGCCGATTCCGCCATGGCGAGCAGCCGCTGCAAGGCTGCTTCCACCGGCATCAGTGCGCCGGTCTTGCCCGGCTTATCCACGGGATTCACAGGGTTGGGCCTGCTTCAGGTGCGGGACGAAATTGCATGGGCGGTGACGATTATCCAGTTGCTCGGCGAGGATGCCATCCCAACCGGTGCGCACGGCATTGGTGGAGCCCGGCAGGCAGCACACCAGGGTGCCATTGGCCAGGCCGGCCAGGGCGCGCGATTGCACGGTGGAGGTGCCGATATCGGCCACGGAGATCTGGCGGAACAGTTCGCCGAAGCCATCGACCTGCTTGTCGAGCAGGCAGCTCACGGCTTCAGGGGTGCTGTCACGGCCGGTGAAGCCGGTGCCCCCGGTGATCAGCACCACTTGCACCACGTCTTCGGCGATCCAGTGGGCAACCTGGGCGCGAATCTTGTAGAGGTCGTCCTTGAGCAGCACGCGCTCGGCCAGGTGGTGGCCGGCGGCGGTCAGGCGATCGACGAAGACCTGGCCGGAGGTGTCGGTGTCCAGGGTGCGGGTGTCGCTGACGGTCAATACAGCAATATTCAAGGGTACAAAGGGCGCATCGGCCTTGGCTTTCATGGCTCGGTCCAGTTGTCGAAAAAACAGCCCGATGTTATATCACAGGCCCCTCTTTACCTGCCGCAGTGGAACCGCCATGTCTCTTGAATCTTCACCCCTGCCTTGTTCGATTCTGTTGTTGGCCGGTGGTCGTGGCCAACGCATGGGCGGCCAGGACAAGGGGCTGCTTCAATGGCGGGGCGAGCCCTTGATTGCCCACCTGCAACGGCTGGCCAGGCCGCTCACGGATGACCTGATCATCTCGTGCAATCGCAACCTTGAACACTACGCGCCCTATGCCGACCAACTGGTCAGTGATGACAGCCCGGACTTTCCCGGCCCGTTGGCGGGTATCCGAGCAGGACTCTTCGCTGCACGCCATGAACATCTGCTGATCTTGCCGTGCGATGTGCCGCAGATTGATGAGCGACTGCTGGCCGACTTGCGTCAGATTGCCCAACGCAATCCGCAGGTTCCCGTCATGGTGCGTCATGGCGAGTTCTGGGAACCCTTGCTGTGCATTATCCCAACAGACCTGAAAGATCAGGTGGAACGGGCCTGGCAAGCGGGTGAACGCAGCCCGCGCAAGGTCCTGCTGCAACTGGGTGGCGTCGGCCTGGAATGCCCGGCCGATGACCCGCGCCTGGCCAATCTTAATACGCCCGAGCTGTTGCACCCACGGGCTGGCGTGTCAGAATGAGCCTTTCACAAGGAACTTTGCCGACGTCCCATACGTCACAAGGTCAGCAATTTAAAAGTATTTTCTCGGAGACAAACTCATGACTCAACGGACCATCGCCGCTCTCATGCTTGCACTGGGCCTCGCCACCCTCGCCGGTTGCGCCTCGCCAACAGTGATCACCCTGAATGACGGTCGCGAAATCCAGGCCGTCGACACCCCGAAATTTGACGAAGATTCGGGTTTCTACGAATTCCAACAGCTTGACGGCAAGCGCACCCGCATCAATAAAGACCAGGTTCGCACCGTTAAAGATCTGTAAGCCTTAACGCTTGCCAACAAGGCCCGCCTCGCGCGGGCCTTGTCGTTTGCGGCGTTTACCAGTCGAGGGTGATACGGCTGTGGAAACTGCGTTCTTCACCATTTAGCGGGTCGATGAAACGCACGCCCTGGGCCAGCAGCTTCAGGGGGTGGGCGTAGTCGTCCTCGGCGTCCTTGACCACCTCGGGATAGAACGGGTCATTGCAGATACTCGCCCCGAGGGCAGTCATGTGTACGCGCAACTGGTGTTTCTTGCCGGTCACCGGGAACAGACCGTAACGCCATAAACCACCCTTTTTCTCGCGCACTTCAACGGCCGTCTCGGTGTTGCTGGCGCCCGGCCCTTCCTGCATCCGAAAGAAGGGTTCGCCATCCACCAGGCGGCTTTTATGCACCAGGGGAAAGCTCAGATTCGGCAGGGCCGGGGCGATGGCTTCGTAGAATTTGTCGATACGCCGCGTGGGAAACAGTTGCTGGTACGCCGAGCGGCTTTGCGGGTTGGCCGAGAACAGCACCAGCCCCGCCGTGTGCCGGTCAATGCGGTGCAACGGCACCAGGGCGGGGTTGTCCAGGCGACGGATCAGGCGACGCAACAGGGTTTGCTCAACGTACTCGCCGGCGGGAGTCACCGGCAGGAAATGCGGCTTGTCCGCCACCACCAGATGTTCATCGGCGTACAGGATAGTTTCCTGTACCGGAATCACTTTTTCGTTGGGTACTTCGCGAAAGTAATAGATGCACAGGCCTTCCTTGTAGGCCAGGCCCAGGCTGATCGGGCTGCCATTGATATCCAGCACTCGTTCCCGGGCAATGCGGTCCAGCCACTGCTCACGGCCAATGGCCGGGAAGTGATCGCACAGGCAGTCGATCACCGTTGCCCAAGGCCCCGGTGGCAGATACAACGTGCTGGCTTGGTGCTGGGCGGCGGAAAAACCGGAAGTGGACATGCAAATGCTCGAACCTGGAAACAGGCGGGCATTATCCCGCATGGAGCGCGATTGAGCCTAGGGCCGTTCTCATGCCTTGGCCAGTTGGGCCCGCAGCACCGGCGAAGCGCTCGCCGCCTCGGTGAACTCCTTGAGCCAGCGCAGTACGTCCACTGCTTCCCAACGGCCCGGATCATAGAGCGCATAGAGCAAGCCTTGATAACCCACCACATCCAACTGTTTGTGATAACCGGCACGCTGGAACAGCGCCTCGATTTCCGCAAAGCAGGTGTTGAAATGCACTTTGTTGAAGGGCGTCTTGCCTTCCGTGACCAGCCCATCGAGGCGCAGTTCGTTGACCGCGTCGCGCACCACATCGGCGGACATGCGATTGACGCTGCTTTTCAATTGTTCAACATTCACCACGGGCGTTCCCTCTATTCAATCGCTGTACGAATATACAGTAACGTAATATTCGCAAGCCCGCCATCGGATAAACGTCAGCGCAGAAAGGCAACGACCTGGCCGGTGTCGAACGGCCAGTCCAGTTCCGCCCCGGTGTCCTTGCGGCGAAGCACCGGAATCCGCAGGCCGTAGTCTTCTGTCAGGTCATCTGGCTCAGTGATATCCACCAACTCCACCAGCAGCCCGTGTTCGACGAGCGGCATGATTTCGGCTTCGGCAATTTCACACAGATGGCAACCCAGGGTGCCGAACAGCTGGCATTCAGGAGGCATGACGAAAGAACCCGGTCAGAAAAACAAGTGACCATTCTAAACCCGCTCGCGCCGTGAAATCCCATTGCCGACAAAACACCTGATCCAGGTCACCATGGCCTATAACTGATTCAGCGATTCTCGCGGCTTTTTGCCCGTCCACCTGCAATGGAGATGCCTGTGTTTGCCAACCTGCTGATCATCCTGGCCTCATCCCTGGTGGTGATTGCGCTGTTTCGCCGGCTGCAACTGCCGCCCGTGCTGGGCTACCTGTGCGTGGGCCTGGCGGTGGGGCCGACTGCTTTGGACTGGGTGAACGACAACGAGGACCTGCCGGACTTGGCCGAGATGGGCGTGGTGTTTCTGCTGTTCTCCCTGGGCCTGGAGTTTTCCCTGTCGAAAATGTTCGCCCTGCGCCGCGTGGTGTTCGGCCTGGGCAGTTTGCAGGTGTTGGGATGCGGCGCCCTGCTCGGCGCTGCGCTGATGGGCTTGGGCCTGGCGCCGGGCATCGCGCTGTTACTGGGTGCAGGGTTGGCGTTGTCGTCCACGGCCATCGTCAGCAAGGAACTGACCAGTCTTGGGGAGATCTTCAGCAGCCACGGCCAGAATGCGATAGGCGTGCTGCTGTTCCAGGATGTGGTGGCGGTATTGCTGCTGACACTGGTGCCGGTGTTTGCCGGCAGCAGTGACCAAGCCTGGTACTGGGCATTGCCGCTGACCCTGGGCAAAACCGTGGTGTTGTTCGTCGGCCTGTTATTCGCCAGCCGCTGGTTGCTGCCGCGGTTGTTCCATGAGGTCGCCGCGTCCCATTCCGCAGAGTTGTTCGTGCTGCTGGCGCTGGTAATTGTCTTGCTCACCGCCTGGCTCACCCACCTGCTCGGCCTGTCCCCTGCCCTTGGTGCGTTTCTGGCCGGTATGTTGCTGGGCGAGAGTCATTATCGTCACCAGATAGAAGCGGATATCCGGCCGTTTCGCGACATTCTGCTGGGGCTGTTTTTCGTCAGCATCGGCATGTTGATCGACCTGCAGTTATTCGTCAGCCACAGCCTGTTGATCCTCGGCCTGACCCTTACGCTGATGTTGGTCAAAGGCTCTGTGGTGGCCGTACTGGTCAAGCTGCGTGGCAGCGACACTGAAACCGCCTGGCGCAGCGGCCTGGCCCTGGCCCAGGGTGGCGAGTTCTGTTTCGCGCTGATGGCGCAGATGCAGCAGAGCCGGTTGATTCCGGATGAGTTCAACGGCCTGCTACTGGCCGCCACGTTCTGCTCGATGCTGTTGACGCCGCTGCTGTTGCGCGCAGCGCCGGCCATTGCCCTGCGCCTGCATCGCAAGCCCAACCAGCAAGTGCAACTGGAGCACATCACCGCGCTCAACGCTCAGTTGCACGGGCACGCGGTGATTTGCGGTTATGGTCGGGTGGGACAATCGATCGGGCGGTTTTTGCGCCGCGAGCACCAGGCGTTTATCGCCCTGGATGACGACCCCGAACGGGTGCAGGAGGCCGCTACCGAGGAAAGCAGCGTGCATTATGGCGACTGCCGCCGGGGTGCCTTGCTCAGTGCCGTGGGCCTGGAGCGCGCGCGGTTGGTGGTGATCGCCGTCGACAACAGCGATGTCGCCCTGGTGGTGCTCAAGGAAGCGCGACGGATCAACCCACAGGTGCCGATCCTGGTGCGCACCCGTGATGACAGCCAGTTGGCTGAACTCAAGGCCGCGGGGGCCAGCGAAGTGGTGCCCGAGTTGCTTGAGTCAAGCCTGATGCTCGCGTCCCACGCCCTGATCCTGCTGGGCCTGCCGGACCAACAGGTACAGGCTCGGGTGGATGAAGTGCGGCAGAACCACTATCGCTTGCTGCACGGGTTTTATCCGCCGCCACACACTGATGAACAAGCGCCGATCAATCCTGACTGACCGCACCGATCTTGTGGATCGACAGGTCCGCGCCGTAATACTCCTCTTCCTGACTCAAGCGCAGCCCTTGCACGCGCTTGATCACGCCGTACACCAGCAAGCCGCCACCAAACGCCACCGACACGCCCAGGCCGGTGCCGATCAACTGGCTGATCAAGCTGACGCCGCCAAGCCCACCCAGGGTGGCCTGCCCGAAGATGCCGCAGGCGATGCCGCCCCACACGCCACACAAGCCGTGCAACGGCCATACGCCCAGCACATCGTCGATCTTCCAGCGTGCCTGGGCGGCGATAAAGCACCACACAAACAAGCCGCCCGCGACTACTCCGGTGACCAGCGCGCCCACCGGATGCATCAGGTCGGAACCTGCGCAGATCGCCACCAGCCCGGCCAAGGGGCCGTTGTGCAGGAATCCTGGGTCGTTACGGCCGATCACCAGCGCGGCCACGGTACCGCCAACCATGGCCATCAACGAATTGACGGCCACCAGGCCGCTGACCCCGTTGAGGGTCTGCGCACTCATCACGTTAAAGCCGAACCATCCCACGATCAGGATCCACGACCCCAGCGCCAGGAACGGGATGCTCGACGGTGCAAACGCCACCAGGCGCCCTTCGCGATAACGTCCATTGCGCGGCCCCAGCAGCAACACCGCCGCCAGCGCCAGCCAGCCGCCCATGGCGTGCACCACCACGGAACCGGCAAAATCGTGAAAACTGGCGCCAAAGCTTGCAAGCAGCCAGGCTTGCAGACCGAAATTGCCGTTCCACACCATGCCCTCGAAGAACGGGTAGATAAACGCCACGATCAGTGCAGTGGCGCACAACTGCGGCGCAAACTTCGCACGTTCGGCTATGCCACCGGAAATGATCGCAGGGATCGCCGCGGCGAAGGTCAGCAGGAAGAAAAACTTCACCAGGCCATAGCCATGATCGGCGCTGATGACGGCTGCCGGTTGCATGAAGCTCACACCGTATGAGATCCAATAGCCTATAAAGAAATAGGCCAGGGTGGAGATGGCGAAATCGCTGAGGATTTTCGACAGGGCGTTGACCTGATTCTTCTGGCGCACCGTGCCGACTTCAAGGAAGGCAAAGCCGGCGTGCATGGCCAGGACCATGACCGCGCCAATCAGGATAAACAGGGTGTTGGAACTGTGGACGAGTGTATCCACCGCACTTTGCAGATTTTCCATGGAGGTTGGCAGGCCTGCATCAAGGCAAAAAGCACCAAATCGGTTCAAGCTGAGGGTTGGCGCACTAAATGGGTACCACCGGCTTCGTCCCTCTTGGGAGGGCACGAACCGCTTTAGCGCAGCGATCAACACAACGGACCGTTGCCGACAGGGTTTTTCCGCGGGTTTTAGTTATTTAGGGTAAGGTTTTTCAAGGCGTGCGCCCCGACCGCCCATATTCGGCGCGGGCCTCTGAGCCTGCGCACCAATGCAAAGCAAAAGCTGTACCACACAATTGCAGTGAACCTTCAGCGAACGCCGCGACTCGAAACCACACGTACAGATCAGCCACACACGGAGACAACCATGGCCGGTAAAACAGCAAAGACTGCTCAAGAGATACTGATGGCGGATTTTCAAACCCTGGTCAGTGATACCGAAAGGTTGCTGGACGACACCGCAGTGCTGGCCGGCGATCAGGCCGACGAACTGCGCACCAAGATCCACGAGAGCCTGCTCAAGGCCCGCGAGACCTTGCAACTGACCGAAGACTCCCTGCGCGAGCGCGGTCAGGCGGCCATCACCGCCACCGAAGACTACGTGCAAGCCAACCCATGGCAGTCAGTCGGCATCGCTGCCGGCGTGGGCTTTTTGATCGGTCTGCTGGCTACAAGGCGCTAATCATGTCTATCGGCGAATCCAGCTCATCAACGAGCGCACATTCTTCGGCAAGCGGTTCCACCTCCCGACGCCTGGGCGCCGCTGTGCTGGGCTTGCTGCACAGCCATGTCGAGTTGTTTGGCATCGAATTGCAGGAGCAAAAGGCCCGCACTGTCAGCCTGTTGTTGTTTGCCGGTCTGGCGTTGGTGTTCGCCCTGCTGTTGCTGGTAGGGTTGTCGACGCTGGTGATGATCCTGGTGTGGGATACCGGCTACCGCCTGACGGGGATCATCTGCCTTTGCGTGTTCTATAGCCTGGCCGCGGCCTTCTGCGGTGTGCGCCTGAAAGCGGCGGTGTTCGATGAATCCACGCCCTTCCACGCCACGCTCGAAGAGCTGGCCAACGACCGGGAGCGCCTGCTGCCATGAGCATGACCGAGATCCCGAAAAATACCTCCCGCCGGGAAATGCGCAAGACGCTGATCCGCCTGCGCATGGAAATGCACCGCCAGGAAATCCGTCATGAGTCCCAGCAACTGATGGCCCCTCTGCAGAAAATGCGCAACATGCGCCACAACTGGCAGGACAGCCTGGGCATCAAGCACGCGCCACTGTGGGGCGTGGCGGCGGTGACGCTGATGGGCTTTTTCACCGGCAAGGGCGCCAAGGGCGGCAGTATCAGCAGCGTGACACGTCTGGTGCGGCTGGGTGCAGGGTTGATCCCATTGATCAAATTGGCCATGCAAGGCTCGCGCAAAAGTTAAACCTTTGCCGGCGTTTAGCGTGCCGATACCAGTGGCCCGGCCCTCGTCAACGGGTGCCGGGCCTTTTTTCGCCCGCACCGCCGACCTGTAGATTTTTGCTTGCTCCGCCACGCCGGAAACGGGAAGCTGGCGGATGTCATTCACCGAACGGAGAGTAGTTGCCTTGGATTGGCCCACCCTGCTGAACCGCGAACGCCTGGGAAAACCTCTGCACAGCCCTGAAGAACTGGGCCGCAGCCCCTTTCACAAAGACCACGACCGCATTATTTTCTCCGGCGCGTTCCGGCGCCTGGGCCGCAAGACCCAGGTGCATCCGGTATCGAGCAACGACCATATCCACACGCGCCTGACCCATTCGCTGGAAGTCAGTTGCGTCGGCCGATCCCTGGGTATGCGCGTGGGTGAAACGTTGCGCGGCGCCCTGCCCGACTGGTGCGACCCGAGCGACCTGGGCATGGTGGTGCAATCGGCTTGCCTTGCCCACGATATCGGTAACCCGCCGTTCGGGCACTCCGGCGAGGATGCCATTCGCCACTGGTTCCAACAGGCCGCCGGGCGCGGCTGGTTGGACGACATGAGCAGCGCCGAACGCAATGACTTTCTCAACTTCGAAGGCAATGCCCAGGGCTTTCGGGTACTGACCCAACTTGAATACCATCAGTTCGACGGCGGCACGCGGCTGACCTACGCCACCTTGGGGACGTACCTCAAGTACCCCTGGACCGCCCGCCACGCCGACTCGCTGGGCTACAAGAAGCACAAGTTCGGCTGTTACCAGAGCGAGCTGCCGATTCTGGAGCAAATCGCCCATAAGCTCGGCCTGCCCCAGCTTGAAGAGCAACGCTGGGCCCGTCACCCGCTCGTATACCTGATGGAAGCGGCCGACGACATCTGCTATGCGCTGATCGACCTGGAAGACGGCCTGGAAATGGAGCTGCTGCAGTACGCCGAAGTCGAGTCGCTGTTGCTTGATCTGGTGGGCGATGACTTGCCGCAGACGTACCGCCAATTGGGCCCGCTTGACTCTCGGCGCCGCAAGCTGGCGATCTTGCGCGGCAAAGCGATTGAGCACCTGACCAATGCAGCGGCGCAGGCCTTTGTCGAACAGCAGGACGCCCTGCTCGCCGGCACGCTGCCGGGCGATCTGGTCGAGCATATGCACGGGCCGGCGAAGCGCTGTGTGCTGGATGCCAAGGACATGGCGCGCAAGAAGATCTTCCAGGACAAGCGCAAGACACTGCACGAAATCGGCGCCTACACCACCCTGGAAATCCTGCTGAACGCCTTCTGCGGCGCGGCCCTTGAACAACATGGCGGGCGCACGCCGTCATTCAAGAATCGGCGCATTCTGGACTTGCTCGGCAATAGCGCGCCGGATCCGGCCTGGCCGCTGCACGCCTCATTCCTGCGGATGATCGACTTCATCGCCGGTATGACCGACAGCTACGCCACTGAAATGGCACGGGAGATGACCGGGCGCTCCAGCCCTCAATAACGATCCGATCAAGCCGCCCGTTCCCTGAAACGAATCGCCCTACGATGGGAACAGAGCGGCCTGATCGAATTCGTACAGGCACCCGAAGAATAATCACGCACGCTCCTAACGGGCCAGCCGCGCAATTCCTACCGCCCCCATCGACGCTTGCATCACTGTGTGCACTTTTATGCCCAGACACTCTCTTCGTATTCTTTTGGTGGAGGATCACCCTTTTCAACTTCTGGCCACCCAGTGCCTGCTCAAAAGCTTCGGCTTCGAGCAACTGACACCTGTGGAAAATGCCGAGCAGGCCATACACACGATGAGTCGGTCCGAACACCCCTTCGACCTGATGCTGTGTGACCAATGCCTGCCTGACCTGCCGGGGCTTGAACTGATCGAAATCGCCAACCGCCAGCGCTTCATCACTGGCGCCATTCTGTTAAGCGGCTTACCCACACAGGAATTGATCAACCTGAGCAGGCAAGCCTTGCAACGACGTCTTCCACTGCTTGGCTATTTGTCCAAGCCCTTGAACAAAGATGAGCTGGAAAGGCTAATAGGTTAATTTTTAACTCTCTCATGTAGGAACTTAAACACCATTTTCAACGAAAAACACTATAAGGTCCGTCGTAAAATCCAAGGCCCCGTTTATTGGCGCAACCACCTTCAAATTGTTGATATACCCTGTAACGTCCCCCTAACAACTTGTAGGCTTTTGCCTTATTAAACGTAGGAACTTTCCTGTTTTGCATTTACTCCCTGTGAGCTTCATGCTGAGCCCTCATCTTCTGAGCTAATGTGCCCGCTTTATTTGCACCAGCATGGAATGTGATTATGAACTCAGTTTTTATTATCGATGACCACCCGGTAATCCGGCTTGCCATTCGAATGTTACTGGAGCATGAGGGTTACAAGGTCGTCGGCGAAACAGACAATGGGTGCGATGCGATACAGATGGTCCGCGAATGCCTTCCAGACCTGGTGATTCTCGACATCAGCATCCCGAAACTCGACGGCCTTGAGGTGCTCTGCCGATTCAACGCCATGAACACCTCGATGAAAACCCTCGTGCTCACGGCGCAATGCCCTACGCTGTTTGCCACGCGATGCATGCGCTCGGGTGCCGAGGGCTATGTGTGCAAGGAAGGGGACTTGAGCGAGTTGCTGAGCGCCATCCGTGCGGTCCTGTCCGGTTACAACTACTTCCCCAGCCAGGCGTTGAACGGCCCCGGAACGGAAGGCCTGGATGTACAAGAACTGGAACTGTTCAAGACAGTCAATGACCGGGAGCTGATGGTCTTGCAACTTTTTGCACAAGGCCGCACTAACAAGGAAATAGCCAAAGGCATGTTTTTGAGCAACAAGACTGTCAGTACTTATAAAAAGAGGTTAATGCAAAAACTCAAAGCCAAATCCTTGGTAGAACTCATCGAGATGGCAAAACGAAACGCGCTAGTGTGAGAAAGCGGATGCCCAGGCGTATAAAGGACTATCTGATTATATTGAGTGCCGGTCTGTACTTCAGCACTGCCGTGCTCGCAGAGCACCAAACAAACCCGGAACGCTTCACCTTATTGAGTCGTGCGGGAGCCGTTCAACTCGGCACTCATTTTGACAAGGCTCAGCACCAGTGGCTACAGAACAAACGCGAACTGGTGCTGGGCACCTCCGCGCCCGATTACCCGCCATTCGACCTGACGTCCAGCGGCTATGATTATGAAGGGCTGACCGCCGATTACGCGGGGTTGTTGGCCAAAGCACTCTCCTTGCCGGTCAACGTAATGCGCTACCCGTCCCGGGATGCAGCCATTCGAGCCTTGGAAACCGGGGAAATCGACTTGTTGGGCTCATCCAACGGTTTTGAGGCTGCGACACCGAACCTTATCCTCTCTGAACCCTACGCCGTGGACCAACCGGTACTGGTCACCCGCGAGGGAGAAACCCGTAGCCTCAACGAGGGCCTGGACGGGCTGCGCTTGAGCCTTGTCTACCATTACCTGCCGCTCAATGAGGTAGAAAAGCTGTACCCCAAGGCCATCATCCGCGCCTATCCGTCTTATCAGAACGCCTTGAATGCGGTGGCCTTCGACCAGGCGGATGTGTTTCTGGGTGACACCATTTCCACCCACTACATGATCAACAAGGGTTATCTCAAAAACATCCGCATGGCCAATTTCGGCAAGCATGAGGCTTATGGTTTCAGCTTCGCCATGCGTGAAGATAACCGCGTGCTGCTGAGCATTGTCGACGCGGTCCTGGCTGCGGTCCCCATCACCGAACGAGACAGCATCGCCAAACGCTGGAGCGCCGGCAGCGATATCCTGCTCACCGACAAGAAATTGCAACTGACCCAACGCGAAGAGCGCTGGCTTAAAGAGCATCCGGTGGTCAAGGTGATCGTCAATGAAACCTTCGCGCCTCTCACGTTCTTCGATGCGGACGGCAACTTTCGCGGCATTACCGCCGATCTCCTGGAGCTGATTCGCCTGCGCACCGGCCTACGCTTTTCGATTGTACGCGGGCGTGATGTCAACGCGATGATCGATCAGGTCACCAGCCAGAAGGTCGATATGATCGGGGCCATTGTGCCGAGCAACACAAGGGACTCGCAGCTCAATTTCAGCCGACCCTACCTGGAAAACTCCTACGTATTGTTGACACGCAAGGAGCCAGGGCCACCCGCGAACATCGCACAAATGGCAGGAAAGCGCCTGGCGATAACCCAGGGCAACCCCTTGATCGAGACCTTGACCAACGATTTCCCCCAGGTTCACCTGGTCGAAACCAGTGATACTTTCAGGGCATCGGAGTTACTCGCACAGGGCCAAGTGGATGGCGCAGTGAGCACACTGGTGATCGCCAACTACCTGCTGTCTTCCAAGGCTTTTCAGGACAAGCTGCAGATCAGCGCCAGCATTGGCACTACGCCGGCAACTTATACCCTGGCGACATCGCGCCACGCCACGGAACTGAGCTCGATCCTCGACAAGGCGCTGCTCAGCATCGCCCCGGATGAAATGGGCGTGATCAACAGTCGTTGGCGGGGTTACACCGCCGCGTCCGACAGCTACTGGCGCAACTACCATCAATTGATATCTCGAATCATCATCGGTACCGGGCTGTTGCTACTGATTTCCCTGACCTGGAACGCCTACATGCGGCGCCAGATAAAACACCGCAAAATGGCCGAACGGGCCCTGAACGACCAATTCGAATTCATGCGTGCGCTGGTCAATGAAACCCCCCATCCGATCTACGTGCGTGACCGCAACGGCCTGCTGCAAACCTGCAACGACAGCTACCTGCAGGTATTCGACGTCAAACGCGAAGACGTGATCGGCAAAAGCGTCACCCAGATGAGCATGGCCCTGGAGTCGGAGGCGGCGCAATACCATGCCGACTATCTGCGCGTAGTGGCCGAGGGCATTCCGCTGATCCTGGATCGCACATTGCATATCCACGAGCGCAAACTGACGATCTATCACTGGATCCTGCCGTACCGCGACTCCACAGGCGAAGTCCAGGGCATCATCGGCGGCTGGATCGACATCAGCGACCGACGCGAGTTGTTTGATGAGCTACGCGCCGCCAAAGAGCGGGCCGATGAGGCCAATCGCGCCAAGAGCACGTTCCTTGCCACCATGAGCCACGAGATCCGTACGCCCATGAACGCCGTGATCGGAATGCTCGAACTGACGCTCAAGCGCGCCGATCAAGGGCATCTCGACCGCCCGGCCATCGAAGTGGCGTACAACTCGGCCAAGGATCTGCTGGAGTTGATCGGTGACATCCTGGACATCGCGCGTATCGAGTCCGGCCGTCTCAGCCTGGCGCCGGAGCGCGTCAATCTGCGCGAGGTGATTGAGTCGGTGGTGCGTGTCTTCGACGGTCTGGCACGCCAGAAAACCCTCAGCCTGCTGCTGGAATTCAAGCCCGACCTGAACGATATCGAAGTGCTGATAGACCCTCTGCGCTTCAAGCAAGTACTGTCGAACCTGGTGAGCAACGCGATCAAGTTCACCGAGCAAGGCCAGGTGAAGATCAAAGTGGAAGTACAGCCGACCCAGGCACCGGAGCAGATCGAGCTGAAGCTGGTGGTGGAAGACACCGGCATCGGCATCAGCAGGGAGGATCAACTGCGTCTGTTCGAACCCTTTGCCCAAGCGGACAATTCCGGTCAACTGGCCAGGAGCGGCGCGGGGCTGGGGCTGGTGATCTGCCGCAGCCTGTGCGCCATGATGGGCGGCCAGTTGAGCCTGAGCAGCGTGCCCATGGTAGGTACCCAGGTGCACGTCAACCTGAGCGTACCCCGCCTGCAAACGATCACGGTGGTGGGTGAGCAACAGCCTGAAGCACCGGCCGCCACTCGGGTGCTGAATGTACTGGTGGTAGACGACCACCCGGCGAACCGCCTGCTGATGTGCCAGCAACTGGGCTACCTGGGTCATCAATTCACTGCCGCCGAGCACGGTGCTGCAGGGTTCCAGGCCTGGCGCAAGGAGCATTTCGACCTGGTGATCGCCGATTGCAACATGCCCATCATGAATGGCTATGAGCTGAGCCGTTCAATCCGTGAATATGAGCAACGCGAGCAATTGGTACCTTGTGTGGTGCTGGGCTTTACTGCCAACGCCCAGCCAGAGGAAAGACAACGTTGCGTGCAGGCCGGCATGGATGACTGCCTGTTCAAGCCCATCAGCCTGACCGTACTGGAACGGCAACTGGCGCAAATCGCTCCCAAACCTGCGAACCAGCGCCTGAACCTCGAGTGCCTGCAAGCGTTGACCGGCGGCGACCCGCAATTGAGTCGACGCCTGCTGGAGGAGCTGCTGAGCAGCAGCCGTGACGACCGTCAGGCGCTTGTCACGCTGTTGAACCGGCAGGCCCACCCCCCCGAGATCATTGAACAAGCCCACAAAATCAAGGGCGCTGCCCGTATCGTTCAGGCCCATTCATTGGCTGGGCAATGCGAAGCGCTGGAGCAAACCTGCGCTCGCAATGAAGAGTGGGCAACCATTGAAACCGGCATCAAGGCGCTGGAGCATCTCATGCTGGAACTGGAGAGGATGCTGCAGATTCAACTGGCCGAGCTGCAAGGCCAATAAACGCCCGGGCCCGCAACGGCAGGAGCGAGTCACTCGCTCCTGCACTCCTCTGCCGTGGCTCCCAGGTTCAGCAGTCGGTCAGCCGCAGGAAAATCGCCGCCAGCCGTTCAATCCCTGCCTGGTCCTGAGGTGTAAAACGGGCCAGCGAGGGACTGTCGAGGTCAAGCACGCCAATCAGCTGACCGTCTTTGACCAATGGCACCACCAACTCACTGTTCGAGGCGCTGTCACAGGCGATATGGCCTGGGAACGCATGCACATCCTCTACTCGCTGGGTTTGTCGTGAAGCCGCAGCAGCGCCACATACGCCACGGCCGAACGGGATACGTACGCAGGCTATCTGACCCTGGAACGGCCCAAGCACCAGTTCTTCATTGCGATTAAGGTAAAAGCCTGCCCAGTTCAGGTCATCGAGCTGGTTGAACAGAAATGCAGAAAACTGTGCACTGTTGGCAATAAAGTCACGCTCATCCGCCAGCAATGACTCCAGTTGTGCACACAGCATGGCGTAGCCATCAAGACCGCTGCCGGCCTGTTGCAAATCGATCATGGTTGACGTTCCAGCAATTTAAGACCTACCCAGTAACGGGCAAACTGATAGGCACAACGGCCATTGCGGTTACCGCGCCCTGTGGCCCAGCGCACCGCGAGTACATCAAGCTGCTCATCGCGCTGCCACTGCAAGCCGGCCTTGCCGGCCAACTCGCCAATCCAGTGTTCCACCACATCCAGGAAATGCTCCTGGGAAAACGGATAGAACGACAGCCACAAGCCAAAACGGTCCGACAAGGCAATCTTGTCCTCTACCGCCTCGCTCGGGTGCAACTCGCCATCCACACGTTTCCAGTTGTCGTTGTCGCTCTGGTTCTCCGGCACCAGATGACGGCGGTTGGACGTGGCATACAGCAGCACGTTTTCCGGCGCCTGCTCCAGGGAGCCGTCCAGCACGCTTTTGAGCACGCGATAATCGCCTTCGCCGGCTTCGAACGAGAGGTCATCGCAAAACAAAATGAAGCGCTGCGGCAGTTTTATCAACTGTTCGACCACGCGCGGCAGGTCGGCCAGGTGGTCGCGTTCGATTTCGATCAAGCGCAGACCCGCCGTGGCGTGCTGAGCCAGCAAGGCGCGCACCATGGAAGACTTGCCGGTGCCGCGAGAACCCCACAGCAGCGCATGGTTGGCGGGCAGGCCATCGAGGAACTGCTGGGTATTACGCGCCAGTTGTTCACGTTGCTTGTCGACGCCAATCAGGTCCGACAAGCGCATATCCAGGCTCACTTCCAGCGGCAACAGGAAGCCACTGCGACCTTCACGCTGCCAACGAGCGGCCAGGCATTGGCGCCAGTCGATGGCTTGGCGCGGGGCCGGCAATAAGGGTTCCAGGCGAGCAAGTACGGCGTCGGCCCGCTCAAGGAAGGCATTCAATCGAGAATCCATGATTATTCCTCTGGCAAGTTCTTGTAAAAGATGGCGTATTGGCAACCCTGCGGCAGACCGCATGAGGCTGCGTCAAAAAACGATTCGTGCCCGGCAAGCAGAAGCTTGGGGATGTTCAGCTATGCTTGCCGGGCGAAAGGAAACGTGAAGTGGTTCAACACTCGATGGATATCAAGTTCGCCCACCGCTTGTCTTATAAACAAGCCAGATTGACTGTGCTGGTCGGTTTCGTGTTGGGAACCTTGCTCAGTCTGATCCAAATCGGCATTGATTATGCCAGTGAAGACGCATCCATCAACCGTGAAATACGCTCACTGATTGAAATCAGCCATAACCCCGCGTCGCGTATCGCCTACAACATCGATGCCGAACTCGCCCAGGAGCTGACCCTGGGCCTGCTGCACTCCCCTGCCATCACCCGTGCGCAGCTGATCGACAACAATGGCGCGGTGCTGGCCGACGTCAACCGCCCGCGCAAAGAAAGCAACTATCGCCCGGTCAGCGATTTTCTGTTTGGCGCCAATCGTCAGTTCGAGGACCGACTGTTTCTCAACCATATGCCCAACGAATCCCTCGGCGTATTGCGCCTCGACGTCGATACCTATGCCTTTGGCAGCCGTTTCCTGCATCGCGCCGAGATCACCCTGCTCAACGGATTTACCCGCAGCCTGCTGCTGACCGGGATCTTGCTGGGCTTATTCTACGTAATGCTCACGCAACCGCTGGTACGTATTATCCGAGAGTTGAGTACCCGCAAACAGGCACGCCTGGATTGCCCGCCGGGGCATGAGCACGACGAAATCGGCGTATTGGTCGACGTCGCCAACCAGCAATTTGAAAACATGGAAACCGAGATCCATCAGCGGCGTCACGCCGAGGACCGCCTCACCGAATACCTGGGCCAATTGGAAAATATCGTTTCGGCGCGCACCCTTGAACTCAAGGCCAGCAACCAACGCTTGAGCCAATCCAATGATGAACTGGAAGCAGCCAGGATGACCGCGCTGGGGATGGCACAGGCACGGGCCGCGTTCCTGGCCAATATGAGCCATGAAATCCGTACGCCGCTCAATGGCCTGCTGGGGATGATTGCACTGTCGCTCGACAGCCCACTGAATGCCGAGCAGCGCCAGCAACTGTCGATCGCCCATGACTCGGGCAAAGTGCTGGTCGAATTGCTCAACGATATTCTCGATCTGTCCAAGTTCGATGCCGGCCAACTGGAACTGGAACATATCCCCTTCGACCTGGGCTCACTGGTGGAAGACACTGCCAACCTGCTGTCGCAGAATGCGGCGCCGAGTGTCGAGCTGACGTGCCTGATTGATCCACAGTTTCCCGCCCAGGTCATCGGCGACCCGACCCGGGTGCGGCAAATCGTCAGTAATCTGCTTTCCAATGCCTTGAAGTTCACGCGCTTCGGCCGGGTCGATGTGCGCCTGCGTGCCCTGGAAGGCAGGGTCAATATTGAAGTCTGTGATACCGGCATCGGTATCGCCCAGGAAGCCCAGGTGAAAATCTTCCAACCCTTCACCCAGGCCGGTGCGGGCATCACCCGTCAATTTGGCGGTACGGGTTTGGGACTGGCCTTGACGCACAATCTGTGTGAAGCCATGCAAGGCCGCTTGAGTATCAGCTCGGAGGTGGGCTTTGGCAGCCAGTTCTGCGCCGACCTCCCGCTACCGACCCATTTACCTGCCACGCGCTATACACCGCTCACAGGTGATGTAATCGCCATCACCCATGCCGGTGGCGGGTTGACAGAGCTGCTCACCACCCTGCTGCCCTCTTGGGGGCTGACACCAAGGTGCTATTCCCAAGACGATGATTTGAGCGCACTGGCCCCTGACCTGTTGATTACCGACTGCCCTGAATGCTTGTTCCGCTTGCGCCCGGCAATCAGCGCGCCGATTCTGCTGGTCACCGCCTATGGCAACTTCATGCCCAGTGAAGAAGTCGCGGCGCTGGCACCGCTGCAGCAACAAGCACGCCCATTGAGCCGTAACGCGCTGTACCAGATCCTGCAACGCAACCTGCGCAGCAGCACGCAACCGATCCTCGACCCGATCCAGATGGAAGCCGCGCCGCTGGCTCACCGCGCGCGCATCTTGTTGGTGGAGGACAACGCGGTCAATCAACTGGTGGCCAAGGGGATGCTCAGCAAGCTGGGGTGTGAGGTGATTGTGGCTGCCCATGGTGGGGAAGCGCTCAAGCTGCTTGAGGACCAGCGCTTCGATATGGTGCTGATGGACTGCAACATGCCGGTGATGGATGGCTACGAGGCCAGCCGGCAAATTCGCCGTAGCGGGCGCTGGCCAGACCTGCCCATTGTCGCCTTGACCGCCAATGCCCTGTCCGAAGAGCGCGAGCGTTGCCGGGCGGCGGGCATGAACGATTACCTGGCCAAGCCGTTTCGCCGCGAAGAGCTCCATGCGCTGCTGGAGTTGTGGGTACCGACGACGACAAGCCTCTGAGGCTGCGCCCGCACTATCGTGGTCATTTGAGCAAGGCTTCGATCTCCTGGCTCAGGTCCTGTGGCTTGGTCGTTGGCGCAAATCGCTTGACCTGCTTGCCGTCGGGGCCGATGAGGAACTTGGTGAAGTTCCACTTGATATTCTTGGAGCCCAGCAGCCCCGGGGCCTGCTTTTTCAACTGTACGAACAATGGGTGGGCATCGCTGCCATTGACGTCGACCTTCTTGAACAGCGGAAAACTGACACCGAAGTTCAGCTCGCAGAACTCGGCTATCGCGCCTTCGTTACCCGGTTCCTGCTTGCCGAACTGGTTGCAGGGAAACCCCAGCACCACCAGCCCCTGGTCCTTGTAGCGCTGCCAAAGTTGCTCCAGGCCCTTGTACTGGGGGGTGAAGCCACATTTGCTGGCGGTGTTGACCACCAAAATGGCCTTGCCGGCGAAATCGGCCAGGGTCTTTTGCTCACCCTTGATGGTGGTGCAAGGGATGCTCAGCAGGGAGTCGCTCATGGCAATGCCTCAATTCAGGGGAAGAAGTGATACGCGTACGCTTGACCGACTGGCATTCGGGCCTGTTTATCGCTTCAAGCCGAGCGCGGCACCAGGTCCAGGCACACCGAGTTGATGCAGTAGCGCAGGCCCGTCGGCGGCGGCCCGTCCGGGAACACATGCCCCAGGTGTGCGTCGCACTTGGCGCAGGTGACTTCGGTACGAATCATGCCGTGGCTGACGTCACGAATTTCGATCATCGCGCTGTCGGCAATCGGCGCGTAGAAGCTCGGCCAGCCGCAGCCGGAATCAAACTTGGTGGTCGAATCGAACAGCGGCTCATTACAGCAGATGCAGTGATACACGCCGTCGGTCCTGGTGCCGTTGTACTTGCCGCTGAAAGGCCGCTCGGTGCCCTTGAGGCGGCACACGTTGTACTGCTCAGGGTCGAGCATGGCCTTCCACTCATCAACGGTTTTCTGCAACTTTTCCATCGGTACACCTCGGCAACTGAAAAACCCTGATCTGTGTCTTTTCCATGGATCAGGCGGCACGTATGATTGCGCCTCTTCAAAACGCCAGTCTGGCACCCGCGCCATCGGCATTCAAACGTATTTATGGGGGCGAACCGCGCAGGATTCACCCTACGGTAGTGCCTACGCCGTCTGAATCGTTCATTTTCAGGATCACATCGCCATGCAGGTCAGCAAATCGAACAAGCTCGCCAACGTCTGCTACGACATTCGCGGCCCAGTGCTCAAGCACGCCAAGCGCCTGGAAGAGGAAGGCCATCGCATCCTCAAGTTGAACATTGGCAACCCGGCGCCGTTTGGTTTCGAAGCGCCGGACGAAATCCTCCAGGACGTGATCCGCAACCTGCCGACCGCCCAAGGCTACAGCGACTCCAAGGGCCTGTTCAGTGCACGCAAGGCGGTAATGCAGTACTACCAGCAGAAGCAGGTCGAAGGTGTCGGCATCGAGGACATCTACCTGGGCAACGGCGTGTCCGAGCTGATCGTGATGTCGATGCAGGCGCTGCTCAACAATGGCGATGAAGTGCTGGTGCCGGCACCGGACTATCCGCTCTGGACCGCTGCCGTGACCCTGGCTGGCGGCCATCCGGTGCATTACCTGTGTGATGAAGGCGCCGACTGGTTTCCGGACCTGGCCGACATCAAGGCCAAGATCACCCCCAACACCAAGGCGCTGGTGATCATCAATCCGAACAACCCTACCGGCGCCGTGTACTCCAAGGAAGTGCTGCTGGGCATGCTTGAACTGGCACGCCAGCACAACCTGGTAGTGTTCTCCGACGAGATCTACGACAAGATCCTCTACGATGACGCCGTTCACATATGCACCGCCTCCCTGGCTCCGGACCTGCTATGCCTGACCTTCAACGGCCTGTCCAAGTCGTATCGCGTGGCGGGCTTCCGCTCCGGATGGATCGCCATTTCCGGCCCCAAGCATAATGCCCAGAGCTACATCGAAGGCATCGACATGCTGGCCAACATGCGCCTGTGTGCCAACGTGCCGAGCCAGCACGCCATCCAGACCGCCCTCGGCGGCTACCAGAGCATCAATGACCTGATCTTGCCCCAGGGTCGCCTGCTGGAGCAGCGCAACCGCACCTGGGAGTTGCTCAACGCGATCCCCGGTGTGAGCTGTGTGAAGCCTATGGGCGCGTTGTATGCGTTCCCGCGGATCGACCCGAAAGTCTGCCCGATTCTCAACGACGAGAAGTTCGTGCTCGACCTGCTACTGTCGGAAAAGCTGCTGGTGGTCCAGGGCACTGCGTTCAACTGGCCATGGCCGGATCACTTCCGCGTGGTGACTTTGCCACGTGTGGATGACCTGGAAATGGCCATCGGTCGCATCGGCAACTTCCTGAAGTCCTATCGCCAGTAAGGAAATTGACGCTGTACGACTCACATTGGGTCGTACAGCGATTATCTGGCAACACTTCTTTCTCGCTTACGCGCGGTGGTAGTTCACTCAGCCCCTGCCTGAGGCGTGCCCCCTGTAATCACGGGGCGGCAAGGCAAACTCACGCCGGTCATGGCCGACAATACAGGTCGGAAAATCCCTTCAGGGCCTTACGTTCACGCTGTAGGACACAGTTTGAAATAGTCGCTCGGTTGAATCACCCCATGCGGCACCTTATATACCCCGCAGTACGCGACATATTAAGCATGAGGAGAACCCTACAACCATGATGCGCATCCTGCTGTTCTTGGCCACTAACCTGGCGGTCGTGCTGATTGCCAGCATCACCCTGAGCCTGTTCGGCTTCAACGGGTTCATGGCGGCCAACGGGGTTGACCTGAACCTCAATCAGCTGTTGGTTTTCTGTGCGGTCTTTGGTTTTGCCGGCTCGCTGTTTTCGCTGTTCATCTCCAAGTGGATGGCGAAGATGAGTACCAGCACCCAGGTCATCACTCAACCTCGCACTCGCCATGAACAATGGCTGATGCAAACCGTGGAGCAGCTATCTCAAGAAGCAGGCATCAAAATGCCCGAAGTGGGGATTTTCCCTGCCTATGAGGCCAACGCCTTCGCTACCGGCTGGAACAAGAACGACGCGCTGGTGGCCGTAAGCCAGGGCTTGCTGGAGCGTTTTTCGCCCGATGAAGTCAAGGCGGTGCTGGCCCACGAGATCGGTCACGTGGCCAACGGCGACATGGTCACCCTCGCGCTGGTACAGGGCGTAGTGAACACCTTCGTGATGTTCTTTGCGCGGATCATCGGCAACTTTGTCGACAAGGTCATCTTCAAGAACGAAGAAGGTCGCGGCATTGCCTACTTCGTGGCGACCATCTTCGCCGAGTTGGTGCTGGGCTTCCTGGCCAGCGCGATCACCATGTGGTTCTCGCGCAAACGCGAGTTCCGCGCAGATGAAGCCGGCGCACGCCTGGCGGGCACCAGCGCAATGATCGGCGCGCTGCAACGCTTGCGCTCCGAACAGGGCCTGCCGGTGCATATGCCGGACAGCCTGACGGCCTTTGGCATCAACGGTGGCATCAAACAGGGCATGGCTCGCCTGTTCATGAGCCACCCGCCGCTGGAAGAGCGGATCGACGCACTGCGTCGTCGGGGCTGATAACCCAGGCAAGACAAAAAAGGGGCGATTGAATCGCCCCTTTTTCGTGGACGTGATTTACCGCCTGGTCAGCCGATAAACACGCTCATCAAGCCGAGTAACGCCGTCCGCCTTGAATTTGCTGCTTTCACTCAAAATGTCCCGCTCTTGCAGCGTGACCACATTCCAGTGCGGGCCCAGCAACGACTGCACTTCCTCATCCGGGACGGCGAAAGGCGGGCCAGCCCTTTGTGCCTGGTCGTAGTCGACAGTGATCAACAACCCCTCACAGACGGGGGTCAGCAGGGTATCGAGATGCTCGGTGTATCGCGAGCGCATTGGCTGCGGCAAGGCGATCAGTGCCGCACGGTCATACAGCGCCGTGCAATCAGCCACTGCACTTGAGTCAAGGGCGAAGAAGTCACCGCACCACACTTCGACCAGACCCGCCTGATACACCTTGAACACGCCTCTCTGATCGATCTGCGGCGTAAGCCCCTGCTCGCTGAAGAACGCCTCAACGGCTTGATCAGACACCTCCACACCCATCACGCGATGCCCGCGATCCGCCAACCACTTCATGTCCAGGCTCTTGCCACACAAAGGCACGAAAACCCTGGCACCATCAGCCAGGCCCAACGTTGACCAATGCCGCTGCAAGTAAGGATTAACGTCGGACTGATGAAAACCGATCTGATTGGTTGCCCAGCGTTCCTGCCAAATTTTTGCGTCCATGCATCACCTTGAAAAAATCGATCAAAAGACACTAAATCTTATATTAGATCTCGATTAATGATCTGAATGAAGATAGCGCCATATTATTCTTCAGGACCCCTCTTATGCTCCCCAGCCTGTTTATCTCCCATGGCTCCCCGATGCTGGCCCTGCAACCCGGTGCCAGCGGCCCGGCGCTGCAGGCCCTGGCAGCCGCGTTGCCACGGCCCAAGGCGATTGTGGTGGTATCGGCGCATTGGGAAAGCCACGAGTTACTGGTGAGTGGCAGCGCCGCGCCCGAAACCTGGCACGACTTCGGCGGCTTCCCTCGCGAACTGTTTGCGGTGCAATACCCTGCGCCGGGTGATCCACAGCTGGCAAATGAAATTGTCGAGTTATTGCAGGCTGACGGCCTGACTGCACGCGTCGACAACCAACGGCCCTTCGACCATGGCACCTGGGTGCCCCTGTCGCTGATGTACCCGGCGGCGGATATTCCGGTGGTGCAAGTCTCCCTGCCAAGCCGCATGGGCCCGGCTTTTCAAACCCGAGTTGGACACGCCCTCTGCAGCCTTCGCGATCAAGGTGTGCTACTGATCGGCTCCGGCAGCATCACCCATAATCTCGGTGAGCTGGACTGGCGCGCCGGGCCGGAAACCATCACGCCATGGGCGCTAGCCTTTCGCGACTGGGTGGTCGAAAAACTCGCTGCCGGTGACGAAACAGCCTTGCATGACTATCGCCTCCTGGCGCCCCATGCAGTGCGCAGCCACCCCAGCGACGAGCATTTGTTGCCGCTGTACTTTGCGCGGGGTGCCGGAGGTGATTTCAGCGTGGCACATCAGGGCTTCACCCTCGGCGCCTTGGGCATGGACATCTACCGCTTTGGCTAACGCAGATGCACAGCCTGAAATCCCAGGCAAAAAAAATCCCCGAACCAGTCGGGGATTTTTTATGTGCGATCAATCAGCCCAGAGGCGGATCAATCTTCGCGGTAGCGACGCAGTTTGAGCTGCTTACCGGCAACGCGAGTGTCTTTGAGCTTGGCCAGCAGTTTTTCCAGGCCATCCTCCGGCAGCTCCAACAGGGAGAAGCTGTCACGTACCTGGATGCGACCGATGGCTTCACGCGCCAGGCCACCCTCGTTGAGGATAGCGCCCAGCAGGTTCTTGGCAGCGATACCGTCACGTGCACCCAGCGCGGTACGGCAACGAGCACGACCTTCAGCCAATGGAACCGGAGCACGACGCTCACGATCGCCACGTTCTGGACGGTCGCCGGAACGCTCTGGACGATCACCGCGCGGGGCGTTGTTCGGTACCAGTGGGCGCTCTTTCTCGATGGCAGCCAGGGTCAGGGCTTGACCATTGGTCGCTTTGCGCAGCAGGGCTGCAGCCAGGGCACGCGGGGTGCAACCGATATCGGCGGTCAGGCGGTCCAGCAGGTCGCCGTGAGTCGATTCAGCGTCAGCCACCAATGGCGCCAGGCTGTTGGTCAATTTCTTGATGCGAGCATCAAGAACGGCCTGGGCATCCGGCAGGCGCACTTCGGCAACTTTCTGACCGGTGACACGCTCGATCACTTGCAGCATGCGGCGCTCGCGCGGAGTCACCAGCAGCAGTGCACGACCTTCGCGACCCGCACGGCCGGTACGGCCGATACGGTGAACGTAGGACTCTGGATCGTACGGCATGTCAACGTTGAACACGTGGGTGATACGTGGAACGTCGAGGCCACGGGCAGCAACGTCGGTCGCTACAACGATGTCCAGACGGCCATCCTTGAGGGAGTCGATCACGCGCTCACGTTGGTTCTGGGCGATGTCACCGTTCAGCGCAGCGGCTTTGTAGCCTTTGGCTTCCAGGGCACTGGCCAGGTCCAGGGTCGCTTGCTTGGTGCGCACGAACATGATCAGGGCGTCGAAGTCTTCGACTTCCAGCAGGCTCAATACAGCCGAGGTCTTCTGGTCAGCGTGAACCAACAGGTGAGCCTGTTCGATCGCGGTAACGGTCTGGGTCTTGGTCTGGATCTTCACGTGTTGCGGATCGCGCAGGTGGCGTTCGGCAATGGCACGGATCGACTGCGGCAGGGTAGCCGAGAACAATACGGTCTGACGGGTCGGTGGCAGTGCCTTGAAGATGACTTCCAGGTCATCCATAAAGCCCAGCTTCAACATTTCGTCAGCTTCGTCCAGAACCAGGTGGTTCACGGTCGACAGGACTTTCTCGTCACGACGCAGGTGGTCGCACAGACGGCCCGGGGTGGCGACAACGATCTGTGCGCCGTTACGGATAGCCTTGAGTTGTGGGCCCATCGGCGCGCCGCCGTAAACGGCCACAACGGTTACGCCTGGCATTTGCTTGGCGTAGGTTTCAAAAGCGGTTGCTACTTGCAGCGCCAACTCTCGGGTTGGCGCCAGGATCAGGGCTTGCGGCTCGCGCTTGGCAGGATCGATGCAATGCAAAATAGGCAGGGCGAACGCGGCGGTTTTACCGGTACCGGTTTGCGCCTGGCCAATCATGTCCTGGCCGGCCATGATGATCGGGATCGATTGCTGCTGAATAGCCGAAGGTTCTTCGTAGCCAGTCGCGATGACAGCGGCGAGAATGTTCGGGTTAAGATTAAAAGCGGCGAAGCCGCCGGTTTCCTGGGTCATGGGTCTGCCTCTAAGTGCATCCGCAAAGACCCATGCTCCAAAGCTGCGCATGCCGTGTTGAGACTCAAGAGTCGCCCTGGCTGCTTTGTCGGCGGGGATTTGCGAAAACGAATGAATGAAAAAGATTCGTCAAGGGAGAGTCCGCTGTGCGGACGTGCAGCCGAAGCTGACTTCGGGGAATTGCGCTACCTAAACGCGGCCCGGTTAAAGGCCGGCGCGCACTATACCGGAAATAGCTGAAAAAGGGAGCTTTTTTTATCGCAGCGCACTGATAAACCGCGCTGCGTCGCGGGCTTTGCAGATCTGTGCGCCAGGGTCTATTTTTCAAAGGCCCAGCCCTGCTGGTCATCAAGCTTAAACGGTTCACCCACCCACTCAGGCCCTTCGGTCTGAAACCCTACCCGCGCCCGAGGGCACACCCGATGAAACAAGCCAGCAGTAGCCGCGTCAGCCGTGCACTTGAGGGCCATGTTCTGTTGCTGGGCCTGGACCGCGTGGCCAAACGCAATGCCTTCGATCTGGATTTACTCAATGAGCTGAGCCTGGCCTATGGCGAATTTGATCGAAACGATGACGCCCGGGTGGCCGTGGTATTTGCCCACGGCGATCACTTCACGGCGGGGCTGGACTTGGCCAATGTCAGCGGCGTGATGGCGGGCGGCTGGCAACCGCCGCTGGGCGGGTGCGATCCCTGGGGCGTATTCGCAGGGCCCAGGGTCAGCAAACCGGTGATCGTCGCGGCCCAGGGCTACTGCCTGACCATTGGTATCGAGTTGATGCTGGCGGCGGATATCAACCTCTGCGCCAGCAATACACGCTTTGCACAGATGGAAGTGCAACGTGGGATCTTTCCGTTTGGCGGCGCGACAATGCGCTTGCACCAGATCGCGGGCTGGGGCAATGCGATGCGCTGGCTGCTTACCGGAGACGAGTTCGACGCCCATGAAGCCCTGCGCCTGGGCCTGGTACAGGAAGTAATGGCCAGTGAAGACCTGTTGCCCCGCGCCATCGAACTGGCCAACCGCATTGCTCGTCAGGCGCCGCTTGGCGTGCAGGCGACGTTGATGTCGGCGCGTCTGGCGCGTATGGAAGGCGAAGCTGTCGCAGCCGCCGCCCTGCCACCCATGGTGGATAAATTGCTCAACAGCGAGGATGCCAAGGAAGGTGTGCGGGCGATGATCGAGAAGCGACCGGGGGTGTTCAAGGGGATTTGAGTTGGCAATACCGACGCGATCGGGGGCAAGCCCCCTCCCACATGTGTACGTGTAAACGGATCTGAAATGCGGTCGAATGTGGGAGGGGGCTTGCTCCCGATCGCGTCGGTATTGCCAACTAGGTCGCCGGCCGAATAGCCTTGATCAACGGCTGCAACGAGTACCCCAATCGCGGCGCCAAGGCTTCGGCGCGGGCTGACAGGGCATCGAGGTCCAGTTCCTGATCCAGCTCGGAAGGCACCAGCAGAATCACATTGCCCTCCTTCACCGGCAGCTCCCAGTAGTGTCGGTGATACAACCCACGCAGCAATGCCGCGCCCAGCGGTTTACCATCATCGGTGGCCCACTGGTTGATCACCAGCCAGCCGCCGGGGTTGAGTTTCTTCTGGCAGCTTTCCAGAAAGGTCCAGGCCAGATGCCCTACACCGGGGCCGACATCGGTGTAGAGGTCGACGAAGATCAGGTCGGCCGATTCAGCGGTATCGAGCAATTGCAGGGCGTCCCCCACTCGAATGTACAAGCGCGGGTCGTCATCGAGCCCCAGGTATTCGATGGCCAGGCGCGGTACATCAGGGCGCAGTTCAATGGCCTCGACGTCTTCCAAAGGCAGAAACCTGAGGCATGCCTGGGTCAACGTGCCCGCGCCCAAACCGAGGAACAACGCGCTCTCCGGCTGCTCATGGCACAGCGCACCGATCAACATGGCCCGGGTGTAGTCATACTCCAACCAGCTAGGGTCGGCGGTGAACACGCAGCTTTGCTCGATGGCGTCGCCGAATTCGAGAAAGCGGTAATCGGCTACTTCGAGCACACGGATCATGCCGAAATCATCATGGACTTCGGCCAGCAGGCGCTCGACACGCTCCTCGGTCATCACTACTCCTAAGGGGTTACCGCTTGGCAAAGGCGCGATTGTCGGCCAACCGGCAGCAACAGGTCACGCACTAATTGCTGATAACATCAGCGTTATCCGTCAATCACCCAATCGAGTTCATGATGAGCCAACCTTGGAGCCCCGACAGCTGGCGCGCCCTGCCAATCCAGCAACAACCCCAGTATCCGGACGCTGCACACCTGTTGCAGGTGGAGCAGAACCTGGCCAGCTACCCGCCGCTGGTGTTTGCCGGGGAAGCCCGTGAGTTGCGTCGCCAGTTTGCCGAAGTGACCCAAGGCCGCGCCTTCCTCCTGCAAGGTGGCGATTGTGCCGAGAGTTTTGCCGAGTTCTCCGCGGCAAAAATCCGCGACACCTTCAAGGTGCTGCTGCAGATGGCGATTGTCATGACCTTCGCTGCCGGTTGCCCGGTGGTGAAAGTCGGACGCATGGCCGGCCAGTTTGCCAAACCGCGCTCGTCCAACGATGAGACCATCGACGGTATCACCCTGCCTGCCTACCGTGGCGACATCGTCAACGGCATCGGCTTCGATGAAAAAAGCCGTGTGCCGGACCCGGACCGCCTGTTGCAGTCCTACCACCAGTCCACCGCCACCCTCAACCTGCTACGCGCGTTTGCCCAAGGGGGGTTCGCCGACCTGCACCAGGTGCACAAGTGGAACCTGGACTTTATCGCCAACTCAGCCCTGGCCGAGAAGTACAGCCAACTGGCCGACCGCATCGACGAGACCCTGGCCTTCATGCGCGCCTGTGGCATGGACAGCTCGCCGCAATTGCGCGAAACCAGCTTCTTCACCGCCCACGAAGCGTTGCTGCTCAACTATGAACAAGCCTTCGTGCGCCGCGACAGCCTGACCAACGACTACTACGACTGCTCGGCCCATATGCTGTGGATCGGCGACCGTACACGCCAGTTGGACGGCGCCCACGTCGAATTCCTGCGCGGGGTGAACAACCCGATCGGCGTGAAAGTCGGGCCGAGCATGAACCCGGACGATCTGATCCGCCTGATTGATATCCTTAACCCGAACAATGACCCTGGTCGCCTCAACCTGATTGCGCGCATGGGCGCAGGCAAAGTCGGCGACCACTTGCCCAACCTGATCCGCGCCGTACAGCGCGAGGGCAAGCAGGTGCTGTGGAGCTCCGATCCGATGCACGGCAACACCATCAAGGCCAGCAGCGGCTACAAGACCCGCGACTTTGCGCAAATCCTCGGCGAAGTGAAGGAGTTCTTTCAGGTGCACCACGCCGAAGGCAGCTACGCCGGCGGTATTCATATCGAGATGACCGGGCAGAACGTCACCGAATGCATCGGCGGCGCACGGCCGATTACCGAAGACGGGCTGTCGGACCGCTATCACACCCATTGCGACCCACGGATGAATGCCGATCAGTCGCTGGAGCTGGCGTTTCTGATTGCCGAGACCTTGAAACAGGTCAAACGCTGATCAACATCGCCGCCCTTAATCGGGCGGCATCGGGTCGCTGGCAATTGAGCTGGACCTGCTCCAGCCCCAGCCAGGCGGCCATTCGCCGCAGGTTGACGGCCAGCGCCAACATGCCTTCGTCATCCAGCCCCGATTCTTCTTCGTGCACTGCATGCACCGCCAGCCGCCCGTGGGCACGCTCGGCCCGCAGGTCGACGCGCGCAGCGATCCGCTCATTGTGCAAAAACGGCAGCACGTAGTAGCCATACACCCGCTTGTCTTGCGGGGTGTAGATCTCCAGTCGATAGCGGAAATCGAACAAACGCTCGGTGCGGCTGCGCTCCCATATCAATGAATCGAACGGTGACAGCAAGGCACTCGCCGGCACTTTGCGTGGCACTTTGGGCTCCGGCAGACAGTACGCTGGTTGCTTGAAGCCTTGCACCTGGCACGTCAGCAACTGCCCGTCCTCGACCAGTTCGGCCAAGCGCGGGCGGCTGTCCGCGGGGTCGAGGCGGAAATAATCGCGCAGGTCCTTTTCGGTGGCGATACCCAGCGCCGTTGCGCTTTGCATCAGCAAGCCGCGCTGGGCTTGAGCCTCGCTCATGGACGTTTGAAGAATCTCGCCCGGGATCACACGCTCCGGCAAATCATACAGTCGCTCAAAACCCCGGCGCCCCGCGACGGTGACCAAACCGGCGGCGAACAGCCATTCCAGTGCGTGCTTCTCATCACTCCAATCCCACCAGGGCCCAGCACGCTCCTCTCGGGTCGACAAACTGCCCGCACCCAAGGCGCCCTGTTGCTCGACGCTGTGCAACACACGCCCAATAGTCGCCTGCTGCTCACGGCCAAAACGCGCCATCTGCGCATAGATGCCCTGCCCTTGCCTGGCCCGCTCCATGCGCCAGCGCATCAGCGGGTACATCGCCATCGGCAACAGCGACGCCTCATGCCCCCAATACTCGAACAATGAACGCCGCCGCCCCTGGCTCCAGGCTGCTTGCTCAAGGAGCAACGGAGTGTACTGGCCAAGGCGGGAGAACAACGGCAGGTAGTGGGAACGCACCAATGCGTTGACCGAGTCGATTTGTATAACGCCCAGGCGTTCGATCAGCCGGTTGAGGTGCGCAGCTTTTATCTGGGCAGGCGCCTGGCGCCCCGAGAAACCCTGGGCGGCCAGCGCCATGCGTCGAGCTTGCTTGAGTGAAAAGGACAGGTCGGCGGGCATGGCAATCTCCATAAAAGCTCGCTCCCTACCCTACTGCATCCTGGCTTACTTTCGCAGCGGGTCTTCCCAGAAATGCCGATGGCTTTCCTGCTCGACGTCGGCGCGGTTGAGCCCAATGTCTTTGAGTGCGTCATCGCTCAAGGTCGCCAGCAAGTTGCGCTCCTGATGCAATAACTGCCAACGCGCAAACCTGTGGAACAGCTCGGCAAACGCCCCTTTATTCAGCAATACAGAACCTTTCTGGCCTTTCATCTTCTCGCCCTCCAGTGGGGATGACGAAAGTGTGTGCCTGCCGCTATGATCAATCCAACGAATGTTTCTTATGCAATACATCTCGGAGATTGATCCATTGTCCGGCTACCCGAGTATCGACACTGACGTGCTACGCACCTTCGTGGCCATTGCTGACCAAGGCGGCTTTACCCGCGCCGGTGAGCTGGTCAACCGCACTCAATCGGCGGTGAGCATGCAGATGAAACGCCTGGAGGAGGATGTGTTGCAGCGCAAGCTGTTCGAGCGTGACGGCCGACAAGTGCGGCTCACGCCCGAAGGCCAGGTGCTGCTGGGGTATGCGCGGCGCATCCTGAAACTGCACAGCGAGGTGTTCAATACCCTGCGCGAGCCACATATGGTGGGGCTGGTACGCATCGGCACGCCGGATGACTACGTCATGCGTTTTTTGCCGGGAATCCTGAAGCAGTTTTCCAAAGCTTACCCACTGATTCAGCTTGAGATGCACTGCGAGGCGTCGTCTGTATTGATGCAACGGCGGGACCTGGCGCTGACCGTCATCAGCCGCGAGCCTGGTAATGATATCGGTGAGTTGCTACGCACTGAACGCATGGTGTGGGCTGCGTCACCGTGCTTCTGTGCCGATGAGCACGATGCCCTGCCACTGGCGATTTCCGGCGATGACTGCCTGTACACCCATTGGGCACGCGCCGCACTGGATGCGGCCGGACGGGATTATCGCCTGGCCTATCACAGCTCCAACGGCGCGGCGATCCAGGCGGTGGTCAGTGCTGGCCTGGCGGCGATGGTCAGCATGGAAAGCCTGATCACCGACGACCTGCGAGTGCTTGGCAGCGAAGAAGGCTTTCCCCCGCTGCCGTCGATGAATCTGCGCTTGCTGCGCAACCCGCAGATGACGTCGCCGATCACGGAATGCCTGGCGGAGTACATCGTTGAAGGCTTCAAACTTTAAAGGTCAGCATCACCGCGCACACCACTAAAAAACCACAGAACAGGCCGCGCAACAGGCGCTCCGGCATGGCGTGCGCGACTTTCACACCCCAACTGATACTGAGCAGGCCACCTACCGCCAGTGGCAGGCCGATCATCCAGTCCACCTCGTGGTGCCAGGCATAGGTCACCAGGGTCACGCTGGTGCTGGGCAGCGCCAAGGCCAACGATAAGCCTTGGGCAACCACTTGGGTGGTGCCGAACACACTGGTGAGTACCGGCGTGGCGACCACCGCGCCCCCCACCCCGAACAATCCGCCCATGGAGCCGGACGCCGCGCCCAATACCCCAAGCCACGGCCATGAATAGCGCATCTGCGCCGTGGGCGGTGCGTTGCGGGTGAACATGCGCAGCAGGTTGTAGGCCGACAGCGCCACCAGGAACGCAATAAAGCCGATACGCATTGCGCCCGCATCCAGCCCCACCGCCCAGATAGATCCCAGCCAGGCAAAGCAGAATCCCATCACGCCCAATGGCAAGGCGTGACGCAATTCGATGCGATTACGCTGGTGATAGCGCCACAGGGCAAGCATCACATTGGGCACCACCATGACCAAGGCGGTGCCCTGGGCGATCTGCTGATCCAGGCCGAACAGCACGCCCAGCACCGGGATAGCAATCAGCCCGCCGCCAATGCCAAACAGCCCACCCACCGTGCCCAGGGCCGCGCCCAATATCAGGTACATCACTAAATCCAACACCGCGCTACTCCGTCATCCCAAGCCTTGCATGCTACGCAGTCGGCTCTAGCGCGGAAACGCACAGCAACGCACAATGGCTATGCCAATCTCGCACAAGCGCTAGCCAATGAACCCCAATACCCTCACCGAACAACTGGGCCTGTTTCTGGACGTATTGGAAACCGGCAGCTTTTCCGCCGCCGCACGGCGCCATCCGCTGACGCCCTCCGCGGTGGCTAGGCGTATCGACAGCCTGGAAAGCTCAGTGGGCAGCCAGTTGTTCCAGCGCAGCACCCATGCGGTGCTGCCGACACCGGCGGGTTTGGCCTTTGCCGAACGGGCCCGGCGGATCGTCAGTGAGTTGCAACTGGCGCGGGCGGAAGCAGTGTCCCTGAGCCACGCGCCGGAAGGCTTGATCCGGGTGGATGCACCTGCGGCATTCGGTCGACGGCACCTGGCACCGGTGATTGCGGATTTTTTGAACGTGTACCCGGGCCTGGACGTGCACCTGCACCTGATCGACAGCTTTGTCGATATGCAGGGCGCACACCTGGGCAAGGTCGACCTGGTGCTGCGCGCCGGGCATATCGTAGACACGCGGTTGATCGCTACCCCGCTGGCGAGCATCGTGCGTATCGCCTGTGCCAGCCCGGCCTACTTGAAGAGCCGCGGCACACCGACCCATCCTCGAGAACTGAGCGAGCATGACGGCCTTGACTGGGATGGCCTGGCGCCGATGTTTGCCTGGCGCTTTGAGCACGACGGGCGCCGCACCACTTATCGTCCGCGGCGTATCCGCCTGAACGCCAACAACGCTGAGGCCCTGCTCAGCGGTGCGCTGGCGGGGCTGGGCATCGCGCATTTGCCTACCTGGCTTGCCAGTGAATACCTGGTACGGGGTGAGCTGCTGCCGCTGTTTTGTGAAAACGGCCTGCCCAGCCCGGAGACCGCCGGCATTTATGCGCTGCGCCTGGAACAACAACCCAACGCCCGTAGCCGATTACTCCTTGAATACCTCAAGTCGCGCTTCAGCCCAGTGCCGCCTTGGGATTTGGCCTTGCAAAGCGGCCTGATCTGACCCGCCAGGCAAAATTACCTGGCGCATTAAAGATTTGCCCGCTAGATTCCAGCGCAGACACGCTTTTACGAGGCACCCCAATGAGTAAAAACCCTGATCCCTGCCAATCGCTGCTGCTGGACAATCAGCTGTGCTTCGCCTTGCATTCCACCTCGTTGCTGATGACAAAGGTGTACAAACCCTTGCTCCAGGCGCTCGGCCTGACCTACCCGCAGTACCTGGCCATGATGGTGCTGTGGGAAGAGGATGCTTTGACCGTCAGCGAAATCAGCAGCCGCCTGCTGACGGACCCCGGTTCACTCACGCCATTACTCAAACGCCTGGAAGCCGAGGGCCTGCTTAGCCGCACCCGTAGCCGCGAAGATGAGCGGGTGGTGGTGGTAGAGCTGACCGACGCCGGGCGTGCCTTGCAGGGCAAGGCCAAGGATGTGCCCCAATGCATCCTGGGCGCCAGCGGGATGCAGCTTGCGCAATTGCGCAAGCTGCAGGCCGACCTGATCGCGTTGCGCGGCAATCTGCAAAGCGCTATTTAGAAAACAGCAAATCACTTGAATGTGGGAGGGGCGGTGCGCCCTTCCACATTAAATTTCAGCAAGTCAAAAACATTTATCTTGCGCGCAAAACATTAGCGCTATACATTGGCCCTACCAACTACTTAGCGCGCAAATATTTAGCGCTAACAACCAAAGAGGAACGCCTCATGCAAACGCTCTATACCGCTGTAGCCACCGCCACTGGCGGCCGTGATGGTCGCGCTGTTTCCAGCGATAACATCCTCGACGTCAAACTCTCCACCCCCAAGGAACTGGGCGGTGCTGGTGGCCAGGCTACCAACCCGGAGCAACTGTTCGCCGCGGGCTACTCCGCTTGCTTTATCGGGGCGCTGAAATTTGTCGCCAGCCAGACCAAACGCAAAATCCCGGATGACGCCTCTATCACCGCCCACGTTGGCATCGGTCAGATCCCCGGCGGTTTCGGCCTGGACATCGACCTGCACGTCAGCCTGCCGGGCCTGGCCCAGGAGGATGCGCAAAGCCTGGTCGACGCCGCCCACCAGGTATGCCCTTATTCCAACGCCACCCGTGGCAACGTGGATGTGCGCTTGCATGTAACAGTCTGATAAACAGACGCCCACAAAAAAGCCCGACACCAGGTCGGGCTTTTTGCGTACCGGCGGGGCCAGAATTACTTCTTGGCGCGACCTTTGTACGAACCACCTTCGCGGGTGTCGATCTCGATCAGGTCGTCGATTTCGATGAAATCGGCCACTTGCAGTTCGGTACCGTTGCTCAGCTTGGCAGGCTTCATCACCTTGCCCGAAGTGTCGCCGCGAGCGGAACCTTCGGTGTAGGCAACCTTACGCACGATGGTAGTCGGCAGCTCTACGGACACCAGGCGCTCTTCGAAGAAAATCGCTTCGCAGACGTCTTCCATGCCTTCTTCGATGAACGGCAGAACGGCTTCGATATCTTCAGCGTTCAGCTCGTACATGGTGTAGTCGGTGGTGTCCATGAACGTGTAGGTGTCGCCGCTGATGAAGGACAGGGTCGCTTCCTTGCGGTCGAGGATCACGTCGTCCAGTTTGTCGTCAGCGCTGTAGACGATCTCGGTCTTGTAACCGGTCAGCAGGTTCTTCAGCTTGGTCTTCATGATTGCGCTGTTACGACCAGACTTGGTGAACTCAGCTTTCTGAACCAGCCAAGGGTCGTTTTCGAGACGGATCACTGTACCGGGTTTCAGTTCTTTACCAGTTTTCATTGCATATATCCGAAATTTGGATGGGATTTACAAAAATCAAGGTGGCGTATCATATCCAACTTTCATAAAACTGTACCAGCGCCGTCGCAAGATCGGCCTGCAAGCCTTGTTCCAGACACCAGTTCTGCGCGTGCTCATTCACCTCGGGCCAGTGTTCCAGCAGCATTTTCCAGGACTGTGCCATGTCGCCATCAGCGTTCCAGGCTTGCCAAAGCGCAAAGACAGCCGCTTTGGCGGCAGGCGAGAGTGCAGCGGTGTACAACTCAAGGAAGGCATCCAGTTTGTCCAGGTGGATGTCTTCATCCTGGCGGTAGATATGCCACAGCAACGGCCTCCCCGCCCATTGGGCGCGCACGAAGGAATCCTCACCGCGCACGGCGTTGAACTCGCAACACCACAGCAAATGGTCATATTGCTCCTGGCGCATGAATGCAATGACCTGCACCGTCAGCGCCCCGCGTACCTGGATGTCTCCCGCCGACAGGCTGGTCACGCCCAACCAGCGTTGCACATCCCCCAGAATTCGCCCTTCCGGCACCAGCAAGTGAGTGGCACGCCCATCCTTGGCGAGCACGTCCAGCCAACCGGCCAGCCCAGGATTCTCATAGGCAAACAATGAGATCAATCGTGCCCCGCCCGCAGGAGACACGCCCAGGCTCTGCAGGAATTGTCGTTGCGCAACGTCATCCTGCTGAAAAGCCTGGCGTCGCTCCACCAACCCGGCTTCACGCAGCAAACCACCGGTACCAGGACGAAAGCCGGGGAAGAAAAAGTACTTCTGCACCCCCTTGAACTTCACCGAAGGCAGGCGATGACAACCCACCACCCAGTCTTCTGCGCTGAGGTAATCCAGGTTCATCCACAACGGCGGGCGCTCACGCTCGGCCATGCGCTCCATGTAGTGCGGCGGCAGCTGGCAGGCGAATGCAGCAATCACCACATCGGCCGACTGCGCGCCCGGCCACTCGGCCGGCCAGTGCCGCACCTCTACGCCCTCTTGCCATTGCTGGTCCATCTGCACATCAATGTGCGGGCACATGCGCTCGAACGCCCGCAGGTCATCGACCCACAAGCGCACCTCACAACCATGCTCCGCCACCAACTGTCGGGCCAGGCGCCAGGTCACGCCGATGTCGCCGTAGTTGTCGACGACGCTGCAAAAAATATCCCAGCGGGCTTTCATTCCGGGCTCCATCGTCCAAAGGCTCGATTGTCCGCATAAATGCGCTGATGCAGAAGGCTTGATCGCGATTATTCTGCACGGCGGCTGTGCGACAATCGGCACCACGCCGTCAATGTCTGCAAGGAGGCCATCATGTCCGACCGTCAGCTGTCACTGTTCAAGCTGTGCATCGCCATTGCCGCAGGCGTGTGGCTGGGGTTTATCGCCATTGCGCTGACCGCCTGGCTGGCAACTCGCTATCTGTTTCCCCAAAGCCTGGCACCCGTGGCCCAGGCGGTTCAGCAGTTGGGCGAGCCGGCCGCAGTTGTGCCGCAGCCACCGAACCGCATGTTCGAACAGTATCAACAAAACCTGCAAAAGCAGGAACAACAACAGGCCCTGGACCAGGCCCGCAGTAATGCGCGCAACCTGTCCAACCCCAAATGCCAGTTCTGGCTGCAACAGGACCAGAACGCCCCCAGTGAAAAGACTCGGGCCAATGTCCTGCAATTTTGCGATTGAAGACCATGAATAAACACGCCGTCCTCCAGTTGATCCTGGAAAAACTCACCGCCGACCTCGATATTGCCCAGCGCGCCGCGCAGACTGCCTACGAAACCGCGACCCACGAAGAAAACATCGCCGAGAACAAATACGACACCTTGGGGTTGGAGGCGTCATACCTGGCGGCCGGGCAGGCCAAGCGGGTCGAGGAGATCAAGCAATCGCTGACGCTGTGCCAGAACCTTCAGTTGCGAGGGTACGATGAACAACACGGGATAGAAGTCGGGGCGCTGTTGGGCCTGGAAGACGAGAACGGTCGCCAGCAATGGCTATTTTTGGCGCCGGATGCGGCAGGGTTGAAAGTCGATGTGGTCGGGCAACCGGTGACCGTCATCACCCCGCGCTCGCCCCTGGGCAAAAGCCTGCTCGGCAAGTTTGAAGGCGATGAGGTAGAGATTCTGGTGGCAGGCGCCCGGCAACACTTTATGGTTACCGAGGCCCGATAAATCACTCAGTGGACGGGCAATTCAACGCCGTCGAACAAATCTTCCAGCTCTTGCTTGTTGTGGCACTGGATCGCCTTGGCCATGACTTCGCGGGTCAGGTGCGGTGCGAATTTCTCGATGAAATCGCACATGAACCCCCGCAGGAAGGTGCCGCGACGGAAGCCGATCTTGGTCACGCTCGACTCGAACAATTCGCTGGCATCCAGCACCACCAGGTCTTTGTCGAGGTTGGTGTCGACCGCCATCTTGGCGACGATCCCGACGCCCAGGCCCAGGCGAACATAAGTTTTGATCACGTCGGCATCCGCCGCGGTGAACACCACTTTTGGCGTCAGACCACGATGACTGAACGCTTCGTCGAGCTTCGAACGACCGGTAAACCCAAATACATAAGTCACAATCGGGTATTCGGCCAGGGCTTCCAGCGTCAGCTTCGGCAGCTTGGCCAAGGGGTGCCCCTGGGGCACGACCACGCAGCGGTTCCAGCGGTAGCACGGCATCATCACCAGGTCGCCGAACAGCTCCAGGGCCTCGGTGGCGATGGCAAAATCGACGGTGCCATCAGCGGCCATCTCGGCGATCTGCATCGGTGAACCCTGGTGCATGTGCAGGGCTACGTCTGGGTATTGCTTGATGAAATCGCGAATCACCGGCGGCAATGCATAACGCGCCTGGGTGTGGGTGGTGGCGATCGACAGGGTGCCCTTCTTTTCGTTGGAGAATTCCTGGGCGATCTGCTTGATGCTCTCGACTTTACGCAAGATCTCGCCAGCGGTGGTGATGATCCGCTCGCCAGCCGGGGTGACGCGGGTCAGGTGCTTGCCACTGCGAGCGAACACTTCGACGCCCAACTCGTCTTCGAGCAGGCGGATCTGCTTGCTGATACCGGGTTGCGAGGTGTAAAGGCTTTGAGCGGTAGCGGAAACGTTGAGGTCGTGGTGCGCCACTTCCCAGATGTAGCGCAGTTGTTGAAGCTTCATATCAATCCCTCAAAGCAGATAGACGCCACGGGTATCAGCGACGATATATAACTATATTAAAGGTTAGACAGATAAATCTAGAACTTTTTATCGTTTTTACCGATCAGCTATCTTCGCTGCGTCTACGCTGCAGCGACGGCACCAGATAAACCGGCACCGGAGACAGCTGCAACACGCGAGCAGCGGTGCGCCCCAAGGGCACGGCCACGCCGGTTGCCTGGCTATGACTCCCTACGATCAGCAAGTCGACGGAAAGTTTTCGCAGTTGGTCGAGAATCACCTCGCAGGTATCTCCTTGGATCACCCTGACCGAACGAATCAATTGCAGGTCCTGCTCCCCTTCTCCCAACTCATCGCGAAAGCCGTCCAATACGCGCTGTTCGATGGTCGCCATGACCGTGCTCACCCCCTGGCTCTGCCACTCGCTCAGCGCCTTCTCATCAAGGTAGCTCTGTAATACTGATTCGGCGAACAACCCGATGGGCTCGACCACATGGATCACATACAGGTCAGCCTTGAACGTTCGCGCCAGCGCCAGCGCATGTTGCATCACGTACGGCGCATACAAACCCAGGTCCGTGGCATACAACATCGAACGAATCATAGAACCTCCTGGACTGCCAGGATGGCGGAGATTGAATGAGCTTAGCAGCTAGCTCTCGGTCTGGATTCTCAACTCGTTACTGATGCCATGGGGCACATGCCCGGTGGCCACCACCTCCCTGGCTTTCTCGCAATGCCCGGCCTGGTCATCAAAAAATACATCGGCCGCAAAGGCCTCCAGGAAGGCGGATTTTTCCAGCCCCCCGAGAAACAGCGACTCGTCCAGGCGGATATCCCACTCACGCAGCGTACGAATTACACGCTCATGGGACGGCGCCGAACGTGCAGTGACCAGCGCCGTGCGGATCGGGCAGGCGTCATCGGCAAACTCGCGCTGCAACAGGTTGAGCGCCGCCAGGAAGCCTTTGAACGGGCCGCCGTGCAACGGCTGGCGCGCCGACTCCCGCTCACTGGCCTGAAAGGCTTCCAGCCCGCCAGCCTGGTAGACACGCTCGGACTCGTCGGAGAACAACACTGCGTCGCCGTCGAATGCGATGCGCAGTTCTTCGCTCGAAGCCCGACGCGCACCGCCCGACAGAATCGTCGCCGCGGCAAAACCGGCATCCAGGGCGCTGCGCACATCTTCAGCATGGGTGGAGAGAAACAGATGACAACCGAAGGCCGCCAAATAAGGATAAGGACTACGCCCGCCGACGAAAGCGGCGCGCGAAATGTCCAGGCCGTAATGCTGGATCGAGTTGAACACCCGCAACCCGGTATCGGCACTGTTGCGCGACACCAGTACCACCTCAACCCGCGCACGGCCCAAGCTGGCATTCAGGCTCAGCAGTTTTTTGACCAGCGGGAAGGCATCGCCGGGCTCGAGGGTTTCTTCCTCGTGTTCGATCTGGTATTTGCGGTAAGCCTCAACACCTTCAGCCAGGTAGACCTTGTGACTGTCACTGAGGTCGAACAGCGCCCGCGAGGAAATCGCCAGCACCAGCTTGTCACCTAACCCCTTTGCCATGGTGTCTCCCCCCAATCAGCGATTGTGCCGATCAAAAAACTCAAGGCCTGGAACAGCGCCTGCATACGCGGCAGCTCGCAACCGGCCGCCCTCGCAGCGGCCAGGGGCCGGGCGTAGATCGCCGCCAATTCCAATGGGCGCTTATGCACGTGATCGTGATACATGCTGGGCAAGTAATCGTCCATGGTTTCGGTCATGGCAAACATCTGCCCTGCGTAGCTGGCGGGAATTTCATGGCCGCAGGCACGGGCGCCTTGCACCACTTCGGCCATCAAGGCCTGGATCAATTCGCGGCTGGACTCATCCGCCATCATGGCCTTGGTTCCCGTGCCCAGCAACACAGACAGGCCGTTATACGGCACGTTCCACACCAGTTTATGCCAGCGCGCCTGATGCACGTTGGCCATGGCCTGGGACTCGATGCCGGCCCGGTGAAACAGCCCCGCGCCCTCTTCGACAATTGCCTTTTGCTGCACCTCATCGTTGGCAGCCGTACCGCTGTGATACCCCAGGTTGACCCGGCCCAGTGCCTGATGCTCGACCACACCCGGAGCGGACCGGTACACGCCGATGTAGCACAGCCCGCCGAGCAGGTGCAGCGACGCTGGCAAATGTTCACGCAGACTGTCTTCTACATCGAGGCCGTTTTGCAGCAGCACCACCTTGGCATCCGGCGCCGCGACCTGGGCGATAGTAGGTGCCAAGTCAACGTTGCCGGTGGATTTGGTGCCCACCAACAGCCAGTCGCATGAAGGCATGTCGGCGGCGCAGGCATAGGCCTGAAGCGGATGCAGGTGCAACGGGCCATGCACCGTGCTGTTGACGTGCAGGCCCTGTTGACTGACCGCTGCATATTCGCTGCGCAACAGGAAATGCACATCGAAGCCAGCACGCGCCAGCATCAAGCCGTAGTAACCACCAATGGCACCCGTGCCAATAATGCCAATGCGTGGCGACGGGGATGAAAGGGCTGTCATGGCAAATCCTCTGGTGTGCGTGTGAGCGCCTGGTTTACACATTTGGCGAGGTCGGATGCCGTAAGCCGTGTCTGTAATTGCCCGAGGAACTGACCCTCGCACACCAGGAACAACGCCGGCAAATGAAAGATCTGGTAGCGTTCGACTGCACCGCCATTGTGCCCGGCATCAACCCAGCACACGCGGTCCACCGGCAGCAGCCAGCTCGGCAGTTGCTGGCGTGCCCAACGGCAACTGGAGCAGCCGACACTGGTAAACACTACCAGCGAAATACCTGGCAATCCCAGCAATTGCTGGTCAATATCCAGGTCGGTCAATTCCAGTTCCTTCACTATACTGCTGCCACTGCCGTCAACCGGACGGCGCTCGGAGTCCGTGTACATGGGTCGTTTTTTACCTCACCCTGATGATGTCGCTGTCGAGTTGATCCAACGTCCCTCTCCTGCCCTGCCCCGTCAACGCCTGCACACTATCGGCCGCGGCGGCGTCGCCTGCAATTGGCCGCGAGCCTGGCGCCCAGGCACGGCGGTCGACCTGCATATCCCCTCCCTGGGGCCCAGCGCCCGTTATCCGGGCTATGTAGCCTGGTGCCGCAAAGGCGAAAACGCTTATCGCGTCGGTATTTGCTTTACCGATGAGCACGCCTTGTTCGGTGCGCGAATGGGCGAGCAAGTGTGCCAGATCGAACGTTACTGTCGCCTGCACGAAAACACCGAGCCAACACCTGCGCAACTGGAAGCCATGGCCCGTGACTGGGTGTCGCGCCACGCCGCCGAGTTCTCCAATGAGGCCGTTGTGCAATCGGCGCTGGATTAAACCGGGCTTTGCCCATTGTCGCGGGCCCGTGTTACGCGCTAAGGTTCCTCCCCCCTGCATTCAAATCATGCTGTGCCCGCCGCACGGGGATGGCTGGCGGCCGGCACCCGTGACCCTGGCGAGTAACACGATGGCTGATTTACCGATCAATGACCTTAACGTCGAATCCAACGAGACCCTGATCACACCCGATCAGCTCAAGCGCGAAATCCCCCTGAGCGACGCTGCCCTGCAGACCGTCACCAAGGGTCGCGAAGTCATCCGTGACATTCTCGATGGCACCGACCACCGTCTTTTCGTGGTGATCGGGCCTTGCTCGATCCACGACCTCAAGGCTGCCCACGAATACGCCGAGCGTCTCAAGGTGCTGGCCGCGGAAGTGTCCGACACCCTGTATCTGGTGATGCGCGTCTATTTCGAGAAACCGCGTACCACCGTCGGCTGGAAAGGCTTGATCAACGACCCGTACCTGGACGACTCGTTCAAGATCCAGGACGGCTTGCACATCGGGCGCAAACTGTTGCTGGACCTGGCTGAAATGGGCCTGCCCACTGCCACCGAAGCGCTGGACCCGATCTCCCCGCAGTATCTGCAGGACCTGATCAGCTGGTCGGCCATTGGCGCACGCACCACCGAATCCCAGACCCACCGCGAAATGGCGTCCGGCCTGTCTTCGGCCGTAGGCTTCAAGAATGGTACCGACGGCGGTCTGACCGTGGCGATCAATGCCTTGCAATCGGTCTCCAGCCCTCACCGTTTCCTGGGTATCAACCAGGAAGGTGGCGTCTCCATCGTCACCACCAAGGGCAACGCCTACGGTCACGTAGTGCTGCGCGGTGGCAACGGCAAGCCCAACTACGATTCGGTCAGTGTCGCACTGTGCGAACAGGCGCTGAACAAAGCCAAGATCAAGCCAAACATCATGGTTGACTGCAGCCACGCCAACTCCAACAAGGACCCGGCCTTGCAGCCACTGGTGATGGAAAACGTCGCCAACCAGATCCTGGAAGGCAACCAGTCGATCATCGGCTTGATGGTCGAAAGCCATTTGAACTGGGGTTGCCAGGCAATTCCAAAGGATCTGGCCGATTTGCAGTACGGCGTGTCGATTACCGATGCCTGCATCGACTGGGCGGCTACCGAAAACACCCTGCGCAGCATGCACGCCAAGCTCAAGGACGTGTTGCCCAAGCGCAAACGCAGCTGAACCACGCATTTTTCTGGATCAGACGCACACAAAAACGCCGGGCTAAGCCCGGCGTTTTTATTGGCAACTGGTCAGTTACAGCTTTGCGGCATGGCGCTGGTGGCGCTCCATGTAGCGTTCGACATACGAGCACGACGGGATCACCGTGTAGCCGGCCTCTTCGGCAAACTTCAAGGCTTCTTCTGTCAACGCGGCGGCAATGCCTCGTCCGCGCAGCGCGTTGGGCACGAACGTGCGATAGATATCCAGCGTCTGCTTCCCGAGGTCCATATAGGTCAGATAGGCACGATGACCGTCCACATTGGTCTCGAACTGATGACCAGCCTGGTCATGGTGGATGGACAACGCCTCGCTCATCACTACTCCTCGCGGGTCTTGAATATTGACCCTACCTTACCGATGTTTTTCCGGCGAAGGAACATCTACGCCACCCCGTGCCGGTTTCGACAACGAGAAAACCCTGAGCGCTCACAGCCAGCACGTAGGGAATAGTAGGCACCAATCCTGCAATTGCTCAAGGCGCACTCATCATTCCCTGCCCCGGCTGGATATATAGAAAGGGCCTCGATCAACCGTTGACCGATAGCCTGAACATTGCCGGCAGTTGAAGCTTGAGACGAACTGCCGCTCTTAAAGTCACCTCTAGATGCGCAAAAGATGCCAGCCGGAGTAAAGCCGATGGCAACGAAAGTGCCCGCTTCGATATATAAATTTTCATCTGTTTACAAGGCTTAACACATGCGGGCCGGCCCTTTCAGCCTGGATCCAATGTCGATCGAGATGAAAAAAATTGGACAGTTTTCATACAAACCTTCAAAAGGTTAGCCAAAATAGATTCGGCACAGGAATTTTTTTTGCTTCTTGCGCAACGTCAGTTTACTTACTACAAGTAATGGGTAGTATGTACGCCGGCTATTAGCTCACTCTGAGCAAGTAGCCATCTAATTGAAAGTCCTTGAAGGGGAACACGATGAACAACGTTCTGAAATTCTCTGCTCTGGCTCTGGCCGCAGTTCTGGCTACCGGTTGCAGCAGCGTCTCCAAAGAAACCGAAGCTCGTCTGACTGCAACTGAAGACGCAGCAGCTCGCTCCCAGGCTCGTGCAGACGAAGCCTACCGTAAAGCTGATGAAGCTCTGGCTGCTGCTCAAAAAGCACAACAGACTGCTGACGAAGCTAACGAGCGCGCTCTGCGCATGCTTGAGAAAGCAAGCCGCAAGTAATAATCCTTCGGGGTTGTTATCAAGCCGATCCATTTATGGGTCGGCTTTTTTTTGCCTCGCGCTTGACGCGCCTACAGGTCGGCCGGCGTGCTGGAGGCCACCGGCGCCGCGCCCGGCACGCCAATCTCGGTCGGCAAACCATCCTCGGCCGCGACCACATCACGCACCTGGTCCCAGTTCACGCGCAGGTTGTTGGACAGGTCTTCACGCTTGAGCAACGCGTTGATGACCGCCGTGTGCTTGTCGACCACCGAAGGCGTGCCGTCATCGTTCAACGGGGTATGAGCTTCAAGGTAGACCTTGCCACCACTGCTGCCGAACTTGTAGGCGTCGTTGATAATGCGTACCGAGGTGCCCACCGGCACCATGCCGGCCATTTCCAGTACGTTGTTATTGAACATGCGGAAACAGCCGTGGCTGGTACGCGTGCCGATACCAAATTTCATGTTGGAGCCATGGATCAGGTAACCCGGCGTGCCCAGCGTGAACTTGAACGGCCCCAGCGGGTTATCCGGACCGGCAGGCACCACGTTGGGCAGCGGGTCACCGTTGGCGGCGTGCTCGGCCTTGATCGAGGCCGGTGGCGTCCAGGTCGGGTTCGGCGTTTTGGCGATGATACTGGTGTGGGCGATCGGCGAGCCCCAGCCTTCACGGCCGATGCCCAGCGGGAAGGTGTAGACGACGTCCTGGCCCTTTGGATAGTAGTAGAGTCGGTACTCGGCCAAATTGATCACAATGCCTTCCCGTGGCCCCGGCGGCAGGATAAAACGTGTCGGCAGCACAATATCGGTGCCCGCGCCCGGCAGCCAGGCATCGACGCCGGGGTTGGCCGCAACCATTTCCGAGTAGCCCAGGTCGTACGTGGTGCCCAGGTCGGCAAAGGTATCTTCGTACTTGGCCTTGATGACCTGGACCTGACCGACAATGTCCTCGCCTGGCGGCGGCAGGGGCAACTGCAAGGCTGCCGCCGGACCGGCCGCACAAAGCGCAGCGAGAGACAGGCAGCAGGTGACGACGGAAAGGCGCGACAACATCCGGAAAATCCTTCGCAAGACGACGGGTAGGGAAAAATTGATTGTATACGGCTTCGCAGCGCCAGGCTTCAAGCTGTTTTATAGCTCGAACCGCAGCTCCGGCCAGATCGGCGGCGTGCCGCGCTTTTGCGATTCCAGAATCGCCCGGCACAACGGGCACAGGCGCTGATCCTGGAAGATCGAGCGATTCACCGACGACCAGCGTGGCTGCGCCGGCAATAAAGTGCCACAGAGCGTGCGGTCGATCGAGCCGCCCAACTCCAATTGACGCGCCACCAGATGCACCCGAACTTCCTGACAGGCGAACAGATCCAGCTGCTCGTCCGGCTCGATCAGTTGGTAGTTAAACAGGGACCAGGCAGGGCGCGACATCGAGGGCTCCAAATCAGGGGGGCGCCACCTTAGCCGAAAGCCTGCCGGTAGAAAAGCGTCATAACAGCGGTTTTAGCGCCGGCCAGACATTTTCCAGCAACTTGCCTTGGGCCGCGACCGCCGGGTGCAATTGATCAGCCTGCATCAGCTCTGGATGACCGCCCACCCCCTCAAGGAAAAACGGCACCAGGGGAATGTCATTTTCCTTGGCCAACTCACCATAGACTTGTGCAAATGCGGTGGTGTATCGAGGCCCGTAATTGGGTGGCAACTGCATACCCAGCAGCAGCACCTTGGCACCGCCAGCCTTGGACTGGTCAATCATCGACGCAAGATTTTGTTTCAATTGCGCCGGCGGCTGCCCGCGCAAGCCATCATTGCCCCCAAGTTCGATAACCACTACGTCAGGCTTATGCTCTGCAAGCGCCGCAGGCAGGCGTGCGAGGCCACCCGCACTGGTGTCGCCACTGAGGGATGCGTTGACCACTTTGTCGTCAAAACCCTCCTGCTTGAGCCGTTGCTCCAGCAGCGCAACCCACCCTTTGCGGGTATCCAGGCCGAAACCGGCACTGATACTATCGCCAACGATCAGGACTGTACCCGCCGCTGCGTTCTGGGCCATGCACATCAAGGCCAGGCCAGCACTCAAAAACCACATTCGCATCGGATTCTCCATGGGCGCAAGCATTCTCACCGCGCGAAACCTTAGCAAAGTGGTTCCCAGCGCGGAAGGTGAACTGACTATCCTGCACGAACTGAGCCTGGAACTGAACAAGGGCGATAGCCTGGCTATCGTCGGCAGCTCCGGTTCCGGTAAATCCACCCTGCTGGGCCTGCTGGCCGGCCTCGACCTGCCCAGCAGCGGCGAAGTCACTCTGGCGGGGCAAGCCTTGAGCACGCTTGACGAAGACCAGCGTGCACGCATCCGTGCCGAACATGTGGGTTTCGTCTTTCAATCCTTCCAACTGCTCGACAGCCTCAACGCACTGGAAAACGTGATGCTGCCGCTGGAGCTGGACGGCCGCAAGGACGCCCGCGAGCGTGCCCGGCATCTGTTGGAACGTGTGGGTCTGGGCCAGCGCCTGACCCACTCGCCGCGCCAACTGTCCGGTGGCGAGCAGCAACGGGTCGCCATTGCCCGCGCGTTTGCCGCCGAACCGGACGTGCTGTTTGCCGACGAACCCACCGGCAACCTCGACAGCCATACCGGCGAGCGCATCAGCGACCTGCTGTTCGAGCTCAATAAAGAGAGCGGCACGACCCTGGTACTGGTCACCCATGACGAGCGCCTGGCCCACCGTTGCCGACGCCTGATCCGCCTTGAAGCCGGCCTGATGGTCGCGCCCCTGGAGCCTTGATGGCACGTTTGCCGCTGTTGCGCCTGTTCAGCCTCGCCATGCGCCAGTTACTGCGCGACGCCCGCGCAGGTGAACTGCGCGTGCTGTTCTTTGCCCTGCTGGTGGCCGTGGCGGCCAGCACCGCCATCGGCTACTTCGGCGCGCGCCTCAACGGCGCCATGCTGTTGCGTGCCACCGAGTTCCTCGGCGCCGACCTGGTGCTCGAAGGCAGCTCACCTGCCCGCCCCGAGCAAATCAGGTCCGGGGCCGAACTGGGCCTGGATCACGCCCGCATCGTGGAGTTCTCCAGCGTTATCGCCACGGACAATGGCATTCAGCTTTCCAGTATCAAGGCCGTCAACGAGCAGTACCCCTTGCGCGGCGAGTTGAAAAGCAGCGCCGAGCCCTTCGGTACGCAAACGCAGGGCGGCGGCCCCAAACCCGGTGAAGCCTGGGTGGAAGCAAGGCTGCTGACCGCGCTGGACCTGAAAGTCGGCGACAGCATCGATGTCGGCATGAAGACCCTGCGCCTGGCGCGTATCCTGACGTATGAGCCCGACCGGGCCGGCAACTTCTACAGCCTCACGCCCAGGGTGATGATCAACCTGACCGACTTGGACGCCACCGGAGTAGTCCAGCCAGGTAGCCGTGTGAGTTACCGCGAACTGTGGCGCGCCCCGCAAGGCAGCACGGCGCTGCAAACCTATCGCGACTTGATCAAGCCTGGCCTTGCCGCCAACCAGCGACTGCAGGACTCGCGCGATGGCAACCAGCAGATCGGCGGCGCCCTGGGCAAGGCCGAGCGCTACCTGAACATGGCCAGCCTGGTGGCCGTGCTGCTGGCCGGCGTAGCCGTGGCACTGTCGGCCAACCGATTCGCCAGTCGTCGTTTCGATGCCAGCGCGTTGTTGCGCTGCCTGGGATTGTCACGACGTGAAGCCATGTTGCTGTTCAGCCTGCAACTGAGCGTACTGGGCTTGCTGGCAAGCCTGGTCGGCGCCCTGCTCGGCTGGCTGGCGCAATTTGGTTTGTTCTATTTCCTCCACGACCTGCTGCCCGCCGATGTGCCGCCGGGCGGATTGCTGCCGGCCGTCGCGGGGATCGGCACCGGGCTGGTCGCCCTCGCAGGCTTCGCCCTCCCACCACTGGCGGCACTGGGGCGCGTACCGCCGCTGCGGGTATTGCGCCGCGATTTGCTGCCCATCCCCTCAAGCACCTGGATGGTCTACGGCGCGGCGCTGTTTGCCTTGGGCCTGATCATGTGGCGCCTGAGCCTGGACCTGGTATTGACCTTCGCTCTGCTGGGCGGCGGCGTGGTCGCGGCATTGATCCTTGGCGGCTTGTTGCTGCTGATGTTGCAAAGCCTGCGACGCCTATTGGCTCGCGCCTCCTTGCCCTGGCGCCTGGGCCTGGGCCAATTGCTGCGCCACCCGCTGGCGGCGGCAGGCCAATCCCTGGCCTTTGGCCTGATTCTGCTGTCCATGGGATTGATCGCACTGTTGCGGGGCGAATTGCTCGACACCTGGCAAAATCAACTGCCCAAAGACGCGCCCAACTACTTCGCATTGAATATCCTGCCGGCCGACAAGGACACCTTTGGCGCCCGCCTGCTGGAAGTACAGGCGCAAGCGGCACCGTTGTATCCGGTAGTGCCGGGGCGATTGATCAGCATCAACGGCGAACCCGTGCAAGAGATTGTCAGCAAGGACTCCAGTGGCGACCGTGCGATTCAACGCGATCTGAGCCTGACCTGGGCTGCCGATTTACCTCCGGGTAACGCCCTGACGGCGGGCGCCTGGTGGTCGGCGCAACCAAGCGATGAGATTCCTGGCGTGTCGGTGGAAGCCAAGGTGGCCGAGAGCCTGAAACTCAAGCTCAACGACCATTTGCTGTTCACCATCGGCGGGGAAAACCGCGAGGCACGGGTCACCAGCCTGCGGACCATCAACTGGGATAATTTCCAACCCAACTTCTTCATGATCTTTCAGCCCGGCACCTTGAAAGACTTACCCGCGACCTACCTGACCAGTTTCTACCTGGCACCCGGTCACGACCAACAGATCGTCGATCTTGCACGGGCCTTCCCGGCTGTCACTATCCTGCAGGTCGAAGCGTTGCTGGAGCAGTTGCGCAGCATCCTTGCCCAAGTGACCCTGGCGGTGGAGTACGTGCTGTTGTTTGTGTTGGCGGCGGGCATGGCGGTGTTGTTCTCCGGCTTGCAGGCCACTCTGGACGAACGCATCCGCCAGGGAGCCTTGCTGCGAGCCCTGGGTGCCGAGCGCAAATTGCTGATCAAGGCGCGACGCATTGAGTTCGGCCTGCTGGGTGCCGTCAGTGGCCTGCTGGCGGCATTGGGCACCGAACTGGTGACGTGGGTGCTGTACCGCTACGCCTTTGACCTGGCGTGGCACCCCCACCCGTGGCTGCTACTGCTACCCGTGATCGGGGCCGTGCTGATCGGCGCTGCCGGGGTATTCGGCACGCGTCGCGCACTGAATGCCAGCCCGCTGACCGTATTGCGCGAAGGCTGAGACCTGGCTGGCCCGTGCTCGGTTCAGAGCACGGGCCATTATGCCTGCTTCACATATTCAATCTTGGTGATCCACCAGCACACCTCGCCGCCTGGGGTGTGCACGATTGCCTCATCGTCCACCTCCTTGCGCAGCAGAGCCCGTGCCATGGGCGAGTCGATGGAGATGTAATCCATTCGGTCATAAATCTCGTCATAACCCACGATACGAAAACGCTTGGTGTCACCCTGTTCGTTTTCGATTTCGACCCATGCGCCGAAAAACACCTTGCCCTCCTGCTCGGGCATGTATTCCACCACGCGCATATCTTCCAGGCGTTTACGCAGGTAGCGCACCCGCCGGTCAATCTCCCGCAACAGTTTCTTGTTGTACTGGTAGTCCGCGTTTTCACTGCGATCGCCCAGGGAGGCCGCCCAAGTCACTTTGCGTGTGGTGTCCGGACGCTTTTCCCGCCACAGGTAGTCCAACTCTTTTTTAAGCGCTTCATGGCCTTCTTTGGTAATCAGCTTGGTACTCAAACGCTTGCATCCCCAGGCAGTGTCCAATGGTGCCAAATACGCCAGGCATCATGCCCAGGCGTTGGCTGGCTGGGGGTGATGATAAATGAACCTGGGCGGCGAGCCCATCGACTTATCCCTGGCCATCCAGGACCTGATCCAGGCCAAAGAGCGTCCCGTGCAGATGCTGGCGCACTCCTGACAGCTGCGACATCATCATCGCCAGCTTTTCCGCCTTTTGGTTGACCTCTGTTTGCTGATCCTGCAATTGAGTATGACGCTGCTCCAGCTCTCGGTGTTTTTCGTCCAATTGGCTTTGCTGCTCTTGCAGCCGCATCTGCCACTGCTCAAGTTGCTCTTCCTTTTCGAGGACAGCGCGTTTTTTTTGCGTCAGCTCCTGAGCGACCTTGGCGAGATTGCTCAGGGTGCTGTCCATCTCAAGCAAAGACTCTTGCTCCAGCGGCGCAGGCTCCTCAAACGGTGGGACTTCAGGCTGTTCAACCTGAAAAGGCACCTTAACTGCCTCAGCGGGCGCCTGCGGCATCTGCACAAACGATGGCACCGGTTCTTCCACGATATCTTCAACCACAGGCTGTGGCGCAATCCTGGGTGGGGTTGGGTTGCGTGGCGGTGCAACCATTTGCGATGAGAAGCGGATCGACGGCACGATCACCGTACTACTTTCGATGGCAGGCAACGCAGGGGCTGACATGCCCAAGGTAATCACCTTCATCACCAATGCTTTCTTGATGATCACCGAGTGGTGATCCTCGGGTCGGGCAGGCGGCAACCTGCACCCCTTCAGGTCAATGAAATGGAACGGAACCTGGGGCTCGGCAGCCGGAATCGCCTTGGAGCCAGGTGCAGCCGCCTGCGTCAGAACCTGCTTGAAGACCTGCATCGCCACCTGCAAATCCTCCTTCGAATCAACGCCGCCCAGGAAGTAGCGTTCAAGCTTTTTACGCAGAACCGCGATGTAGACCCTGGAATGACCAGGTTCGGCTTCTTCATCGAGGCTATACACAAGAAAGTTCGAAGCCGTTTGGGCGACAGCAAACCCACAGAGCAACGCACCGTTTACAGGTGCCTGCGCATCGCTGCGCTCAAGAACAAGAGTACGTAGAAGCATCATGGCGATCAGGCCTCGTTACAAAAGAGAAAACCTTATATAAACATCAGATAAACATCCGAACATTAATAAGCCCTCCAAACAAAACAATTGTTTCAGCGAATTATCGAGCCGAACGTAGGATTCTTCTTATAAGTCGCGCCGTGCGTTCCCAATCACAACTAATGAACGTACTCTTTTTAAGGCCCTTCCCTATACAGCGCCGCTTCGCACACGCCCCGAACACTTATTCGGTAACGACATGATCGAGATAAGCAACTTAACAAAACAGCTGGGCAGAACAAGCGCAATTACCAATATCTCCTTCAGTGCGCAGCATCAGGAATGCGTGGGCCTGCTGGGAGAAAGTGGCGCAGGGAAAACGACCTTATTGAATTTGATCGCCGGTACGATCAAACCGACTTCTGGGCAAATCAATATTCTGGGGTTCAATACCCAAACTCATTCACTTCAAGCCAAAAAAGCCATTGGCTATCAACTTCAAGGCGGACTCACCCACCATAGAATGTCCGTCAAAAACATACTTGATTTTATTGCGGCCATTCGTGGTTTGAGGGGCCTGGAAAAGCGCAGCCAGGTAGAGCAGGTAGCCGCACGGCTGGACCTGATGCCCGTGCTCGACTGCCCCGCCGACATACTGCCCCCTGATTTGAAGCGCAGAGTTGCATTGGCCCAGGCTTTAGTCCACTCCCCAAGCCTGCTCCTGCTCGATGAACCCACGCAGGGGCTATGCCCTGATCAACGGCTCAAGTTCAGCGCACTCATCAAGTCCCTGACCGAGGACATGACGGTCGTTATCGCCTCCCGCCAGTACCACGAACTGACGGACATGTGCACCCGTGCCCTGGTCATCGCCGGTGGCCGCCTGGCCGCCGATGCTTCTCTGGCGGATCTGCAGCGCAGTTCCCGGCATTTCCAGGCGGTGACCCTTGCATCAGACAGCCCCTTGGACTTACTCGCACTTGCCGTATTACCCGGTGTCGCGGGCATCGAGGAGGACCGACATGCACAGGGCAAGGTGACTGTCCTGGCCATGCCCGGGCACTCCATCTTCCCCTCGATTAACGCGCTTATCGCACATCGCGGCTGGAACATAACGTCTTTGAGCCTGGAGCCGGGTCGCCTGGGCGATGTCGTTCACCATCTGAGCCAGGAGATACCTGCTTGAGACTGCTACCTGTTATTTTCAAGCGTCAACTCGCCAGTTATGCCTGCTCACCAAGCACTTACCTGAGTGTGGCGGTTTTCCTCGTGCTGTGTGCGACATTGGGATTGGACACCCAGCAATGGATGGAGCGAAACAGCAGCGATTTGCAGGCTTTCTTCGAACTGCACCCCTGGCTTTATCTATTGTTGGTCCCCATTTTATCGACGCAGTTGTGGTCGGATGAATACAACAGCAGCTTTTGCGACACGCTGAAATCCTTGCCTGTCACCGCCACTGAACAGGTGGTCGGAAAATTCATGGCAGCCTGGACCGTCTGCGCCATTGCCTTAATGTTTAATTTCCCTTTGGTGATCGCGGTCAACTATTTGGGCACACCGGATAATGCCGTTATCGCGTCACAATTCCTGGCCAGTTGGTTGTTGGCCGGAAGTTATCTCTCGGTGGGCTGCTTCATCTGTGTACTTGCCAAGCAACGCATCATTATTTTCCTGCTCACACTGGGCTTATTGCTGATTGCCAGCGCGCTTTCCTCAATGCTGGATGCACTTGATAGCCAGACACCCATTTGGATTATCGACAGCCTGATGTCCCTTGACCCTATTGCTCGCTTTAGCACGATGGATAACGGCAAACTGACACTGCATGACGGCTTTTACTTTATAAGTATGATCCTGGCTTTTCTCTTTGCGACGACCATCACACTCAACTACAAGAACAGCTGAGAAGGAAAGCCACTGATGGGATCCGCTCTTCGTGCGGGTATGACCTTACTTGTCATATCGCTACTGTTTCTGGCCTTCAATCTGGTCTGGGTACCGAAACTACCCAATATCCGCTGGGACTTTTCACACACACAAATCCATACCTTATCGTCATCAACGCGCCAACTGCTGACAACACTTGAAACCCCACTGGACCTGTATTACTTCAATGCTATCAATGCCCCTCAACGGAGCCAGGCAGTGAGTCGTTACGGCCGTCGCGTTGAAGACATGCTCAAGGAAGTCGAAAAAGCGGCCAACGGCATGATCAATCTACATGTCATCAACCCAACGCCTTTTTCAGAAGACGCTTACAAAGCCGGTTTGTTTGGCCTGGATGACACGCAAGGATTCCTAGGCCTTATTGGCACCCGTGCCGGCCATAGCGCGCAACGCATTGACCTGTTCAATCCCGAGCATGAGTCATTGCTTGAATATGAAATCAGCCACCTGCTCCACAAACTCATGCACCCTGAACGTCCCACTATCGGCCTGCTGTCGGGACTGGCGCTACATGAACCTGCCGGCGAACTACTGGAACAGATGCGCGAACAATTCAACGTGGTGGAACTGGCATCGACCATCGCTCAAGTGCCGTCATCGATAAGTACATTGATGGTCGTACAGCCCGGTGCCCTGCCCGAGCAGGCTCTGTATGCCATTGAGCAAGCGGTAATGAGAGGCGCAACGCTGATGGCCTTTATCGACCCGGTGAGCGAGATAGCTGCGCAAGCCATAACGACCAACGCCAGGCTGGATGCGCTGCTCACTGCATGGGGTATACAAATGCCTGCGGACAAGCTGTTGGTCGATAATATTTACGCCTCATCGGCTACGCCCGGCCCCGGAATGCCAAAGGTACTGCACCCAGCCAGGCTGGAACTTCCACGGCAGGCAATGAACCCGACAGACCTGAGCACCTGGAACCTGGATGCCGTGACCGTGTCCAGCAGCGGCGCCCTCTCCCTGTCCAACAAAAATCGTACGCTGCTGACCCCCTTGCTACAGAGCTCCCGGCAGTCCGCACTGCTGGATGCAGGGCGCTTTGCTTCTGCGACCACGTTCGACTCACTCATCGATGAAACCGCCACGACAGGAGAGCGCCACGTGATTGCCGCCCGTGTCGAGGGCCCCGCTTATTCGGTATTTCCCGACGGCCTCAAGGGCCAGCCACCGGGGATGCAACACGCCGAGCAGATCCAGGTGGTGGTCGTGGCTGACACTGACGTGCTCGCGGACGCTGTCAGCAACGCTCAGCCCAACGGTAATGCGCAATTTGTATTGAATACCCTGGATAACCTGGCAGTTCCGGAGATACTCAGGCGCATCCGACCGCGCGTCATCACCCAGCCACTGCACAGGCTCGAACACATGCGCGAAGAAGCCGCACAGGCTTATCGCAAAAGTGCGGTTGAACTGGAGCGACGACAAGAGCTCACAGAGCAAGCATGGCAAAGGCTGAATCCAGGGCACGCAAGCCTGGTCACACAGGCCGTGGATACCAACACCCAGTTGCAGGCACTCAACAAGGAACGCCTGCAATTGCCCATCGAGTTGCATGCACTCAAAGCCCAGGCATACGCGCCCTTGCAGCGTTTCGAGCGATACCTTAAAGGGCTGATGATCGCCACGATGCCGTTACTGTTATGCCTGATTGCCTGGGGACTTTCCCTCCACCAACGTCGACGCCGATCAGCCGCGCCAGCGGCCTATGACTGACGGCTCAACGCCGCGCAATCAACCCCTGGCGGGCAATACGCGTCAGTTGGTGAATCACTTCATGGGCGTCGCCGGCATTGGGCGCCTGGATCACTGCAAGGTCGAAACTATTGCTGGCAAAACGAGCCAGGGATTCGCCGTCCTCGACAAACTGGATCAGGAACGCCGAGGGCCGACCGCTACGGCGTGGCCAGCCGTCCAGATAACGCAGGAGCGTCGGCTGGTGTTTACCACCCAGGAGGATTTTTGGATTGCGTTGAGTCAGGTCCGCGGTAATCGGGGCCAGGCGTATGAGAGGGCGTGGTGCATTCATCGTGTCGTGTCTCTGCCTCAAAAGTCTGCGGGCAGGTGAGAGGCAACACCGAACCAGCGCTTTAGCGGTATTTCGAAGAGCGCCCTGGGTGAGGATACGGACTTCTGTCGGGCTGCATTGAGTCCCAGTGGCGCCCCGCAATTAGCTGTTTAAATCGGCGCATGAACAGCATCCTAGAGAAGCCGGTGGGGCAGTGTCAAGAATCCCGAGCAACGAAAAGGCCCGCAGATGCGGGCCTTTTCCGGGACATGCAAACAGATCAGTCAGTGATGGCGCGATCAACCGACAGTTTGCCCGCACCTTCGAGCAATACCGCCAGCGCCCCGCCGAGCAAAGCCAAAGCAAATTCATACCCGTTGTTGGCCATGAACAAGCCGTTATGGATATGCACCGAGAAGATCGCAACCAGCGTGAGGAAGGTCAGGCCCAATGCTGCCGGGCGAGCGAGCAAACCAATGATCAGGGCCAGGCCGGCGAAAAACTCGGTACCGCCCGACAACACTGCCATCAGGGTACCCGGCGTCAGGCCGAGGCTTTCCATGAATTGGGCAGTACCCGCCAGGCCGCCGCCGCCAAACCAGCCGAACAGTTTTTGCGAACCGTGAGCGGCAAAGATGATGCCGACGAAGATGCGCAGGATAGTCAGGCCGTAACCGGCGCGGGTGGACAGGACGCGTGTAATCATTGGGCTCATTTAAGTAAATCCTTTTCCAGGTAGGGGTTGGTTGGCCGCTATATTAATCAGTTTAAACAATGACAAAAGCGCAAATATTGCCTAATTAATATCGATAAATTTGATTATTTGCGTAAGGCAATTTTTGCTGCAGGCGGCTCCAGGGACTCTCGCTCCCGGTCGAACGCCAAGTAATACTTGTTGATGCTATTAACATAGCTGACGCCGCCCATCCCCACCTGCTCCATGGCGATGCGTTCAACCTGGAAGAACCATTGATTGGGGTTCAGCCCGCGGCGCTTGGCCTCGGTGCGCATCCCCTGGACCCGCTCCGGGCCCATGTTGTAGGCCGCCAGCACAAAAGCCATGCGCTCGCGCTCGTTGAGCTTGGGGCTGGAGAAAAATTTACGCCGGATCAACGCCAGGTAACGTGCGCCAGCTTGCACATTGCTATCGAGACTCTCGATGTTGTTGACCCCCACCCGTTGCGCCGCCGAAGGCGTGATTTGCATCAGGCCGGTCGGGCCGCCGCTATTGCGTGCGCCTGGGTCCAGGGAGGACTCCTTGAACGCCAACGCCGCCAGGTTCAGCCAGTCCATCCCTTGCTCGCGCGCATGCTTTTGCAGGACCGGGCGCAGTTTTTCCAGACGCTGACGGTCGGCGCGCGCCAGCGGGTTGCGCACCTGATAGAGGCGTCGGTAGATACGCTGGAACGCCACATCCTGATCGGCAGGGGTTCGATAGGTCTTGAGAAATCGGTCAATGCTGGCGCGCAGCATCGAAGCGTCCTGGCGCACGAACCAGAACTCGTCACCCGGTTCGCTGATTACCACCTGCTTGTCAAAGCGCAGCTTGGGCAGGATTTTCGACCAGCGCTCGGCAATCGGTTTTTCAACGATCGTCAGGTGAAAAATCCCGGCCTGCACCATCTCCAGTACATCCTCTACCGCCAGGCTAGGGTCAACCCACTCCACCTTCACCGGCGCTCGTTTGTGCAGCGCCAGCTTCTGATTGACCTGACTGATGGCATCCGCCGCCGCACTGCCGGTGGTCAGCGTCAACGTGCGACCAGATAATTGCTCCAACTTGGTAAATCGTCGCTCTCCCTTGACGCCGACCAGCCACAACGGCACATCGCTGACAATCGGCTCGCTGGCGCTGATTTTGTGTATGGCCTTCACATCCAGCAACTCGCCGGGCGCCACCAGGTCGCCTTCGCCACGGGCCAACGCGCCGAGTAACTGGTCCTTGGCCTTGGGGATGATCTTGAGGTTGATTTCCTGGCCATCGCGGGCGTGACCGTTGAGGTACTGTTCGAAGGCACGCAACCGATGGTATTCGACGCCGATGGCCTGGCCCTGCACTTCACCGGAGCTGTTGCGGCTCTGGTTGACCAGTACGCGCAGGGTGCGACTGGAACGAATTTGCGCCAGGTCACGCACCTTGCCAGGCTTGGTGACTTCCAACGGCCCGTCCAGACGTGCGACCGCCGCCATGGGCAGTAGCAACGTCAGGCACAACATAAGCAACGCCGAGGGTCGGATCATCCGCTCTCCGGAAAGAATACTGGCCAGCGCCTTCGCGAATAACAAAGTGCTGGAGGTCAGAAACAGAGCGCTCTATGCGCTGGCAAGGCGCGCAACGGCGACACAGTGACAGGCAACTGGCCAACCACAATGTCGCTTGCGACGTTCAAAGACAGCGATAACGCGTTGTAGTTCTTGGTTTTTCTTATAAATCTACAGCTCTGATATGCTTTCCGGCCGCAGGCGGAGATAGCACCATGCAACTCATTGATATCGGCGTCAACCTGACCAACCCCAGTTTCGACGAGAGGCACCAGGCTGTCCTCGAACGCGCCTACGCCGCTGGCGTGCAGCAATTGGTGCTCACCGGCACCAGCATCGAGGGCAGTGAACAGGCCCTGGAGCTGTGTGCAAAACTTGATGAAAGCGGCCAGCGCTTGTTCAGTACCGCTGGCATCCACCCTCACTCCGCCAGCGACTGGAACGGCGACAGTGCACAGCGCCTGCGTAGCCTGTTGGGAGAAAGTCGGGTGCGTGCCGTGGGCGAGTGCGGGCTGGATTTCAACCGCGACTTCTCCCCTCGCCCCCAGCAGGAAAAAGTCCTCGAACACCACCTGGCCCTGGCCGTCGAGCTGAAACTGCCGGTGTTTCTCCACGAGCGCGACGCCAACCAGCGCCTGCTGGAGATCCTCAAAGACTACCGCGACCACCTGCCCGCCGCCGTGGTGCACTGCTTCACCGGTGAACAAGCGGCGCTATTCAGCTACCTGGACCTGGACTTGCATATCGGCATCACCGGCTGGATCTGCGACGAACGCCGTGGGACGCACCTGCATCCGCTGGTCAGGGAAATTCCCAGGGGCCGCCTGATGCTGGAAAGCGACGCGCCGTACCTGCTGCCGCGCACCCTGCGCCCCAAGCCAAAAAACGGTCGCAATGAACCGGCGTACTTGCCCGAAGTCCTGCGCGAAGTGGCCTTGCACCGTCATGAAACCCTCGAAGACCTGGCATTGCACAGCACCGCCTGCGCCCGCCGTTTTTTCGGCTTACCTGATGTGGATTGATGCCGTGCATTGACGCATGTCAAAAACGCTTTTCTGAGTAGCGGCACAATAATGGCACCTTGCCAATACTGTTTCCGCTATCAGAGAAAACCTTCCATGGGTGCCTGGCTTAGCAATATCTCGCTTAAGTACAAATTCTGGGCCGTCAATGCGGTCGCCTTCATTACCACCCTGCTGCTGGTGCTGTACGCGGTACAGCTTGAGCAACAGGCACGCAGCCAGGCATCCCAGGCTTCGGCCCAGGCTCAGGGGCGGTTGCTCAGCGCCTGGCCAGCCGACAAAGCCCTGCCCACCGGCGAGCAATGGCTGGCCTATGCCCAGGGGCAAATCCCACAATTGGGCGACCAGCCTCTTCCAGCCTTGAGTACTGCCAGCGGCTGGGTCGAACTCAATCACATGCCGCTGTTGGGCAAAAACCCACTGATAGGCGCCGAGGTGATCGATCGCGTTGACGGTCAACACGTCGCCGTCCTCGCCTACGCACCCAGCCTTGGCCAAGTGTTCAGCGATCGCTTCGCCAACTATGCCGTCGCCGTGGCAATCCTGATGCTGGCCATGCTCGGCGCCTCACAACTGTTGATCCGCTTCCTGCTCAGCCAACTCAACACCCTCAAGGACGTGATGCTGCACGTCGAGAAAACCGGCGACCTGTCGGCACGCGTGCCCTTGGCCTGCAAGGACGAGGTCGGCCAGATGGCCAGTGCATTCAACGCCATGCAGGCCGGCTACCAGCGCGTGGTCAACACCGTGGCACGCACCGCCCGGCAACTGGATGACGGCGCCGCACGCCTGGCCAGCAGCATGAACGAGGTGCAGCACGGTATGCTCGGCCAGCAGAGCGAAACCGACCAGGCCGCCACCGCCATCAATGAGATGACCGCCACCGTCCACCATATCGCCCAGCACGCCGGCGCTACCCGCGACCTGTCCCAGACCGCCGACACCCTCGCCGGCAGCGGCCAGGAGGTGGTCATCCGCGTACAGCGTTCAATCGCCGGGCTGTCCAACGGCGTACAACAGACCGCCGAAATGATCCAGAAACTGGCCCAGGACAGCCAACAGATCAACGGCGTGGTCGGGGTGATCCACAGCATCGCCGAACAGACCAACCTGCTCGCCCTCAACGCCGCCATCGAAGCCGCCCGCGCCGGGGAAATGGGCCGAGGTTTCGCGGTGGTTGCCGACGAAGTTCGCAACCTGGCCAAGCGCGTGCAAAGCTCTACCGACGAAATCACCCGCATGGTCTCGGCATTGCAAGCCGGTACTCGCGATGCGGTGGACTTTATGCAGGAAAGCTCATTCAAGGCCGACGACTGCGTACAACAAGCCCAGGAAGCTGGCGCCGCACTGGCGCAAATCACCGGTGCCGTGGCGCAGATGCGCGAAAGCAATACTCAGATCGCCGTCGCCGCCGAACAGCAAAGCCATGTGGCCGAAGAGATGAACCGCGCCGTGGTGAGTATTCGCGATGTCACCGAAAACACTGTACAGCAGACCGTGTCGTCGGCGACCACCAGCAATGAACTGGCGACGTTGGCGGGTGAGTTGAGCAAGGCGATTGGGCAGTTGAAGCTGTAAGACTGTTCCACCTGTAATCCGATTCCTACCACCAAGCCTCGGTTTACCTGAAGTTTAGGCGAAACTTCCTCGCCATCTCCGCGAATAACGCCGACTTCTTTTACCCAAGAACCTCTGCAAAGTCCCTCGCCTGATTGAACAGTGCGAGGGATTGCAGATGGTTGTTTTCGTTAGAGCCCTGGTTGACAGGGCTGGCTCTTGATTCCGGTGATCGCTGGCTTCGTGCTGGCCCCCATGGATCCCAAGGCGCCGGATGTCACTCGCGTTTTAGCGGATTTTCGTACCTGCCTGAACACGTTCGACGCGTGGGCCGACAGCCTGTTGGGTGGTTCGGCACTTGCCGTGGAGCAGGTGTTCAAGGTTGGGGAAGACGTCGCACTGGTCGCGCCGGCTTCTTCCGATAAACCCAGCCGTACCGTCGCTCAATGCAAAGCCCAGGGTGGGTTGACTCTGGTGCATCTGTTTGAAAGTACCCGGTTTGTACCCATCGGCAATACCCAAGTGGAACTGCAAGCCCTGGCTCGGGATGGCAGCCCAGTCGGCGCGCCGCTTCATCGGACCATCGGCCCCAGCGGCATTCTCGAAGTCAACGACTGTACCCGCGATCAGCAGTACCAAATCACCTTTTACCCCAATGTCTCCAGGGATCACGTCAAGGCGCTGTATGCCTCCTACACGTCAGTGATTGCCGGGTTGGAAGCTGATCTGCGTAAACAGTGGGACGAGCGTTTCGCGCCTCAATGGGCAGACTTTGCCAAAGATCCTGCTTACAAGCGCAGTGCGATGCAGGGCATTGCCTTCGCTACCGGACTTGGCAAGGCGCTCTACAACCTGTGGGACAGCATCACCGAGCTGTATGACCTGCTCGCGAACCTCAAATCCAACAGCGAAAAGTTGCTGAAGTACCTCTCCCGGGCCGAACTGGACGCGCTGCTCGCGCTGAGCAAAGACACGCTGGCCAAGGGATTGCTGGTGCTCAGTGATGAGCCGCTGCTGTTTATCTACGTGGCAGCGGTGGTGGCCTGGATACGGATGCTGCCGCCGCCCGAAATGTACGAGCTGCTGGGTGAAATCACCGGCGAAGTGTTGATCAATTTGCTACTGATCTGGGCTACGCGGGGTATTGGCGTACAGCTGCGGCTGGGTGCGCAGGTGCTGAGTGGCGTCAAGTCCGGCGGGGCGCGGGCGTTGTTGGAGTTGCTGGCCAGGCAGGTGGCGGGGCCGCGGTTGGACACGCATGTTGAGGCCGCCAAGCCTGTGTTGCTGAGCAGTTCGGCA
>NZ_SPKO01000034.1:0-555 GCF_023127795.1 Pseudomonas sp. W2Jun17 | reverse complement strand
CGGGGCGCGGGCGTTGTTGGAGTTGCTGGCCAGGCAGGTGGCGGGGCCGCGGCTGGACACGCATGTTGAGGCCGCCAAGCCTGTGTTGCTGAGCAGTGCGGCGACGCCGGTCAAGGCGGTACCGGTGGTTCCGTTGAAGGCGGGCGACACGCTGGTTTCGAACCCGGTGCCGGTGGTTCGCAACAAGACTCGGCAGACGGTATTGGTCCGGCAGGAGCATGTGGATGATGCGCCTGCCGTGGCTTCCAATCCGAAGGGAGATGCGGCGGCGCCAGCGGACAAGACGGTCACCAACGGCTGCCCGGTGTCGATGGTCACCGGGGAGGAATTGCTTACCCTCACCGACGGCGCGCTGGACGGGATTTTGCCGTTTGAGTGGACACGGCTGTATCGCACCAGTGCGGTGGGTGTGGATTGCGGGTTGGGGTTTGGCTGGAGCCATGCGCTGGCGCACAGGCTTTGTGTGTCGGGCGATTCGGTGGTGTGGATCGACCATGAGAACCGCTCGACCACCCTGCCCTTGCCTACAGCGGCTCGACCCGCGATCACCAATAG
>NZ_SPKO01000033.1:175962-385321 GCF_023127795.1 Pseudomonas sp. W2Jun17 | reverse complement strand
TATTTTCAGAAGCTTTCGAAGATTTCTTCAACAACTTCAACCACTTGCGCTTCCGATCTCTCGTCAGCGGGAGGCGAATTCTACAGCGTTACACGCTGCTGTCAACACCTCTTTTTCAACTTCCTTTTGGCTTCGATGAACTGAAGCAACCTGCTGCCGAAAACTACGCAACTCATTGTTTACCAAGGAGTTTTCCGTTTCGACTGCGCCGGAAGTGGGGCGAATTATAGACAGATATAATTCGCCGTCAACATCTAATTTCAGACTTATTCGGATTTGAGCGTAATTCGCGCAAACGCCTTCTTGCCTGCCTGACAAACGTGAGTGGCGCCCAGCTCATACATAAATGTGCGATCAACCACTTCACCATCTATACGTACACCACCCGACCCCAAGAGATCACGAGCGACCGCCGAGTTCTTCACCAAGCCCGCCTTATTAAGGACAGCCGCAATCGGCATAGCCTCGGCAGCGGTCAGTTCAATCTCCGGCAGATCGTCCGGCAGCTCACCATCCTTCATACGGTTACCAGCTGCACGATGCGCACTGGCAGCAGCCTCTTCGCCATGGAAGCGCGCGACAATCTCCTCAGCCAGCTTGATCTTCACATCACGCGGATTGGCGCCTGCCTCTACGTCCGCACGCAACGCATTGATTTCGTCCATCGAGCGGAAGCTCAACAGCTCGAAGTAACGCCACATCAACGCATCAGGAATGGAAACCAGCTTGCCGTACATTACGCCCGGCGCCTCCTGGATACCGACATAGTTACCCAGGGACTTGGACATCTTCTTGACGCCATCCAACCCTTCCAGCAACGGCATAGTCAGAATGCACTGAGCCTCCTGACCGTATGCGCGCTGCAACTCACGCCCCATCAGCAGGTTGAACTTCTGATCGGTACCGCCCAACTCAACATCCGCACGCAGCGCCACCGAGTCATACCCCTGGACCAATGGGTAGAGGAACTCATGAATCGCGATCGGCTGATTGGTGGAGTAGCGCTTGTCGAAGTCATCGCGCTCGAGCATACGTGCCACGGTGTACTGGGAGGTCAGGCGAATAAAGTCTGCCGACCCCATCTTGTCCATCCAGGTGGAGTTGAATGCCACCTCGGTCTTGGCCGGATCAAGGATCTTGAACACTTGGGTCTTGTAGGTCTCGGCATTATCGAGAACCTGCTCACGAGTCAGCGGCGGGCGCGTAGCACTCTTGCCGCTGGGATCACCGATCATTCCCGTGAAGTCACCGATAAGAAAGATGACTTGATGGCCCAGCTCCTGGAACTGACGCAGCTTATTAATAAGCACGGTATGACCCAGGTGCAGATCCGGCGCAGTCGGATCAAAGCCAGCCTTGATACGCAGGGGCTGGCCACGCTTAAGCTTTTCGATCAGCTCAGCTTCAACCAACAGTTCTTCCGCACCACGTTTTATCAGCGCTAGCTGCTCTTCAACCGACTTCATAACAGACCCGCAAGGCTCAGATTCAAAAGGGAACCAACCATACAAGATCAGGGACTAATTACAAGTTTTGCCCTGCGCACGGACACCGTTCAGCGAGCCCAGCATTCGCGAGCTTGCGCCACAGATGATTTGGTTATATTTTATACAGTTATTTCATCTTCATCATGTCATTCATCTTTTCCATTTCATCTTCAAAGTCAAATTACCTATGACCACTGAACCGTCTAAAGCGCCGCCGCTTTACCCGAAGACCCACCTGCTCGCCGCAAGTGGTATCGCCGCCCTTCTCAGCCTGGCACTGCTGGTATTCCCTTCCAGTGACGTAGAAGCCAAACGAACATCCCTGAGCCTTGATCTGGAAAGCCCAGTTGAACAACTGACACAAGATCAAGACGCTTCCGACGCCCAACAAGCCACAAACACTGCAACTGAATCACCTTTCGCACAGATCGAAAGCGCTCCCGAAGACACCCAGCAAGCCGCCCAGGAAGCACCTGCGGCAGCTGCCGCAAAGAATCCCCAGCATCGCGAAGTCATCGTGGGCAAAGGCGACACGCTATCCACCCTGTTCGAAAAGGTTGGGCTGCCTGCCACCGCTGTGAATGAAGTGCTGGCCAGCGATAAGCAAGCCAAGCAATTCACCCAGCTCAAACGCGGCCAGAAGCTTGAATTTGAACTGACGCCAGACGGCCAGTTGAACAACCTGCACACCAGCCTCAGCGACCTGGAAAGCATCAGCCTGAGCAAAGGTGCCAAAGGCTTCGCCTTCAACCGCATCACCACCAAGCCGGTTATGCGTTCCGCCTACGTACACGGGGTGATCAACAGCTCCTTGTCACAATCGGCTGCCCGAGCCGGCTTGTCCCACAGCATGACCATGGACATGGCCAGCGTATTTGGCTATGACATCGACTTCGCTCAGGACATCCGCCAGGGCGACGAATTCGATGTGATCTACGAACAGAAAGTGGCCAACGGCAAAGTGGTGGGCACTGGCAATATTCTTTCTGCGCGCTTCACCAACCGCGGCAAAACCTACACAGCCGTTCGCTACACAAACAAACAAGGCAATAGCAGCTATTACACGGCCGACGGCAATAGCATGCGCAAGGCCTTCATCCGTACGCCCGTGGACTTCGCCCGTATTAGCTCGCGTTTCTCCATGGGCCGCAAGCATCCAATTCTGAACAAAATTCGCGCACACAAGGGTGTGGACTATGCCGCTCCGCGTGGCACGCCCATCAAGGCGGCGGGCGACGGCAAGGTACTGCTGGCGGGGCGCCGGGGTGGTTACGGCAATACGGTGATCATCCAGCACGGCAACACTTACCGTACGCTATACGGCCACATGCAAGGGTTCGCCAAGGGCGTCAAAACCGGCGGCAACGTGAAGCAAGGTCAAGTGATCGGCTACATCGGCACCACCGGCCTGTCCACCGGACCGCACTTGCATTATGAGTTCCAGGTCAACGGCGTACACGTCGACCCCCTGGGTCAAAAACTGCCAATGGCCGATCCGATCGCCAAGGCCGAACGCGCACGCTTCATGCAACAGAGCCAGCCGTTGATGGCACGGATGGATCAAGAGCGCTCCACCTTGCTGGCTTCGGCGAAGCGTTAAGGTATGCCGCTCTATATCGGTGTGATGTCCGGAACCAGCCTTGATGGACTGGATATCGCCCTTATCGAGCAAGGTGCGGCGATCAAGCTGATCGCCACGCACTACATCCCGATGCCAGACACCTTGCGGGCTGAACTTCTGAGCCTGTGCGCCAGCGGCCCGGATGAAATCGCCCGCTCGGCAATCGCCCAGCAACAGTGGGTAACACTCGCCGCGCAAGGCATCCGGGCCTTGCTGGAGCAAAACCGCTTCAAGCCTCAGGACATCCGCGCAATTGGCAGCCATGGGCAAACGATCCGCCATGAACCCGCTCGAAGCTTTACCGTGCAGATCGGCAACCCTGCCCTGCTCACCGAGCTGACAGGGATCAGCGTAGTCAGCGACTTCCGCAGCCGTGATGTTGCCGCCGGAGGCCAGGGAGCCCCTCTGGTTCCAGCGTTTCATGAAGCTCTGTTTGGCGAGCACACTGGCAATCGCGCAGTGTTGAATATCGGCGGGTTCAGCAACCTCAGCCTCATCGAGGCGAACAAGCCTGTAGCGGGTTTCGACTGCGGTCCCGGGAATGTTCTTCTGGATGCGTGGATTCACCACCAGCGCGGTGAACACTTCGACCGCGACGGGCAATGGGCCGCCAGCGGCAAGGTTCAGCCTCAACTACTCAACGCATTGCTCAGCGACCCGTTCTTCTTGACCAAAGGCCCCAAAAGCACAGGTCGCGAAGTGTTCAATCTGGCCTGGCTGCAACAGCACCTGAGCCCGTTGCCCGTCTTTGAGCCCGAAGACGTGCAGGCCACTCTGCTGGAGCTGACGGCCCTCACCATCGTCGAATCTCTGCAAAGCGCACAGACGAGCACTGAGACGTTACTCATCTGCGGCGGCGGCGCGCACAACACGATGCTGATGAATCGGCTGACCGCGCTATTGCCTTCTACTCACGTCAGTAGCACAGCCACTTACGGGGTAGACCCGGACTGGGTCGAAGCCATGGCCTTCGCCTGGCTGGCGCACTGCTGCCTGGAAGGCATCGCCGCCAACCGCCCTAGCGTAACCGGCGCCCGTGGGTTACGGGTGCTCGGCGCCATCTACCCGGCCTAAACTGGCTTCAGACAGCAAAACGCCGCTTGACCCATAAAAGCCAAGCGGCGTTTCTGTATCCGCTACCGATCAGATCGAGAACGAAGATCCGCAGCCACAGGTAGTGGTGGCATTAGGGTTCTTGATCACGAAACGCGAACCTTCCAGACCTTCCTGATAATCCACCTCGGCACCAGCCAGGTATTGGAAGCTCATCGGATCCACGACCAGGCTGACGCCCTCGCGCTCGACGATGGTGTCGTCATCGGCCACATCTTCATCGAAGGTAAAACCGTACTGAAACCCTGAACAACCGCCGCCCGTAACAAATACGCGCAGCTTCAAGCGATCATTACCCTCTTCATCGACCAGGCTCTTCACCTTGTGCGCAGCACCGTGGGTGAATTGCAAAGCCGTGGGGGTGAAGGATTCAACGCTCATGCTGATAATCTCCCGGCGTAGCGCCGCCATATGCGTAATGACCGGCATTATCCGCTTCTCCTAGAAAAGCGGTCAACTATTGTTACGGTATATCAATCTGTGCAGCCGCCATAAAAACACGAAAGGCCCGATCACCGGGCCTTTTGCGTAACCACCAGACTGCGTTAAGGCAACATCCCCGCGTGGGCCAGGCCCAACTTCTCATCCAGACCGAACAGGATGTTCATGTTCTGCACCGCCTGGCCCGACGCGCCTTTGACCAGGTTGTCGATCACCGACAGCACCACAACCAGGTCGCCATCCTGCGGACGATGCACGGCGATACGGCACACATTGGCACCACGCACACTACGAGTCTCCGGGTGGCTGCCCGCCGGCATCACGTCGACGAACGGCTCATTGGCATAACGCTTTTCAAACAGCGCCTGCAAGTCGACCGAGCGATCAGTGACGGTTGCATAAAGCGTGGAGTGAATCCCACGGATCATTGGCGTCAGGTGCGGCACAAAGGTCAGCCCCACATCCTTGCCCGCGGCGCGACGCAACCCCTGGCGGATTTCAGGCAAGTGGCGATGGCCTTTTACCGCATAGGCTTTCATGCTTTCCGACGTTTCGGAGTACAAAGACCCCACCGCCGCACCACGACCAGCGCCGCTGACGCCCGATTTGCAGTCGGCGATCAGGCGCGACGCATCCGCCAAGCCAGCTTCCAGCAATGGCAGGAACCCCAACTGTGTCGCCGTCGGATAGCAACCTGGTACCGCAATCAGGCGTGCTTGCTTGATCTGCTCACGATTGACTTCCGGCAAGCCGTACACCGCCTCCTCCAACAACTGCGGCGCTCCATGAGGCTGACCGTACCACTTGGCCCACTCATCGGCGTCCTGCAAGCGGAAGTCGGCCGACAAGTCGATAACCTTGGTGCCGGCCGCCAGCAACTCACCGGCCAGTGCATGGGCGACACCATGAGGCGTGGCGAAAAACACCACGTCGCACGCGCCCAGGGTCTTGATGTCCGGCACGCTGAACACCAGGCCGTCATAGTGGCCTCGCAGGTTCGGGTACATATCGGCCACGGCCAGCCCAGCTTCGGATCGGGAAGTGATGACCACCACCTCAGCTTGCGGATGCTGAGCCAACAGACGCAGCAATTCGACACCGGTGTAACCCGTGCCGCCGACGATACCGACCTTGACCATAAACCTGCCCTCAACGAACCCACTGGAAAGCCGTCGATAATAGGGGCCGTATCGTCCTGCGACAACCGTCAACGTGACGTACGGGCGCATGAGCCACTACTATCTTCGCTACCGTGAACCTGGGAATAACCAAAATGCTCTATCTATGGGTCAAAGCCTTCCACATCGTCAGCATCGTCTGCTGGTTTGCCGGGCTGTTCTACCTGCCGCGCCTGTTCGTCTACCACGCCCAAAGCGAAGACAGCGTCAGCAAGGAGCGCTTCAGCGTTATGGAGCGCAAACTGTACCGCGGCATCATGGGACCGGCGATGATTGCCACACTGGTCTTCGGTATCTGGATGCTGACGCTCAACCCCGGCATTTTCCAGTCAGGCGCGTGGATGCACGCCAAACTGACCCTGGTCGTTCTGCTGATCGGCTACCACCATATGTGTGGAGCGCAGGTAAAACGCTTCGCCCGTGGCGAAAACACCCGCAGCCATGTCTTTTATCGCTGGTTCAATGAAGTACCGGTTCTGATATTGCTGGCTATCGTAATTTTGGTCGTGGTCAAACCGTTCTAGTTTCAATTACTCGGGGGAACTTCCAATGTCGCTGCCCGCTTTACTGGAACAACATCTGCGCCTACCCGTCGTGGTGGCGCCGATGTTTCTGATTTCCAATCCGCAACTGGTCCTGGCCTGCTGTCGTAATGGCGTGGTTGGCAGCTTCCCGGCGCTCAACCAGCGTGAAAGCAGTGGTTTCAGGGCCTGGCTGGAAGAAATCGAAGCGGGCTTGGCCCAGTTGGACAACCCTGCTCCCTATGCTGTGAACCTGATCGTGCACAACAGCAACCCACGGTTGGAAGCAGACCTGGCAATCTGCGTAGAGCACAAGGTACCCATCGTCATCACCAGCCTCGGCGCGGTAAAGGAACTGGTCGATGCCGTCCACAGCTACGGCGGCCTGGTGTTTCATGACGTCACCACCCGGCGACATGCCGAGAAAGCCGCTGAGGCGGGCGTCGATGGCCTGATTGCCGTAGCCGCGGGTGCCGGTGGCCACGCTGGCACCTGGAGCCCCTTCGCTCTGATCGCCGAGATTCGCCAGTTCTTTGATAAAACCCTGCTGCTGGCCGGTTGCCTCAACCACGGGCACGAAATTCTCGCCGCCCAGTTGCTGGGCGCCGACTTGGCGTATTTCGGCACGCGCTTTATCGGTACTACCGAAAGCCACGCGCCAGATGCCTATAAAGAGATGCTGCTCACATCGCGCGCCGCCGACATCGTGCACACTCCGGCAGTTTCCGGCGTACCTGCGAGCTTTATGCGCCAGAGCCTGGAAAATGCCGGTTTCGACCTCGCCGCGCTGCAAGGCAAAGGTGAAGTCAATTTCGGTTCCAAGCTCAAACCATTGAGTGATGAGGCCAAAGCGTGGAAAACTGTATGGTCCGCGGGCCAGGGCGTCGGTGAAATCGATGATTTACCCAGCGTCGATGAACTCGTCGCCCGCCTGGATGCCGAATACCGCAAAGCACGCGAGCATGCCGCGCAACTGCGCTGGCCACGCTGACCTACTGCACGGCCCGCCGATTGGACGGGCCTGCACACCCTCCCTGATTAAGTGACAAGGATGCCCGCATGAGCGACAACCGTTTCAAGATTGTGTTTGACGGAGCCTTGCTTCCGGGTGTCGAAAGCACCACCGCCAAGCTGAACCTCGCCGAGCTGTTCAAGAGCGATGTCGAGGCGATCGAAAAACTCTTTACCGGCCGCCCGGTCGCGCTCAAACGCGATCTTTCCCGCCCCGATGCCGAAACCTACCTGACGGCATTGAAAAACGCCGGGGTCGACGCACGCATCGAAGCCGAACAGCCCGTGGCGTTCAGCCTTGCTGAAACCCACGAGACGAGCTCCCCTGGCTCCGACTTTTCCCGCTCCGAAGCTTCGCCTTATGCCCCGCCACGCGCAGCGGTTGGCGATGACTTGCCGGAGTTCGCCACACTCAAGGTCTTCACCATCCACGGGCGCATCGGGCGCCTGCGTTATCTGGCCTGGACACTGGCGCTGACCGTCGCGTTGCTGGTAGCCGCAGGCATCATCAGTACCGTCGGCTTCGCAGTGGCGACAGCCTCGCCAACAATAGCCATCATCCTCGGCTCGCTATTGGGTTTCGCACTGTTTGTTGCTCTGGTAGTCGTGAGCGTGCAAATCGGTGTGCAACGCTTGCACGATATGGGCTGGTCTGGCTGGCTGTACTTGCTGAACCTGGTTCCAGTGGTCAATAGCGTGTTCCCTATCCTGTTGCTGGTATTGCCGGGGAACGCGGGTGCCAACCAATACGGCGCACCGCCACCACCGAACTCTACTGCGGTGAAAATCCTGGCCTCGCTGTGGCTGGCGTTTATTCCATTGATGCTCATCATCGGCCTGACCCTGGGCATGAACGGCTACCTGGATCAACTTGAAGCCAACATGGACAGCAGCTACGAAAGCAGCTCAATGACCTCCGATGAAGGCGCCGATCAAAGCGTCATCACTGATGAGGCCGCAGAGCAAAGTGCTGACGACGCAGCCGAACCTGTAGACTCTACGCAACAGTGAAGAAACGCCCGCCTGCCTGTGACGCCACTGTCACAGGCAGGCGACGTTGCGATGGAGAAAGGCATGACCCGTTACGCTCTGATCACCGGCGCCTCCAGCGGCATCGGCCTGGCTTTGGCCGAAGCGCTGGCTCGACGCGGCCGCAGCCTGATTCTCGTGGCCCGTCAACGTGATCAGTTGGAAAGCATTGCCATCGAACTGACCCAACGCTTCGGTGTCGAGGTGTTGTTTCGTGCCTGCGACTTGGGCGAGCCGCTGCGTTTGTCCGGTTTTTTGCTGGAACTCGAAGAAGGCGAGCGGCAGATCGACCTGCTGGTCAACTGCGCAGGCATCGGCACCAGCGGGCCATTTTTGGCCCAGGACTGGATGACCGAGCAAGACCTGATCGAAGTCAACATCCTGGCGCTAACCCGTATGTGCCATGCCCTCGGCAACTCCATGGCGCTGCAAGGCGGCGGGCAGATACTCAATGTCGCTTCGATCGCCGCCTTTCAGCCAGGCCCGTGGATGAGCAGCTACTACGCCAGCAAAGCTTATGTATTGCACTTCTCTGAGGGCTTGCGCGAAGAACTGAAGACCTGCGGCATCAAGGTTTCAGTGCTGTGCCCCGGCCCTACGCGCACCGCGTTCTTCGGCACTGCGCAGATGGACACCGCAAAACTCGACCGCAGCCAGCAGCTAATGAGCCCGGAGGAAGTCGCGCTCTACACCGTACGCGCGCTGGAAAAGAACAAAGCCATCATCATTCCCGGGCGCCGCAACCGCTGGCTGGCATTCAGCCCACGTTTCAGTCCACGCTGGCTGACCCGCAAGATTGCCGGCGCCATCAATAAAGCCTATTGCCCACGCTAACCGCCTGATTACACTTACCTAGACTTTCACCCTGGAGAAACAGCTGTGGATACTCTGTTCACCAAGATCATCAACCGAGAAATACCCGCCAGGATTATCTATGAAGATGATCAAGTCCTCGCCTTCCACGATATCGCCCCACAGGCGCCGGTGCATTTTCTGGTTATTCCGAAAAAGCCGATTCGTACCCTCAATGACTTGACCGAGGAAGACAAAGCCCTGGCCGGCCATATTTTGTTCACCGCCCAGCGCCTGGCCGTGGAACAGGGCTGCGAAAAAGGCTTTCGTGTGGTGATGAACTGCAATGAAGACGGTGGGCAGACTGTCTACCACATCCATATGCACGTGCTGGGTCAACGTCAGATGAACTGGCCGCCGGGTTGAGTGCCCAGGGTCAAATTGACTCAGCGCAAACGCTTCGTCCTCTCTTGCGGTAAACTGGCCGCCGAGATTCTTCCCGGAGGTCAGCATGACTACCCAACGTCACTACTCGCCGATTGACCGTCTGCTGCTGCAAGCCGATATGGCCATGCGCACGCTGTTGCCATTCAGTGGCCAACCGTACCGCCCGTCACCGGCCATCGTACAGCCCGATGCCCAGATGAGCGAAACGGACACCCGCCATGTCGCCGGCCTGATGCGCATCAACCACACCGGCGAAGTGTGTGCCCAGGCGCTGTATCAAGGCCAGGCGTTGACCGCCAAATTGCCGCAGGTACGTGCAGCGATGGAGCATGCGGCCGAGGAAGAGATCGACCACCTGGCCTGGTGCGAACAACGTATCCGCCAATTGGGCAGCCACCCCAGCGTGCTGAACCCGCTGTTTTACGGTTTGTCATTTGGTATCGGCGCCGCCGCCGGCTTGATCAGCGATAAAGTCAGCCTCGGATTTGTCGCTGCGACGGAACATCAGGTGTGCAAACATCTGGATGAACATCTTGAGCAACTGCCGGCCGAAGATGAAAAGTCCCGCGCCATCCTTGAGCAGATGCGCATCGATGAAGAACACCATGCAGATAGCGCGCTGGACGCAGGCGGTTTCCGCTTTCCAGCACCGGTGCGCTTCGGCATGAGCGTTTTAGCCAAGGTCATGACCAAAAGCACCTACAGGATCTAAACCCAAAAAAGGGCGCTCGGAGCGCCCTTTTTTTTGCCAATTGCCGCAATCAGCCCAACTCGATGATTTCATAATCGTGAGTGATGGCCACACCCGCGGCCCCCAGCATGATCGACGCCGAGCAATACTTCTCGGCCGACAGCTCGATGGCACGCTTGACCTGGGCTTCCTTCAACGCCCGGCCCTTGACCACGAAATGCATATGGATCCTGGTAAATACCTTGGGGTCTTCAGTGGCGCGCTCGGCTTCCAGGAAGGCTTCGCAGCTTTCCACTGCCTGGCGGGACTTCTTCAAGATGCTGACCACATCAAAATTGCTGCAACCGCCAACACCCAGCAGCAACATTTCCATCGGGCGTACACCCAGGTTACGGCCACCGGCTTCCGGCGGACCGTCCATGACCACCACATGGCCACTGCCCGACTCACCGAGGAACATGGCTTCGCCCGCCCATTGGATGCGTGCCTTCATCGCCCAGACTCCACTGCTAAAAAAGGGTCGCCAGCTTAGCACAGGCCCTTGAAACAGCAGCGCCCCGGATAAAATCGATAAATGACTGCGTTTGCCGCTAAATTGGCTAATCGAGGCAGAATGTGTCTGGTAAGCTGGCGCCAAATCAATGGCGCATTGCCATAATTCTTACAGCCGGCATCAATGCCGATGCAGCTGGATAAAAACAACGCCACTTACACCGTGCAGTCTTTTCGGGATACAACCATGGTTGCTCTTACTCCCACACCCAAGATCAAGAACCTCGACAAGCTGTTGATGCATTGTCAGCGTCGGCGTCATCCGGCCAAGCACAACATCATCTGCGCCGGCGAGCGCTCGGAAACCCTGTTCTTCATTATCAAGGGCTCAGTCACCATCCTGATCGAAGATGAAGACGGTCGCGAAATGATCATTGCCTACCTCAACACCGGCGATTTCTTCGGAGAGCTGGGGTTGTTTGAACAAGCAGGCAAAGAACAGGAGCGTAGCGCCTGGGTCCGAACCAAAGTCGAGTGCGAAGTGGCCGAGATCAGCTATGCGAAATTTCGCGAATTGGCCCAGCAAGATCCGGATATCTTGTACGCCCTGAGCGGCCAGATCGCCCAGCGCCTGCGCGACACTACGCGCAAGGTCGGCGACCTGGCGTTCTTCGATGTGACCGGTCGTGTGGCGCGTTGCCTGTTGGAGTTGTGCAAGCAACCCGATGCCATGACCCATCCCGACGGCATGCAAATCAAGATCACCCGCCAGGAGATCGGGCGCATTGTCGGTTGTTCGAGGGAGATGGTCGGCCGCGTGCTCAAGGACTTGGAAGAGCGCAACCTGGTACACGTCAAAGGCAAGACGATGGTGGTATTCGGCACCCGTTAAACCGGCAGGAAGCTGGCCAGCATCTGACGGTACAAGGTATCGAGCCGAGTGATCGCATCCGGTGCCGGAAAGGCTTCGTGCAGCGCGATATGGCTCTCGGCGCGAACCCGCTGCTCCAAGCCACAGGCTTGATTGAAGCGGTTGACCGCCGCAATCAACTCCTCACGATCATTCTCCAGCAACATCGCCCCATGCACCAACCCGACCGGGCGGCCACCGCTTTGTCGCCAACGCTGGGCCGTGCCCACCATTTTGCGACCATTGAGATTGACGTTGTAACGACCGTCGCAAAAGGCACCGTCAATTTCGCCGACAGATGCATCGCCGCCCAATTCAATCAATAGATCACAGATCGGTTGGCACAAGCGCTGATAACCCGTCTCGATGCGCCCTTGGTCGCCTTCGCTACGGGGCGGGGCATAGACCAGGGCGATATTGACCGTGGCGCCGGACTGCGGCACCGGCTCACCGCCGGTTTCACGCAGCAATACCGGCCAACCCGCACCGGCCGAGACTTGGCTCGCCGCCGCGAAGGCAGGCAGCCGGCTCAAACGGCGCGGCATGACCAGCGCTTGGTCGCTGGGCTGCCAGAACAGCAGCCCGAATTCCTGCTCATGCGCGCAAACGGCTGCCAATAGGGCTTGCTCGGCGGCAAGGCCTGCTTCGACAGTCATGATCACGGGCTGGAGCATCGAACACTTACCTATCTGAATAAACACAAAACCCAATATGGGAGCTGGCTTGCCTGCGATAGCGGTGTGTCAGCTACACAGAGGTTGGCTGACCCGCCGCTATCGCAGGCAAGCCAGCTCCCACAGTTTCGAGCGTATTTCACATCAATCCAATGTCGAACCACTGACCGTCGTACCGCGCTCCGGAAAGAACAGGCGCTGCAGTTCTGCTCCCGGGTTCTCGGCGCGCATGAATGTCTCGCCCACCAGGAATGAATAAACGCCGCTGATTTCCATCAGTTCCACATCGGCACGGTTGACGATGCCACTCTCGGTAATCACCAGGCGGTCGCGAGGAATACGCGGCAACAGATCAAGGGTATTTTCCAGGCTGACTTCAAAGGTATGCAGGTTACGGTTATTGACCCCCACCAGCGGGGTGTCGAGGGTTTTCAATGCGCGCTCCAGCTCATCGCCGTCATGCACCTCAACCAACACATCCAGGCCGACACTTTTGGCCACGGCCGCCAACTCCGCCATCTTCACGTCATCCAGCGCCGAGACGATCAGCAATACGCAGTCGGCGCCCAGAGCACGGGCTTCGACGATCTGGTACGGGTCAACCATGAAATCCTTGCGGATCACCGGCAACTTGCACGCCGCGCGAGCTTGTTGCAGGAATAGGTCGCAACCCTGGAAGTAGTCGATATCGGTCAACACAGACAGACAAGTCGCCCCGCCCTTCTCATAGCTGACGGCGATTTCAGCTGGTACGAAGTTTTCGCGGATCACGCCTTTGCTCGGCGAGGCTTTCTTGACCTCGGCGATCACTGCCGGTTGCTTGAGCTTGGCCTGGGCGATCAGAGCATTGGCAAAGCCACGCGGCGCATCAGCGGTTTTAGCCTGCGCCTCAAGCTCAGCCAGGCTCACACGGGCGCGGCGTTCGGCCACTTCCTCGGCCTTGCGGGCCAGGATCTTTTCCAGAACGGTTGGCACACTCATCCCTCATTCTCCATCTTGAATACGGCAGTGAATGCACCCAGCTCTTCGAGCTTCTCTCGAGCCAGACCGGTGTGCAGCGCATCGTGGGCCAACGCGACACCTTCCTTAAGACTATAGGCATGGTCGGCTGCGTAAAGTGCCGCGCCAGCATTCAGAACGATCATTTCCGCAGCTTTCTGGCCGTTTTCGGTTTTGCGACGCCCCAGGGCATCGCGAATCAGTTCCAGCGAAGCTGCCGGGCTCTCCACTGCCAGGCCGTGCAAACTCTGGCTTTTCATGCCCAAGTCTTCAGGCTCGACCCAGTATTCGGTGACCTCGTCGTTTTTCAGCTCTGCAACAAAGGTCGGCGCCGCCAGGCTGAACTCGTCCAGGCCGTCTTTGGAATGCACTACCAGCACATGCTTGCTGCCCAAGCGTTGCAAGACTTCGGCCAGCGGCCGGCACAACGCCTGGCTGAACACTCCCACCACCTGATGCTTCACACCGGCCGGATTCGTAAGCGGGCCAAGCATGTTGAACAGGGTACGCAGGCCAAGGTCCTTGCGCGGGCCGGCCGCGTGTTTCATGGCGCCGTGATGAGATTGGGCAAACATGAAGCCGATGCCAACGCTGTCGATACAGCGCGCGACTTGCACAGGCGTGAGGTTCAGATAGATGCCGGCCGCTTCCAGCAAGTCGGCACTGCCGCTCTTGCCGGACACCGCGCGGTTACCGTGCTTGGCAACGGTGCAACCAGCGGCGGCCACCACGAAGGATGACGCTGTCGATACGTTGAAAATATTCGCACCGTCACCGCCGGTGCCGACCACATCGACGACGCCGTCGAGGGTCTTGAGCTCAACCTTGTCCGCCAGCTCGCGCATCACCGAGACGGCGCCGACGATTTCGTCGATGCTCTCGCTCTTCATGCGCATTGCCATCATAAAGGCGCCGATCTGCGCGTCGGTGCATTGACCGGTCATGATTTCGCGCATCACATCGCTCATTTCAGCGGTGCTCAGGTCCAGATGGCCGACGATACGGCTCAGGGCAGTCTTGATATCCATGAAAAGTCCTTAGCGCGTGCCGCCGCTCTGCTTGAGAAAGTTGGCGAACAGCTCGTAGCCCTGCTCGGTCAGGATTGATTCAGGGTGAAACTGCACCCCTTCGATGTTCAGTGTCTTGTGACGCAGGCCCATGATCTCGTCGACCGAACCGTCTTCCAACTGGGTCCAGGCGGTCAGCTCCAGGCATTCAGGCAAGGTGTCACGCTTGACCACCAGCGAGTGGTAACGGGTCACCGTCACCGGCATGTTCAGGCCTTGGAATACACCAAGGTCCTTATGGAACACCGGGCTGGTCTTGCCATGCATCACCTGACGCGCACGCACCACATCGCCGCCAAACGCCTGACCAATGGACTGGTGACCCAGGCACACGCCCAGGATCGGCAGCTTGCCGGCGAAATACTGGATGGCTTCCAGCGAGATACCCGCCTCGGTCGGCGTGCAAGGGCCAGGCGAAACCACAATGCGCTCAGGGTTCAGGGCGGCGATTTGCGCAACGGTGAGTTCATCATTGCGCACCACCTTGACGTCCGCGCCCAGCTCGCCCAGGTACTGCACAACGTTGTAGGTAAAGGAATCGTAGTTATCAATCATCAGCAACATGTGGGTTCAAACCTCTTGAATTCACTGATTTCAAATGACCGCCTTCCAGAAGGGTAACCCGCTGCCAAACGCACGTTCCGGTTGCCGGGGTTGGCCGGCAAGGGGCGTCAGACACAGGGTGAAGAAGGCAGATCGGTACAGGTCCGGCCAGGCCGGCAGAGAAAAATGTCAGGCGCGCCAACGCCAACGGGCGTGTGCCTTGACTACTCGCATCAAGAGTTTGCTGATGATCAACACGGGGAGGGTCTCATTCATACGTTCAGGCACAGTAACGTAGCCTCGCCAGCGGTGCAATATGGAGCAGCAAATACGGGGGCCTGCGTAGACGCATTCCGCATATCTCTAAAGAAAATGCCGGAAGTTTTGCTAGTGTTTCGTTTCCTGCATAAAAACAACCAAATGGAATTCTCATGCTCAAACCAGCGTTTTTCACACCCCTTGCCGGCTGCCTCTTGGCACTGGCCTGCACCCAAGCCTTTGCCGCCCCGTCACCTTATTCAGCCATGGTGGTTTTCGGCGACAGCCTGGCCGATGCAGGCCAGTTCCCCGATGGTTCGAATGGCTCGACACTACGTTTTACCAACCGGACAGGTCCAAACTTCCAGGGTGAGTACGGCCTGGTTTCATCAACCCTGTTGGGCACCAAACTGGGTGTGGCCCCCAACGACTTGAATGCCTCCACCTCACCGGTTCGGGCGGCCCAAGGCTTGCCAGATGGAAGCAACTGGGCGGTCGGTGGCTACCGCACCGATAACATCCTGGACTCTATTACCTCGGTCTCCAACGCCGCGATCCCACCCGGAAATCCTGGCGGTGGCACAGTGTTGCGCAGTCGCCAGGGCTATCTACCGGCTAACGGCGGACGAGCCGACCCGAACGCGCTCTACTTCCTCTCCGGTGGTGGCAATGACTTCCTTCAAGGCCGCGTGCTCAGCCCCGCGCAAGCAGTCGCCGCAGGTGGGAGACTGGCCGACAGCGCCCAAGTGCTGCAGCAAGCCGGTGCGCGTTACATCATGGTGTGGATGCTGCCCGACCTGGGGCTGACGCCCGCCATCAACGGCACCCCACAGCAGGCCGCGACCTCTGCCCTGAGCAATATTTTCAACCAATCGCTGGTACAGCGCCTGTCGCAAATCGATGCCCAGGTTATTCCACTGAACATCCCGCTGCTATTGAACGAAGCCTTCGCCGATCCTGCGCGCTTCGGCCTCGCAACCGGGCAAAACCTGACCGCCACCTGCTTCAGCGGCAACAGCTGCACCGCCAACCCGGTCTATGGCATCGGCGGTACCAACCCGGACCCGACCAAGCTGGTCTATAACGACTCGGTCCACCCCACCGTAGCCGGGCAACAGCTGATCGCCGACTATGCTTACTCGCTGCTCGCAGCGCCCTGGGAGCTGACCTTGCTGCCGGAAATGGCCCAAGGCACGTTGCGCGCCCATCAGGACGAACTACGCAACCAATGGCAAGCAGACAACGGCCACTGGCAAGCCGTCGGCCAATGGCGCGCAATCGTGGCCGGCGGCGGTCAGCGCCTGGACTTCGATGATCAGAGCAGTTCAGCCAGTGGTGACGGCAGCGGCTATAACCTGAATATCGGTGGCAGCTACCGGCTTGATGACAATTGGCGTGTGGGCGTTGCAGCCGGCCTGTACCGGCAGACACTCGAAGCCGGGGCCAGCGACTCGGACTACAAGCTCAACAGCTACATGGGCACGGCATTCGCGCAATATCAGCACAATCAATGGTGGGCCGACGCCGCGTTAACGGGTGGCAAGCTGGACTTCGACAGCCTCAAACGCAAGTTCGCCCTGGGCGTCAACGAAGCGTCCGAGAAAGGCGACACCGACGGTTGGCTCTGGGCCTTGAGCGCTCGCTTGGGTTACGACCTTGCCGCACCGGGTAGCGATTGGCACCTGTCACCCTTCGTCAGCGCCGATTACGCACGCGTCGAAGTGAATGGCTACTCGGAGAAAAACAGTCGCTCCACCGCACTGACCTTTGATGACCAACAACGCGACTCCAGGCGCCTGGGCGTCGGCCTGCAAGGTAGCTACCGCATCACCCCGCAAACCCAGGTATTTGGCGAAGTGGCCCACGAGCATGAGTTCGAAAATGACACCCAGAAGGTGAACATTTCGCTCAACAGTGTTCAGGGGATCGACTTCAAGCTGGACGGCTACACGCCTCGCAGCAACTCTGACCGTTTGAGCCTTGGGGTCAGCCACAAACTGACTCAGGAGCTGGCGTTGCGGGCGGCATATAACGTGAGGAAGGATGACAACCTGACCCAGCAAGGGGTCAATGTGGGGGTGAGTCTGGATTTCTAAATACCACGCAAAACAAATGTGGGAGCTGGCTTGCCCGCGATGGCGGTGGATCAGTCACTGAATATCTCGACTGATACACCGCCATCGCGGGCAAGCCCGCTCCCACACTTTTTATTCCAGCTTTAGTCTTGTGGGGTTTGCTCTGCCAGCGCCACAGCACGAAACATCGCCCGGCGCTTGTTCAAGGTTTCTTCCCACTCAAGGGCCGGCACCGAGTCCGCCACAATCCCGCCACCGGCCTGTACATGCAGTTCGCCATCCTTGATCACCGCGGTGCGGATCGCGATCGCAGTGTCCATATTGCCGTTCCAGGCGAAGTAACCGACGGCACCGCCATACACGCCACGCTTGACCGGCTCCAGTTCGTCGATGATTTCCATCGCACGGATTTTCGGTGCGCCCGACAAGGTGCCCGCCGGCAAAATCGCGCGCAGTGCATCCATCGCCGTCAGCCCGGCCTTCAGTTCGCCAGTCACGTTGGACACGATGTGCATCACGTTGGAGTAGCGCTCGATGACCATCTTCTCGGTCAACTTCACCGAACCGATTTCTGAAACACGCCCGGTGTCATTGCGCCCCAGGTCGATCAGCATCAGGTGCTCGGCGATTTCCTTGTCATCGCTGAGCAGGTCTTCTTCCAGCGCCAGGTCTGCCTCTTCGGTTGCGCCACGTGGGCGTGTGCCGGCAATCGGGCGTACGGTGATCAGGTTATCTTCGACACGCACCAGCACTTCCGGCGAGCTGCCCACCACGTGGAAGTCGCCAAAGTTGAAGAAGTACATATACGGCGTCGGGTTGAAGCACCGCAGCGCACGGTACAGGTCGATCGGCGCGGCCTTGAAGTCGATGGACATGCGTTGTGACGGCACCACTTGCATGCAGTCACCGGCGAGGATGTATTGCTTGATGGTATCGACTGCGCGCTCGTAGTCATCCTGCGTAAAGCTGGAGCGAAACACCGGGTCGGCCGCGGGTGGGCGACTCAGGTCGAGGCCGCGACGCGGGGTGATCGGCTGGCGGAGTTTTTCCAGCAGCGCCTGCAGACTGGCCTGGCCTTGCTCGAAGGCATCCGCTTGAGCAGGGTCGGCAAGGACAATCGCATGCATCTTGCCGGCAAGGTTGTCGAACACCACTACTGCGTCGGAGACCATCAGCAAAATGTCCGGCACACCCAATGGGTCTGGGTTCGGACATTTCCCAAGACGCTTTTCGACATAGCGCACGCAGTCATAGCCGAAATACCCCACCAGGCCACCATTGAAACGCGGCAGGCCGGCAATGGTCGGTACGTTGTAGCGCGCCTTGAAAGCTTCGACGAAGGCCAGCGGGTCTTCAACGTCATGGCTTTCGATCTCTACGCCATCGTGGGTGATGCTGACATGATGGTCGTGCACGCGCAGCACCGTGCGGCATGGCAGGCCGATGATCGAGTAACGGCCCCATTTCTCGCCGCCCTGTACCGATTCGAGCAGGTAAGAGTTGGGCGCATCGGCAAGCTTCAGATAAATCGACAACGGCGTGTCGAAGTCGGCCAGGGTTTCGCAGGCCAGGGGAATACGGTTATAGCCGGCAGCGGCCAAACGCAGGAATTCTTCACGGATCATGGGGGAGCCTCGTGGCTTGAGGGTCAAACGGTCAGGTAGGCAAACGTGCCGCAGCGCGGCGAGAATCAGTCAGGCGCGCCAACGCCAGCGGGCCAGGGCCTTGATGACTTTCATCCAGAGTTTGCGAGTGACCACCACGATGGCGTTTCCAGAAGGGGACGGATCAATGTCGGGCAACGTTATCTCAGCGCCCGCTCCCAGGCAACCGGGGATTAGCAGGCGCAGATCATCAATCACCAGCGCCGGCGACTCTTCGGCAATCGGGCGCCCGTGGTTGTAGCCGTAGCTCAAGGCTACGCACTGTACGCCTGCAGCTTTTGCCGCCAGTACATCACTGCGCGAATCGCCGACAAACAATGACTGGGACGCCGGGATATTCGCCATTTTCATCACAAAGAACAGTGCGGCCGGGTCAGGCTTCTTCTGCGGCAAGGTATCGCCACCGATGATCCAGCGAAAATAACGGCCGATTTTCATCTGGTCCAACAGCGGCGCGACAAAGCGCTCCGGCTTGTTGGTGATCAAGGCCATTTCCACGCCCTGCTTGCTCAGCCATTTGAGAGTGTCACGCACGCCGGGGTAGACCACGGTGAGTTCGTGGCCGTTTTCGTACGCGACATTGAACAGTTCCAGAGCGTGCTCGGCTTCCACCTCATCGACACCCGAAGCGTCGATATTGTTGGCCAGGGCTCGGCGCACCAGCATCGGCGCGCCGTTGCCGACCCACTCGCGCACCGACTCGATCCCCGCCGGCTTGCGCCCCAGTTTGAGCAGCATCTGGTCCACCGCCGCTGCCAGGTCAGGCACCGAGTCGATCAGCGTACCGTCCAGATCGAACATCACCAGCCGTGGCAGCTTGCCGGGGAACAGCTGCTCGAAGCCGCTCATGGACGCGTCAGCGCCAGTTCGGCACGCATCGTGTCGATGACGGCCTGGTAGTCCGGTGCGTTGAAGATCGCCGAGCCTGCCACGAAGGTATCGGCGCCGGCGGCAGCGATTTCACGAATATTGTTGACGTTGACGCCGCCGTCGATCTCCAGGCGGATATCGCGCCCTGAGGCGTCGATCAGCGCTCGCGCTTCACGCAGCTTGTTCAGGGTGCCCGGGATGAATTTCTGCCCGCCGAAACCTGGGTTGACGCTCATCAGCAGCACCATGTCGACCTTGTCCATCACGTACTCAAGTACGTTCAGCGGAGTGGCTGGGTTGAACACCAGGCCCGCCTTGCAGCCGCCTTCGCGGATCAGTTGCAGGGTGCGGTCGACGTGCAGCGTGGCCTCCGGGTGGAAGGTAATGTAGGTCGCGCCGGCCTCGATGAAGTCACCGATGATGCGGTCCACGGGGCTGACCATCAGGTGGGCGTCGATCGGCGCGGTGATGCCGTATTTGCGCAGCGCTGCGCAGACCATCGGGCCTATGGTCAGGTTGGGTACGTAGTGGTTGTCCATGACATCGAAGTGCACGAAGTCGGCACCCGCGGCCAACACCTTGTCCACCTCCTCACCCAGGCGGGCGAAGTCGGCGGAGAGAATCGATGGAGCAATGACGAAGGGCTGCATGACGCACCTTTTTTGAGCTAAATCACGATGGCGCGCATTGTATACCTCATGCTTTGCTGCGCGCACCGTGACCTAACTCAACGGTTAGTAAGCCGCCCGGTAGATTTTCTCGATATCGGCCGCACTGAGCTGACGCGGGTTATTGCGCATCAGGCGCTCGATACCCGCAGCTTCCGTGGCCATGGCCGCAATGGCGTCTTCGGGCACCCCGAAACTGCGCAGCCCGGCGGGGATCTCGACGGCGGCGCATAGTCGCGTCATTGCCTCCACGGCCTGGTCGGCAGCCTCGTTGACACTCAGCCCCGTCACATTCACGCCCATGGCTTGGGCAATATCCTGCATACGTTCGACGCAGGCCAACTTGTTCCAATGCATGACGTACGGCAGCAACAGCGCATTGCTCACACCATGGGCAATATTGAAACGCCCGCCCAACGGGTAAGCCAGCGCATGCACGGCACCGACTCCGGCATTCCCGAATGCCATGCCGGCCATGAGGCTGGCGGTCGCCATGTCATCACGGGCCTGCAGGTTGGCCGGGTTGGCGTAAGCCTTGGGCAGCGCGTTGGCAATCAGCTTGATGGCGCCGATGGCCAGGGCGTCGGTGATCGGCGAGGCGTTCAGTGACAGATAGGACTCAATGGCATGCACCAAGGCGTCCACACCACTGGCCGCGGTGACACTGCGCGGGCAGGTCAGAGTCATTTGTGGGCTGATCAGCGCGACATCCGGCAGCAGGTAGTCGCTGACGATGCCTTTTTTCAGCTGTGCGGCCTTGTCGGAGAGGATCGCCACATTGGTCACCTCCGAACCGGTGCCCGCCGTGGTCGGGATGGCGATCAGCGGCGGGCCCTTGCGCGGCACCTGGTCGACCCCGAACAAATCCGCCAGCGCACCGTGGTAGCCGGCATACGCCGCCACGCTCTTGGCGATATCGATGGCACTGCCGCCGCCCACACCAATGAGGCCGTCATGCCCGCCTTCGCGGTACGCACGCATGCAGTCTTCAACGATGGCGATTTCCGGGTCGGGCAGTACGCGATCGAAGATTTCGTAAGCACGATCGCCCAGCTGTTCGAGGGCCAGGGCCACAGTGCCAGACTTGACCAGGGCCGCATCGGTGACGATCAGCGGGTTATCCACATCCAGCCGGGTCAGTTCCGCGGCCAATTGCTCGATGGCGCCCGCGCCGGTCAGCAGTTTATGGGCGATCTTGAATGAGGAAGTACTCATGTGCGCGGCCTCTTATGAATGATGGGCTGGCACAAGAATAGCTGCCCATCGCGTGTTGTCTGCCATTCACTGGTTGAATGGTCATCGCCGATAACCTGCTGGCAGAAAACCACGCCCCACATCACTGACAAATACTGACCAACCCATTAGGCTGCTCACATCACTTATGGCCGGAAATTAACGATGCTTTTTCTCCACCGTTCGGCACTGCCAACGTTGTGCCTGTCGCTACTATGTGCCAGCGCCCTGCCTGCTCACGCCGCCGACGCGCCCGCGCCCGCTGCCGAAAAACCTGCTGAGCGCCAACCTCTGCCCGAGCGCAGCCAGTCGCAAGCCAGCGCTCTGGAGCGCCAGATTCCGCAACCGGAACAACAACAGCTGCAAGCCGGTAGCGATTCGTTCCTGGCCCTTTGGAAACCCGCCAACGGCGCAGAGGCCGAAGGTGTGGTGATTATCGTACCGGGCGCCGGGGAGAACGCCGACTGGCCGCAAGCAATCGCCCCCTTGCGGCGCAAGTTACCGGATGCGGCCTGGGGCACCTTGAGCCTGTCACTGCCGGACGTAAATGTAGACACCTTGCCGCCACGGGTCATCGAACCGCCAAAAGCTGCGGTCGACACCAGCAGCAAGGACGGCAGCACGGCTGCCAAACCTGTCGAACAGGCCGCCAGCGCCGAGGCCGAAGGTACTGATCCGGCGGTGGTGCCGGATGCGGATGAACAGGACAAGACCGACGCCAAGCGCATCTTCGACCGCATCGACGCCGCCGTCGCCTTCGCCCAGACCCAAAGCGCCCGCAGTGTGGTGCTGCTCGGCCACGGCACCGGTGCCTGGTGGGCCGCACGTTACCTGAGCGAGAAACAGCCATCCCAGGTGCAGAAGCTGATCATGGTGGCCGGGAAGACGCCGGCGGCTCGCCAACCGGACCTGCAACAACTGGCGCCGAGCTTGAAGGTGCCCACGGCGGATGTGTTTTATCAAGACACACCCCAGGAACGCAAAAACGCGCAGGAGCGTATCCAGGCGGCCAAGCGCTCGAAGAATGACGGTTACAAGCAGGTATCGCTCACGGCGTTGCCCGGCAATAGCGCAGCAGAGCAGGAACAGTTGTATCGGCGGGTTCGCGGATGGCTCAGCCCGCAGGGCGGCGCAGACTGATCATGTCTTCGAACCTGTTGCAGAAACAATGTGGGAGGGGCCTCTCAGGCCGACAGCCTCAGCGAAAATCCCGACGCTCGCGAATCAACGCGTAAGCGTTATGCAGCTCCCGGGTGCGTTCGGTGGCTTCACGCACTTGTGCGGGGCTGGCGCCCGTGCCGGCGATCTTGTCCGGGTGGTGGCGGCTGAGGAGGCGACGGTAGGCACGCTTGATCACCGAGGGCTCAGTGGTCGCCGTCACACCCAGAACCCGCAACGCCTCCTGATAGGCTCCGCCACGATTGGCCAATGGCTTGCGCTGCGGCGCGTAATCAGTTGCCAGTGCCTGGAGTTGTTGCGGCGTCCAGCCCAGCCATTTGCCCCACAGGTCGATCAGGTCGCGCTCGGCGTCATCCGCCCGCCCGTCCGCCCAGGCCATGCGCCAACAGGCACGTAGCACGCCTTCCGCCGCATGGGGTTGCGCCTTGAGCACACGCAGGTAGCTGCGCACACGGTCGCTGCCAGACTTGCCTCGGTTGAAGGCGCTGATAGCGCGACGCTGGGCCGGCTCGGACATATCCAACGCGCGCATCTCCTGACGCGCCTGCTGGATATGCCCATCCACAACCCGGCCGTTACTCTTGGCCAACCGCCCCAACAGTACAAACAACAGCTCGTCGTTGCGCAACGCCGGGCGCCCGCCCAGGCGTTCACGCAACTGCGCCCAACTGTGCAGTTGCAGACGACGATCCAGCGCCTGCCCCAGCAATGCACCCAACAAGGCCCCCGGAATACTGGCAATGGCAAAGCCAGCCCCGGCGCCGATCAGCGTCCCTGGCCACAACATCCTACTGCTCCGCTGTCAGCAAGGTTTCGACTTGCGCCAGACGCTCCAGCGTCCCGACATCCACCCAGCGTCCCGTCATGTGCTCCCCCGTTACCAGACCTTTAGCCATGGCCGCACGCAACAGCGGCGCCAACTTGAAGGCACCGGCGCTGCAACCCGCGAACAATTTGGGGTCGAGCACTGAAATGCCACTGAAGGTCAGGTTATCGGCACCGGGCGCGGCATCATGAAGCAGACCTTTATCCAGGTAGAAATCCCCGCCTGACGGGTGGTGCTCAGGGTTGTCGACCATCACCAAGTGCGCCAGGCCCTGGATCGGCTGCCCGAGGCGGGTAAAATCGTAGTCAGTCCAGATATCGCCATTGACCACCAGGAAGGGGTCATCCCCCAGCAGCGGCAACGCCTGGAATATCCCGCCCCCCGTTTCCAGCGGCTCCCCCTCCGGCGAGTAGCGGATGCGCAGCCCGAACTGGGCGCCGTCACCCAAGTACTTCTCAATTTGCTGGCCTAGCCAGGCATGATTGATCACGATCTCGGTAAAGCCGGCCTTCGCCAAAGCTTCAAGGTGATACTCGATCAACCGCTTGCCGCCGGCTTGCACCAGCGGCTTGGGCGTATGCAGGGTGAGCGGACGCATGCGCTCGCCCTTGCCCGCCGCAAGGATCATCGCCTTCATACAATGGCCTCGGCGGGCTGGCGCAGGCTGGCGAGCAGTTCGCCCAGTTCGCTCAACTCGGGTCGGTCGGCGAGCACCGCGTCTATATAAGCAAAGAAACGCGGCACGTCGGCCAGGTAGCGCGGTTTGCCGTCACGGTGGCAAATACGCGAAAAAATACCGATGACCTTGAGATGACGCTGCACGCCCATCAGGTCGCTGGCGCGCAGAAAGTCTTCGAAGTCGTCCTGCACCGGGATCCCCAACCGCCCGGCGCGCTGCCAGTAGCCGTGCTGCCATTCACGCACACGCGCCTGGGGCCAACTGAGGAAGGCGTCCTTGAACAGGCAGGTAATGTCATAAGTCACCGGGCCGTAGACTGCATCTTGAAAATCCAGTACGCCGGGGTTCGGCTCACTGATCATCAGGTTGCGCGGCATATAGTCGCGATGCACCAGCACCTTGGGCTGCGCCAGGGCACTGTCGATCAATTTTTCGCTGACGCGTTGCCAGAGGGCTTGTTGCTCAGCGTCGAAGTCGATCCCCAGGTGACGGCGCACATACCATTCCGGGAATAATTCAAGCTCGCGACGCAACAAGGCCACGTCGTAGCTGGGCAATGGTGCGTCCATCGGCAATTGCTGGAAAGCCAGCAGCGCATCGATGGCATCGGCAAATAATTGATCGGCATTTTCAGCGTCAATCACATCCAGATAGGTTTTTCTGCCCAGGTCATTGAGCAAAAGAAAGCCACGAGGCAAGTCTTCTGCATAAATTTTTGGCACATTTATTCCTGATTTCGCCAGCAAATGCGCGATATCGACGAAAGGTTTGCAGTTTTCCTGGGGGGGTGGCGCGTCCATTACGACGAACGTATGGGCACCGCCCTCCCACCGGAAGTAACGCCTGAAACTCGCGTCGCTGCTGGCCGCGGTCAATGTGGCCGGGGGTACGGGGCCCCAGTCCTGAGCGTTGAAGAGGATCGGCAACTGCTCATCCAGCCAGACTTCCAGCTGTTGTAAACGTAGATCTTGCTCGGGCATTACAAGGGTCTCCGACGGCGCTAGCCGTCAAGCGGGGCATGCTTTATTATCACGCATCTTTTTCAGACCATCGAGAGGCGTGCGGCCCAAACCGCGGGCAGATGGCACGCAGGAAGCCCGGACTAATAAGATGGCATTGAAATCCCCCGCGTTTCGTAGAAAATTTCCGTTGCTGGTAACCGGCAGTCTGCTGGCCTTGCAACCTTTCGCCACCTCATTCGTGGCCGCCGCGGAACAGTATGACTGCTCAGTCTCTGCTTCGGGTGCCTGGGATTGCGCGCCGAAGACCGCCGCAGCCCCATTGCCACCGCGCCCGGTGCATGACGGTTCTGCCGTCAGCTCGGCCAACGGCACGCCGCAAGGCAAGGCTGGCGGCAGCGTCGACGTCGAGCCCAAGACCGTGCTGGTCACCGAATCCAAGGGCCGTGGCCTGCGCTCGCGCAGCGCCGACTACAGCCACCTGGACTGGGTACCTCGCGACAAGCTGACTGCAGCGCAGCTGGCCGAGACCGGCCCTTACTGCGGCGGCGCCTACATCGAGCCGACTCGTCCTGGCATGAACGACAAGACGGACAAGAGCGATGCGCCGACCTTCATCGGTGCCAAGGCCTCGCGTTACGAGCAGGAACAGCAGGTCGCCACCCTGGCCGGTGACGTGGTCATGCGCCAGGGCAGCATGCAGCTTGAAGCGGACGAAGCCAGCCTGTACCAGGCCGAGAACCGTGGCGAGCTGAACGGCAAGGTGCGACTGCGCGACAACGGCGCGCTGATCGTGGGCGACCATGCCCAGGTCCAGCTCGACACCGGCGCCGCCCAGATCGACAACGCCGAATACGTGATGCACAAGTCGCGCATTCGCGGTAACGCCCTGTACGCCAAGCGTGCCGAGAACGCGATCATCCGTCTCAAGGACGGTACGTACACCACCTGCGAGCCGGACAGCAACGCCTGGCAGCTCAAGGGCAACAACATCACGTTGAACCCGGCCACCGGTTTCGGTACGGCCACCAACGCGACGTTGCGGGTCAAGAACATCCCGATCCTGTACACCCCGTACATCTACTTCCCGATCGACGACCGTCGTCAATCCGGCTTCCTGCCGCCGAGCTTCAGCACCGGCAGCGAGACTGGCTTTACGCTGGTAACGCCGTACTACTTCAACCTGGCACCGAACTACGATGCCACGTTGTACCCGCAATACATGACCAAGCGCGGTTTGTTGATGGAAGGCGAATTCCGCTACCTGACCAAGTCGAGTGAAGGGCAGTTTGGTGGGGCGTATCTCAATGATGATAGCGACGAGCGGAAGAAGCAGACCGATTACGAAAAAACCCGTTATATGCTCAATTGGCAGCATAAGGGTGGGTTGGATTCGCGCCTGACGACTCAGGTCGATTACACCAAGATCAGTGATCCGTTCTACTTCCAGGATTTGAAGTCGTATCAGGAAGGCGTTGAGAGCCAGGACTACCTGAATCAGCAAGGCTCGGTGACCTACCGTGGTGACAGCTATCAAGCTCGCGTGAATCTGCAGTCGTATCAATTGGCGACGATTTCGCAGATCACTCCGTATGACCGTTTGCCGCAGATCACCTTCAATGGTCAACTGCCGTATCACCCGGGTGGGCTCAACTTCTCCTACGAGACTGAAGCCGTAAGATTTGACCGAGACCTTCGAAAGGGTAATGTGGTCAATGAAGACGGCGGGCCGTTCAACGAAGATGGCACCATCGGTGAACGACGCCTGGATACCTACGTAAACGGCCTGACCCGTGCAAACGGAACACGCTTGAACGTAGCTCCCGCTGTCGAGTACCCAATGAACTGGAGCTATGGCTTCATTACGCCGAAACTCAAGTACGTCTATACCAAATATGATCTTGACCTCGATAGCATAGGCAAGGGTGACATTGTCCGCGCGCAGCAGGATGCTGCTCAGCCTGGCGCAGCCCCTTATGCCGGCGGCGTGTTCAAAAGTTCACAAGATCGTGCAGTCCCGATCGCCAGCATCGACAGCGGCCTCTACTTTGACCGCACCACCAATTGGTTCGGCAAGGACTACAACCAGACCCTTGAGCCTCGCGCCTTCTATCTTTACGTACCAAACAAAGATCAAAGCGATATTCCGGTCTTCGATACGGGTGAGTACTCGTTCAGCTACTCCTCCCTGTTCCGCGATAATCGTTTCAGCGGGTCAGACAGGATCGGTGATGAGAATAAGCTTTCCCTGGGCGTAACCAGCCGCTGGATCGAAGAAAACGGCTTTGAACGCCAGCGTGTTTCCGTCGGTCAGGCTGTGTACTTCAAGGATCGCGAAGTCCAACTGCCGGGTGTATTGGCCGCTGATCGCGACGATGCACGCTCAAACGTCTCGCCTATCGCTCTGGAATACGCGTTCCGCTTCAACCGCGATTGGCGTGCAACAGCCGACTACAACTGGGACCCGGAAAGCCACGCCCCTCGTTCGGGCAGCGCGATGTTCCACTACCAGCCGGAAGACAACCCGAACAAGGTCGTCAACCTCGGCTATCGCTATCGCAACGACCAGGTGGTCTACAACCAGCTGACCGGCAAATGGCAGTTTGGTGGTGATTACGGCCAACCAAGTGATCCGAACTATGTGAAGGATTACTACAAAATCCAGCAACACGACTTCTCGATGATGTGGCCGATCATTCCTCAGTGGAACCTGATCACCCGCTGGCAGTATGACTATGCCCGCAACCGCACCCTGGAAGCCTTCGGTGGTTTCGAGTACGACAACTGCTGCTGGAAACTGCGCGTCATCAATCGCTATTGGGTTTCCAACGACGAATACAGCCAGATCGCCCCGCTTAACGAAAAGGGTGACCACGGGCTCTTCTTCCAGATCGTCCTCAAAGGACTCGGCGGCCTGACCGGCGCCAAGGTAGAGAGCTTCCTCGACAAAGGCATTGAAGGTTATCGTGAACGTGAAGACAAAGCTTTCTGAGTGTTTGCGCCCGCTAGTGCTGGGCGCGCTGTTCCTGGGTACTGTTTCGGCACACGCCGCGGTTCAACAGCTGGATAAAGTAGCGGCCATCGTCGACAACGACGTGATCATGCAGAGCCAGCTGGACCAACGGGTCAAGGAAGTTCAGCAAACCATCGCCAAGCGTGGCGGTGGTGTGCCGCCGACCAGCGTCCTGGAACCCCAGGTACTGGAGCGTCTGATCGTCGAAAACCTGCAGTTGCAGATCGGCGAACGTTCCGGCATCCGGATTTCGGACGAAGAGCTGAACCAGGCCGTCGGCACCATCGCTCAACGCAACAACATGAGCATTGATCAGTTCCGCGCCGCCCTGGCTCACGATGGCTTGTCCTATGAGGACGCCCGCGACCAGATCAAGCGCGAGATGATCATCAGCCGTGTGCGCCAGCGCCGTGTGGCCGAACGGGTCCAGGTATCGGAGCAGGAAGTGAAGAACTTCCTGGCCTCGGACCTTGGCAAGATGCAGCTCTCCGAAGAACTGCACCTGGCCAATATTCTTATTCCTACCCCTGACGCCGCCAACTCCGAGCAACTGAATGCCGCTGCGGCCAAGACCCAAGCGGTGTACGACCGCCTGAAAGCCGGTGCTGACTTTGCCCAGACCGCCATTGCCGTCTCCGGCAGCGATAACGCACTGGACGGCGGTGACATGGGCTGGCGTAAAGCCGCACAGCTGCCGCCTCCGTTCGATCGCGAGCTGAGCTCCATGGAAGTCGGCGGCATCACCCAACCGGCACGTACCCCAGGTGGCTTCATTATCCTCAAGCTGCTGGGCAAGCGCGGCGGCGAGACCTCGCTGAAAGACGAAGTACACGTTCGTCACATCCTGGTCAAACCAAGCGAAATCCGTACCGAGGCACAAACCAAGGAACTGGCGCAGAAGATCTACGACCGCATCGAAAGCGGTGAAGACTTCGCCACCCTGGCCAAAAGTTTCTCGGAAGACCCTGGTTCTGCCCTTAACGGCGGCGACTTGAACTGGATCGACCCGAAAGCCCTGGTGCCCGAGTTCCAACAGGTCATGGCCGACACACCGCAAGGCGTATTGTCCAAGCCGTTCAAGACTCAATACGGCTGGCATGTCCTGGAAGTCCTTGGCCGTCGCGCCACCGACAACACCAACCAGGCCCGCGAGCAGCAAGCCCTGACCGTGCTGCGTAACCGCAAATACGACGAAGAGCTGCAAACCTGGTTGCGTCAGATCCGTGACGAAGCCTACGTAGAGAACAAGCTGCCAGGCGCCGAGCAAACAGGCACCGACCAGGCAACCCAGTGAAACCCCAGCGTTTCGCGGTGACACCCGGCGAGCCGGCCGGCATTGGTCCAGACCTGTGCCTGCTGCTCGCCTCGCAACCTCAGCCACACCCCCTGATTGCCATTACCAGCCGCGACCTGCTCCTTGAGCGGGCCGCGCAGTTGGGCGTGGCTGTCAACTTGCTGGAAGTGGCACCGGGCAATTGGCCGGACCTGCCCGCCCCGGCCGGCAGCCTGTATGTATGGGACACCCCTTTACAGGCCAAGGTGGTCGCCGGGCAACTGAACAAGGCCAATGCAGCCTTTGTGCTGGAAACCCTGACACGCGCCGGGCAAGGCTGCATCGACGGCGACTTTGCCGGCATGATCACCGCGCCCGTGCATAAAGGCGTGATCAACGAATCCGGCATCGCGTTTTCCGGCCATACCGAATTCCTCGCCGAGCTGACCCATACCGAACAGGTCGTGATGATGCTGGCGACCCGTGGCCTGCGTGTTGCGCTGGTGACCACACATCTGCCCTTGCGCGATATTGCCGATGCCATCACCGCCGAACGCATAGAGCGCGTCACGCGCATCCTGCATGACGACCTGCAACACAAATTCGGCATTGCCCGACCGCGTATCCTGGTCTGCGGGCTAAACCCCCATGCCGGTGAAGGCGGCCACTTGGGCCATGAAGAAATCGACATCATTGAACCGACCTTAGAGCGCCTGCGCCAAGAAGGCATGGACCTGCGCGGCCCATTGCCTGCAGACACTCTGTTTACCCCCAAATATCTGGAGCACTGCGACGCAGTGCTGGCGATGTACCACGACCAGGGGCTGCCCGTGCTGAAGTACAAAGGCTTCGGTGCTGCAGTCAACGTGACACTGGGCCTGCCGATCATCCGCACCTCCGTCGACCATGGCACAGCCCTGGACCTGGCGGGCAGCGGCAAGATCGATACCGGCAGCCTGCACGTAGCCCTGGAAACCGCCTATCAGATGGCCGAGACCCGTATATGACTGAGCATTACCAACACCGGGCGCGCAAGCGCTTCGGACAGAACTTCCTGCACGACGCGGGCGTGATCGACCGCATCCTGCGCTCCATCCACGCCAAGCCAGAAGACCGCCTGCTGGAAATCGGCCCGGGCCAGGGCGCGCTGACCCAAGGCCTGCTTGCCAGCGGCGGGCAACTGGACGTGGTGGAACTGGACAAGGACCTGATCCCGATCCTGAACCAGCAGTTCGCCGGCAAGCCCAACTTCAACCTGCACCAGGGCGATGCGCTGAAGTTCGACTTCAATAGCCTGAATGCCGCCCCCAATAGCCTGCGGGTGGTGGGCAACCTGCCGTACAACATCTCCACACCGCTGATTTTCCACCTGCTGAACAACGCCGGGATCATCCGCGACATGCACTTCATGCTGCAGAAGGAAGTGGTGGAGCGCCTGGCCGCAGGCCCTGGCGGTGGTGATTGGGGTCGTTTGTCGATCATGGTCCAGTATCATTGCCGCGTGGAGCACCTGTTCAACGTCGGCCCGGGCGCGTTCAACCCGCCGCCGAAGGTTGATTCAGCCATCGTACGCCTGGTGCCGCATGCCGTGCTGCCCCACCCAGCCAAGGATCACAAGCTGCTGGAGCGCGTTGTGCGTGAAGCGTTCAACCAGCGCCGCAAGACCTTGCGTAACACCCTCAAGGCCCTGCTGAGCAATGCCGAAATCGAAGCTGCCGGCGTTGATGGCAGCCTGCGCCCCGAGCAACTGGACTTGGCCGCGTTCGTACGCCTGGCTGACCAACTGGCGATTCAGCCTGCTCCGACAGAAGGATAAGGCTCAACGCGATCCAATGTGGGAGGGGGCTTGCTCCCGATAGGGGAGTATCAGTGGATACATTTTCAACTGACACATCGCTATCGGGAGCAAGCCCCCTCCCACATTTGGATCACGTATCTGGCCTAGTGCCCACCTCATGGCCTAGACTGACCCGCATCTGCTGTCCCCTGCTTTTAAGGCCTCTTGCATGTCCGATCCTCGCTATCAGATCGACGTCAGCGTCGTCACCCGCTTCCTGGCGGACCAATCGCAACCCGAACAGAACCGCTTTGCCTTTGCCTACACCGTCACCGTAAAAAACAACGGGTTGGTCCCGGCCAAGCTGCTGTCGCGCCACTGGGTCATTACCGATGGCGACGGCCAGGTCGAGGAAGTGCGTGGAGCAGGCGTTGTCGGCCAGCAACCCTTGATCAACAGCGGCGCCAGCCACACCTACAGCAGCGGCACGGTGATGACCTCCAAGGTCGGCACCATGCAGGGCTCGTATCAGATGAAAGCTACCGACGGTCATTTGTTCGACGCAACGATCAAGCCCTTCCGCCTCGCGGTGCCCGGAGCCCTGCACTGATGGCGACGTACGCGGTCGGCGACCTGCAAGGTTGTCTGGAACCTCTCAAGTGCCTGCTCGAGCGCGTAGCCTTTGACCCCGCAAGCGATCGCCTGTGGCTGGTGGGCGACCTCGTCAACCGAGGCCCCCACTCCCTGGAGACCCTGCGCTATCTCTATAGCCTGCGTGACTCGCTGGTATGCGTACTCGGCAACCACGACCTGCACCTGCTCGCGGCCGGCAATAACATCGAGCGCCTGAAAAAGGGCGACACCCTGCGCGAAATCCTCGAAGCGCCGGACCGCGCCGAGTTGCTCGACTGGCTGCGCCGGCAGAAACTCATGCACTACGATGAGGGCCGCAACATGGCCTTGGTGCATGCAGGCATTCCACCTCAGTGGACGCTGAAAAAAGCCCTCAAATGCGCCGCTGAAGTCCAAAGTGCACTGGCCGATGACACCCTGTACACCACCTACCTGGACGGCATGTACGGCAACGAACCGGTGAAGTGGGACAACGACCTCACGGGCGTAACCCGCCTGCGCGTGATCACCAACTACTTTACGCGGATGCGCTTCTGCACCGCTGAAGGCAAGCTGGACCTCAAGAGCAAGGAAGGCGCCGACACCGCGCTACCCGGCTACAAGCCATGGTTCGCCCATAAGGAGCGCAAGACCCGTGATACGAAGATCATCTTTGGTCACTGGGCCGCCCTGGAAGGCAAATGCGACGAACCCGGCGTGTTCGCCCTCGACACCGGCTGCGTATGGGGCGGCGCCATGACCCTGATGAACATCGACACCGGCGAGCGCTTCGGCTGCCAGTGTGAACCCCCTCTTTCCATTACCCAGCCGGCCGCCGCCAAACCATAGGAGCCCGCCATGACCGAATTCAAACGTATCCCTCCCCAAGAAGCCCAAGCGCTGCGCGAGCAAGGCGCGGTGGTCGTCGATATCCGCGACCAGCCTACCTATGCGGCAGCTCATATCCCCGGCGCCAAGCATCTGGACAACGTCAACATCGCCGACTTCATCCGCGCCGCCGACCTCGATGCGCCGCTGATCGTAGCCTGCTACCACGGCAATTCCAGCCAGAGCGCGGCCGCTTACCTGGTCAGCCAGGGCTTCTCCGACGTCTATAGCCTGGACGGCGGCTTTGAGCTGTGGCGTGGGACCTACCCTTCGGAAATTTCCAAAGGCGATTCGCAATAATTTTTTTCACACCCCGCTATCCCGCGTGACGCTTGGGCTTGCGCCGTTTCTGACGAACGGCGCAGCCAAACTAATTGCGCATCGCGCCTTGACCTCCCGGATTCCGAACTATCCTTAAGCGCAGGCCATCCGAATCAGGGGAGAGCCGGTACACCGGCGTACGGGTCATCGGTAGCGTTTCAGGGTGTTCTGGGGGGAAAACAGCCATTGGCGCGTGTCAATGACTGCCAGCATCCGCTGATTGATCCGGCGTCGGCTCCACGTATCGAGCGAGGTGACGACGTCATGAGTATCTTTAGCCACTTCCAACAACGCTTCGCGTCCACGCAGCAGGAAGAACTCACGCTTCAAGAGTATCTCGAGCTGTGCAAGCAGGACCGCAGCACCTATGCCTCTGCCGCCGAACGCCTGCTATTGGCGATCGGCGAGCCGGAGCTGGTGGAAACCGCCAACAATTCGCGCCTGTCGCGAATATTCTCCAACAAGGTGATCCGCCGCTATCCGGCCTTTGAAGACTTCCATGGCATGGAAGAATGCATCGACCAGATCGTCTCCTACTTCCGCCATGCCGCCCAAGGCCTGGAAGAGAAGAAACAGATCCTTTACCTGCTCGGGCCAGTCGGCGGCGGCAAGTCGTCCCTGGCGGAAAAGCTAAAGCAGTTGATCGAGAAGGTGCCCTTCTACGCGATCAAGGGCTCGCCGGTCTTCGAGTCGCCCCTGGGCCTGTTCAACGCCACGGAAGATGGCGCGATTCTCGAAGAAGACTTCGGTATACCGCGGCGCTACCTCAACACCATCATGTCGCCTTGGGCCACCAAGCGCCTGGCCGAGTTCGGCGGTGATATCAGCCAATTCCGCGTAGTGAAGCTCTACCCGTCGATCCTCAACCAGATCGGCGTAGCCAAGACCGAACCGGGCGACGAAAACAACCAGGATATTTCGGCACTGGTGGGCAAGGTCGATATCCGCAAACTCGAAGAATTCCCACAGAACGACGCTGACGCCTACAGCTACTCGGGCGCGCTGTGCCGGGCCAACCAAGGCTTGATGGAGTTCGTGGAGATGTTCAAGGCGCCGATAAAGGTGCTCCACCCACTGCTCACCGCTACCCAGGAAGGCAACTACAACAGCACCGAAGGCCTGGGCGCGATTCCGTTCACCGGGATCCTGCTGGCCCACTCCAATGAATCGGAATGGCACACCTTCCGTAACAACAAGAACAACGAAGCCTTCATCGACCGGATCTATATCGTCAAGGTGCCGTACTGCCTGCGGGTCAGCGATGAGATCAAGATTTACGACAAGCTGCTGTTCAACAGCTCCCTGGCCAAGGCCCACTGCGCACCCGACACGTTGAAGATGCTCGCCCAGTTCACCGTACTGTCGCGCCTCAAGGAGCCGGAGAATTCGAATATCTATTCGAAAATGCGGGTGTATGACGGCGAGAACCTCAAGGACACCGACCCCAAGGCCAAGTCGATCCAGGAGTATCGCGATACAGCGGGCGTCGATGAGGGCATGAATGGCCTGTCGACACGCTTTGCGTTCAAGATCCTGTCCAAAGTCTTCAACTTCGACCCCCACGAGATCGCCGCCAACCCGGTGCATCTGCTGTATGTACTGGAGCAGCAGATCGAACAGGAGCAATTCCAGGCGGAAACCCGCGAACGCTACCTGCGCTTCCTCAAGGAATACCTGGCACCGCGCTACATCGAGTTTATCGGCAAGGAAATCCAGACCGCGTACCTGGAGTCCTACAGCGAGTACGGTCAGAACATCTTCGACCGCTATGTGCTGTACGCCGACTTCTGGATTCAGGACCAGGAGTACCGCGATCCGGAAACCGGCGAAATCCTCAATCGAGTGGCGCTCAACGAAGAGCTTGAGAAGATCGAGAAACCGGCCGGCATCAGCAATCCAAAGGATTTCCGCAACGAAATCGTCAACTTCGTACTGCGCGCCCGTGCCAACAACAATGGCAAGAATCCCACCTGGCTCAGCTACGAGAAGCTGCGGGTGGTCATCGAAAAGAAAATGTTCTCCAACACCGAGGATCTGCTGCCGGTCATCAGCTTCAATGCCAAGGCCAGCAAGGAGGATCAGCAAAAACACAACGACTTCGTCACACGAATGGTCGAGCGCGGCTACACCGACAAACAGGTACGACTGCTCTCCGAGTGGTACTTGCGGGTGCGTAAATCGCAGTAAGGCAGCGACAAGCCAACGCTGCCAGGCATCCGGCCTGGCGGCTGACCGCTTGTCTCTAAGCTTCCAGCTCGCGGCTTGAAGCTTGTAACGTGAAGCTGCCCGGAGGGCTCCCCATGAGCTATGTGATCGACCGACGCCTTAATGGCAAGAACAAGAGCACGGTAAACCGCCAGCGTTTCCTGCGGCGTTACCGTGACCACATCAAAAAGGCCGTAGAAGAAGCCGTCAGCCGCCGCTCCATTACCGACATGGAGCATGGCGAGCAAATCAGCATTCCCGGCCGGGACATCGACGAGCCCGTGCTTCACCACGGGCGCGGTGGCAAACAGACCGTCGTGCACCCCGGCAACAAGGAGTTCACCACCGGCGAACACATCCAGCGCCCACAAGGCGGCGGTGGCGGCAAAGGTCCGGGCAAGGCCGGTAATTCCGGCGAAGGCATGGACGAATTCGTGTTCCAGATCACCCAGGAGGAATTTCTCGAATTCATGTTCGAAGACCTGGAGTTGCCCAACCTGGTCAAGCGCAACCTGACCGGCACCGACACGTTCAAGACCGTACGCGCCGGGATCAGCAACGAGGGCAACCCCTCGCGCATCAACATCATCCGCACTTTGCGTTCAGCCCATGCACGACGCATCGCCCTCTCGGGCAGCAGCCGCGCAAAACTGAAGGCGGCCAAGGAAGAGCTGGCGCGTTTGAAGCGTGAAGAACCAGACAACTTCGGCGATATCCAGGAAATCGAGGTAGAAATCGAGAAACTCAGCGCACGCATTCACCGCGTGCCGTTCCTCGACACCTTTGATTTGAAATACAACCTGCTGGTCAAGCAACCCAACCCCAGCTCCAAGGCCGTAATGTTCTGCCTGATGGATGTCTCCGGCTCCATGACCCAGGCCACCAAGGACATCGCCAAGCGTTTCTTCATCCTGCTGTACCTGTTCCTGAAACGGAACTACGACAAGATTGACGTAGTTTTCATTCGCCATCACACCAGCGCACGGGAAGTGGATGAAGAAGAGTTTTTTTATTCGCGGGAAACCGGCGGCACCATCGTATCCAGCGCCTTGAAGCTGATGCAGGAAATCATGGCCGAGCGCTACCCTGCCAACGAATGGAACATCTACGCTGCACAAGCTTCGGATGGCGACAATTGGAACGACGATTCGCCGATCTGCCGCGACATTCTGATCAACCAGATCATGCCGTTCATGCAGTACTACACCTATGTTGAAATCACCCCCCGTGAGCATCAGGCCCTGTGGTTCGAATACGAGCGCATCGGCGAAGCCTTTGCCGACACGTTCGCCCAACAGCAACTGGTCTCGGCCGGCGATATCTATCCGGTCTTCCGTGAACTCTTCCAGCGCAGGTTAGTGACATGACCGCCAAAAAAGAGAACAAGCGCCAACCCCTATCCACTGGCTCCGAGTGGACCTTTGAACTGATCCAGGCCTATGACCGGGAAATCAGCCGTATCGCGGCAGGTTATGCCCTGGACACTTACCCCAACCAGATTGAAGTGATCACCGCTGAGCAAATGATGGATGCCTATGCCTCGGTGGGCATGCCGCTGGGTTATCACCACTGGTCCTATGGCAAACACTTCCTCAGCACCGAGAAGTCCTATACGCGAGGCCAGATGGGCCTGGCCTACGAGATCGTGATCAACTCCGACCCGTGCATCGCCTATCTGATGGAAGAAAACACCATCTGCATGCAGGCGCTGGTGGTGGCTCATGCCTGCTATGGACATAACAGTTTCTTCAAAGGCAACTACCTGTTTCGAACCTGGACCGACGCCAGCTCAATCATCGATTACCTGGTGTTCGCCAAGCAGTACATCATGCAGTGCGAAGAACGACACGGCATTGATGCGGTGGAAGACCTGTTGGACTCCTGCCATGCACTGATGAATTACGGGGTCGACCGCTACAAGCGTCCCTATCCGATTTCAGCCGAGGAAGAGCGCCTGCGCCAGAAGGAACGCGAGGAGCACCTGCAGAAACAGATCAACGACCTGTGGCGCACCATTCCCAAGCGCGCCGGTAAAAACAACGACAAGGACAATGCACGCTTCCCCGCCGAACCCCAGGAAAACATCCTGTATTTTCTGGAAAAACACGCCCCGCTGCTGGAGCCTTGGCAACGTGAGATTGTGCGTATCGTGCGCAAGATCGCCCAGTATTTTTATCCGCAGCGTCAAACACAGGTGATGAACGAAGGCTGGGCAACATTCTGGCACTACACGCTGATGAACGACCTGTACGACGAGGGCCTGGTCACGGACGGCTTCATGATGGAGTTCCTCACGTCCCACACCAGCGTAGTCTTCCAACCCGGCTTCGACAGCCCGTATTACAACGGCATCAACCCCTATGCCCTGGGCTTTGCCATGTACCGCGATATCCGTCGCATGTGCGAACACCCCACCGAGGAGGATCGTCGCTGGTTCCCGGAGATCGCTGGCAGCGACTGGTTGTCGACCATCAAGTTCGCCATGAGCAGCTTCAAGGACGAGAGTTTCATCCTGCAGTACCTCTCACCTCAGGTGATTCGTGACCTCAAGCTGTTCAGCATTCTGGATGACGACCTGAAAGACGACCTTGTGGTCCCGGCTATCCATGATGAACCCGGCTACCGCATCATTCGCGAAACCCTGGCCGCCCAATACAACCTGGGCAACCGCGAGCCCAACGTGCAGATCTACAGCATCGATGTGCGCGGCGACCGTTCGCTCACCCTGCGTCATCAGCAACACGACCGTAAGCCGTTGGGCGATTCCACCGAGGAAGTGCTCAAGCACCTGCACCGACTGTGGGGGTTTGACATCCACCTGGAGACCCTGCAAGGCGATCAGGTGATGAAAACCCATCATGTGCCCCCGCGCAGCGATCATAACGACAACGACTACGGCCGCTTGGACATGGCCGTCGTTCATCTCTGAAACAGCAAAGCCTCCATTGCTCAGGCACAGGCGTTATCCTGTGCCGCTAATGGAGGCTTTTTCATGAAAATCTACAAAGTCGGCGGTGCGGTGCGTGATCGCCTGCTGGGCATCAAGGTCACCGATATCGACCGTGTCGTCGTAGGTGCAACGACCGAAGAGATGCTCGCCAAAGGCTATAAGCCCGTAGGGGCCGATTTCCCGGTATTTCTCGACCCGAAAAACGGCGATGAGTACGCCCTCGCCCGCACCGAACGCAAGAGTGGCCGAGGCTACGGTGGTTTTGTGTTTCACGCGAGCCCCGATGTCACGCTGGAGGAAGACCTGATTCGTCGCGACCTGACCATCAATGCCATGGCAGAAGACGATGACGGCACCCTGACCGACCCTTATCACGGCCAACGCGATCTTGAAGCGCGCATTTTGCGTCATGTTTCCCCCGCGTTCGCCGAAGATCCTCTGCGAGTACTGCGCGTCGCCCGCTTTGCCGCACGTTATGCACACCTGGGTTTCAAGGTCGCACCCGAGACGCTGGAATTGATGCGCCAGCTCAGTGAGTCCGGCGAACTGGAGGCCCTTACCCCCGAGCGCAGCTGGAAAGAAATCTCCCGCGCACTGATGGAGGATCAGCCACAGGTTTTCATCCAGGTGCTACGCGACTGCGATGCGCTGAAAACCCTGATGCCGGAGGTAGATGCCCTGTTCGGCGTACCGCAACCCGAAGCCCATCACCCGGAAATAGATACTGGCGTACACACCTTGAGCGTGCTGGAACAAGCTGCATTGTACAAACAGCCGCTGACCGTACGCTGGGCCTGCCTGCTGCACGATTTGGGCAAGGGCCTGACGCCTGTGGATAAGTTGCCGCAGCATATTGCCCATGAGCACCGTGGCTTGAAGCTGATCAAGGCGGTGAACGAACGCTTCAAGGTACCGAGGGATTGCCAGGAATTGGCCTTGCTGGTGGGGCAATTTCATACCCATGGGCATCGAGCGCTGGAGCTGAAAGCCTCGACTTTGCTGGAGTTGCTGCAAAGCTTTGACGTGTACCGCCGGCCGCAACGCTTCGAAGAATTTGTGATGGCCTGCGAAATGGATGCCCGGGGCCGCAAGGGTCTTGAGCAGCGCAGTTATCCACAGGCGGATTATTTGCGCGGCGCGGCGAAGGCTGCACGCGAAGTACCGGTCGCACCACTGCTGGAAAAAGGTTTCAAAGGCCCCGAGCTGGGAGAAGCGCTCAAGCGCGAACGGCTGAACGCGCTGAAAGCCTACAAGGAACAGCCTTCACCGAAATAACGGCCTTTGTGGCGAAGGAGCTTGCTCCCGCTGGAGTGCGAAGCGCTCCCAAAATAGTGGGGCTGCTGCGCAGCCCAACGGGAGCAAGCTCCCTCGCCACGGCAAGCTCGGCTTCTACAGGAGGGTGTCCGGTGTAAGTTGCTGGCCTTGCCACTCAAAGCCGACAGGCGCCAGCACCTGATCGATCTGCGCATCGCGCCACAGCTCGGCCATTGTCTTGCCAGCCTCAGGGTGAACACGGTCCGGCGCCATCATCGACAGCGGCCACAATACAAAGGCATTTTTCAGAATTTCGGCTCGCGGCAGGATCAATCCATCAAAATCCCCCACCAAGTCGCCATACAACAGCACATCGATATCCAGCGGTAACCCTTTGCGGTCAGGTGCATACCGGCCATTATCGGCCTCGATGAGTTTGAGTCGACGGTCCAGCTCCATCAACGGCAGGTCGGTATAGGCCGACACCACCAGGTTGAAAAACGGCCCGCTCTTGATACCCACCGGCTGGCTCTCGAACACCGCCGAGCAGCGCATCTGCGTCAGGAACCCTGCCAGCGCATCCAGGCCGGCACATAGACGGCTCTCGCGCTCGATGTTGCTGCCAAGCCCGAGGTAAACCTGAGTCAACGACATCCGCGCTCGATCTCCACGCCCACGCCCTTGGCAGCGGGCACCGCGCCTGGCTTGGTCAACTTGAGGTGCAACCAGGGAATCTGGAATTCGCTCATCAGCACTTCGGCTAGGCGCTCGGCAAAGGTTTCCACCAACTGATACTGGGAATGCTCGGCAAAGGCCTGGATACGCGCGGATACACTGGCGTAGTCCAGCGCCAGGGTCAGGTCATCACCCGCGGCGGCCGGGCGATTATCCCAAGCAAAGCTCAGGTCCAGGCGCAGGCATTGACGGATGCCGCGCTCCCAGTCGTAGGCCCCGATCACGGTGTCCACTTCCAGGCCTTCGATAAACACTCTGTCCAAGCACTCTTCTCCGCAGCACGACAAGGGCGCGATGCCCCGTTAGAATCAGGGCGTCCTCGCCCGGAATAGTTAGCATGTTTTGGTCACTGGCGATTTTCGCCTACCTGCTCGGCTCGCTGTCCTTCGCCATTTTGCTCAGCCGCCTGACGGGAAATCCCGACCCGCGAATGAGTGGCTCAGGCAATGCCGGCGCCACCAATATGTTGCGCCTGGCCGGCAAGAAACTTGCCGTCCTGACCCTGCTGGGCGACGTTTGCAAGGGCCTTCTGCCCGTGCTGATCGCCAGTCTCGCCGGCCTTACTTTGCAACAGCAGGCCTGGGTGGGCATATGCGCCGTCCTCGGTCACCTGTTCCCATTGTACTTCCGCTTTCGCGGTGGCAAGGGTGTCGCCACCGCGGCCGGGATGCTGCTGGGCATCTACCCACCGGCAGCATTGCTGGCCATGCTCGCCTGGCTGCTGACGTTCTACCTGACCCGTACCAGCTCGTTGGCCGCGCTGATTGCCACGCCGCTTACCCTGCCGCTGTTGGCCTGGCAGGCACCGCAGGCGTTACTGCCGATGAGCGTGCTGACACTGCTGATCGTCTGGCGCCACCGCGGCAATCTACGCGACCTGTTTGCCGGGCGCGAACGGCATTTTTAAATACGCCGGGCGAAACCGGTTCACGTAAGCCCTACAGCGGCGGCAACTGCTCCATCGGCCAGCGCGCCTGCACGCTGATCGCCAGGCTTTCATGCTGCCCGGCCTGCAAGCGCTGGCAGCCGGCGTAGGCAATCATCGCGCCGTTGTCAGTGCAGAATTCCGGGCGGGCGTAGAACACATGGCCTCGCATGTCGCCGAGCATTTTTTCAAGCGAACTGCGCAACGCCTTATTGGCGCTGACGCCGCCTGCGATCACCAGCCGCTTCATACCTGCCTGCTTGAGGGCGCGCTTGCACTTGATGGTCAAAGTCTCTACCACGGCCTGCTGGAACGCCAGTGCGATGTCGCAACGGGCTTGCTGACCGTCGTCCCCGGCGCTGACGCTCTGCTGCCAGGTATTCAGCGCGGACGTTTTCAAACCGCTGAAACTAAACATCAGCCCCGGCCGATCACACATCGGACGCGGGAAAACGTAGCGCCCGGCGACGCCTTTCTCGGCCAGACGGGCGATTTCCGGACCACCAGGATAGTTAAGCCCCATCATCTTCGCGGTTTTGTCGAACGCTTCACCGGCGGCATCATCCAGGGACTCGCCCAACAGCGTGTATTGGCCGATTCCATCGACCTGAACCAACTGCGTATGACCACCCGACACCAACAAAGCGACGAACGGGAACTCTGGAGGTGTTTTTTCCAACATCGGCGCCAGCAAATGGCCTTCCATGTGGTGCACGCCAAGGGCGGGAATACCCCAGGCAAAGGCCAGCGCCTGGGCGCAAGAAGCCCCAACCAGAAGGGCTCCGACCAATCCGGGGCCTGCCGTGTAGGCGATGGCGTCGATCTCGGTCGGCACACAGCCGGCCTCATCCAGCACCTGGCGAATCAACGGCAGCATGCGTTTGACATGATCACGGCTGGCCAGCTCCGGAACCACGCCGCCATAGGCGCGGTGCAGGTCGATCTGACTGAACAGTGCATCGGCCAAAAGCCCGCGTTCACTGTCGTATAGTGCGACTCCGGTTTCGTCGCAGGAAGTTTCAAGTCCCAGTACTAGCATGGGTTTGCGCCTTGTAGAGGCTGAATTCGAAGGCGCGCATAATAGTCGCCACTCCCCCTCCCGACTAGCGGTTTTCGATCAGAGGCTTTGCATTCCGGCCAATGAGGGGTTAACATCCGCAACCCTTAAAAACCGACGACCTCAGCCGCGAATTTTTTGCGACGAGAACGTTGATTCCCGGTAATGAAAGAAGGTAGCTCTGGATGCCAGCCGTCAAAGTAAAAGAGAACGAACCCTTCGACGTAGCTCTGCGTCGTTTCAAGCGCTCCTGCGAAAAAGCCGGTGTTCTGGCTGAAGTTCGTAGCCGCGAATTTTATGAGAAGCCAACTTCTGAGCGTAAGCGTAAAGCAGCAGCCGCTGTTAAGCGTCACGCCAAGAAAGTTCAGCGCGAACAGCGCCGCGCCGTTCGTCTGTACTAATACACAGACGTTCGTAGCAAGCTTCTGCCAAGCCCGGCCCTCAGCCGGGCTGTTGGCATTTGCGGATATCGCTTGATGCTTCACCGTCGACGCCGCACATGCGACCGAGACACTGCTTCACACGTCAGGGCTGGCTCTTTTGCCAGCGGTGCACGTCTCTTCTGACGAGCCTAACAAGGCTACTGACGAGCACACCTATTCTTCAAGCAGACGATCAACTGTATCGGCTGTGCCCATCGATGCGTTTCCGAGGCCCACCATTGGCCAAGACCGGACGCCCGGGCAACATTTCCATGCCGAACACTGATCAGAAACTACCCTCAGTGAATATTCGGCAGATACACTTCCTGAAGACCCATGCAGACGATGATGATCAAGCACTCCATACGTGCGCTTGAACACTTCACGGGCCCTCATTTACACGCAGTGATGACGAGAACGCCATGGCCGGGCTGATTCCCCAGAGCTTTATTGACGACCTTCTGAACCGCACCGACATCGTCGATGTTGTCAGCTCACGCGTACAGCTGAAAAAAGCCGGCAAAAACTACACCGCCTGCTGCCCGTTCCATAAAGAAAAAACGCCGTCATTCAGTGTCAGCCCCGACAAGCAGTTCTATTATTGCTTCGGTTGCGGCGCTGGCGGCAACGCCCTCGGCTTCCTGATGGACCACGACAACCTGGACTTTCCCCAGGCCGTCGAGGATCTGGCAAAAGCCGCGGGCATGGAAATCCCCCGGGAAGAAAGTGGCCGCCCGCACAAACCCCGGCAACCTACCGATTCGCCGCTGTATCCGCTGCTGACCGCGGCCGCCGACTTCTATCGCCAGGCGCTTAAAAGCCATCCGCAGCGCAAGGCCGCCGTTGACTACCTCAAGGGCCGCGGCCTCACCGGTGAAATCGCCCGCGACTTCGGCCTCGGCTTCGCCCCGCCCGGCTGGGACAACCTGTACAAACACCTGAGCAGCGATACCCTGCAGCAAAAGGCCATGATCGATGCCGGCCTGCTGATAGAAAACGCCGAGACCGGCAAGCGTTATGACCGTTTCCGCGACCGCGTGATGTTTCCGATCCGCGACAGCCGTGGCCGCATCATCGCCTTCGGTGGCCGCGTACTCGGGGACGACAAGCCCAAGTACCTGAACTCCCCGGAAACCCCGGTGTTCCACAAGGGCCAGGAACTCTACGGCCTGTTCGAAGCGCGCAAGAACAACCGCAACCTCGACGAAATCATCGTGGTTGAAGGCTATATGGACGTGATCGCCCTGGCCCAGCAAGGTCTGCGCAACGCCGTGGCAACCCTGGGCACCGCCACCAGCGAAGAGCATTTGAAGCGCCTGTTCCGCGTTGTGCCCAGCGTGCTGTTCTGCTTTGACGGCGACCAGGCCGGCCGTAACGCCGCCTGGCGTGCGCTTGAGGCCACACTGTCAAGCCTGCAGGACGGGCGCCGCGCACGCTTCCTGTTCCTGCCCGAAGGCGAAGACCCGGATACCCTGGTCCGTTCGGAGGGTACCGACGCGTTCCGTGCGCGCATCAATCAACATGCGCAGCCGCTGGCGGATTATTTTTTCCAGCAATTGACCGAAGAAGCCGACCCGCGCTCGCTCGAAGGCAAGGCTCATATGGCCACCCTCGCTGCGCCATTGATCGACAAGGTGCCAGGCGCCAATTTGCGCACGCTGATGCGCCAGCGCCTGCTGGAAATTACCGGTTTGAGTGGCGAAGCCGTGAGCCAGCTGGTGCATAGCGCACCGCAAGATGCGCCGCCAGCCTACGATCCAGGCATGGATTACGACGCCATGCCGGACTATGCCGACTTTCACCAGCCTCAGGAGGCCTTTGCCCCCCAACAGGAGTGGACGCCGAAAAAGCCCGGGGCCGGCGGCAAGAAATGGGACAAGAAACCCTGGAGCAAAAACGGCAAGCGCGGTGATCGCGATGAAGCCTACGCTCCACGCACACCCGTAGCAGTGGAAGCCCCGACGCTTATTGCGCTGCGTACGCTGATTCATCACCCACAACTGGCCGGCAAGGTTGAAAGCGCCGACCACTTTGCCAACGAAAGCAACACCTACGCCCAGGTGCTGATTGCCCTGATCGAGGCGGTGCAGAAAAATCCCAAGCTAAACTCAATCCAGCTGATGGCTCGCTGGCACGGCACGGAACAAGGCCGTTTATTGAAAGCATTGGCGGAAAAGGAGTGGCTAATTGACGGCGACAACCTTGAACAACAGTTTTTAGACACCATTAATAGGTTATCTGCGGGTCAACACACTCAGACCCTCGATGAGCTCATTAAGAGAGCAAGGCAGCCGGGATTGTCGGCTGAAGAGCAGATTCAGATAGCAAAACAGATGCGCGACCTCTTAAAACAGAATGTTTACGCATCAAACCCGACCTCAGCTGGCGTGTGAGGTCATAGCTCGGGTATAATCCTCGGCTTGTTTTTTGCCCGCCAAGACCTTCAGTGGATAGGGTGTTATGTCCGGAAAAGCGCAACAGCAGTCTCGTATCAAAGAGTTGATCACACTTGGTCGTGAGCAGGGTTACCTGACTTACGCGGAGGTCAACGACCACCTGCCTGAGGATATTTCAGATCCAGAGCAGGTGGAAGACATCATCCGCATGATTAACGACATGGGGATCAACGTATTCGAAGTCGCGCCAGATAAGGATTCCCTTATGCTGGCCGACGCTGATACCGACGAGGCCGCCGCTGAGGAAGCTGCTGCCGCGCTGGCTGCAGTAGAGACCGATATCGGCCGCACGACGGACCCGGTGCGCATGTATATGCGTGAAATGGGTACTGTCGAGCTGCTGACACGCGAAGGCGAAATCGAAATCGCCAAGCGTATCGAAGAGGGCATCCGTGAAGTGATGGGCGCAATTGCGCACTTCCCAGGCACGGTTGACCACATTCTCTCCGAGTACACCCGCGTCACCACCGAAGGTGGCCGCCTGTCCGACGTCCTGAGCGGTTACATCGACCCGGACGACGGCATTGCGCCGCCTGCCGCCGAAGTACCGCCGCCTGTCGACGCCAAAGCCGCGAAAGCGGATGACGACGCCGAAGACGACGACGCCGAAGCCAGCAGCGACGACGAAGATGAAGTCGAAAGCGGCCCGGACCCAATCGTCGCGGCCCAGCGTTTCGGTGCGGTTTCCGATCAAATGGAAATCACCCGCAAGGCCCTGAAGAAGCATGGTCGCTCCAACAAGCAGGCAATTGCCGAGCTGGTGGCGCTGGCTGAGCTGTTCATGCCGATCAAGCTGGTGCCCAAGCAATTCGAAGGTTTGGTCGAGCGCGTTCGTAGCGCCCTTGAGCGTCTGCGTGCACAAGAGCGTGCAATCATGCAGCTGTGCGTGCGTGATGCCCGTATGCCGCGTACCGACTTCCTGCGCCAGTTCCCGGGCAACGAAGTTGACGAAAGCTGGACCGACGCACTGGCCAAGGGCAAGGCGAAATACGCCGAAGCCATCGGCCGCCTGCAGCCCGATATCATCCGCTGCCAGCAGAAGCTGACTGCGCTTGAGACCGAAACCGGTCTGACGATTGCTGAAATCAAGGACATCAACCGTCGCATGTCGATCGGTGAGGCCAAGGCCCGCCGCGCGAAAAAAGAGATGGTTGAAGCGAACTTGCGTCTGGTGATCTCGATCGCCAAGAAGTACACCAACCGTGGCCTGCAGTTCCTGGATCTGATCCAGGAAGGCAACATCGGCTTGATGAAAGCGGTAGACAAGTTCGAATACCGTCGCGGCTACAAGTTCTCGACTTATGCAACCTGGTGGATTCGTCAGGCGATCACTCGCTCGATCGCCGACCAGGCCCGCACCATCCGTATTCCGGTGCACATGATCGAGACCATCAACAAGCTCAACCGTATTTCCCGGCAGATGTTGCAGGAAATGGGTCGCGAACCGACCCCGGAAGAGCTGGGCGAACGCATGGAAATGCCTGAGGATAAAATCCGCAAGGTATTGAAGATCGCTAAAGAGCCGATCTCCATGGAAACGCCGATTGGTGATGACGAAGACTCCCATCTGGGTGACTTCATCGAAGACTCGACCATGCAGTCGCCAATCGATGTCGCCACCGTTGAGAGCCTGAAAGAAGCGACTCGTGACGTACTGTCCGGCCTCACCGCCCGTGAAGCCAAGGTACTGCGCATGCGTTTCGGCATCGACATGAATACCGACCACACCCTTGAGGAAGTCGGTAAGCAATTTGACGTGACCCGCGAGCGGATCCGTCAGATCGAAGCCAAGGCACTGCGCAAGTTGCGCCACCCGACGCGAAGCGAGCATCTGCGCTCCTTCCTCGACGAGTGATACCAGAACCCCCGGCCCAGGCCGGGGGTTTTGTTTTGCACAGATAAAATTCCCCGCAACACCCCTCCCCTGAAATGCCCGTCTACACTCGAACTATTCCCCGTGCCATAACGAGACCGTTATGCCCAGATTGCCGACCGTGTTGCTACTGTCGCTGCTGACCTGGACCGCAACGGCTGGCGCGTTGACTCTCACGGAGGATGAGCGTAGCTGGTTGGCGGACCATCAGGAGCTTCGCCTTGGGGTGGACGCGTCCTGGCCCCCCTTTGAATACCGTGATGAGAATGGTCGTTACCAGGGCCTGGCTGCCGACTATGTGCGCCTGATCCAGGACCGACTGGGTGTCAGGATCAAGCTGATCGAACCGGCAAACTGGACCGCTGTACTTGAACAAGCCCGGAGCAACCAGCTCGACTTACTACCCGGCATCATGTCCACTCCGGAGCGCCAAAGCTACCTGGCCTTTACACGCCCCTACCTCGACTTTCCCATCGTCATCCTTGCCCATGAAGGCGGCGCGAAACCACGCAACCTAAAGGGTTTGTACGGGCTGAAAATTGCCGTGGTGGAAAACTATGCGCCCCATGAATTGCTGCGCACTCACCACCCGGACCTGAATCTGGTGGCGATGCCCAACGTCAGTTCTACGCTGCAAGCCCTGGCCACCGATGAAGTGGATGCCGTCGTCGGCGACTTGGCGTCCAGCGTCTGGAGCCTGCGCCAACTCAAGCTCGATGGCTTGTACGTCAGTGGCGAAACGCCCTATCGCTACCAATTGGCAATGGGCGTCCCGCAGGAACAGAAAATGCTGGTGGGCATCCTGGACAAAGTCCTCGCCGACCTTAGCTCAGCCGAAACCGATGCGATCCAGCAACATTGGGTCGGCAGCTTCACCGATCACCGCACCTTCTGGGTCGACCTGCTGACGTACGGCCTGCCCGCTGTATTGTTGCTCAGTACCGTACTGGCGGTGGTCATTCGGATCAATCGCCGGCTCAGTTCGGAAATCTCCCGCAGGGTCGCCCTCGAACAAGAACTGCGCAGCAGCGAATACCACTATCGCGGCCTGGTAGAGAGCTTGTCCGCCATCGCCTGGGAAGCGAGCATCAGCGATTTCACCTACAGCTATGTATCGCCCCATGCCGAAGATTTGCTCGGCTATCCGCGCGCCCACTGGCTGATTCCGGGCTTCTGGCGCAACATCATTCACCCGGCCGACCTCACGCGCACCGAAGCGTATTGCTACCGGGAAACCCGTGCCAATCGTGATCACAGCGTCGATTACCGGGTCATCACGGCGGACGGCCGTTGCTTGTGGGTGCGCGATATTGTCAGCCTGATTGAACACGGACATGAGCCAGTGCTGCGCGGCCTGATGATCGATATCAGCGAAGCCAAGCGCACGGAGGAAGCCCTGCAACTGTCCGAGCAGAAGTTTGCGTCGGTGTTCCAGCAATGCCCCGACATTCTGGTGATCGCCAGGCTATCCGATGGCTGCCTGCTGGAGGTCAACAAGGCATTCGAGGACCAGATTGGCCTGACCGCCGACGAGGTTGTGGGCAAAGCCGCCTCAGATCTGAATATATGGCGCATTCAGGGCGTCGGGCCGGATTTGCTGCAGCGGGTACAGACCACCAGTATCCGCAACCTGGAAATGTCCTTTCTGCGCAGCAACGGCCAAGCGTTTACGGGGCTGATCTCAGCTGAGCCTTTCCAACTCGACACCACCGAAGCTCTGGTGGTGGTGGTGCGCGATATCACCCAGCTCAAGGAAACCCAACAGCAGCTGCAAACCTCCGAAGAGAAATTCGCCAAGGCGTTCCATGCGTCCCCCGACGGCTTGCTGCTGAGTCGCCAAAGGGATGGCCTATTGATTGAGGTGAACGAAGGTTTCAGCCATCTGACCGGCTTCACCAGCGCCTCTTCGCTCGACCAATCAACCCTGGACCTGGGTATCTGGGTCGATCTCAACGAACGCAAGCACATGCTGGAGTTGATGCAGCGCGACGGCTTCGTGCGTGATTTCATCTGCCATATCCGTCGCGCCGACGGCCAGCTTCGCCTCTGCGAAGTCTCCAGTCGCCCGCTGCCCATCGGTGACGAAGACTGCATGCTGACCATCGCCCGGGACATCACCGAACGCCAGCAGATGCAGGAAAAACTGCAACAGGCCGCCACGGTATTCGAGAGCACCGCTGAAGGCGTTTTGATCACCGACACACGACAGAACATCAGTGCCGTCAATCGCGCCTTCAGTGAGATCACCGGCTACAGCGAAATCGAAGCACTCGGCCATACCCCGCGCCTGCTCGCCTCGGGCCTGCATGACAGCGCATTCTATGCGGCGATGTGGCACCAATTGACGGCCCATGGACACTGGCAGGGAGAGATTTCCAACCGCCGCAAGAACGGCGAGGTGTACCCAAGCTGGCTGACCATCAGCGCCGTGCGTAACCGCGACCAATTGATCACGCACTTCGTTGCCGTGTTTGCCGACATCTCCAGCCTCAAGCTGGCCCAGGCACGCCTGGACTATCAGGCCCACCACGACCCGCTGACCGGTCTGCCCAACCGCACCCTGTTTGAAAATCGACTGCAGGCCGCCCTTAACGGCCAGCAGGAAAGCGGCAGGCAAGGCGCGGTGTTGTTTCTTGACCTGGACCGTTTCAAACACATCAACGACAGCCTCGGCCACCCGGTCGGCGACCTGCTGCTCAAAGACATCGCCGTACGCCTCAAGCAGCAACTGCGCGACGTCGACACCGTTGCCCGCCTGGGCGGGGATGAATTCATCATCTTGCTGCCCGGCTTGCAGCAGGCCGGCGATGCCCAGTATCTGGCGAACAAACTGCTCGACTGCTTTACACCCCCATTCCAGGCCGGTGACCATGAGTTTTTTATCAGCGCCAGTATTGGCACCAGCCTTTACCCACAGGATGGCACCGACGTCGCCACTCTGGTCAAGAACGCCGATGCTGCGATGTATCGCTCCAAGGCCAAGGGCCGCAACCGTGTCGAAAGCTATACCCGCGACTTGACGGCCCAAGCCAATGAACGCGTAGCGCTGGAGCACGAGCTGCGCCGTGCCATCGAACGTGAAGAGCTGAGCCTCTATTACCAACCCAAGCGCAGCCTGTTGACCCAGGAGCTGATCGGCGCCGAAGCCCTGATCCGCTGGCATCACCCGACCTTGGGCGACGTCCCGCCCGAACACTTCATCGCCCTGGCCGAAGAGAACGGCACGATCCTGCAGATTGGCGACTGGGTGCTGGAACAAGCCTGTCGGCAGTTGCACGCCTGGCAAGAGGCTTTCGACGATTTCGGGCCACTGTCGGTCAACCTCGCAGGCGCGCAGCTGCGTCACCCCAACCTGTTGTCACGCATCGAACAACTGCTGCGCGATTACCGCCTTGAACCTGGCTGCCTGCAATTGGAGATCACCGAGAACTTCATCATGAGCCAGGCCGAAGAAGCCCTGGGGGTTCTGCATCAACTCAAACGCTTGGGCGTCCAGCTGGCGATCGATGATTTTGGCACTGGCTACTCGTCCCTCAGCTACCTCAAGCGCCTGCCCCTGGACTTCCTCAAGATCGACCAATCCTTCGTTCGAGGCCTGCCCGACGATCCCCACGACGTCGCCATCGTGCGCGCCATCATCGCGCTGGGCCACAGCATGCAATTCACCATCATTGCCGAAGGCGTGGAGACCCCCGCACAGCAAACATTCCTCGCCGCCGAAGGCTGTGAACAGATGCAAGGCTACATCGTCAGCCTGCCCCTGCCGCCGGAGCTTTTTGCCGCGAGCTTCCTTCGTACGAAGCTGGAGGATTTTTCGGATGGCACAGTGAACAAACCATCGTTATAATCCGCGACCTACTGAGGGCCTATAGCTCAGTTGGTTAGAGCAGGGGACTCATAATCCCTTGGTCGCAGGTTCGAGTCCTGCTGGGCCCACCAACTTGAAAGCCGCGCATTGCGCGGCTTTTGCGTGTCTGGTGTAACGGTTCTTTCGGCCGGACCCAGCCTGTACCATGCGTACTCATTGTCGTCCGCACCGGAGTCCCCCCCTTGCCCGCCCTAGACGAAATCGACCGCCAACTGATCGCCGCCCTGCAGCTCAATGCCCGCGAAAGCGTGGCCATGCTTGCCCGGCAACTGGGGATTGCGCGCACCACAGTCACGTCACGCCTGGCACGCCTGGAGAAAACCCAGGTGATCACCGGTTACGGCGTACGCTTGGGCCAGCGCGTCGCGGATGGGGGTTTGCAGGCTTATGTGGGGATTACCGTGCAACCACGCTCAGGCAAAGAGGTGCTGCGCAGGCTGAGTGCCATGGCGCAGGTGCAGCAGTTGTGTGCGGTCAGCGGCGAATTCGATTACGTGGCCTGGCTGCGCACCGATTCGCCGGAGCAACTGGACCAACTGCTCGACCAGATCGGCAGTGTCGACGGTGTGGAGAAAACCACCACCTCGATCATCCTCAGCAACAAATTGGATCGCGGACAGCCAATCTGATCGATAACTTCGTCATATTGACAAAAATCAGTGCAATCCGACGACACATTGCGTCTTATTAACGAGCGCTACGCTCCCTAAACTGGCTGCCATCTTTTCCTATACTCAACGGGCCATATCCCGCCGAGCCGTCAGTAAGGTCAGCCATGAGCATTCCGTCCAGCACTATCAGCAAGACCAATCGTCACCCAGCAGACGGCAAGAAACCCATCACCATTTTCGGCCCGGATTTCCCGTTCGCATTTGATGACTGGATCGAGCACCCCGCCGGGCTGGGCAGTATTCCCGCCGCCAACCATGGGACCGAAGTGGCGATCGTGGGTGCCGGTATCGCTGGTTTGGTCGCGGCCTACGAGCTGATGAAGCTGGGGCTCAAGCCAGTGGTGTATGAAGCCTCGAAGATGGGTGGCCGCTTGCGCTCCCAGGCCTTCGAAGGCGCCGAAGGCATCATCGCCGAGCTGGGCGGGATGCGTTTCCCGGTGTCGTCGACGGCGTTCTACCATTACGTAGACAAGTTGGGGCTGGAAACCAAACCCTTTCCCAACCCGCTGACCCCGGCGTCCGGCAGCACTGTGATTGATCTGGAAGGCCAGACCCACTACGCACAAAAACTCTCCGACTTGCCTGCGCTGTTTCAGGAAGTGGCCGATGCCTGGGCCGATGCACTGGAAGCCGGCTCGCAGTTCGGCGATATCCAGCAGGCGATCCGCGACCGTGATGTACCGCGGCTAAAAGAGCTGTGGAACAAGCTCGTGCCGCTGTGGGATGACCGTACCTTCTACGACTTCGTCGCAACCTCCAAGGCCTTTGCCAAGTTGTCGTTCCATCATCGCGAGGTATTTGGCCAGGTCGGCTTCGGCACCGGCGGCTGGGACTCGGACTTCCCCAACTCCATGCTGGAAATCTTCCGCGTGGTGATGACCAACTGCGACGACCATCAACACCTGGTCGTTGGCGGCGTAGCGCAAGTGCCCATGGGCATCTGGCGTCATGTGCCGGAGCGCTGCGCCCATTGGCCGGCCGGCACCAGCCTCAGCTTGCTGCATAGAGGCGCACCACGGGCAGGGGTCAAACGCATTGCTCATGCGGCCGATGGCCGTTTCGCCGTCACTGACAACTACGGTGATACCCGCGAGTACGCCGCGGTGCTGACCACCTGCCAAAGCTGGCTGCTGACCACCCAGATTGAATGCGACGAAACCTTGTTCTCGCAAAAAATGTGGATGGCCCTGGACCGCACGCGCTACATGCAGTCGTCGAAAACCTTCGTGATGGTTGACCGCCCATTCTGGAAAGACAAAGACCCGCAAACCGGTCGCGACCTGATGAGCATGACCCTCACCGACCGCCTGACCCGCGGCACCTATCTGTTCGATAATGGCGACGACAAGCCGGGGGTGATTTGCCTTTCCTACTCGTGGATGAGCGACGCCCTGAAAATGCTGCCCCAGCCTATCGACAAGCGGGTGAAGCTGGCCCTGGACGCGTTGAACAAGATCTACCCCAACGTCGATATCAAGGCACGCATCATCGGCGACCCGATCACGGTTTCCTGGGAAGCCGACCCGCACTTCCTCGGGGCTTTCAAAGGTGCACTGCCCGGCCACTATCGCTACAACCAGCGGATGTACGCGCACTTCATGCAGAAAGACATGCCCGCCGAACAACGCGGGATTTTCATCGCCGGTGACGACGTATCGTGGACCCCCGCGTGGGTCGAAGGCGCCGTACAAACCTCGCTCAACGCGGTGTGGGGCATCATGACTCACTTCGGTGGCAGCACCCACCCAGAGAACCCGGGCCCCGGCGATGTGTTCGATGAAATCGGGCCAATCGCCCTGGCCGAGTAAGGAGCTGAACATGCGTGTCGCCCTGTACCAATGCCCGCCGCTGCCGCTGGATGTGGCCGGTAATATCCAGCGCCTGCGCCAACTGGCGCAAGAGGCATCCGACGCCGATGTGCTGGTGCTGCCAGAGATGTTTCTCTCGGGCTATAACATCGGCGCCGAAGCCGTTGGCGCGTTGGCCGAGGCGCGGGATGGGGAGTCTGCCCAAGCCATTGCCGAGATCGCGCAAAACGCCGGGCTGGCCATTCTTTACGGCTATCCGGAGCGGGCTGACGATGGGCAGATCTACAACGCCGTCCAGTTGATCGACGCCGAGGGGCAGCGCCTGTGTAACTATCGCAAGACCCACCTGTTTGGCGATCTGGATCACGCCATGTTCAGCGCAGGCGACGATGATTTTCCGGTGGTAGAACTCAACGGCTGGAAGCTGGGGTTTCTGATTTGCTACGACCTGGAGTTTCCGGAGAATACCCGGCGTCTGGCCCTGGCCGGCGCCGAACTGATTCTGGTGCCCACCGCCAACATGGTGCCGTTCGATTTTGTCGCCGACGTCACCGTGCGTTCGCGGGCGTTTGAAAACCAGTGCTTTGTGGCCTATGCCAATTACTGCGGGCACGAAGGCGAGATTCATTACTGTGGACAAAGCAGCATTGCCGCACCGGATGGCCAACGTATCGCCCAGGCCGGCCTGGACGAAGCCTTGATCGTCGGCACCCTGGATCGCCAGTCAATCCTCAGCGCACGCGCCGCCAACCACTACCTGCAAGACCGACGCCCCGAACTCTACGGCGCGCTGCACAAGCCCTGACCCCACGGGTTTGCTAGCATAGGCACTTCTCACGCCTCGGAAGTGCCCATGCCTGCGCCGGTTCACCCTCACCCCGTTCATCTGACCCTGGCCAATGGCCTGCGAGTATCCCTGCGCCATGCGCCGCGCTTGAAGCGCTGCGCCGCCGTTCTGCGCGTGGCTGCCGGCAGTCACGATGTGCCATTGGCCTGGCCGGGGCTGGCACACTTTCTTGAGCATTTGCTGTTTCTCGGTACCGAGCGTTTTCCGGCCGGGGAAGGATTGATGGCCTACGTGCAGCGCCTCGGTGGGCAGGTCAATGCCAGTACCCGCGAGCGAATCACCGAGTATTTCTTTGAGCTGCCGGTGTCGGCCTTCGCTGACGGGCTGGCGCGGTTGGCAGACATGGTGACTCATCCACGCCTGACGCTCGACGATCAACGACGTGAACGCGAAGTGCTGCACGCGGAGTTCGTGGCCTGGTCCGAGGACGCCAGGGCACAACACCAAGTTGCGTTGTTGCAAGGTTTAGCGGCCGATCACCCGCTGCGAGGATTCCATGCCGGCAACCGCGACAGCCTGACGGTGGAAAGCGACGATTTTCAGCAAGCCTTGCGCGAATTCCATAGGCATTTCTATCAAAGCGGGCAGATGACCTTGAGCCTCGCCGGTCCGCAATCGCTGGCAGATTTGCAAACCCTTGCCCAGCAGTTCGGTGACGAACTGATTGCCGGCCCCCTGCACCCGCAAACCGCGCCACCACCGCTGATGCACGGCCAGGCACGCAGCTATCAACACACCGCCAGCCAGCACCTGCATCAGGTCATCATCTGTAACGCCCCCCGCCAAGCACTGGAGTTTCTCTGCACCTGGCTCAACGCTTCGGCGTCGGGCGGGTTGTTGGCCGAACTGAAAGCTAGCCAACTGGCCAGCGCGCTGCATGCGTCTGTGCTGTACCACTACGCGGACCAGGCGGTGCTGGATATCGACGTTACCCTCGATAGCGACCACCAACCGGCGACGCAGATCGAAGCCTTGTTGTATGACTGGCTGAGCTTTTTCGCACACAGCGACTGGAATCCATTACGTGAAGAGCTTGCCTTGCTCAATGCGCGTCAACAGCAGGTTCAAGGCGCCCTGACATTGGCTCGCGACGACAGCAAAGACCTGTCGGATCAAGGCATTGCAGCCCTCAAGGCCATGCTTGCATCGCTGCATCTGCCCGCGTCTGAACACAGTTGGCAACTCCCACCGGGCAACCCCTTTCTTCGTCCGCCGGCCAAGGAAGAACGCGCCGGTTTGATCCGCGGCCAAACCAGCGCCCATCGGGGCTTGCGTACCTTTGCCCAGGATCGCTTACGGGGCCGGAGGGAGTTATCGGCGCTGACCTTCAGCAACGCACTGGCGGATGACACCGACGAAGGCGCGCTGTACCTGCATTGGCGGTTTGACGCTGCCGTACCCGCCGGATTGGAAAGCCTATTGCAGCCGTTGCGCGAGCAAGCCCGTCAAGCGGGTGTCGAGTTGTCTTGCGAAACCATTGGCAACGATTGGCGGGTGAACATGCACGGCCTTCACGAACCGATGCCGGCCGTGCTCGAAGCGTTGGCGCGCAGCCTGAGCAGCTCGGATGCACATCTGTCATCACCGACGCCCCCGCCGATGATCGCCATTCGCGAACTTCTCAAGGCGTTGCCAGCTTGCTGCGTCGGTGTTTCAGCCGACTCCTCGGAGACACCAGCGTCGTGGTCCACTGCTCACTGGCAGGGGCTGGGTGCGGGTTTGCCTGCGGCCAGTGAAGCGGCGATCAAAATCGCCGCCGCCCGCTTGCCAGGGCAGCCGGCCAACATTCAATGCACACCTGAAGTTCTCAACGGGCAGCGGATCTGGCACCCGGTGAACACCGCATCCAGCGACGCTGCGCTGCTGCTTTTTTGTCCAGTGCCGAGCCAGTCTCTCGTCGATGAGGCCAACTGGCGACTGCTCGGGCATATGCTCCAGGGCCCGTTCTACCAACGTTTGAGAGTTGAGCTGCAAATCGGCTACGCCGTGTTCAGCGGCATCCGACAAATCAACGGGCAAACCGGCCTGTTGTTTGGCGTGCAATCGCCCAGCCTGTCACTGGGCAGGATCGCCGAACACCTGCAAGCCTTCCTGCAACAACTGCCGTCTTTGATCGAACGCAGCGCAGACGTGGGCAATCAGCCTCTTGCGCAGCAATTCACGGCGCAGGCACTCCCCGTCAGCCAAGCCGCCGATTTGCTTTGGCACGCGCAGTTGGCGGGTCATTCGTCGAGTTACCTGGATCAACTTCAACACCTGATCCAAAGCCGCACACGCGAGGACTTGCAGCACGCAGCCCAACAACTCCTTGAAGCAGCAGGCGGCTGGCGCTGCGTGGCTAACGGCCCGCGTATCAGCGATGACTGGCAAGCGGCGCAATGATCGTTGCCAACCCTGCAACAGGCTTTTTCCATCGAGACAGCGCTAACTTGAAAAGAATTGCGTAACATTGCGCAGCAATATCTGAACATCTCCAATGGGAGGTGGACTATATGTATTACTTGGTAGTGAACGTCCCATCCCTTGATAGGAGTAAGAATATGACCTGGTCCAAACCTGCTTACACTGATCTGCGTATTGGTTTCGAAGTCACCATGTACTTCGCCAGCCGTTGATTGGCTGAGTAATACAACGCCTCGGTTCGCCCGGGGCGTTTTTGTTTTGAGCTGCGCTTGATGGAGAGATCATGTTTGTCCAGATTCTAGGTTCCGCCGCCGGCGGTGGCTTCCCGCAGTGGAACTGCAACTGCGTGAACTGCGCAGGCTTTCGCGATGGCAGCCTGCGGGCCCAGGCGCGCACCCAGTCGTCCATCGCGATCTCCGACGACGGTGTGAATTGGGTACTGTGCAACGCGTCGCCGGATATCCGCGCGCAACTCCAGGGCTTTGCGCCCATGCAACCCGGGCGCGCCCTGCGCGATACCGGTATCAGCGCAATCATCCTGATGGACAGCCAGATCGACCACACCACTGGCCTGTTGAGCCTGCGGGAAGGCTGCCCGCATCAGGTATGGTGCACCGACATGGTCCATGAAGACCTGAGCACCGGGTTCCCGTTGTTCACCATGCTGACCCACTGGAACGGCGGCCTGGCCTGGAACCGCATCGAACTGGACGCCAGCTTCACCATCCCGGCCTGCCCCAACCTGCGTTTCACCCCACTGCCGTTGCGCAGCGCAGCGCCGCCCTACTCGCCGCACCGCTTCGACCCGCACCCTGGTGACAACATCGGCCTGATCGTCGAAGACCTGCGCACCGGCGGTAAACTGTTCTACGCCCCGGGCCTGGGCAAGGTCGACGCGCCGCTGCTGGATATCATGGGCGGCAGCGATTGCCTTTTGATAGACGGCACGATGTGGGATGACGATGAAATGCAGCGCCGTGGCGTCGGCACCCGCACCGGTCGCGAGATGGGCCACCTGGCGCAGAACGGCCCGGGCGGTATGCTCGAAGTGCTGGAGCAGTTGCCCAAGCAGCGCAAGGTGCTTATCCACATCAACAATACCAATCCGATCCTCGATGAAGATTCCCCCGAGCGAGCCGAGTTGGTGCGGCGCAATGTCGAAGTGGCGTACGACGGCATGAGCATTGAATTGTAGGAGCCACTGAAATGACTGACACACCGCTGACGACCGCCGAGTTCGAGGCAGCCTTGCGGGCCAAGGGCGCCTTCTACCATATCCATCACCCCTACCATGTGGCGATGTATGAAGGCCGCGCTACCCGCGAGCAGATCCAGGGCTGGGTCGCCAATCGCTTCTATTACCAGGTGAACATTCCCCTGAAAGACGCCGCGATCCTGGCCAACTGCCCGGACCGTGAGATCCGCCGCGAGTGGATCCAGCGTTTGCTCGACCACGACGGCGCACCGGGGGAAGACGGCGGTATCGAAGCCTGGCTGCGCCTGGGCCAGGCCGTTGGCCTCGACCCGGACCAGCTGCGCTCCCAGGAACTGGTGCTGCCCGGCGTACGCTTCGCGGTGGACGCCTACGTCAACTTCGCCCGCCGCGCCAGTTGGCAGGAAGCTGCCAGCAGCTCGCTGACCGAGCTGTTCGCGCCGCAGATCCACCAATCGCGCCTCGACAGCTGGCCGCAGCACTACCCGTGGATCGACCCGGCCGGCTACGAATACTTCCGCACCCGCCTGGGCCAGGCTCGTCGCGATGTGGAACATGGTTTGGCGATCACCTTGCAGCACTACACCACCCGCGAGGGCCAGGAGCGCATGCTGGAAATTCTCCAGTTCAAACTGGATATTCTATGGAGCATGCTCGATGCAATGAGCATGGCCTACGAACTCAAACGCCCGCCCTATCACAGCGTGACCGAGCAGCGGGTGTGGCATAAAGGGATCACCCTATGAGCTTTGATCGCAGCAAAATACCGACCTGGCGCCAGGGCTACCGTTTCCAGTATGAGCCTGCGCAAAAAGGCCATGTGCTGCTCTATCCGGAAGGCATGATCAAGCTCAACGACAGCGCCGCGTTGATCGGCGGTTTGATCGACGGCGAGCGCGACGTGGCAGCCATCATCGCCGAGCTGGACCAACAATTCCCCGGCGTACCGGAGCTCGGTGAAGACATCGAGCAATTCATGGAGGTCGCCCGTGCTGAGCACTGGATCACCCTTGCCTGAAAAACCCGCCATCGGCTTGCCGCTGTGGCTACTGGCCGAGTTGACCTATCGCTGCCCGCTGCAGTGCCCGTACTGTTCCAACCCGCTGGATTTCGCCGAGCAGGGCAAAGAGCTGAGCACCGAGCAATGGATCAAGGTGTTTCGCGAAGCCCGCGAGATGGGTGCCGCACAGCTGGGGTTTTCCGGGGGTGAACCACTGGTGCGACAGGACTTGGCCGAACTGATCGCCGAGGCCCGCAAGCTGGGCTTCTATACCAACCTGATCACCTCCGGTATCGGCCTGACCGAGCAGAAAATCAGCGACTTCAAAAAAGCCGGGCTGGATCATATCCAGATCAGTTTCCAGGCCAGCGACGAACAGGTGAACAACCTGCTGGCCGGCTCGAAAAAAGCCTTCGCGCAAAAGCTGGAAATGGCCCGTGCGGTCAAGGCACACGGCTACCCGATGGTGCTGAACTTCGTCACCCATCGGCACAATATCGACAAGATCGACCGCATCATCGAGCTGTGTATCGCGCTGGAAGCGGATTTTGTCGAACTCGCCACCTGCCAGTTCTACGGCTGGGCGCAGCTTAATCGCGTGGGCTTATTGCCGACCCGAGACCAGTTGGTGCGCGCCGAACGCATCACCAATGAATACCGCGCCAAACTGGAAGCCGAAGGTCATCCGTGCAAGCTGATCTTCGTGACACCGGATTATTATGAAGAGCGCCCTAAAGCCTGCATGAACGGCTGGGGCAGCATCTTTCTGACGGTGACACCGGACGGCACCGCCCTGCCCTGTCACGGCGCGAGGCAGATGCCGGTGCAGTTTCCCAATGTGCGCGACCACAGCATGCAGCACATCTGGTACGACTCGTTTGGTTTCAATCGCTTTCGCGGCTACGACTGGATGCCCGAGCCCTGCCGCTCATGCGATGAAAAGGAAAAGGATTTCGGCGGCTGCCGTTGCCAGGCGTTCATGCTCACCGGTGACGCCAGCAATGCCGACCCTGTATGCAGTAAGTCCGAGCAGCACGGCATCATCCTGCAGGCACGGGAAGAAGCCGAACATGCCACCCAGACCATCGAGCAACTGGCCTTTCGCAATGAGCGCAACTCACGGCTCATTGCAAAAGGCTGAGGGCTTCAACGCTTGGCGATGATGTACACCGCGTGGATGATGCCAGGGAAGTAACCGCACAGGGTCAGCAGGATATTCAGCCAGAATGCACCGCCGAAGCCTACTTGCAGGAACACACCCAGTGGCGGCAGCAGAATAGCGATGATGATACGAATAATGTCCATGGGTCAGCTCCAGAAAATCGGCTCGTGTGAGCCGTGTAGCTAATCGACATTGGCGGTTCGCGAGGGTTCAGTGGATTCTGGCATCGGGCCATCTCACGCCAGAATCTGCAGACCATGCTTCTTCACGACGCTCAACAACTTGAGTGCCATGCCGCTGGGCCGTTTCTCGCCCGACTCCCATTTTTTGACCGTGGAAGCACTGGTGTTCAGGTAGCGGGCAAATACAGGTTGGCTGACATGGCTGCTTTCACGCAGTTGCTTGATCTGTTCGGCAGGGATTTGGTCCGGCATGGCAGATAAGCATGCTTCATCATATTCTCGAAGCGTGGTTTTGCTGATGGCGCCGATGGCATGAAGCGCTTCGGCAGACTGATGAATGGACTCAAGCGCCTCACTTTTATACTTCTTGGTCATGATGTATCTCCACAAACTCCCTGAGATCCAGCATGCGCTGAATCTGTGCTTCGTTTAACCCTTCATAAGTTTTGGCAAGTGTTCGAAACCAGACAAGTTCGCTCTGCGTTATATTGCTTTGATCCTGCTTCGCGAACAGAAACTGATAAACCCAATAATGCCTGCCCTTGGCCAATACAACAGACCGATGCCGATTCTGGTTGAGACGTTTTTTCCAGACACCACCTCCCAGATTATCTGCCTGCCCCCTCAACATTTCGCCAAACGCCTTCCTCAACTCAGAATCGCAGATCCAGACTTTAGTGGCCGCCTCGGCAAATCGCCTTGTTTTGAACAACCTGAGCCTCATGGAGATCCCTTCCTAAAACATACCACCCAGTGGTATAGATTAAAAGTCGAGCACGTCGTGCCCCTCCGGCAGTCCTTGCCGACGCTCGCTAAAAAGCCATCGTTTCCAAAGAGACTCAATAAACGTTTTCACACCAGAAATTACTCAGGCAAAAAAACGCCCCCAGCCAAAAGAATCAGGCTGAGGGCGCCGCGTATACCGCGAGACGGTTCAGGAATTGGACGGTTAAACAGCAATGCCCTTTCGGCATTGCAGTTGCGCGGTGCGCACCCGTGAGAAGGCGCGGGCCAGGCGCAGGAGCATTTCGTCGATGTTGCTTTTGCTCACCGTCAGCGCCGGTGTGAAGCGCAGGCAGTCGGGTTGCGGCGCGCTGAGGATCAGTCCCTCTTGCAGCGCGGCTTTTACCACCGCATCCGCAGAATCATCCGATAAGGTAAGCCCCCACATCAGGCCATTCCCGCGCAATGGGCCATGGCCGTAGCGATAGGCCAGACGGGCAAGCCCTTCGCCCAGGTGACAGCCCAACACGCGTACATGCTCAAGAAAACCGGGCTCAAGCACGGTATCGGTGACGGCCAACCCAGCCGAGGCCATCAATGCATTGCCATGATGGGTACCTTCCAGCTCACCCACTTCAAAGCAACAGGCCTTGCCCCGTGCCAGCAGCGCCGCCAACGGCACACCGCCGCCCAGGCCCTTGCCCAGGGTGATGATGTCGGCATGCACGCCGTACTGTTGCTCGGCAAGCAAGGTGCCACAGCGGCCCATGCCGGTTTGCACTTCGTCGAGGATCAGCAGGATCCCCAGTTCGCGGCACAGCCGCTCGACGCCTTTGAGATAGTGTTCGGTCGCCGGGATCACGCCGGCTTCGCACTGGATCGGTTCCAGCAGAATGGCCACCGTCTGGGCATCCACGGCAGCATGCAGGGCGGGAAGATCATTGAAGGGAACGTGACTGAAGCCCGGCAATTGCGGTTCGAAGCGGTTTACCAAGGTACCAGCCGAAGCGGCTAGCGTAGCGAAGCCATGTCCATGGCAACCGTTGCTGGCGCTGATAATGCGATAGGCCCCGCCACGGTGCAGTTGCCCCCACTTGCGCGCCAGTTTGATTGCCGCCTCGCAGGCTTCCGCGCCGCTATTGAGCAGGTAAGCCTGGTCGCTGCCGGTATGCTGGCAAAGGCGCTCGACGAGATTGAGTTGGGCACGGTTATGCAGGCCATTGCCGGGATTGATCAGCGCCTGGGTTTGCGCAGCCAGGGCCTTGATCAATACCTGTGGGCTATGGCCCAGGCTGTTGGCGGCATTGCCTTGGCTGAAGTCCATATAGGCACGCTCATCACTGTCCCACAGCCACGAGCCCTGGCCCCGCACAAACACTTGAGGTGGGCGCGCCACAGTGGGCATCAAATGCTCGGTTGAATGCGTGTCGCGTGGGGCATCCTGGATCAGGTCATCCAGGCTCGGGGCGGGGCGGCGGATGTTGAACAGATTCACAACTTACCCCCGTTTGCAACCTGACCTTGGTGGTTACGGCCGGACCATTGCACCTGAGTTTTTTTTGCCTTGCCTATGTAAACGCTATCAACAAAAACGCTGTTCATTGTCCGATCCGGCCCTGTAAGCCCTGCGAATAGGCGCTAGACTAGGCTTCTCGGGGGCCAGCGGCCATTTCGATTTTCCAGCTTTTTCGATAAGTAAGCCTTATGGATTTCAAGCAACTGCGTTATTTCGTCGCGGTGTATGAGGAAGGCCACGTAGGGCGTGCTGCGGAGCGTCTTTCGATCTCGCAACCGGCCTTGTCACAACAGATTCGCCAGCTGGAGCAGAACCTTGATGTAAGTCTGTTCGAACGCAGCAGCAAGCGGCTGCTGCCGACCCTGGCGGCGCACACCTTATACAACCACGCGTTGCCGCTCATTGATGGCATGCAGCAAGCCGTCGAAGCGCTACGCAACTTCAAGGGCCAGGCCATGCGGACCCTGGCCATCGGCGTGCTGCAAACCGTGCACACCAGCCTGGTGCCGCAAATGCTTGAGCGCGTGCGCAAGGCCCAGCCTCATTTGGTGGTGCAGATTTACGAGCTGACGGGGCTTGAGATTGAGCGGCGGTTGCTCAACGGCTCCCTCGACATTGGCATCAGCTACCTGCCACCACGTCAGCCGGGCCTGCACGGTGTGCTGCTGTATGAAGATGAGTTGAAGGTGGTGATTCCCGACGACCATCCGCTGCGCGAATTCAAGAAAGTCTCGCTCAAACAAGCTGCCGAGTTACCGATGCTGCTGTTGGGGGAGGAGTTTCAAGTCAGGCAGATCTGGCAGGGCCAGTTGGCCAACCTGGGGCGGCGCCCGCAGGTGCAAGCGGAGCTCAACACCATGGTGGGAATACTCGACAGCCTGCCCCACACCAAGCTGGCGACGGTGCTACCGGGGCGTTCCCAGGACGAACACAACAGCCAGGCGCTTTTGTGGAAACCCTTGAGCGAACCGAGGGTGCCATTGAAGGTGGGGCTGGTCTGCCGTGATGTGCAACGCCAACAGGCCACCGTCGCATTGCTGCGCACCCTGCTGGAAGACGTGATGAATGCCCCGCAGGCAAGCGCCTGACTTTTTCGCGGGCAAAAGAAAACCCCGCCGAAGCGGGGCTTTGCAGACTGTTTCCCTGACATCCATTTCACTCCGCCGTCCTGGCAGAATCCTACGTGTCCGTGTTGTTGCTTTGCGCTTCCTGCGCGACGTCCATGTGAAGTAGATTATCCGTGGATCCAATTTGGCGATAGAGGACGATTAGCAGCACGTCATGTAAGAGATTGCTTACACGCCCTACAGGCCCTTAAAACAGTGCTTCATCCATCAGGAACAACGATTCGCTACCGGCTTTTACCGACGCGCTCAACGAATGGATACGCGGCAGCAGACGGGCAAAGTAGAAACGTGCAGTCCCCAATTTGCTGGCGTAGAAAGCCTCCTCGGCCTCTTTGCCCAACGCGGCCTTGGCCATGCGCGCCCACATATAGGCGTAGGCCATGTAGCCGAATGCATGCAAGTACTCCACCGACGCTGCGCCGATTTCATTCGCGTTGCTCTTGGCGCGGTCCAGTACCCAGGCCGTCAATTCATCCAGGTTATCCACCGCTGCGCTGAGCGGCGTGGTGAACTCGGCCAGCTCGGCCCCCGATTCAGCGATGAACTGGCGGATCTCATCGGCGAACAGCGTGTAGAACGCACCGCCGCTGCCGACGATCTTGCGTCCCATCAAATCCAGCGCCTGAATGCCGTTGGTGCCTTCGTAGATCTGGGTGATGCGCACGTCACGCACCAACTGCTCCTGGCCCCATTCGCGAATATAGCCATGGCCACCAAACACTTGCTGGCCGAGCACAGTGGTTTCCAGGCCCAGGTCGGTGAGGAACGCCTTGGCCACGGGTGTCAACAACGCCACCAGGTTATCAGCGCGCTCGCGCGCCTGCGCATCGTCGCTGAACTTGGCGATGTCCAACTGCGTCGCCACGTAGGTGGAGAACGCACGACCGCCTTCGTTGGCCGCCTTCATGGTCAGCAGCATACGGCGTACGTCCGGATGCACGATGATCGGATCTGCCACTTTATCCTTGGCCTGTGCACCCAGCGGGGAGCGGCTTTGCAGGCGGTCGCGGGCGTATTCAATCGCGTTCTGATAGGAGCGCTCGCCGGACGCCAGGCCCTGGATGCCCACCCCCAGACGCTCGTAGTTCATCATGGTGAACATCGCCGCCAGGCCACGGTTAGGCTCACCGACCAGATAACCCACGGCTTCGTCGAAGTTCATCACGCAGGTCGCGGACGCCTGGATCCCCATCTTGTGTTCAATCGAACCGCAGGTCACCGGGTTGCGCGCGCCAAGGCTGCCGTCGGCGTTCACCATGAACTTGGGCACCAGAAACAGCGAGATGCCCTTGGGCCCCGCCGGTGCATCCGGCAGTTTGGCCAGCACCAGATGGATGATGTTCTCGGTCAGGTCGTGCTCGCCACCGGTGATGAAGATCTTGGTGCCGCTGACCTTGTAGGAACCGTCCGCCTGAGGCTCGGCCTTGGTGCGAATCATGCCCAGGTCGGTGCCGGCATGGGCTTCGGTCAAGCACATGGAACCTGCCCACTCACCGGAATACATCTTCGGCAAGTACGCGGCCTTGAGCTCTTCGCTGGCGTGGGTGTTGATCGAGACACAGGCGCCGGAGGTCAGCATCGGGTACAGGCCGAATGCCAGGCTCGACGAGTTGATCATTTCTTCAACCTGCGCCGACACCGCCTTGGGCATACCCATGCCGCCATAGGTCGGATCGCCGCCCACACCCACCCAGCCGCCTTCGGCGTAGGTCGCATAAGCCTGGGGGAAACCGTCCGGGGTACGCACCGCGCCGTCGGTCCAATGGCAGCCTTGCTCATCGCCGCCGCGGCTCAAGGGCGCGATGGATTTGGCGGTAACCTTGCCGGCCTCTTCGAGGATCGCCTCAACGGTTTCGGCATCAACGGTGTCTGCCAATGCCGGCAGTTCGGCCCAAGTCTTGGCGACTTCAAAAACTTCGTTGAGGACGAAGCGCATATCACGCAACGGCGCTTTGTAATCAGCCATGGCAAACCTCGTGGGAACATGAAAAGTGATTCGATAGGATCGGTTTTACAGACCCCGAGTGTACCCGAACAACTTTTCAGACACATAGGGTCTGCTTGTGACTATCTGGTATTTTTAAGTCACAGTAAATACAGCGCGCTGACTCAACCCGCAGCGCTTTGCGTGCGCACCGCGCCACGACGGGTTTGCCCGGCCGCAATCACGCAGTTACGCCCGGCGCCCTTGGCGGCGTACAGCGCCTGGTCGGCGGACTTGAGCACCTCTTCAGGGTTACGCTGCTCGGCCTGACGCTCGGCCACGCCGATGCTGACCGTCACCGACACGCTGGAGGCTCCGCTGCCCGCACGCCGTTGACGGCCTTGGTGGTCGTCATGAGGACGATCCGGGTTACGCAACTTGATGGCGTAGCCGGCAATGATCTCGCGAATCTCCTCCAGGTGCGGCATGCATTCATCCAAGGTCTTGCCGGCAAATACCACGGCAAATTCTTCACCGCCATACCGGTAGGCGCGCCCGCCGCCGTTGACCTTGGACAGCTTGCTCGCCACCAGGCGCAGCACCTGGTCGCCCACGTCGTGGCCATGGGTGTCGTTGAAACGTTTGAAGTGATCAACGTCACTCATCGCCAGCACATAGTTGCGCCCCAGCCGTTGCATGCGTTCGTTGAGGGCGCGTCGTCCCGGCAAGCCGGTCAGTTCGTCGCGGAACGCCATTTGATAGGCTTCGTGGGCCACACCGGCAGCAATCATCAACATCACTTGGCTGCACATGATGTTGAGGGTGAACGGCAGGATGAAGGTTTGCGGCAACATCCAGAACAGGCCCAAAAACCCCACCAATTGGGCGGCGTGCAGCGGGCGCGGCTGATACCAATACTGGGCGGCCAGGGTAAGGAAGCCGATCAGGAACATGGGATAGGACAGCTGGATCAGGCTCATCCACGCGCCATGCAGCATCGGCCAGCGAATCTCCGCCAACCAGCCCAGCAAAGCCTGGGGGAAACTTTGCTCCAGGGCCAGCGCCACACTGCCCACCGCCAGCAACACCGCGCAGCGGGCGACGAAGTCACGGAACAGATGGGTTTTTTCCTGCCACAGCGCGTAGATGCTGAATAGTAGCGGCAACAGCAGGCAACACAGGTGGAACACCACCGCGGCGTCGTCACGCACGCGTCCATTGTCGCGGTAGAAATCGGTCTGGGTATCCAGCAGGAAATAGGCGACGTACACCGTGATCATCAGGAACAGTTCACGCTGGCGCCGATAGACCGCGCAGTACGCGCCGCCGAGCAGCAGGACCAGGGTCGGCAACACGTTGAACAGCGAGGTGAAGAAGACGTTGAGGTCCTTGACGTACGCAGCCGAAAGCCCGGCCAGCAACAGCAGCAGCGAAGGTAGGAAATGACTGAAACGTACAGCAGACACGCGTGACAAGGGTAAAACTCCGACCCGCAAAATAATGGCACTGTGCCTTCATGCAGTCAGTTAAGCACAATCGGACTGACACGTATCACATTGCCACTACTGTAACGGCAGCGGGTTGTAATCCCTGAGTGCATCACTGCGGTTTTTTATGCCCGCACTCTGTAGGAGGGCAAAAAAAACCGCCGCGTCCCGAAAGAGGCGGCGGTTGCAGAAAGAACCGGTAAGGCTTAGTAAGCCAGGCCGAAGTCTTCTTCTTTCATGTCCATCAGGTTGTTGGCGCCCGACAGCATGGTCGCCACGTGGGTACGGGTACGCGGCAGGATGCGCTGGAAGTAGAAGCGCGCGGTCTGCAACTTGGCGGTGTAGAACGCCTCTTCGCTGGTACCGGCAGCCAGTTTCTCGGCGGCCAGGCGCGCCATGTCGGCCCAGAAGTACGCCAGGCACGCGTAGCCGGAGTACATCAGGTAATCCACCGAAGCGGCACCGACTTCTTCGCGGTCTTTCATCGCGGCCATGCCGACCTTCATGGTCAACTCGCCCCACTCTTTGTTCAGTGCCGCCAGCGGTGCAACGAACTCTTTAACCGCGTCGTTACCTTCGTTGGCCTGACAGAACTTGTGCACAATCTTGGTGAAGCCCTTGAGCGCTTCGCCTTGGGTCATCAGTACTTTGCGGCCGAGCAAGTCCAGGGCCTGGATGCCGGTGGTGCCTTCGTACAGCATCGAAATACGGCTATCGCGCACGTTCTGTTCCATGCCCCACTCGGCGATGAAGCCGTGGCCACCGTAGATCTGCACGCCGTGGTTGGCCGATTCAAAGCCGACTTCGGTCATGAACGCCTTGGCGATCGGGGTCATGAATGCCAGCAGGCCATCGGCCTGTTTCTTGGCTTCGTCATCGGTGCCGTACTTGACGATGTCCACTTGCTTGGCGGTGAAGTACACCATCGCGCGGTTACCTTCGGCGAAGGCTTTCATGGTCAGCAGCATGCGGCGTACGTCTGGGTGCACAATGATCGGGTCAGCGGCTTTGTCAGGTGCTTTAGGGCCGGTCAGGGAGCGCATCTGCAGGCGATCACGCGCATATTTCAGGCCACCCTGGAAGCCGATTTCGGCGTGGGCCAAGCCTTGCAGGGCAGTGCCCAGGCGAGCGGTGTTCATAAAGGTGAACATGCAGTTCAGGCCTTTGTTCGCCGGGCCGATCAGGAAACCGGTGGCTGCGTCGAAGTTCATCACGCAGGTGGCGTTGCCGTGGATGCCCATCTTGTGTTCCAGGGAACCACAGGTGACCGCATTGCGCTCGCCCACTGAACCATCGGCGTTGGGCAGGAACTTGGGCACGATAAACAGCGAGATGCCTTTGGTGCCGGCCGGTGCGTCCGGCAGGCGGGCCAGTACGATGTGGACAATGTTGTCGGCCATGTCGTGTTCACCGGCCGAGATGAAGATCTTGGTGCCGGAGACTTTGTAGGAACCGTCAGCCTGAGGCTCGGCCTTGGTGCGCAGCATGCCCAGGTCGGTACCGCAGTGTGGCTCGGTCAGGCACATGGTGCCGGTCCATTCGCCCGACACCAGCTTGGTCAGGTAAGCGTCTTGCTGCTCGGGGGTGCCGTGCTCGGAAATAGTGTTCATCGCGCCATGGGACAGGCCAGGGTACATGCCCCACGACCAGTTGGCTTCGCCGACCATTTCGCTCACCGCCAGGCCCAGGGACTCCGGCAAGCCCTGGCCACCGTGCTCCACGTCATGGGCCAGGCTCGGCCAGCCGCCTTCGACGAACTGTTTGTAGGCTTCTTTGAAACCGGTAGGGGTCTTAACGCCTGACTCACTCCAGGTACACCCTTCGATGTCGCCCACGCGGTTCAGCGGTGCCAGCACTTGCTCACAGAACTTGGCGCCTTCTTCAAGGATGGCGTCGACCATGTCCGGAGTAGCGTCCTGGCAAGCCGGCAGGCTCTGATAGTGCGCTTCATAACCGAGCAGTTCGTCACGAACGAAGCGAATATCACGCAAGGGGGCCTTGTAGTCAGGCATAGCGATAAACCTCTGCTGATGTATCTGGGATGAACAACCGCGTGGATTTGTTATGGCGGTCAAACAGGTGTTTGAAACATACGTTTACGACCCAGGGTTGTCAAGCGTCGGCCAGATGCCGTTTGTCTTGACGCAGGTCATCGCCAGGCACGGCAAGGCCTGCGGCGGGATGCCACTGCAAAAAACGAATAGAGAACTAGCTCAGGGCCAGGCACAGGCAAATATGGGAGGGGGCTTGCTCCCGATAGCGGTAGGTCAGCTATGAATGGGCACGCTGATACACCGCATCGGGAGCAAGCCCCCTCCCACATTTTTAATTGAGTTCAGCAGGGGATCAGGCGTAGGTATCGATCAACGTACCGAGCATTTCATCCGAAGCCTTGGCGACTTTTGCCCCCAGCTCGACTTGAAACTTGCCCTGGGCCATTTCCACCATATTGCTCGCCGAGTTTGACGCTTGGGCGCGGTCATTAGCTTGCAGACGATCGCTTTGCGCGGCCGATGGCTGGGCTGTTGCGGCGCTGGCAATCTTGCCGGCCGCCTGGTCGACACGGCTCTGCCCGGTCTGAATACTGCTCAGGCCCGAATAAAACGCGCTGCTTCCAGAGATTTCCATGGCTTAAGCCTGCCTTGAGAGAATCGTGAAGGTGGATTGAAGCAGACATCCCGGCAAAAGGCCCGTCAAAAACACTAATGGCATAATGCCTTGCGATAGCCAAAATCAGTCAAGCAGGTCCAACTCCAGGTACTCCGCCACGGCGGCGGCACTGGCATCCTTGAGCTTCGGCACGCGCCCCAGGCAGGGCGCCGGCAAGCGCTCGGCCAGGGTGGCGAGGTTTTCTTCCAGACGGGAGGTCTTGGGATCGATGATATTCGCCACCCAACCGGCCAGCGGCAAGCCGTCCCGTGCGATCGCTTCGGCGGTCAACAACGCGTGGCTGATGCAGCCCAGGCGCACGCCCACCACCAGGATCACCGGCAATTTGAGCGCGATGGCCAGGTCAGACAGGTTGGCCTGATCGGCCAAGGGCACGCGCCAGCCGCCCGCCCCTTCGATCAAGGTAAAGTCGGCTCCACGGGCCAGGATCTGTTGCATCGGCTTGAGCAACGATTGCACCGTCAGCCCCACGCCCGCCTCGCGCGCAGCCAGATGCGGCGCGATAGCCGGCTCGAATGCCACCGGGTTGACCTCGGCATAACTGAGCGGCAATGAGCACTCGGCCAGCAACGCCAGGGCATCGGCATTGCGCAAGCCCTGGGCAGTCAACCGGCACCCCGACGCCACCGGCTTCCCGGCGGCCGTGCTTTTGCCCGCGAGCCTGGCAGCATGCAACAGGCCGGCCGCGATAGTGGTCTTGCCCACATCGGTGTCGGTGCCGGTGATGAAGTACGCGACGCTCATAGCGGTTTCTCCAGTACGGCGTACACCACCTGATACGTGGCGGGCAGGCCCTGAGCCTGACGGAACTGCTCGTATGCGTCTACCAGTGCAACAATCCGCGCGCGCCCCGTCAAGCCGCCGGGGCGGCCGGGGTTGAGGTTATGGGCGCCCAACGCTTTGAGCTCGTGGGTCAGGCTGCGCACATCCGGGTAATGCAGCACATGGGGCTGTCGCGCGAGACTCACCACCCGCAAGCCGCTGGCCGCACATAACTGCTGATAAGCCTCGAAGGTGCGAAAGCGATTGACGTGAACCAAGCCGTCTACCGCTCGCCAGCTTTCGCGCAGTTCATCCAGGGTACCCACGCACAGGCTCGCGAACGCCAACACACCGCCAGGTTGCAATACGCGCTGAGCTTCGCTGAGCACTGCATCGAAGTTGGCACACCATTGCACGGCGAGGCTGGAGAAGAGCAGCTCGAAGCTGTCAGCCTTCAGCGGCAAGCGTTCAGCATCGCCAGCCATGAAATGCGCGGCGCCACCCAACGAACGCGCGTGGTTGAGCATGCCTTCGGCGATATCCAGCGCCACGCCCTCGCTCCCGGGCAAACGCTCACCCAGCACGCGACTGAAATACCCTGTGCCGCAACCCATATCCAGCCAGCGTTGTGGCGAAAGCTCGCTGGGCAAACGGCGGAGCAACTCATGCCCTACTGCGCGCTGCAACTCGGCCACGCTGTCGTAGCTGGCCGCTGCACGGGAGAACGAGGCAGCAACCTGGCGCTTGTCCGGCAAGGCACCCGGCAAACAAGGGTGGGATAAGTCAGTCATCAACACACTCATGCAAAAAAGCCTGGATGGCCCCCGCTACACCGTGGGGGTCTTCCAGAAGAAACGCGTGACCGGCCTGTTCAATCAGGCCGACTTCTACATCCGGGAGCAACGCCAGCAGGTCACTGGCAGCTTCGGCAGGTACCAGCCCATCCAGGCCGGCAAACAGATGCAACTGCGGCCCGCGAAATGCCTGCAAGGCCGCGCGGGTATCCAGTTGGGCCAGCAGCTCCAGGCCGGGCATCAACACGCTGGGGGCGGTATGCGGCGCGCCGCTGACCAGCAAGCGCGAGAGCCCGCGAGGCTCCTGCGCGCCCTTGGCACACAACAGGCCGAAGCGCTTGAGGGTGACCTGGGAGTCGGCGTGGCAGCCCGCCAGGAACGCATCGAAGGTCTCGGCGGGCATCCCGTGAGGCCAACCGTCATGGGCGACGAAGCACGGGTTGCTCGCCAAAGTCAGCAAACCGCAGCAACGTTCGCCACGGCGTGCCGCCAGCTCCGAAGCAAGCATCCCGCCCAGGGACCAGCCCCCGAGCCAGACGTCGTCCGCCAGCGTCGCATCGAGCTCGTCAAGCCACTCATCCAGATCGCTGGAATCCAGCGCCGGCAAGGGTTCGATCTGTACCCGCAGGTGCTCGTTGAGGCCCTGCAGTGCCGCGGCCAACGGTTCCAGCGGCGACACACCGAGACCCCAACCGGGCAGCAGTATCAGGCGATCACGCATGGTCGGGCTCCGCTGCGTTCAACAACCGGAAACATTGCTCTAATCCGTTTAACAATAGCTGCACCTGCGCTTCGCTGTGCGCCGCCGTCAATGTCACGCGCAACCTTGCACTGCCGGCCGGTACAGTCGGCGGGCGGATTGCAGTCACCATCAGCCCACGCTCGCGCAGCATCTGTGACAGACGCAATGCCCGGGCGCTGTCGCCAATCAAGATCGGCTGGATCGGCGTAAAGCTGTCCATCAATGCCAGGCCCATCTGCTCGGCACCGCGACGGAACTGGCGGATCAACCCATTGAGGTGCTCACGCCGCCAGTGTTCGCTGCGCAGCAATTCCAGGCTTTTGAGGGTGGCGCAGGCCAGTGCCGGTGGCTGGCTGGTGGTGTAGATATACGGCCGGGCAAACTGGATCAAGCTTTCGATCAAGTCTTCACTGCCTGCCACAAATGCCCCGGCGGTGCCGAAGGCTTTGCCCAAGGTGCCAACCAGCACCGGTACATCGTCCTGGCTCAAGCCAAAATGTTCGACGATGCCGCCGCCATGGGCGCCCAGCGGGCCAAAGCCATGGGCATCATCTACCATCAGCCAGGCACCTTTGGCCCTGGCTTCCCGGGCCAGCGCTGGCAGGTCGGCCAGGTCGCCGTCCATGCTGAACACACCATCGGTGACCACCAGCGTACTGCCGGTGGCCTTTTCCAGGCGCTTGGCCAGGCTGCCGGCGTCGTTATGCAGGTAGCGGTTGAACCGCGCCCCGGACAATAAGCCGGCATCCAGCAACGAAGCATGGTTGAGGCGATCTTCCAGCACCGTATCGCCCTGCCCCACCAGCGCCGTGACCGCGCCCAGGTTGGCCATATAGCCGGTGGTAAACAGCAACGCACGCGGGCGCCCGGTCAAGTCAGCCAGGGCTTCTTCCAACTCATGGTGCGGCGTGACGTGGCCCACCACCAAATGCGAAGCGCCGCCACCAACGCCCCAACGGGCCGCCCCGGCACGCCAGGCTTCGATCACCTGCGGGTGATTGGCCAGGCCCAGGTAATCGTTGTTGCAGAACGCCAACAATGGCTGGCCATCCACTACCACTTCGGGGCCTTGGGGGCTCTGAAGCAACGGGCGTTGACGGTATAGATGTTCGGCACGGCGGGCAGTGAGGCGCGCGGCGAGATCAAAAGACATGCTGGCCTCGATCAAACAGCGGCGTTATAGAACTGCTCGCTGCTCTTTTGCTCCACCAGCGCCTGCTCGATCGCCGCCTGATGCACTTCATCGGCGTGCTCTTCCCGAGCTTCGGGCAGGATGCCCAGGCGTGCGAACAGCTGCATGTCCTTGTCAGCCTGAGGGTTGGCGGTAGTCAGCAATTTATCGCCGTAGAAGATCGAGTTGGCGCCGGCAAAAAACGCCAGGGCCTGCATCTGCTCGTTCATGGCTTCGCGGCCAGCGGACAGGCGCACGTGGGATTGCGGCATCAGGATGCGCGCCACCGCCAGCATACGGATGAAGTCGAAGGGGTCGATGTCCTCGGCGTTTTCCAACGGCGTACCGGCCACCTTCACGAGCATGTTGATCGGCACCGACTCCGGATGCTCTGGCAGGTTGGCCAGTTGGATCAGCAGGTTGGCACGGTCGTCGAGGGACTCGCCCATGCCGAGGATGCCGCCCGAGCAGATCTTCATCCCCGAATCACGCACGTAGGCCAGGGTTTGCAAGCGCTCGCTGTAGGTACGGGTGGTGATGATCGAGCCGTAGAACTCTGGCGATGTATCGAGGTTATGGTTGTAGTAATCCAGGCCGGCCTGGGCCAGCGCTTCGGTCTGGTCCTGATCGAGACGGCCCAGGGTCATGCAGGTTTCCAGGCCCATGGCCTTTACGCCTTTGACCATCTCCAGCACGTAGGGCATGTCTTTGGCCGACGGGTGCTTCCACGCCGCGCCCATGCAAAAGCGCGTCGAGCCGATGGCCTTGGCGCGGGCGGCCTCTTCGAGGACCTTCTGCACCTCCATCAGCTTCTCTTTTTCCAGGCCGGTGTTGTAGTGACCCGACTGCGGACAATATTTGCAATCTTCCGGGCAGGCGCCGGTCTTGATCGACAGCAGGGTCGATACCTGCACGCGGTTGGCGTCGAAATGCGCGCGGTGCACGGTCTGCGCCTGGAACAACAGGTCATTGAACGGCTGCACGAACAGGGCTTTGACTTCGGCCAAAGACCAGTCGTGACGCAGGGTGGCAGAGGTGCTGGCGCTCATGGGCGATTCCTTGATTATGCTTTGGCTAACGCTGCGGGAAGGGCAATACCCACAGGCACGACACGGATGCTCGGCATATTTAAGGAAGATTCATGCACTGTCAACCTGAGTACAAACACCAAGTTTACATCTGGTTAAAAAACAAACAGGTCTGTCTGATCTGTGACGAATGCACAGACTCCGCCGAAAATGTATGCAATACCTGCGAAACAGAACTGCCATGGCTGCTTGAGCATTGTGAACAGTGCGCCTTGCCTTTGCCGATGGACGGGTTGATCTGCGGCCAGTGCCAAAAACACCCTCCGGCCTTTAACCAGGTGATCGCACCCTGGACCTACAGTTTTCCCATCGACACCCTGGTCAGCCGCTTCAAGCATCAGGCTCGCTGGCCGCTGGGCCACATGCTGGCGCGCCTGCTGGGGCAGCACCTGCAGCACCGCTTCGATAACGCCGAACTCAACCGCCCCGACTATCTACTGCCGGTCCCCATGGCCCGCAAACGCCTGCGCCAACGCGGCTTTAACCAGGCGCAGATGGTGGCTCGCTGGCTCAGTAGCGCGCTCGACATTCCCCTCAATGAGCACGCGCTGCTGCGCCCGCTTGAAACCGTGGCGCAGCAAGACCTCGACGCCAAGACGCGTAAGCGTAACCTGCTCAACGCCTTTGCCCTGGCGCCCGGCGCTCAAGTCGCAGGGCAACACCTGGCGCTGGTGGACGATGTACTCACCACCGGCGCTACCGCCCACAGCCTGGCGCGGTTATTGATGGGCGCCGGCGCACGCCAGGTCGATGTCTATTGCCTGGCCCGCACCCCCAAACCCGGCCCCTGACTTGACTCCCCTGCTTCAGGGCGGCAACGTCGGCTTATCTCATCCAAGCGTATGCCCATGTCTCTGCCCAGCCCACTCAGCCAGCACATCATCCGTCGCCCCCAACGCATTGCCTTGCTGGGGCATATCGCCGAGCAGGGCTCCATCACCCGTGCCGCCAAAAGTGCGGGGTTGAGTTACAAGGCCGCCTGGGACGCCATCGATGAACTGAACAACCTGGCGCAAAAACCGCTGGTGGAACGCAGCGTCGGTGGCAAAGGCGGTGGCGGCGCCAAGCTGACGCAAGAAGGTGAACGAGTGCTGCGCCTTTATCAGCGCCTGCAAGTGCTGCAGGCCGAGCTGCTCGGTTCGGACGAAGCGGCCAGTGACTTCAACCTGCTCAGCCGCTTGATGCTGCGCACCAGTGCACGCAACCAATTGCACGGCCAGGTCATCGCCATCGACAGCCAGGGCCGCAACGACAGGATTCGCCTGCAACTGGCCGGCGACCTGTACCTCGACGCCCAGATTACCCACGACAGCACCCAACGGCTGGAGCTGCAGGCCGGCGTGGAGGTGGTCGCCCTGATCAAAGCGGGATGGCTGGAGTTGCGGGCGATCGGGCACCCAGAAACACCTGGACACAATTGCATGAGCGGTGTGATCGAGACGATTCTCGACGCCGAGGATGGCCCCAGCGAGGTGCGTATCGCCTTGCCCAACGGCCAAGTGTTATGCGCGCTGGCACCGCCCGCTGCACTCCTGGTACTCAACGCTGCCGAGGGCCAGCCGATCCAGGTGCAATTCGCACCCAGCAATGTGCTGCTCGGGACCCCGGTATAACGTCTTCAGGCTGCAACAATTTGGTCACAACCGCTCCTTAAGGTATCTGCAAAAATCGCGGGAGCCTGAGATGAGCCTATTAGAAGAAAACCAAGCCACTGACCTTGAACAAATGGTCGGCCTGACCCGCCGTCGCTTTATCGGCGCGGGCGCCCTGTGCGGCGCCGCGATGTTCCTCGGCGGTAACCTGCTGAGCCGCAGCGCCCTGGCGGTGAATGCTGCCTCCGCCAGCCCGCTGCTGGGTTTTACCAGCATCGCCGCCGCCACCAGCGACACCATTACCCTGCCCCCTGGCTACAGTGCTTCGGTGCTGATCAGTTGGGGCCAGCCGCTGCACAAGAACGCCCCGGCTTTCGACCCGTCGGGCAATGGCACGGCCACGGCCCAGGAACAGCAATTTGGCGACAACAACGACGGCATGAGCCTGTTTCCGTTCCCGGGCGACGACAACCGCGCCTTGATGGCGATCAACAACGAATACACTAACTACCGCTACCTCTACGCCCACGGCGGCGCGCCACAATCGGCCGAGGAGGTACGCAAGGCCCTGGCCAGCGAGGGCGTGTCGGTGATCGAAGTACGGCGCAAGGGCGACACCTGGCAGTTCGTCCAGGACTCACGCTACAACCGGCGCATCCATGGCAACTCACCAATCCGCTTGAGCGGCCCCGCTGCCGGCCATGACTGGTTGAAAACCACTGCCGACAAAACCGGCAAGAAAGTCCTGGGTACGTTCCAGAACTGCGCCAACGGCAAGACACCGTGGGGCACCTACCTGACCTGCGAAGAGAACTTCACCGACTGCTTCGGCAGCAGCAACCCGCAGCAAGCGTTCGACGCCGGGCAGAAACGCTACGGCGTAGTGGCCGCCAGCAAAGACATCAACTGGCACCCTCACGACCCACGCTTCGACATGGCCAAGAACCCCAACGAACTCAACCGCCATGGCTGGGTGGTGGAAATCGACCCGTTCGATCCGCAATCCACTCCGGTCAAGCGCACGGCCCTGGGCCGCTTCAAACATGAAAACGCGGCGCTGGCCGAAACGCGCGACGGCCGCGCCGTGGTGTACATGGGCGACGACGAACGCGGCGAGTTCATCTACAAGTTCGTCAGCCGCGATCAGATCAACCACAGCAATCCGAAAGCCAACAAAGACCTGCTCGACCACGGCACCTTGTACGTGGCTATCTTCGATGCGGGCGACGGTAACGCCGATCATCCCAAGGGCAAAGGCCAATGGGTTGAACTCACCCATGGCAAAAACGGCATCGACGCCGGCAGCGGTTTCGCCAACCAGGCAGAGGTGCTGATCCATGCGCGCCTGGCCGCCAGCGTAGTGAAGGCCACGCGCATGGACCGCCCGGAGTGGATCGTCGTCAGCCCCACCGACGGCCAGGTCTACTGCACCCTGACCAACAACGCCAAGCGCGGCGAAGACGGCCAGCCGGTGGGCGGCCCCAACCCGCGAGAGAAAAACGTCTACGGCCAGATCCTGCGCTGGAAAGCCGACGCCGATAACCACGGCGCCACAGACTTTACCTGGGACCTGTTCGTAGTGGCCGGAAACCCGGGCGTGCACGGTGGTACGCCGAAGGGCGGCTCGTCCAATATCAACCCACAGAACATGTTCAACAGCCCCGACGGCCTGGGCTTCGACAAGGCCGGGCGCCTGTGGATCCTCACCGACGGCGACTACAGCAACGCGGGCGACTTTGCCGGCATGGGCAACAACCAGATGCTGTGTGCCGACCCGAGCACCGGGGAAATCCGCCGTTTCATGGTCGGGCCGGTGGCGTGTGAGGTCACCGGGATCAGCTTTGCGCCGGATCAGAAGACGTTGTTTGTGGGGATTCAGCATCCGGGAGAAACCGGTGGTTCGACTTGGCCTGAACATCTGCCGAACGGCAAGCCGCGTTCGTCGGTGATGGCGATTCGGCGGGATGATGGCGGGATCGTAGGCGCCTGACAGGGCCTCATCGGGGGCAAGCCCCCTCCCACAATTCTGAATTGCGAATACATTCAAATGTGGGAGGGGGCTTGCCCCCGATTGCAATAGCACAGCCACCACCTATCCCAGCCCCGGTGCGTTACCATACCCGGCCGGACGCGGCGCCCTGCTGCGCGCAGGAGTTCGCATGGCTCACCCGTTTGAAACACTCACCCCTGATCTGGTCCTCGACGCCGTCGAAAGCATCGGCTTTCTCAGCGATGCGCGCGTGTTGGCGCTCAACAGCTACGAAAACCGCGTGTACCAGGTGGGCATCGAAGACGCCGAACCGCTGATCGCCAAGTTCTACCGGCCCCAACGCTGGACTAACGAGGCGATCCTCGAAGAGCACCGCTTTACCTTCGAACTGGCCGAGTGCGAAGTGCCCGTGGTGGCCCCGCTGATTCACAACGGCGAGAGCCTGTTCGAACACGCAGGTTTCCGCTTCACCCTGTTTCCCCGCCGTGGCGGCCGCGCGCCGGAGCCAGGCAACCTCGACCAGCTTTATCGCCTTGGGCAGTTGCTCGGCCGTTTGCACGCCGTGGGGTCAACCCGCCCGTTCGAACATCGCGAAGCCCTGGGCGTGAAGAACTTCGGTCACGATTCCCTCAACACCTTGCTCGAAGGCAACTTCATTCCCAAAAGCCTGTTGCCGGCCTATGAATCCGTGGCCCGCGACCTGCTCAAGCGTGTGGAAGAGGTTTATAAAGCCACGCCGCACAAGAACATCCGCATGCACGGCGATTGCCACCCCGGCAACATGATGTGCCGCGACGAGATGTTCCATATCGTCGACCTCGACGACTGCCGCATGGGCCCGGCGGTGCAAGACCTGTGGATGATGCTCGCTGGCGACCGCCAGGAATGCCTGGGCCAGCTGTCGGAACTGATGGACGGCTATCAGGAGTTCCACGATTTCGACCCCCGCGAACTCGCCCTGATCGAACCGTTGCGCGCCTTGCGCCTGATGCACTACAGCGCCTGGCTGGCACGGCGCTGGGACGATCCGGCGTTTCCCCACAGCTTCCCGTGGTTTGGCACCGAGCGGTATTGGGGCGACCAGGTGCTGGCGTTGCGTGAGCAACTGTCGGCGCTCAATGAAGAACCGCTAAAACTCTTCTGACTGCTTTGCTTTATGTGGGAGCGAGCCCCCCTCCCACATAAAAATCCCCATTGCCAAGCAAGTCCCCATTGTCTGACAAATATCCTTACAATCGCGCTTTGTTAGCTGCCTAAGCAAGGATTCTGCAATGCAAGCCGCCAACCCTCGCAAGGGGTACATCCTGGGCCTGAGCGCCTACGTCATCTGGGGTCTGTTCCCGCTCTATTTCAAAGCCATCGCCAGCGTGCCCGCCGCCGAGATCATCGTGCACCGCGTGCTGTGGTCAGCGCTGTTCGGCGGCTTGCTGTTGATGGTGTGGAAGCACCCTGGCTGGTTTCGCGAACTGCGTGACAACCCCAAGCGCCTGGCGATCCTGGCACTCAGCGGTTCGCTGATCGCGGCCAACTGGCTGACCTATGTGTGGTCGGTGAACAGTGGGCGAATGCTTGAAGCCAGCCTGGGTTACTACATCAACCCGCTGGTGAATGTACTGTTGGGTATGTTGATACTCGGTGAACGCCTGCGCCGCCTGCAATGGGTGGCGGTGGGGTTGGCGGCGGTCGGTGTGGCGCAACAAGTGTGGCAGGTGGGTAGCTTGCCATGGGTGTCGCTGGCGCTGGCGTTGACGTTCGGTTTTTACGGCTTGATCCGTAAACAGGCCCCGGTCAAGGCACTTCCGGGGCTGGTGGTGGAAACCTGGATGCTGGTGCCGATTGCCGTCGCCTGGTTGCTGTTCAATCCATCGGCCCACAGTGCACAACTGGAATTCTGGAGCACCTCCGAAGCCTGGTGGTTGGTGGCCGCAGGTCCGGTAACCCTGATTCCATTGGTCTGCTTTAACGCCGCAGCACGGCATTTGCCCTATACCGCACTGGGCTTTTTGCAGTACGTGGCGCCGACCCTGGTGCTGTTGGAAGCGGTATTGCTGTTCGGCGAACACCTGGCGCCGGCCACGCTGATTGCCTTCGCCTTCATCTGGGCCGGGCTGGTGATCTACAGCGTGGATGCATGGCTGACGGTGCGCAAACGCTGATCAAATAACGCACAAACCTTTGCAAGCCACGGCGCCCGTGGCTTGCAGCGTTTCACCCCAAGGTTATCCACAGCCTGATCCCCGCCATTTGTGCACAAGCCCTTGAAACTGCTCGTTTTTTGCTCAGCTGACGGAGAAGTCCGGCCGACGTGGCCTGGCGCCGGGTCTCTACAGGTTATCCACAGGCCCATGCAAGATTTCCATGCATAACCTTGTGGGTGGTTATTCCTCGTTGCGCAGTTCCACCATCAAGTCGTCGGCCAAGGTCTCAAGCGATTCCTGCAAGCGCTCCAGAGACAACGTAGACGGCACCTGCAACAAAGCCTCGGCGTTGAACAACGGGTCCCCGCTCATGGGCGCCGGGCGTACATCGGTACTCAAGCGCTCCACGTTGACACCCTGCTGGCTCAACAGCGCAGTAATCTCGCGCACGATGCCCGAGCGGTCATTGCCCACCAGCGTCATCACAATCGATTTGGACACTGCCGCCTGCCCTGTACTGCCCTCGCCCACCAGCACGCGTATGCCGTGTGAGGATAAGTCTTCCAGCGCGCCCACCAGTGCCTGACGTTGCTCCGTCGGCACGCTGACCCGCAGGATCCCGGCAAACTGCCCAGCCATGTGGGCCATGCGGCTTTCCAGCCAGTTACCACCGTGGGCGGCAATGTTCTGCGCGATGCGTTCAACCAGGCCGGGTTTGTCGGCGGCGATAATTGTGAGTACAAGATGGTCCATGGCGAAGCCCTCTGGAATTCAATCTACAAGGTGGACCCGGGAGCCCTCGAAAACAAATCGTGTACCATTTTTATATTTATCTGGAACAATCCAATAGTTTTTTGAGAACATCCGGTTCTCCGCTGTGACCGTACGACCAAAGTGGGTCGCTAAACGACGTATTTAGTCTAATTTTCACAACCGCAAGTCATCATGTAGTATGCCCAACCGTGCACTACATAATGAAAATCTGAAAAAGCGCATAAGCTCCGCAGAGTGAGGCAAGCAATGACTGAACACGTTCAAGTCGGTGGCCTGCAGGTCGCCAAAGTCCTGTTCGACTTCGTGAACAACGAAGCCATTCCCGGTACCGGCATTACTGCCGACCAGTTCTGGGCCGGTGCCGACAAGGTCATCCACGACCTGGCACCGAAGAACAAAGCCCTACTCGCCAAACGCGACGATTTCCAGGCGCGGATCGATACCTGGCACCAGACTCACGCCGGCCAGGCCCACGACCCGGTGGCCTACAAAGCCTTCCTGCAAGACATCGGATACCTGCTGCCAGAAGCCGCAGACTTTGAGGCCTCGACGCAAAACGTCGACGACGAAATCGCGCGCATGGCCGGCCCGCAACTGGTGGTGCCGGTGATGAATGCGCGCTTCGCCCTCAACGCCTCGAATGCGCGCTGGGGCTCGCTGTATGACGCGTTGTACGGCACCGACGCCATCAGCGAAGCCAACGGCGCCGAAAAGGGCAAGGGCTACAACAAGGTGCGTGGCGACAAGGTCATCGCCTTCGCCCGCGCCTTCCTCGACGAAGCCGCACCGCTGAGCGCGGGCAGCCACGTCGATTCCACCGGCTACAAGATCGTCGACGGCAAGCTGATCGTGAGCCTCAAAGGCGGCAGCAACAGCGGCCTGCGTGACGATGCCCAGTTGATCGGTTTCCAGGGCCCCGCGGCCGAGCCGATTGCGCTCCTGTTCAAACACAACGGCCTGCACTTCGAGTTGCAGATCGACGCCAGCACTCCGGTCGGCCAGACCGATGCCGCCGGCGTCAAAGACGTGCTGATGGAAGCCGCGCTGACCACCATCATGGACTGCGAAGACTCCGTTGCCGCCGTGGATGCCGATGACAAGGTGGTGATCTACCGCAACTGGCTCGGGCTGATGAAGGGCGATCTGGCCGAAGAAGTGGCCAAGGGCGGCAAGACCTTTACTCGTACCATGAACCCTGATCGCGCCTACACCGGCATCGACGGTAACGACGTGACCCTGCACGGCCGTTCGCTGTTGTTCGTGCGCAACGTTGGCCACTTGATGACCATCGATGCGATCCTCGATAAAGACGGCAACGAAGTGCCCGAAGGCATCCTCGACGGCCTGATCACCAGCCTGGCGGCGATCCACAGCCTCAATGGCAACAACACGCGCAAGAACAGCCGCACAGGTTCGGTGTACATCGTCAAACCGAAGATGCACGGCCCGGAAGAAGCCGCGTTCACCAACGAGCTGTTCGGTCGCATCGAAGAGGTGCTGAACCTGGCGCGTAATACGCTCAAAGTCGGGATCATGGACGAGGAGCGCCGTACCACGGTCAACCTCAAGGCCTGCATCAAGGCCGCCAGCGAGCGCGTGGTGTTTATCAACACCGGCTTCCTCGACCGTACCGGCGACGAAATCCACACGTCAATGGAAGCCGGCGCGATGGTGCGCAAGGCCGCCATGAAGGCGGAAAAATGGATCGGCGCCTACGAAAACTGGAACGTCGATATCGGCTTGAGCACCGGCCTGCAAGGCCGTGCACAAATCGGTAAAGGCATGTGGGCCATGCCCGACCTGATGGCGGCGATGCTTGAGCAGAAAATCGCCCATCCATTGGCCGGTGCCAACACCGCCTGGGTACCATCGCCGACCGCTGCGGCGCTACACGCGTTGCACTATCACAAGGTCGACGTATTTGCCCGCCAGGCCGAACTGGCCAAGCGCGAACGCGCCTCGGTGGACGATATCCTCACCATTCCTCTGGCCAGCAGCACCGATTGGTCGGACGAAGAGATCCGCAATGAACTGGACAACAACGCCCAGGGCATCCTTGGCTATGTGGTCCGTTGGATTGACCAGGGCGTTGGCTGTTCGAAAGTACCGGACATCAACGATGTGGGCCTGATGGAAGACCGCGCCACCCTGCGTATCTCCAGCCAGCACATTGCCAACTGGCTGCGCCACGGCGTCGTCAACCAAGACCAAGTGATGGAAAGCCTCAAGCGCATGGCGCCGGTGGTGGACCGTCAGAATGCCGGGGACGCGTTGTATCGTCCGTTGGCGCCGGATTTCGACAGCAATATCGCGTTCCAGGCAGCGGTGGAGTTGGTGATTGAAGGGACCAAGCAGCCCAATGGGTATACCGAGCCGGTGTTGCACCGCAGGCGTCGGGAGTTCAAGGCTAAAAACGGCCTGTAAATGAAAAAGCCCTGATCGAGAGATCAGGGCTTTTTAGTTGGGTTGAGGATGACTGAACTTGCTCCCGATGAGGCCATCACAGCATCACAAAAATCAGGAAGCCATCCCCAACTCCCGCTTCACCAACTTCGCCAACTTCACGCTATCTATCGGCTTGAGCAAGAAATCCACCACACTCAAGTGCATCGCATCGATCACATCCGGCGCTTCGGCGTCACCCGACATGATGATGATCGGCAGCGCCGCCCGGGTCGACTCACGCACCTGACGGATCAACTCCAGGCCGTTGCTGGGCTGCATGCGCAGGTCGGTGATCAGCAAACCGATAGAGCCGCTCGATTTCAACAAATCCCATGCCGCCTCACCACTGTCGGCGGTCAAGCAACGAATACCGTCCAGCCCCAGGATTTCCGCCAACAGTTCACGCGCATCCTTGTCGTCGTCCACGATCAATACGCGTTGGGGCGGTAAATCAGGCTCGAGCATCACGGCGCTCAGCGCCTCGCGCTCGGCATCACTCAAAATATCGTGGTCGGACATACGTTTCTCAGCAGTTCTAAATCAATCTCCCAGCACTCGTCAGACATCTGTGCAAGGTCGAACAATGTGCACTTCGTCGGAAAGTTTGCCTAGTGGGCGTTCTACGGGGTTTGGACGATAGTCATGTAAGGTTTTTCCCTAGTTTTGCAGCGTTTTCACCGACCTAGACTTACGTCCAATGGGCACCCGCGGTGCAGGAGTCGACCATGCAGCACGATAACGACAAAAAAACTGCGGTCACTGTTATGAGTAAAGCTGATGCATTCGAACAGGCGGGTAAAACTGCTGTGTTGCAGAACATCCACGGCACCTTGCAATTGCTGCAACGCTTCCCGCCGTTCAACCAGATGGAACCGGCGCACCTGGCCTTTCTGGTGGAACAGTGCCAACTGCGCTTCTATGGCCAGGGCGACAGCATCCTCAAACCGTCGGGCGGGCCGGTCGAGCATTTCTATATCGTCAAACAGGGCCGGGTGATTGGCGAGCGGCCAGACTCGCCAGATCCCACCTTCGAAATCACTACCGGCGAGTGCTTCCCCCTCGCCGCATTGCTGGGTGAACGTGCGACCCGCACCGAACATAAAGCCGCGCAAGACACCTTCTGCCTGCAACTGAACAAGCCGGCGTTTATCAAGCTGTTTGCCCTTTCCAGCCCGTTTCGTGATTTTGCCTTGCGTGGTGTCAGTAGCCTGCTCGACCAAGTCAACCAGCAAGTGCAGCAAAAAGCCGTGGAAACCCTCGGTACCCAATACTCCCTGAATACCCGCCTGGGCGAATTGGCCATGCGCCACCCGGTGACGTGCAGCCCGCACACGCCGTTGCGTGAAGCGGTCACGTTGATGCACGAGCAACAGGTCGGCAGCATTGTGATCGTGGACGAACACAAGGCGCCCCTGGGCATCTTTACCCTGCGTGACCTGCGCCAGGTGGTGGCCGACGGCACCAGCGATTTCAGCCAGGGCATTGACGGCCATATGACCCAGGCGCCGTTCTTCCTGAGCCCGGACCACAGTGCCTTCGACGCCGCTATCGCCATGACCGAACGGCATATCGCCCACGTGTGCCTGGTCAAAGACCAGCGCCTGTGCGGCGTGGTGTCCGAGCGTGACTTGTTCTCGTTGCAACGCGTGGACCTGGTGCACCTGGCCCGCACTATCCGCAACGCGCCCCGGGTCGACAACCTGGTGGCAATCCGCGGTGAAATCGGTCAGTTGGTGGAACGTATGCTTGCTCATGGCGCGTCGTCCACCCAGATCACCCACATCATTACGCTGCTCAACGACCACACCGTCTGCCGGGTGATCGAGCTGACCCTGGCGGAAAAAGGCGACCCCGGCGTGCCATTCAGTTGGCTGTGTTTCGGCAGCGAAGGCCGCCGCGAGCAAACGCTGTACACCGATCAGGACAACGGCATTCTGTTCGAGGCCAAGGACGCAGTCGAAGCTGCCCAGATCCGTGAGCGGCTGCTTCCCCTGGCACAGCACATCAATCAAAGCCTGGCGCTGTGCGGCTTCAGCCTGTGCAAAGGCAATATCATGGCCGGCAACCCCGAGCTGTGCTTGTCCCGGGTGGAGTGGGCGCGGCGCTTCGGCGCGTTTATTCGCGAGGCGACGCCGGAGAACCTGCTTAGCTCGAGCATCTATTTTGATTTGCGTGCAGTGTGGGGCGACGAGCGTGGTTGCGAGCAACTGCGTCAGGGCATTCTCGATCAGGTCGCGGACAACCGTTTGTTCCAGCGCATGTTGGCCGAAAACGCATTACGCCAGCGCCCGCCGGTGGGACGCTTTCGCGAGTTCGTGCTGACCCGCAAGGGCGGCGAAAAGGCCACCCTGGATCTCAAGGTGCAAGGCTTGACCCCCTTTGTCGATGGCGCACGCCTGCTCGCCCTGGCCAATGGTATCCACGCCAACAACACCCTGGAGCGCCTGCGTCAGTTGGTCGACAAGCAAGTGATCGAGCCCCTGGATGGCGCGGCCTACGAAGAGGCCTACCACTTCATTCAGCAAACCCGTATGCAGCAGCACCAATTGCAGACCCGCGAGAACCAGCCCTACTCCAACCGCGTCGACCCCGACAGCCTCAACCACCTCGACCGACGCATCCTGCGTGAATCCCTGCGCCAGGCCCAGCGCCTGCAAAGCAGCCTGACCTTGCGGTATCAACTGTGAGTTGGTTCGGCTGGTTTCATAAGCAAAAACCGGGGCTGAATGCCGCGCAACAACAGCGCCTGGAACAACTGCCCAAGCCTTGCGCATTGGGCGATGGTTCGTTGCGCAACCAACGCTGGGTCGTGGTGGATCTGGAAACCAGCGGCCTGAACCTAAACCGTGACCAGGTGCTGTCCATCGGCGCCGTGGTGATCGAGGACGGTGCGGTGGATTTTTCGCAACTATTCGAACGCACCCTGCAACGCACCGACACCAAACTCAGCCCCAGCGTATTGATTCATGGTCTCGGCCCCAGTGCGATTGCCGCCGGCAGCGACCCGGCCGAGGCACTGCTGGATTTCATGGCATTCGTGGGCGACAGCCCGTTGCTGGCCTTCCATGCACCGTTCGATCAACACATGCTGGGCCGGGCGCTCAAGGACAGCCTGGGTTATCGCCTGGTCCACCCGTTTCTCGACGTGGCCGACCTGGCACCGCTCTTGTGCCCCGACGCCACGCTGCGCGAGGCCGGGTTGGACGACTGGGTCAAGCATTTCCAGCTGCAGGTCGGCGAGCGTCATCACGCCAGCGCCGATGCACTGGTCACGGCGGAGTTGATGCTGATCCTGCTCAGCCGTGCACGGCAGCAGCAGATCGACACGCCCCACGCGCTGCAAGAGCGTTTGGCCCAGTGGAAACGGCGCCAACAAGCGCCATCGTTTTAGTGTCACCTCCCGACAGACGCTAATTGCGCCCATCCCACGCCTCTGACACAATCGCGAATAATTCTCGTTAGTTTAAACCTACTATTTATTCGGTGATGCCTTGTCGTCGGTCCAGACCCCACACAGTGAGCTTGTTGGCGCGTTGTATCGCGACCATCGTGGCTGGCTGTTGGCCTGGCTACGCCGCAATGTAGCCTGCCCGAGCCGCGCCGAAGACCTGAGCCAGGACACCTTCATGCGCCTGCTGGGCCGCGACGGCTTGGGCGAGCCCCGTGAGCCCCGGGCGTTCCTGGTGGCCATCGCCAAGGGCCTGCTGTTCGACTACTTCCGTCGAGCCGCTCTGGAACAGGCGTATCTCACCGAATTGATGCTGATCCCCGAAAGCGAACACCCTTCGCCGGAAGCACAGCAACTGATCCTTGAAGACCTCAAGGCCATCGACCGCCTGCTCGGCAAGTTGTCGAGCAAGGCCCGCGCCGCGTTCCTCTATAACCGCCTCGACGGCCTGGGCCACGCAGAAATCGCCCAGCGCCTCGGTGTGTCGGTGCCCCGTGTGCGCCAGTACCTGGCCCAAGGTATACGTCAGTGCTACATCGCGCTGTATGGCGAGCCCTCGTGACAACCATTAGCTCCAAACCGGTTTCGGCACGGGTGCTGGATGCCGCGATTGCCTGGCAACTGTCTCTGGACTCGGGCGACGGCAGCGCGGTGGAACAGCAAGAGTTCACCAAATGGCTGGCCAGCGATGAGGAACATGCCCGCGCCTGGCGCCAACTGGGCATGCTCGATCAGCGCTTCAGCGTGGCCGCCGGCCCGGCCCGGGCGGCGTTGCTGCAATCGCGCCACGGCATTCGCCAGCGCGTACGCAAGTTGGGCCGTGGCCTGGCGAGTATCGTACTGGTGTGTGGCCTGGGCTTGTTTGCCGGCGAGCGTTACGTGCCGATCCACTACTGGCTGGCCGACCAGCGCACCGCCACCGGCGAGCAACGCACACTGAAACTGGACGATGGCACTTCCATCAACCTCAATACCCATAGCGCCATAGATGTGCGCTTCGACGAACAGCGCCGATTGATTGTGTTGCAGGAGGGCGAAATCCTCGTCGAAACCGGCCACGACGATTCACGCCCGTTCTATGTGCAAACCCGCGACGGCAGCCTGCGAGCGCTGGGTACCCGGTTTATCGTCAAGCGCGAAGACGACGCTACGCGCTTGAGCGTGTTGCAGTCCGCCGTAGCCGCCCAGCCTGAAGCGCTGCATCAGGAGCACGTTTTCAAAGCAGGCCAGCAAGTGTTGATGCGCAGCGATGGCCTTGGCCCGCTGCTGGCCGTGACACCCGCCACCGACGCCTGGACCCGCGGCATGTTGGTGGTCGACAACGCCCGCCTGGGCGATGTGATCGAAGAACTGGGCCGCTACCGCACCGGGCACTTGGGCGTGGATGACAACGTGGCCGACCTGCGCATCACCGGCAGCTTCCCCCTGCACGACACCACGCTGGCGTTGAATGCGCTGTTGCCGACCTTGCCGGTGCAGATCAAGCAGCACACGCCGTGGTGGGTGACTGTAGCTGCCAAGCCTTAGTTCTGTGGTGACCGGGCAATCGCCATCGGGAGCAAGCCCCCTCCCACATTGGAAGGTACTCACACATCAAAATGTGGGAGGGGGCTTGCTCCCGATGAGGCCCTGAAACACACCGCCAAAAAAATAGTTTCACCCAGCCCTATCACTTTCCGATTCTCGCTCGGCACCTAAGCAATTGAGAAATATTTCCATTCAGGAGCCGCCCTTATGTCCCGCACGCTAGACACCTTGTTGCGTCCCAGTCTGTTAGCCCTGGCCATCGCCCTCAGCGCCCCGCTGGCGAGCACTTCGCTGATCGCTGCTGAACAAGCCTTGAGCGTGCGCGCCTATAACCTGCCGGCAGCCCCATTGGCCAGCACCCTGAACCAGATCGCCAGCCAGGCTGGCCTGGCGCTGACCCTCAACCCGACACTCGCCGCCGGCAAGACCTCGGCCCCGGTCAAGGGCCAGTTCGATGCACAGAGCGCGTTGCGTGAGGCCTTGCGCGGTACTGGCTTGCAGTTGGAACAAAGCAGTACGGGCACTTACACCCTGGTGCCGGTTCCGGAGGGCGTCGTCGCCTTGCCGACTACCAACATCACCGGCCAGGGTAGCTATGAAAGCGCTTGGGGGCCGGTGGAGGGGTATGTGGCTACTCGCACAGCAGCGGGCACGAAGACTGATACACCTATTGCCGAGCTGCCCCGTTCCGTCACGGTCATTACTCGCCAGCAAATGGAAGACCGCTCCGTTCTCAACCTCAACGACGCCTTGCGCTACACCGCCGGCGTGCAGAGCAGTGGCTATGGCTCCGACTCGCGTAGTGATTGGTTACTGGTTCGCGGCTTTGTCCCCACCCAATTCCTCGATGGCCTACCACTGCCCAAGGGTAACTACGCAACGCCGAAAATCGACACTTGGAATCTAGAGCGTATCGCTGTCCTGCGAGGTCCCGCTTCGTCGGTCTACGGGCAAACCCCACCCGGCGGCTTATTGGATATGGTTAGCCGTCGCCCCCAGGCCGAAAGCTCAAACGAAATTGAAGTACAGGCCGGCAGCAATAACCACAAGCAGATCAACTTCGATAGCACCGGAAAAATCGACGACGAAGGCCAGTTCCTTTACCGAGTCAGTGGCGTCGTGCGCGACAGCAATACGGCGGTGGACCATATCCCGGACAAGCGATACAACGTTGCGCCCAGTCTCACGTGGAATATCAACGACGACACCAAGCTGACGTTGCTCACCCAGTTTACTCGCGACGATACCGGCATTACCGGCCAGTTCCTGCCGTTGCAAGGCACCAAATTGAGCTCGCCAGCCGGCAAGATTTCCCATCATAAGAACCTGGGCGATCCAGATTGGGAGTTCTATGACCGCACTTACTACGCACTGGGCTACGCGTTTGAAACGCGCCTGAACGACACTTGGCAGTTCCACCAGAACCTGCGCTATACCAAGAACGACTTGTCGTTCCAGGGCCTGACCGCCGGTGGTGCGTTCTTTCCGAATGGCCCGGAAACCGCAGTTGACGCTGACGGCAACGTGCGTCGTTCAGCCGGCAAGGTCGATGAGGACATCAGTCAGTTCGCGGTCGACAACAACTTGCAGGCCGACTTCAAGACTGGCGCCGTGAACCACACACTGCTGCTAGGTCTGGACCATCAGCGCTCCACCAGCAATGCGCGCTGGGACTGGGGCTCGACCGGCGTGCCAACCATCAATTTCAATCGCCCGGTGTATGGACAGGACTTCTCCAATGTCCAGTACTTCACCATGTATGACTACACCCAGAAGACCCAACAGACCGGCCTTTATATCCAAGACCAGATGGCACTGGACAATTGGCGACTGACGTTAGGCGGGCGGGAAGACTGGGTACACACCGGCACTACTTTCCATAACCTGAACGACGTCACCAACACACAACGCGACAAGCATTTCAGCGCAAACGCTGCGCTGAGCTATGTGTTCGATAACGGCATCACGCCGTACCTGTCCTATGCTGAATCGTTCCAAGCTGGTACCGGTACACAAGTGGCCAGCACCGGGGCTTTCAAGCCGACTGAAGGCAAGCAGTACGAAGCAGGGATCAAGTACCAGCCACCGGGCACAAAGGCCTTGCTTACAGCGGCGGTATTTGACCTGACCCAAAAGAACTCCACGGTGACTGAGGGCAGCATCACGCGCCAGATCGGTGAAGTGCGCAATCGCGGTCTGGAGTTGGAAGCCAGCGCCGACGTCACCGACAGCCTCAAACTGGTAGGCTCCTACACCTATAACGATAGCGAGATCACCAAGGGTGCGACCGGTGAAGAAGGCAATCGCATGAACCAGCTACCACGCAACCAGGCGACAGGATGGGCCGATTACACGTGGCGCAGTGGATTACTGGACGGCTTCGGTGTAGGTGCAGGCGTGCGCTACGTTGGCGATACCTACGGCAACGCCGCCAACACCGAACTCGGCCATGTAGGTTCCTACACTGTCTACGACGCCTCGGTGCACTACGACCTAGGCCGTGTGAACAGCGCCATGAAGGGTGTCACAGTGGCCGTGGACGCCAAGAACATCTTCAACAAGGATTACCTGTCCACCTGCGACGGTTTCTATTGCTACTACGGTGACCAGCGCAACGTGGTCGCCAGCGTGAACTACAAATTCTAAGACGGTGAAAAACCGCTTATGAAGGGCCGCCTGAACTGCGGCCCTTTTGCCTTGGAGCCGTGATGAAAAGCAAAACCATCCGCCGCTGGTCCTTCATCCACACCTGGACCAGCCTGATCTGCACCGTATTCCTGCTACTGCTCGCCCTCACCGGCTTGCCGTTGGTGTTCCACCACGAGATCGACCACCTGCTGGGTAGCGAGCCCGAGCTGGCACAGATGCCGGCCGATACGCCGCAGCTCAACCTTGAGCAGCTTGTGGCCAAAGCCCAGGCCCATCGACCCGGCGAGGCCATGCAGTACCTGGCGTGGGACGAAGACGACAAGAACGGTGTGATCGCGATCATGGCCGCTACGGCCGGCACCGAGCCGAACTCGTCGCACACCTTCATGCTCGACGCCCGCACTGGCGAAGCAGTGGAAACCCCGGCGGCCAATGGCGGGCTGACCCTGTTCCTGCTGCGTCTGCATGTGGACATGTTCGCCGGCCTGCCGGGCAAGTTACTGCTGGCGTTCATGGGCCTTCTGTTCGTGCTGGCGATTGTTTCGGGCACGGTGTTGTACCTGCCGTTCATGCGCCGCTTGAAGTTCGCCACCGTGCGTCAGGACAAGTCCACCCGCCTGCGCTGGCTCGACCTGCACAACCTGATCGGCGTGGTCACCCTGACGTGGGCGCTGGTGGTGGGCGTGACCGGCGTGATCAGCGCCTGCGCCGACCTGATCATCGCCGCCTGGCGCCAGGACAGCCTCAGCGCCATGATCGAACCCTACCAGAACGCCCCGCCGCTGACCCACCGCGCACCGGCCACCGAGCTGCTGAGCATTGCCGCCCAGGCAGCGCCGGGCATGGAGCCGGACTTTATCGCCTTCCCCGGCACACGCTTCTCCAGCGAGCATCACTATGCGGTGTTCATGAAAGGCAGCACGCACCTCACCTCCCATCTGCTCACGCCGGTGCTGATCGACGCCAGCACCCTGGCCGTCACCGCCATCGCCGAGCGCCCTTGGTACATGGACGCCATGGGCATGTCCCAACCGCTGCACTTCGGTGATTACGGCGGGATGCCGATGAAGATCTTGTGGGCAGTGCTGGATGTGCTGACCATCGTCGTGCTGGTCAGCGGCATTTACTTGTGGATCGTGCGGCGCAAGGCGGCCAAGGTATGAAGCCTCGGCAGTCGAATTTCTGGAAAGTGTTTGGCATACCAATGGGGATTGGCCTGCTCAGTGCCGCCGGGTTGTTTGCGGCGTTGCTGGGGGATGGGGTGTGGGATTCTTTGAGTTGGGTGGGGTTGGGCGTACCTGCTGCCATTGGCGCTTGGGCGTTGGGCAAGCGGCGCGGCTGAGGGCGCTATCGGGGGCAAGCCCCCTCCCACATTTGATTTGTGAACGCCGTCCACTGTGGGAGGGGGCTTGCCCCCGATGAGGCCCTCAGGATCACAAAAATCCCCCTCGCCAGCCACTGCGCAAGCATCTACGCTAGCCCCAGCCCATTTCGAGGAATGCCCATGTCCGCCCCCAGCATGACCTTGTTCCACAACCCGGCCTCGCCCTTCGTGCGTAAAGTGCGCGTGCTGCTGATCGAGACCGGCCAGCAGGACCGCGTGGCCCTGCACGCTTGCCTGCCGACACCGGTCAACCCGGATGCCCAAGTGCTGCAAGGCAACCCCGTGGGCAAGATCCCGGCCCTGCGCCTGGCCGACGGTTCAGTACTGCACGACAGCCGGGTGATCCTCGATTACTTCGACCACCAGCATGTCGGCAACCCGCTGATCCCTCGCGATGGCTCGGCGCGCTGGCGGCGCCTGACGTTGGCGTCGATGGCCGACGGCATCATGGATGCCGCCGTGCTGGTGCGTTACGAGACCGCCATGCGCCCGCTGGAAAAACACTGGGATCAATGGCTCGACGAACAGCGCAACAAGATTCGTCGCGCTCTCGCCGAGCTGGAGCAGGACGCCATCGCCGAACTGGCCAGCCATTTCGATATCGCTTCGATCAGCGTCGCCTGCGCCCTGGGCTACCTCGACTTTCGCCATCCGGATATGCAGTGGCGCTCGGACAACCCCAAGCTCGCCGCCTGGTACGCCGAGGTCAGCCAGCGGCCTTCGATGCAGCAGACCCAACCGCCCGCCTGACATGCATACCTACCCCCTGTGGGAGCGGGCTTGCCCGCGATTGCGGCGTGTCATTCAGTACATCTGCTTCTGAACCACCTCTATCGCGGGCAAGCCCGCTCCCACAGGGGACGGTGGTGGTATTGAGGAAGGTGGCGATCCTTAAGGCCAACTGCGCCCCCGCTTGCTGATCCTCCCGCAACCCAATCATTGCACTTGCTCCACCTTGCGCTTACCCACCCCATACCAATCCAGCTTGCGCGTCAGCACCATGACCGTGCCCAGCAGGCCAAACAGCAACAGCGAGCCCATCAACAGCGCGTAATCCTCGGCACTGAGCAACCCGAACAACAAGCCATACAACGCCGCCAACCCTGCCGAGAACCCCAGCCCATGGACGACGCTGCGCAGCACGTGGCACACGTAGAAACCGATCAACAGCACACAGGCACTGGCCGATATCAGGTACGCCAAGGCAAAGCCCACATGCTCGGACAGCGACAACAGCAACAGGTAGAAGAACGCCAGCGCCACACCCACCAGTGCATACTGAATCGGGTGCACCGCCAGGCTCTTGAGCACTTCGAACAGGAAGAAGCCAGCGAAGGTCAGGGCGATAAACAACAGCGCGTATTTGATCGCACGGTCGCTCTTGAGGTACTGGTCCACCGGGTCGATGAAGTTCACGCCAAAGCTGCGGTTGTTGAAGTCTTCGCAGCCCTGGCGGTCCAGGCAGCTTTGCAGCGCTTGTTCAAGGTTGGTGGAGAAGAATGAGGTCTGCCAACTGGCACTGAAGCCCTGGTCGTTGACTTCCCGTTGAGCCGGCAGGAAGTTGCCGATGAAACTCGGGTGCGGCCAGTTGGACGCCAGGGACACCTGGCTGGTCTTGCCCACCGGCACCACTTGCAGTTGTTCGGTGCCTTGCAGACGCAGGTCGAAGGCGAAATCCAGCACGGCAGGTTTCTTGCCGTCTTGCGTCGGCAACATCACATGCACGCCCTCCCCCAGCCAGTCCACCTGCGAGCCCGGCGAGAACTCCAGGCGCTGATCACCCAGCTCCAGCTTCAAAGCGTTTTCAATGCCGCGAATATCGCTGATGCCCACCGCCAGAAACGCAGGCTCAAAGCGGTAATCGGCAAAGTCTTCGGTGATTCCCAACTGCGCAGGCAATTCAAAACGCCCGCTGATACGGTTGTCGGCATGGAACAGCCGCGCCTGGTAGATACCCCGCGCACGCAGTTCGGTTTGCACCTTGCCGTCGAGCTCGAAATGCTCCGGCAGGAAATACAACCGGCCACGCTCTTCACGGGTTTCTTCGTAGCGTTTATTGAGCTTTTCATTGAGCTTCCATTCACGCACCGTCTTGCGAAACGGCACCACCATCACCGGCCCGGTGAGGCGCTGGGCGTAACTGGAGCTGCGGGCGATGTCCATCAATACGCCGTCGCGCAGTTGCTGGCGGTCGGTGATGATGCCGTTGATCATCAGCAACGGAATCAGCAACAGCAGAATCAGCAGCGCAATCGCGCCAAGTTTGAAAAGCAGGCTGCGGTTCATGGGTCTCTCCCTGTTTGAATGGGGGAGAGTCTGCCCAGCCGGTATGGGGGATTTATGTGGGCAATGTGGAGACTGTGTGGAGATGCAGCACCGCTTGCACGCCGCCTGGCACATTGCCGATCTGCAGCGAGCCGCCATGCAGCTTCATCACCTCCTCGACAAAGTTGAGCCCCAGGCCCGTGCTTTTACGCCCGCTGGCCGGACGTGGCAGCGAGTAGAACCGCTCGCTCAGGCGCGGCAGCGCGTAATCGGGAATCGCCGCGGCCTGGTTGAACAGACTGACCTGAACATCGTTATGCCGCACCTGGGCACTGAACCTCAGAGTGCCGCCGGGTGGGGTGAAATCCAGCGCATTGTCGAGCAGGTTGCCCAGGGCCTGACGCAGCAGGAAGGGTTCGCCAAACACCTTCACATCGGCGGCGATGACCTGCTCCACCTGCAAGCCGGCACCTTCGATTCGCGCACATTGGGCCTTGAGCACCTCATCGACCAACACCGCCAGCGGGATGTTCGATTGTTCCTCCAGCCCCTGACGTTGCTCAACCTGGGCCAGGTTCAACAGGCGTTCGATCAACTGTTGCAGGCGCGCGCTTTCGCTGTCGATATTGCCGACAAACCGCTGCTGCTGCTCACGGCTCATATCGCCCTGCAACAGCTCCGCCGCACCGCGAATCGCCGCCAACGGGCTTTTCAATTCATGGGTCAGCGTATGCACGTAGCGCTCTACGTAAGCCTTGCCTTCCAACTGCGTGCGCATGTGTTCCACGGCGGTGGACAACTGCTTGAGCTCGCCGCCGCGATAATGCGGCAACTCGGCGCGGCGGCCCTCGCTCACGGCTTCGGCATAGGCGGTAAGGCGTCTGAGGGCGACGGTCAGCCACCACGACAATAGCGCCCCCAGCAACAGGCCCAGAATCACCAGCCCCGCGCCGTACCACAGCAGGCGACGCTCAGTACGATCCACGTAGGGTTGCAACGAGCTGTTGGGCTTGGCCACGGTGACCACGCCGATGATCTGGTCGTTATCGCGAATCGGCGCCCCCACGTGCATCACGGATGACGTGGGATCGTCCGCGTCGCTGCGGGTGGAGCGCGCACCGTATTCGCCGCGCAGGGTCAGGTACACGTCGTTCCACTTCGAATAGTCCTGGCCCACTGCTTCACCGCTGGAGTCAAGCAGGACCCTGCCCTTGGCGTCGGTCACATAAATACGATGGTTGACCTGGTTTTTCGGCAGGCCCCAGATCACCGCACCCGGCTGGCGATTGCCGTAAGCCTTGAGCAGCGCTGGCCAATGACTCTGGCCCAGGGTGCCGTTTTTAACGTCTGCACGCAGGATTTCAGCCAGCAGGTTGGCGGTATCCACCAATGTTTCTTCGGTGGACTGGCGAACGCCGGGGCGGATTTCCTTCATCACCGTGTTGAGTACGAAGTAGCCGGTCAGGCCGATAAACAGCGCATACACCAGGAAAATCCGCAGCCCCAGGCGCATCAGCTATGGCTCGGGCTGTAGCTGTAGCCCAGGCCGCGATGGGTCTGGATCGGCTCGGCTTGCGCCGCCACGCTACGCAATTTGCTGCGCAGGCTTTTGATGTGGCTGTCGATATTGCGCTCGTAGCCGGCATCGGCGGGCACACCGACGGCGTCCAGCAGTTGCTCGCGGCTGAACACGCGCTCGGGTTGTTCCAACAGGCTTTGCAGCAGGCGGAACTCATGGCGCGTGAGGCTCAGGGGTTGCCCGCGATAGTGGATCTGCATGCGCTCCAGGTCCACCTGGAACAGCATCGGGGCCGCACCCGGGCCAACACGCCTGAGAATCGCCCGGACCCGCGCCGCTACTTCCCGAGGGCTGAAGGGCTTGACTACATAATCGTCGGCACCGATTTCCAGCCCCACCACCCGGTCGATCTCGGCATCCCGGGCACTGAGGAACATCACTGGCACTTCGCTGAACCGGCGCAGGTGCTTGCAGGTTTCAAAGCCAGTGATGTCCGGCAGACCGATGTCGAGAATGATGAGGTCGGCCGGGCTCTGGCGCTGATGCTCCAGCGCCGCCTGGCCAAGGGTCAGCCAGGTGGTGGTGAAGCCCTCGCCTTGCAGGGCAAAGATCAGCGTGTCGGCTATCGCCGCTTCGTCTTCGACAATCAGGATGTGCGGCATGGGTTCAATCAGCAGTCCGGTTTGTCGGCAGTGTAGCGACGTGCCGGGTTCACCGCCGCGCCAAATTCACGCAGGGCCTTGGCGCCGATCAACAGCGGGTAGTTGAAGCTGCTGCGGTCGGTGAGGTTAACCTCGACGGTGCGCTTGACGTCGCCCAGGCACATCTCCAGATCGATCACCGGACGCTTGGCCACGCTGGCTTCGTCCTTGTCGTCATCTTCGTCGGCACGGCTCTTGATCTTGCTGATGCGCGACACCTTGTGCTCGTAGACCTTGCTGCCGGCGTCCTTGCCGCCGAGGCGGAAGCGCACCCAATCATCGCCGTCGCGGGTGAAGGTCTCGATGTCCCGGGCCGACAGCGAGGCGGTCAGCGCGCCGGTATCCATCTTGGCCTTGAAGGTTTCGCCGATCTCCGGCAACTGGATGTATTCGTAGCGACCATAAAGGGTCGGTTCGGCAGCCATGACAGGCAGGGCCAGCAGAGCGAGGGAGGCAAATAACAGTTTCACGAAGTGAGTTCCTCGGAAAGAAGTAGGCGGATTCTAGACCGCAAACGCGGCACTTGGTTAGTGACTGCCACCCTACACGGCACATTGTGAAACATTCGTCCGCTGATTTGCGATTTGGCCTCTAGACTCACCTTGCTTATCATGGCCCACCCACAAGATTCCAAGAGTTATTTATGCGCCGCCTGCTCACCGGCTGTTTGGTCACACTGCTGCTGTTACTCAACACGCTGATCCTGATCGGCCCCTTGATGGTGTTTGCCCTGCTCAAGCTGGTGGCGCCGGGCCGCTCGCGTGACTATGCGTCCTGGGCGGTGATGTGGATCGCCGAGACCTGGGCCGAGATCGACAAGTTGATTTTCTCGCTGAGCATCCCCACCCAATGGGATATTCGCGGCGGTGAGAACCTGCGCAGTGACACCTCCTACCTGGTCATCAGCAACCACCAATCCTGGGTCGATATTCCGGCGCTGATCCAGGCGCTGAACCGGCGCACGCCGTTCTTCAAATTCTTCCTGAAAAAAGAGCTGATCTGGGTGCCCTTCCTCGGCCTGGCCTGGTGGGCGCTGGATTACCCGTTCATGAAGCGCTACACCAAAGCATTTCTGGCCAAGCATCCTGAACTGGCAGGGCAGGATCTGAAAATCACCAAAGAGGCCTGCGAGCTATTCAAGCGCCAGCCGGTGACGGTGGTCAATTACCTGGAAGGCACGCGGTTCAGCGAGGCCAAGCGCGCGCAACAGGATTCACCCTTTACCCGGCTACTCAAGCCCAAGGCAGGCGGCGTCGCGTTTGTGCTGGCAGCAATGGGTGAACAGCTGGACGCGGTACTCGACGTGACCGTGGTCTACCCGCAACACAAGATCCCGGGGTTCTGGGACTTGATCAGTGGCGCGGTGCCGAAGGTGATCGTGGATATCCGCACCCGCGAGCTGGACCCGGCGTTGTGGCAAGGGGATTACGAGAATGATCCGGCGTTTCGCCAGACCGTCCAGAACTGGGTCAACCAGCTCTGGGCGGAAAAGGACCGTCGAATCCATGAACTGCTGGAAAACGACGGCATGCAATGCGAAAGCCAACGATGATGGAACCTTCCAAGGTCATACACGAGCCCTTGAAAGGTAATCCATAGTGGTGTCTTGCTTCCTGCAGCTCCCTACTGTTTCGACGCTACCGCTCAAGCCAGCTCATTTATGCTGTTGCGCAGAGCATCTCGTACCTGCGTAGGGTTGGTCCTGTCAAAAAGGGAATCCAAAGCAGTGCGCATCTTTGCTGATGCTTGCGAGATATCGCCTCCAGCGGCCTGGACGCCCAACACCTCAACGAGATTGGAAATCACTGCGTCAGCGGAAGCCTGCACAGACGAGGGCACATTTGCCAAATCGCTGCGCGGCACTCCGGATGCATCAACCTCTTTTGGTTGGCCGTCCGCACCCTTCACAAGGTGCACGCCACCTTCAGGCAACGGTTTGTCTACCGGCCACTCTTTAGCAGCAGTGACTGCTTCTGGTTGACCGTCCGACCCCTTCACAAGGTGCACGCCGCCTTCAGGCAACGGTTTGTCTACCGGCCACTCTTTAGCAGCAGTGACTGCTTCTGGTTGACCGTCCGCACCCTTCACAAGGTGCACACCGCCTTCAGGCAACGGTTTGTCTACCGGCCACTCTTTAGCAGCAGTGACTGCTTCTGGTTGACCGTCCGTACCCTTTACAAGGTGCACGCCGCCTTCAGGCTGCGGTTTGCCTGCCGGCCACTCTTTAGCAGCAGTGACCGCTTCTGGTTGACCGTCCGCACCCTTCACAAGGTGCACGCCGCCTTCAGGCAACAGTTTGTCTGCCGGCCACTCTTTGGCCCGAGCATTGGTAGAACCCGAGATTTGTTGCAGCCCAGACATCAAGTTATTGAGTGCCCGCTCAGGATTCGATCCGTTAGCGACGGCACTCAGATCGTTGCGCAAGTTCCGCAGCAAATTCGCGCTCAACCCCAGGTTATGCAACACATTGTGGTCGATCAGCCCAGCCTTGCTGGCCGGCACATTGGCGCCAACCTGGTTGTATATATTCTGGAGTGTGGTTTGCAGCTGGTTAATAGAACTCATCAGGCACCATGTAGTTAGTTCGTCGATTGACCTTCGAACAGCACCACGTGATGCTGCGAAAGTTACTACTACGTGGCACCCAACTTTCCTGCCGTTCCTACTGGTTCACTACAATTTATTTCGTCCACATCCAACGCATCATGAAAGATGATTCAGAAATAACTATAGGAAACGCGATTCTCGGAGAAGGCCGCTTAACTGCTGGCCCCCCAAGCCTGGGCAAGCTTGCCCAGCACCGAGTCGCTGGCGCCTTGCCCGCCCAGGTATTTGAGGATCACCGGGGCAAACTGGCTTACCATGCCACTGTCCATGCCCAAGGCACTGAACGCGGTATTCAGGTCGTTGGTGTTCTTCACGTTACCCAGCAAACCATCAAGGCCGCTGGTCTTGCTGCCGCCGCTCTGGCCGAGCATCCCGCTTAAAGCGCCGAGGCTGCCCAATGCGTTGTTACCCGACAATTGATCGAGGCCCGGCACGCTGTTGCCCAGTTGCGAATAGTCGTTGCCGCTCAGTTTGTTCTTGGCCAGGCCCAGCATGGCGCCCGTGCCGCCCACCGCTTGCTCGGGGGTGATGTTCAGTTGCGAGGTCAGGGCGCTCAGCAGGCCGGCCGTCTCGGACGAGGGTGCGGCGGCAGCGGCTTTGTTGTTGCCACCCTGCATACCGGAAATCGCGTTGGCTGCATCGCCAAGGCTGAAACCTGCGGCGAACACCGGGCCGGCGGCCATGGATAGCAGGCAGGAAAGGGCAAAACCGCGTGAAATCTTCATCAATACAACCTCAGGAGATGGATGCAAAAGCAAGCGTTGGACTAGGTATCCCGTCGGTTGTTCCAAGCCCTGCCCGGAACCCAATCGGGATAATCGGGTCCATGGACAGACTACAAAATTTGTCGAGAAGAGACTTATGACTGCGATCCAACCCCAAGTGATTGAGCAAAAGCCTCCATTCTGGAGCCGCCCACGCCTGTTCATCGGCGCCTGTGTGGTGGTGGTTGCCGGTATCGGCGGCGCGCTCTACACCCAGGACAGCGTCAAATCCGCGGCAACGCTGGTGAACACTACCCAGCAGCCGGCCGCGCAAATCATGGCCCACAAGGATTATCTTGAAGTGCAGCCGATTGCCTCCACGGCGCCGGCGCCAGACCAAAGCCTGGAGCTGTGGGCAATCCCTAAAGATGGCACACCGGTGTCGCTGGGCCTGTTGCCGGAAGACGGCGAGGGCATCATCGGCCTGAACCCGCGCCAGCAGGAAACCATCAGCAAGCCGGTGGAGTTGATGGTGAGTTCGGAGACCAAGGGTGGCTCCATCAGCAAACAACCGACAGGCCCGACTGTATACCAGGGCGCACTGGCCACTCGCTGATTCCTAAACACCATAAAACCCTTGTGGGAGGGGGCTTGCTCCCGATAGCGGCAGGCCAGTTACAGCAGTACCGACTGACCCACCGCTATCGAGAGCAAGCCCCCTCCCACATTTGATCTTCATCAGCCGGCGTTTGCAGGCTTAAGCGCAGACGCAAAAAAGGGCGACCCAAGGGTCGCCCTTTGTCATTTGCCCAACGCTTTTACGCCGCACTGAACAACTTATGCGGATCAATCACAAACTTCTTCGGTACACCCGCGTCGAACTCGCCATACCCGCGTGGCGCATCGTCCAGGCTGATCACCTGCACGCCGACGATCTCGGCGATATTGATCCGGTCCCACATGATCGCCTGCATCAGTTGGCGGTTGTACTTCATCACTGGCGTCTGCCCGGTGTGGAAGCTGTGGGATTTGGCCCAACCCAGACCGAAGCGAATGCTCAGGCTGCCCATTTTCGCGGCGGCATCGACAGCACCCGGATCTTCGGTGACGTAAAGGCCAGGGATACCGATCTTGCCTGCCACACGCACCACGCCCATCAGTGAGTTGAGCACGGTGGCCGGGGCTTCGGCCTTGACACCGTCGTGGCCATGGCCGCGTGCTTCAAAGCCTACGCAGTCGACGGCGCAATCCACTTCCGGTTCGCCCAGCAACGCAGCAATCTGTTCGTGCAGCGGCGTATCGGTGGACAGGTCGACGATTTCAAAACCCTGGGCCTTGGCGTGGGCCAGGCGGATGGAATTGACGTCGCCAATGATTACAACGGCTGCACCCAACAGCCGTGCCGAGGCAGCAGCGGCCAGACCGACCGGGCCGGCACCAGCAATGTAAACGGTGCTGCCCGGGCCAACGCCGGCAGTGACGGCGCCGTGGTAGCCGGTGGGCAAGATGTCGGAGAGGCAGGTCAGGTCACGGATTTTCTCCATGGCCTTGTCGCGGTCCGGCAGTTTGAGCAGGTTGAAGTCAGCGTACGGCACCAGCACGTACTCGGCCTGGCCGCCGGTCCAGTCGCCCATGTCGACGTAGCCGTAGGCACCACCGGCACGCGCCGGGTTGACGGTCAGGCATACGCCGGTGTGTTGCTCCTTGCACGAGCGGCAGCGCCCGCACGCGACGTTGAACGGCACGGAAACCAGGTCGCCGATTTTCAGGTTCTCGACGTCGCTGCCTTTCTCGATCACTTCGCCGGTGATTTCATGCCCCAGCACCAGGCCGGTCTGGGCAGTAGTGCGGCCACGCACCATGTGTTGGTCGGAGCCGCAGATGTTGGTGGAGACCACGCGCAGGATGACGCCGTGCTCAATCTTCCTGCCGCGCGGGTCCTGCATTTTGGGATAGTCGATTTTCTGTACTTCGACCTTGCCGTTGCCGAGATACACGACACCACGATTACCAGACATGCTTTCACCTCGCTGTTGTTTTTATGGAACTGCGTTGCCGCTTGGGTGGGCAGCGCGTTAGTGCTCGGGTACAGATGCTGTTTCTTGTGTTGCTTGTAAGGGCCTCATCGCAGGCAAGCCAGCTCCCACAGTGGATCGGGTTCACACATCCTGGAATGTGGGAGCTGGCTTGCCTGCGATAGCGATCTAAAGAACGACGGTGCGATTGGCATTCAAGAACACCCGCCGCTCAATGTGATACCCCACCGCACGCGCCAATGTGAGCCCTTCGATATCGCGCCCCTTGGCGATCAAATCCTCGGGATAGTGGCTGTGATCAACCACCTCCACACCCTGGGCGATGATCGGCCCCTCATCCAAATCGTTGTTGATGTAATGCGCCGTGGCCCCCACCAGTTTCACGCCCTTGTTGTACGCCTGGTGATACGGCTTGGCGCCCTTGAACCCCGGCAGCAACGAGTGATGAATGTTGATGGCCTTGCCATCCAGCTTGCGGCACAGCTCCGGCGACAGCACCTGCATGTAGCGCGCAAGGATCACCAGTTCGGCGCCGGTGTCTTCCACCACTTGCCACACCTGCCGCTCCTGGGATGGTTTGTCGTTGGGGTCGAGCGGGAAATGGTAGTAGGGAATCTGGTGCCAGTCGGCCAACGGCTTGAGATCGGGGTGGTTGGACACCACCGCGACCACGTCCATCGACAGTTGGCCGATACGCTGGCGGTACAGCAGGTCGTTGAGGCAGTGATCGGCCTTGGAGACCATGATCACCACTTTCGGCCGATAGTTCGGCGCCGTCAGCTCGAAGATCATGCCGAAGGCTTCACCACGGGTCGCCAGGCCATCGCGGAACGCCTGCTCGTCAAAACCGTCAGGCTGACGAAACTCCACACGAATGAAAAACCGGCCCGAGAGACGATCATCAAACGAGTGGTGCTCAGTGACGTAGCAGCCCTGCTCGAACAGGTAGCGGGTGACCGCGTCCACCGTGCCGAGCACGCTGGGGCAGTCGGCGGTCAAAATCCATGTATCGGGTGCGCGGCTCATGGGCGATTCCTCAGGCTTGAACGCTCAGACCGAATTCGGCCGAGGCATCCTGCAGCCACAACCACCAGTAATCGGAGAAGCTGCGACGGATCAGCAGTTCCCAGGTGTCTTCAGCGGTATGGCGGATCACCAATTGCGACTTGGCGAACACCGTGCCCACCGCCTTGCCCACCGGGAAATTATTGGGGTGTACGTCGTAGCTGGTGGACTTCATCAGCACATCGCGCACGTTAGGGCCGCTGAGTTCGAGAATCTGCTGGCCGCCGCTGACGTTGACGATCTGGATGTGCAAATCCCCCAAGGCGGCACGCAGGTTTTGTTCAGCGGCAAATTCATCGCCGCTCGGCACGATCAGCAGCCACTCGTCCGGGCCAAGCCATTGCAGGCTGGTCTCGCCGTTGACGGTCACGCTTAGCGGGCCGGGCAGTTCAATGCCGACGGCCTGGAGTACGCCAGCGGCGAAGGCGGCATCATGGCCATCGCCACGGATAGTCAGGTGGCCGAGGAGTTTCTTTTCACGCACGGTCACGCCGGCGTTCTTGCGGCCCTTGCCGACCAGGCTGGCGAGGTCTGCATGGTGCAGCGACGACTCGGCCTTGGCGCTGGTGGTGGGGCGTTGTTGGTAAACATTGGCTGCTGTCATAAAGCACCTTTCCTGAATTCTGTTGTGAGGCTGATGGCCTCATCGGGAGCAAGCCCCCTCCCACATTGGAAGATATTCACAAATCAAAATGTGGGAGGGGGCTTGCTCCCGATGGCCGCGACGCGGTCTATCAAATGTTCTGGCGATCACCTTTCGGGTCAAAGAACACCGAGGACACAATCTCCGCCTCGATCACGCTGCCATCGGCCTGCGGTGAGAACACCCGCTCACCGATGCGCTTCAAGCCGCCCTTCACCACGCCCATGGCAAACGAATAACCCAGGGAGTTGTGCGCATAGCTTGAAGTGACGTGACCGACCATCTTCATCGGAATCGTCTGCTTTGGATCGAACACCAACTGCGCGCCTTCCGGCAGCCATACGTTTGGATCAATCGGCTTCAAGCCCACCAGTTGCTTACGCTCTTCACGCACACAGTCTTCGCGATTCATGCCGCGCCAGCCGATCCACGAGAACGGTTTGGTACGGCCTACACACCAGCCCATGTTCAGGTCGTCCGGGGTCATCGAGCCGTCGGTGTCTTGCCCGACGATGATGAAGCCCTTCTCGGCGCGCAGGACGTGCATGGTCTCGGTGCCGTACGGGGTCAGGTTGTACTTTTTGCCGGCCTCGACGATCTTCTCCAGCACGCCCATGGCGTAGTCGGCCTGCACGTTGACTTCGTACGACAGCTCACCGGTAAACGAGATACGGAACACCCGCGCCGGTACACCGCCGACCAAACCTTCCTTCCAGGTCATGAACGGGAAGCCATCCTTGTCCAGGTCGATGTCGGTGACTTCCGCCAGCAGCTTGCGGCTGTTGGGGCCGGACAGGGTCATGGTCGCCCAATGGTCGGTGACCGAGGTGAAGTACACCTTGAGGTCAGGCCATTCGGTCTGTTGGTAGATTTCCAGCCACTGGAGAACGCGGGCGGCGCCGCCCGTGGTGGTGGTCATCAGGAAGTGGTTGTCGGCCAGACAGGCAGTGACGCCGTCGTCGAAGACCATGCCGTCTTCCTTGCACATCAGACCGTAGCGCGCCTTGCCCACATCGAGCTTGGTCCAGGCGTTGCTGTAGATGCGGTTGAGGAACTCACGCGCATCCGGGCCCTGGATATCGATCTTGCCGAGGGTGGAGGCATCCAGCAGGCCGACGCTGTCACGCACCGCCAGGCATTCGCGCTTCACCGCGGCGTGCAGATCTTCACCGTTACGCGGGAAATACCATGGGCGTTTCCACTGGCCGACATCCTCAAACTCGGCGCCGTTCTTCACGTGCCAGGCTTGCAGCGCGGTGTAGCGCACCGGTTCGAAAATGTGCCCACAGTGACGGCCCGCCACCGCGCCGAACGTCACTGGCGTGTAGTTGGGACGGAACATGGTGGTGCCCATCTGCGGGATGGTCACGTTCAGCGAACGGGCGGCGATGGCCAGGCCGTTGACGTTACCCAGCTTGCCCTGGTCAGTACCGAAGCCCAGCGCGGTGTAGCGTTTGACGTGCTCGACCGATTCGAAACCTTCGCGGGTGGCCAGTTCGATGGCGGCTGCGGTGACGTCATTTTGCAGGTCGACAAATTGCTTCGGCGCCCGTGCAGTGGCTTTTTCGTGGGGCACCTGGAACAGCGCCAGCGTCGGCTCTTCCAGACGGCTCAAGGCTTTAGGCAGCACACCTTCCACCGGCGCAAAACCGGCTTCACTGGCCGCACGCACGCCACCTTCAAAACCATCGGCGAGGGAATCGCCAAGGCCGTAGACACCGTTGATACCGCCGACGCACACGCGTTTCTGCGGTGCTTCGCCCGGTACAAACCCGAGGATATCTTCACGCCAGGTCGGCTTGCCGCCCAGGTGCGAGGCCAAGTGGACCACCGGGCTGTAACCGCCTGAACTGGCGACCAGGTCGCAGTCCAGCCACTCGCCGGGGCTGGTGACTTTATGCGCTTTCACATCGATCGCGGCCACGCGGGCAGCGGTCACATGCTTGCTGCCACGCGCTTCGATCACGGCGCTGCCGGTGAGGATGCGAATGCCTTTGGCGCGTGCTTCTTCCACCAGCGCGCCACGTGGGTTGTGACGGGCATCAGCCACCGCCACCACCGAAAGGCCTGCATCAAACCAGTCCAGCGCGACGCGATAGGCATGGTCGTTGTTGGTCGACAGCAGCAGTTTTTTGCCCGGCGCCACACCGTAGCGGCGCACATAGGTAGAGACCGCTCCGGCCAGCATATTGCCCGGCACATCGTTGTTGCCGTACACCAGCGGACGCTCGCACGCACCGGTGGCCAGCACCACGCGCTTGGCACGCACACGGTGGATACGCTGACGCACCACGCCAATCGGCGCACGGTCACCGAGGTGATCGGTGAGGCGCTCGTGAATGGTCAGGAAGTTATGGTCGTGGTAGCCGTTGACGGTGGCGCGGGGCAGCAGTACCACGTCCGGCAGGGCTTTCAATTCGGCAATGACGCTGGCAACCCACTCAGTGGCCGGCTTGCCGTCGAGGCTTTCACGGGAATCGAGCAGCGAGCCACCGAACTCTTCCTGCTCGTCGGCGATGATCACCCGCGCACCGCTGCGCGCAGCGGCCAATGCAGCCGCGAGGCCGGCAGGGCCTGCGCCCACGACCAGCACGTCGCAATGACGGTTGAAGTTGTCGTAGGTGTCCGGGTCGTTCTCGGTCGGCGAGCGGCCTAAGCCTGCGGCCTTGCGGATGTACTTCTCGTAGGTCATCCAGAACGACTGCGGGTACATGAACGTTTTGTAGTAGAAGCCCGGCGGCATCAGCTTGCCGCCGACCTTGCCGAGAATGCCCATCACGTCGTTGTTAACGTTCGGCCAGCCGTTGGTGCTGGTGGCAACCAGGCCCTGGTACAGCGCCTGTTGAGTGGCGCGCACGTTGGGAATCTGGGTGGCTTCGGTGGCGCCGATCTGCAGCACTGCGTTCGGCTCTTCGGCGCCGGCGGCAAAGATGCCGCGAGGGCGCGAGTACTTGAAACTGCGGCCGATGATGTCGACGCCGTTGGCCAGCAAGGCCGCAGCCAGGGTGTCGCCTTCAAAGCCTTTGTAGCTCTGGCCGTTGAACGTAAACGTCAGGACTTTGTTGCGATCGATGCGGCCACCGTTGGACAGGCGATTGATCTGGCTCATACCTTCTCTCCAGAAGCCTTGGCGGTGAACTGGGGTTTTTCGCCAATCTTGTAGGTTTCAAGAATTTCGTAGGTGACGGTGTCGCGGGTGGCATTGAAGTACTGGCGGCAACCGGCGGCATGGATCCACAGTTCGTGGTGCAGGCCGCGAGGGTTGTCGCGGAAGAACATGTAGTCGCCCCACTCTTCATCGGTGCAGGCATTCGGATCCAGTGGGCGCGGGATATGCGCTTGGCCGGACGCGTGGAATTCCTCTTCAGAGCGCAGTTCGCCACAGTGAGGACAGAAGATATGCAACATAGGGAATTTCTCCTGTTAGTGGGCGACGGCCGCAGCGCCGTGTTCGTCGATCAGCGCACCGTTGTGGAAACGGTCGATGGAGAAAGGCGCGGCCAATGGGTGCATTTCACCCTTGGCCAGGCTGGCAGCAAAGACGTTGCCTGAGCCCGGAGTGGCCTTGAAGCCACCGGTGCCCCAACCGCAGTTGAAGAACATGTTCGGTACCGGGGTCTTGGAGATGATCGGGCAGGCATCCGGTGTGGTGTCGACGATGCCGCCCCACTGGCGGTTCATGCGCACCCGCGACAGTACCGGGAACATCTCGACGATGGCCTGAATGGTGTGCTCAATGACCGGGTACGAACCACGCTGGCCGTAGCCGTTGTAGCCGTCGATACCGGCACCGATCACCAGGTCGCCCTTGTCGGACTGGCTGATGTAGCCGTGCACGGCGTTAGACATGATCACGCTGTCGATAATCGGCTTGATCGGCTCCGACACCAACGCTTGCAACGGGTGAGATTCGATCGGCAGGCGGAAACCGGCCAGCGAGGCCATGTGCCCGGAGTTACCGGCAGTGACGACGCCGACGCGCTTGGCGCCGATAAAGCCCTTGTTGGTTTCCACACCGATGCACACGCCGTTTTCCTTGCGGAACCCGATCACTTCGGTTTGCTGGATCAAGTCCACGCCCAAGGCATCGGCAGCACGGGCAAAGCCCCAGGCTACGGCATCGTGACGGGCTACGCCGCCGCGACGTTGCACGGTGGCGCCCAGCACGGGGTAGCGGGTGTTTTTCGAGCAGTCCAGGTATGGAATCTCGTCAGCTACTTGCTGGGCATTGAGCAGTTCGCCGTCCACGCCGTTGAGGCGGTTGGCGCTCACACGGCGTTCGGAGTCGCGGATGTCTTGCAGGGTGTGGCACAGGTTGTACACGCCGCGCTGGGAGAACATCACGTTGTAGTTGAGGTCCTGAGACAAACCTTCCCAGAGTTTCATCGCATGTTCGTACAAATGCGCGGACTCGTCCCACAGGTAGTTGGAACGCACGATGGTGGTATTGCGCGCAGTGTTACCGCCGCCCAGCCAGCCTTTCTCGACCACAGCCACGTTGGTGATGCCGTGCTCCTTGGCCAAGTAGTAGGCGGTCGCCAGACCATGCCCGCCGCCACCGACGATGACCACGTCGTAGACTTTTTTCGGCGTGGGCGTGCGCCACATTTTCTGCCAGTTTTCGTGATGGCTGAGGGAGTGCTTGAAGAGGCCGAAGCCTGAGTAGCGTTGCATAGTCATTACTCCAAAACCGCGCTCAGCGATAAACCGGAAAATCAGCGCACAGGGCAGACACGTGTTTGGCCACGTTGGCCTCGACATCGGCGTCGCCGAGGTTGTCGAGGATGTCGCAGATCCAGCCAGCCAACTCGATGCACTGCGGCACCTTGAAACCACGGGTGGTCACCGCCGGAGTGCCGATGCGCAGGCCCGAGGTCACGAACGGCGACTGCGGGTCATTCGGCACGGCGTTCTTGTTGACGGTGATGTGGGCGCGACCGAGGGCGGCGTCCGCGTCTTTGCCGGTGAGGCCCTGACGGATCAGGCTGACCAGGAACAAGTGGTTATCGGTGCCGCCGGAGACCACATCGTAGCCACGCTTGATGAACACCTCGGCCATCGCCTGGGCGTTGTCGATCACTTGTTGCTGATACGCTTTGAAGCCGGGCTCCAGCGCTTCCTTGAAGCACACCGCCTTGCCGGCGATCACATGCATCAGCGGGCCGCCCTGGGCACCGGGGAACACCGCAGCATTGAGTTTCTTTTCAATAGCTTCGTTGGCCTTGGCCAGAATCAGGCCGCCCCGTGGACCGCGCAGGGTCTTGTGGGTAGTGGTAGTGACCACGTCGGCGTAGGGCAGCGGGTTCGGGTACAGGCCGGCAGCCACCAGGCCGGCGACGTGGGCCATGTCGACGAACAGCAGCGCGCCCACTTTGTCGGCAATCTGACGGAAGCGTGGGAAATCCAGGGTTTTGGAGTAGGCAGAGAAACCGGCCACCACCATCTTCGGCTGGTGCTCGACCGCCAGGCGCTCGACTTCGTCGTAGTCGATCAGGCCGGTGTCGGTGTTGATGCCGTATTGCACTGCGTTGTACAGCTTGCCCGAGGACGACACTTTGGCACCGTGAGTCAGGTGACCGCCGTGGGCCAGGCTCATGCCCAGAATGGTGTCGCCGGCATTGATCAGCGCCAGGTACACCGCGCTGTTGGCGGACGAACCGGAGTGCGGCTGCACGTTGGCGTAATCGGCGCCGAACAGCTGCTTGGCGCGCTCGATGGCCAGGGCCTCGACCTTGTCCACATGCTCGCAGCCACCGTAGTAGCGCTTGCCCGGGTAGCCTTCGGCGTACTTGTTGGTCAGGCCGCTGCCTTGGGCTTGCATCACGCGTTTGCTGGTGTAGTTCTCCGACGCGATCAGCTCGATATGATCTTCCTGACGCTGCTCCTCGGCATTCATGGCTGCCAGCAGTGCGTCGTCATATCCCTGGATCTGGTCTTGTTTGCTGAACATCGCGTCTCTCCCAGCCTTTCGTATTGTTGAAGCCCTCGCAGGGCCCTTTGATGCGATGGTAGGGCTGGCGCGTACAGGTCAAATGCCTGCGCACGCCACGCAAAGGTGCGTTTACGACATGGACTGAAGAATGTGCAAAGCTTGTGTGGGAGCTGGCTCGCCTGCGATGGCATCGCTGCGGTGCAACTGGCAGACCGAGGTGTCTGCATCGCAGGCAAGCCAGCTCCCACAGGGGTCAGGCGATGAGCTTGCGAACGAGTAGCAACAGAAGAAAATGCATGGGATACAGGGCATAGGCCCAGCGCCGCATGGCGGGTGGCTTGGCGTTTTTGCCATGTCGCAATAAGACCAATCCTGCCAGCGGCGCAATCAGACATGCAGCCAACCCCAACTGCGCCACAGGCGTGCCGCTATTCAGCAGAATCTGCCATTGATTCGCGGCGACGCAGACCAAACCCGGCAGCACGCTGAAATACCAGGGCCGGCGAAACACCAACAGCATCGCCAGTGGCAGCAATACACCAAAGAAACCGAACATCAACTGGGTTGAAAACACAGCTGCTATTGTGACAGCGATCAGCGCCAATCCTCGATCAACCAACGCCTTCTGCTGCCAACCTCGGGCAACCAGCAGGCCCAGCGCCAGAGTCGGCAACACGTTCAAGGTATCGGCATCTTCGATGAACATCCGATAAGGCACTTCGCTGATCACGCTGAACAGCAGCAACCACCCCAGGTAGCGCCGATGGCCGGTCACCGGAGCGTTCCGGGCCCTGTGCAAATTGGCCGCAATCGCCAGGCAAAACCACGGGAACGCCAGGCGCCCAGGCACATACAGCCCATCCAGGCTCAACCCCACATAGCGCAGGTGATCGAGCACCATGCTCAGCAGCGCCAGCCACTTGAGTGAGTCCAAAGCGCCATCTCGGACACGTCCGACAGGCAAGGTGTGAGTACCGTGCATAATTCCCCAACGACTTTGCATTTACAGAGCGTGCGCGCCCCTGACAATCTTGGTTAAAGTGCGCACCAACATCGACCACAGGAATGGGCCATGACCGACAAGAGCCAACAATTCGCCAGCGACAACTATTCCGGCATCTGCCCGGAAGCCTGGGCCGCCATGGAACAAGCCAACCACGGCCATCAACGCGCTTACGGTGATGACGAGTGGACCCATCGCGCCGCCGACGGTTTCCGCAATTTGTTCGAAACCGACTGCGAAGTGTTCTTCGCCTTCAACGGCACCGCCGCCAACTCCCTGGCACTGTCCTCGCTGTGCCAGAGCTACCATAGCGTGATTTGCTCGGAAACGGCCCACGTTGAAACCGACGAATGCGGCGCACCGGAGTTTTTCTCCAATGGCTCCAAGCTGCTCACTGCACGCACCGAGAACGGCAAGCTGACCCCGGAATCGATCCGCGAGATCGCCCTCAAGCGCCAGGACATCCACTACCCCAAACCGCGGGTGGTCACCCTGACCCAGGCCACCGAAGTCGGCAGCGTGTACACCCCGGAAGAAATCCGCGCCATCAGCGCCACCTGCAAAGAGCTGGGCCTAAACCTGCACATGGACGGTGCCCGCTTCTCCAACGCCTGCGCGTTCCTGGGTTGCTCACCGGCCGACCTGACCTGGAAAGCCGGGGTGGACGTGCTGTGCTTTGGCGGCACCAAGAACGGCATGGCGGTGGGTGAAGCCATCCTGTTCTTCAATCACAAGCTGGCCGAAGACTTCGACTACCGCTGCAAACAGGCTGGCCAGTTGGCATCAAAGATGCGCTTCCTGTCCGCCCCGTGGGTAGGCTTGCTGGAAAACGATGCCTGGCTCAAGCACGCACGCCACGCCAACCACTGCGCGCAATTGCTCAGCAGCCTGGTTGCGGACATCCCCGGCGTGGAATTGATGTTCCCTGTGCAAGCCAACGGCGTATTTCTGCAACTCTCGGAGCCAGCCATTGCGGGGCTTACAGCCAAGGGTTGGCGCTTCTACACCTTTATCGGTAAAGGTGGGGCGCGATTCATGTGTGCGTGGGACACAGAAGAAGAGCGCGTACGAGAATTAGCCGCCGATATCAGGGAAGTCATGAGGGCTTAACGTGGGAGTTCGGCCAGCGAGTACTGGCCGATTGCCGAGTCTGTTTTTTGATATTTCTGACAGCTACGCGCTGGATATTCGTTGACTAGCCTCTTGGTACCCGGAAGGAAAACGCAGTCATAACCGCCACTTTCCGGGTTCGCTACCCGCCGAATAATCGGCTGGAAACGTAAATCCAATGGAGAGCTTAATCATGGAATATCAAAGCAACGGCAACACCCTGCAAAGCGATGGCACTATCAGCACCACGGTGATTGACTGGGATGAGTTCAGGAAGTACGCAAAGATCGGCGATACGATCCGCGAGCCTTCAAGGACGCTGAGGATCTACGACAAGGTCTATGAACTGACAGCATCCGGCCAGCACTTCGTCGTGCATATCTACGCGCAGTAACTGTTAACCCTTGAAGCCCGCGCCGAAGACTCATGACCCTCGGCGCGCAGCCGACCGGCCATTCCCACGCTCCTGCGTGGGAATGTGCAGGGTATTAGAACTCGATGCGCACATCGCCCTTGGGCACGCTGCAGCACGACAGGATGTAACCTTCGGCTTCGTCTTCCTCGGTGATCCCGCCGTTGTGTTCCATCTCCACCTCCCCGCCCAGCTTCATCACCTTGCACGTGCCGCAGATACCCATGCCGCAGGCTTTGGGGATCAACAGGCCAAGCTTGGCAGCTGCTGCGTGGACAGTCTCGCCGGGGGCCACCCGAATGCTTTTGCCCGATGCGATGAACTCCACCTGGTGCAGATCCGCGAGGTCGATTTCCGGCGCATCCGCCGCTTGCTCGGCCTGCTCCACGGCGTCAGCCCGCGCTTCCGGCGGCGTCGCACCAAAGGATTCTTCGTGATAACGCGCCATATCGAAACCGGCGGTTTCCAGCAGGCGTTTCACTGCGCTCATGTAAGGCGTCGGGCCGCAACAGAATACTTCGCGCTCCAGGAAGTCCGGCACCATCAGTTCCAGCATCTTGTGATTCAGATAACCACGGTAGCCGGCCCAGGGTTCACCCAGGCCATGCTTTTCGCAAATCAGGTGCAAGCTGAAGTTGTCGATCCGCGACGCCATGTGCTCCAGCTCGCGGTGGTAGATGATGTCCTTGGGCGAGCGGGCGCTGTGAACAAAGGTCATGTCGACATTCGCGTTGGTGTCGTAGAACCAGCGCGCCATGGACATGACTGGGGTGATCCCCACCCCGCCGCTCAGGTACAGCACTTTCGGGCTGGGAAAGTCGATGGCATTGAACAGCCCCACCGGGCCGTGCACCGCCAGCTCCTGCCCTTCATGCAGCGTGTCATGCAACCAGTTGGACACACGCCCGCCCGGTACACGCTTGATGGTTACCGAAAAGCTGTAAGGCACCGACGGTGAACTGGAGATCGTGTAGGAGCGCATGATCGGCTGGCCTTCGATTTCCAGCTCCAGGGTGACGAATTGCCCGGGCTTGAAGAAGAACAGAATCGGCTGGTCAGCCATAAAACAGAAGGTGCGCACGTCCCAGGTTTCCTGGATGACTTTGACGCAACGGACGATGTGCCGACCATTGGCCCAGGTCTGGGTGGTTACCGGATTCAGGAAATTGCTAGACATGTTGTTCTCCACCGCCGACGTCGGCCTTATGGTGGCGATTCTGCGTAACGCCGGGGCCACCCATTTACCTATCTGCGACATTCACATACTTACGGCGACCAGCCCCCAAAGACAGGGCCTTGCGCGTCGGGATCAGATTGGGCCATGTCGCCCATGGATAAGGTTCGACCCAACGCCGGGCCCACACTCGCTCCCAACAAAGACGCGTTCTTTACGCCTTGCTGCAAACCTGATCAGCCACTATTCGCCGGCCACACAGAATGGCCATGAGGACACACACGATGGACGTCACCGCAACCTTAAGCTTGGGCGATCCGCTGGAACCCGCACGCAAGGCCACCGCGCAAATGCTGCACGAGCGCGAGCGCACCTTTTCGCTGCCACAGCCGTTCTACTCTGATGAGCGGCTGTTTGATATCGACATGCAGGAGATCTTCCAGAAAGAGTGGTTGATTGCCGGCATGACCTGCGAAATCCCCACCAAGGGCAACTACCTGACCCTGCAAGTGGGCAAGAACCCGATCATCGTGATCCGTGGCGCCGAAGGCGTGGTGCATGCATTCCACAACGTCTGCCGCCACCGTGGTTCGCGCTTGTGCACCAGCGAAAAGGGCAAGGTCGCCAAACTGGTTTGCCACTACCACCAATGGACCTACGAACTGGACGGTCGCCTGTTGTTCGCCGGTACCGAGATGGGCGCCGACTTCGACATGAAGCAGTACGGCTTGAAACCGGTAAACGTGAAGACCGCCGGCGGCTACATTTTCATCAGCCTGGCCGAGACCCCGCCGGCCATCGATGACTTCCTGTCGACGCTCAGCCATTACATGGAACCCTACGACATGGAAAACACCAAGGTGGCGATCCAGACCACCTTGTTCGAAAAAGCCAACTGGAAGCTGGTGCTGGAAAACAACCGCGAGTGCTACCACTGCAACGCGTCGCACCCGGAACTGCTCAAAACCCTGCTGGAATGGGACGACGTCACCGACCCGCGCGCCGACCAGGCGTTCAAGGACCACGTAGCCGCCTCCGCCGCCGCCTGGGATGCCGAGAAGATCCCTTACGCCCACGCCAGCTTCGGCCTGCGTAACCGCATCGTGCGTATGCCGCTGCTCAAGGGCACAGTGTCGATGACCCTGGACGGCAAGCAGGGCTGCGCCAAACTGATGGGCCGCATCAAGAACCCGGACCTGGGCTCGATGCGCATCCTGCACCTGCCTCATTCGTGGAACCACTGCATGGGCGACCACATCATCGTGTTCACCGTGTGGCCGATCAGCGCCCAGGAAACCATGGTCACCACCAAGTGGATCGTGCACAAGGACGCCGTGGAAGGCGTGGACTACGATGTGGAGCGCATGCGCCAGGTGTGGGACGCCACCAACGACCAGGACCGTCGCCTGGCCGAGGAGAACCAGCGCGGCATCAACTCCACCGCATACCAGCCTGGCCCGTACTCCAAGACCTATGAGTTTGGCGTGGTGAACTTTGTGGACTGGTACAGCGAGCGCATGTTGAACAACTTGGGGGCCGCGCCTGCGCCGTACCTCAAAGGTGTGGCTGCACACGAGTAACTGACGCCCTATGGATCAAAAATGTGGGAGGGGGCTTGCTCCCGATAACGGAGTATCAGCCAATGCATGTGCAAGCTGAGCCATCCCTATCGGGAGCAAGCCCCCCCTCCCACACTTCAAGCAGACGCTGCCTACTATTTGATCAACTCTCGCGCAGACCGCTAACACCCTGCCCTCCAGCCTTTGCCCAACAACTTATCCACAAAGCCACCCACAGCAATTGTGGGCAAGTCGGTGTGCGGCTTAAATTAAATCAAGAAAATCCGTGACTTATTTGAAACCAAGGTATCCATCCTTACCTGATCATTTATTGATCATATCTGTGCAGACCTTGATTCATATGGTCTACAGCACTAAGCGAACACCTTATCCACAGATGCACCAACAGACTTTGGGGGCAACTTTATCCAACCTGTGGAAAAGCGCACAAACCCTGCATAAATCGGGCTCCCCAGGGTTTTAATGCAGAAAAAAGCCGAAATTGATCGATTTTTGATCGACCCTCTGAAAGCCTTTGTTTACATGGATTACAGAAGATAGCGAACATCTTATCCACAGATGCGCCAACAGACTTTGGGGGCAAGTCAGTACTGCCAACCGGGAAAACTCCTGGAAAAACCGCAGTTTAGGCTGGCTATTTTTCGTACAGAGGGCTGCAAGGCTTGATACATAGGGGGTGTGGGCAACCGCAAACAGGTTATCCACAAGCGGATCAACAGCGATTGTGGGTAAACCGCAGAACTCATGCGGGAGGGAGCGCGCCCCCTCCCACAGCGGATCAGCGTACGACACCCTCTTCAATCAACAGCTTGAGAATCGCCTGAGCGCCCTCTTCAGCACTCACACCCTTGAGCACCTGCCCACCACCGCCACTGGCCTTGGCCGTGGCAGCCTTCATACGGTCGGCGCCGCTCTTGGCCTTGATCACCTTGAGACGCTTGGGCCTTGGCTTGGCCGGTTGCAGCAGGGCGCCTGTGAATAACTCGTCCTGTTCGATCTCCACCTCATGGGCCGCCAGTTCGCCACGTTGCGCTGGGCCGTATGCACTCTGGCGCGGTTTGGGCGCAGCGTTATCCACGGTGGCCAGAAACGGCAGGCGCACTTTAAGGCGCCGCCGCTGGCCGCGAGGCAAGGCTTGCAGTACATGGGCGACGCCCGCGTCGATGGATTCCACCTGGGCCACCCCTACAATCAACGGCCAACCCAATTGTTCTGCCAGCAAAAACGGCAACATGCCCGAGCCTTCGCCGGTTTCCGCCTGACTGCCGGTGAGTACCACCTGGGCGCCGGCGTCATGCAGGTATTCACTGAGTACCGGCAAGGCATCGGCGCCGGGCGGCTGTTCCAATACATGCAGTTGCGCCAGCCCCATCCCCAGGTAGCTACGCAAGGTCGGCTCGTTGATATCGCCGGCGTGCAGCACCTGCAACTTATCCCCAGCCATTTGCAGGCCCAGCTCGACAGCGCGGGCGTCCTGCTCCGCACGGCGCGGGCGCCCGGAAGTGGGGTGGGCGCCGATGGATACCAAGCTGATTACAGTGGTTGTCATGGTCATGTCCCTAAGCTGCATCGCGCTTGGCGCCGTTGCGGTAGGCCTGCACCGCATCGATCAAGGCTTGCAGAATCGCGGCGCTTTCGCCGATCACCGACAGGTCGGCACGCTTGATCATGTCGCAGGTCGGGTCGAGGTTGATCGCCACCACCTTGTCACAGGCCCCGATGCCTTGCAGGTGCTGGATCGCCCCGGAAATACCCACGGCCACGTACACCCGCGCCGTGACCCAGGTGCCGCTGGCGCCGACCTGACGATCACGCGCCATGAAGCCATCGTCCACCGCCACCCGCGACGCGCCCTCGGTGGCGCCCAGGGCTGCGGCGGTCTGGTGGAACAGCGCCCAGTCCTTCACGCCATTGCCACCGGAGAAAATGAATTCCGCTTCGGCCATGGGAATCGCCGCAGGATCCACCGCCACCGCCCCCAGGTCCTCGATACGCGACAAACTGCGCGCCAGGCTTGTGGATAACTCTACGGGCAGTACCTCATGCCGGGTCTCGCTGACCGGGTCGGCACACTCAACGGCCGCCAGGATCAGGCGCGGCAGCGGCCGGGCCAAATCTTGCTGGCCCGCCCCCGCACGGCCGATGCACTCATCGCCCTTGATTTGCCAAACGCGTGTCGCCGGGCGTTCCTTGAGGCTGGCGGCAAAGCGCCGACCCAATTCACCGCCGCCGCTGCGGCTGTCCGGCAGTAGCCAGTGGCGCGGATTGAACTGGTTATCCACAGCGCGCAGGCCTTGTACGCGTTGCTCCGGTGAATAACCGTCGAACGCGTGGCCGTCCAGTACCAGCAGGCGATCGACACCGGCAGTGGCGAAGGCGTTTTCCTTGTGTTCACCAAACACCACGGCCAGCACCGCGCCGTCGCTGCCAGCCAGTTGCCTGGCCAGGCCAAGCAAGTCACGGTCGTGGCTGCTCAAGCGGCCACCGACCATGTCCGGCACCACACTGATGTAGAACGCGGGCGTTGGCACCTGATGCAGTGGCAACTGTACCTCCACCGCCGCCGTACGCTTGGCCGCACCGCCCTGCTGGGCACCGCTGCGGTCAATACGCTTGATGCCGTTGGGGCCGATAAAACCGACACCGTGCACGTTTTTACGAATGATGCCGTTGGGCCCCATCCAGCTCTGCTGCACGGGCTGCATGGCCGCGTGCAAGGGGTGAAGACGGTTACGGGCGATCCATTCGGCCCGAGGGTCACGGCGAATAATGTCGCTCATCAATGCACCTCCGCGGGTTCACGTTTAGGCGCTTTTGCCGGCACAGGGTCTTCAAGCAAAGCGTCGGCCACAAGCTCGGCAATATCCTTGATCAATGGCCGCGGCTCGACCACACCTTCAAGCATCGCCGTACATTGCGGGCAGCCCACGGCCACCAGTTCGGCACCGGTTTCGCGGATGTCTTCCATGCGCATGTCGGGGATACGTTGCTTGCCGGGAATGTCAGTGATCGGCGCGCCGCCGCCACCGCCGCAGCAGCGCGAACGGAAGCCTGAGCGTTGCATTTCCTTGACCTCGATGCCCAACGCCCGCAGCACTTGGCGCGGTGCCTCGTATTCGCCGTTGTAGCGGCCCAGGTAACAAGGGTCGTGGTAGGTCACGCTGCTGCCTTTGTGCTGGCCCAGGTTGAGCGCGCCGTCGCCGATCAACTCGGCCATGAAGGTGCTGTGATGCTGTACGACGTAATTGCCGTTGAAGGCGCCGTACTCGTTTTTCAGCACATGGAAACTGTGCGGGTCGCAGGTAACAATGCGCTTGAAGCTATATTTGCCCAACGTCTGGATATTGCGCGAGGCCAACAATTGGAAAGTTGCTTCATCGCCCAGACGCCGCGCTACGTCACCGCTGTCGCGTTCTTCCAGGCCAAGTACCGCAAAGTCCACCCCCGCCGCCTTGAGCACTTTGACAAACGCCCGCAGGGTGCGTTGGTTGCGCATGTCGAAGGCACCGTCGCCGACCCAGAACAGCACCTCGCAGCTGCCCTTGTCACTGAGCAACGGCAGGTTCAGGTCCGCCGCCCAGTTGAGGCGACCGCCCGGTGCGAAACCGCCAGGGTTGTCGGTGGCAATCAGGTTTTCCAGGACTTCGGCGCCCTTGTTCGGCGTGGCACCTTTTTCCAGGGTGAGGTGGCGGCGCATGTCGACGATGGCGTCAACGTGCTCGATCATCATCGGGCACTCTTCCACGCAGGCGCGGCATGTGGTGCACGACCACAACGTCTCGGCATCCACCAGGCCATTGACGATCGGCTGATGCGGGTTACCGCCGTGTTCGCCCACCGGTTTGCCTGGGTATGGGCTACCGGCGAACTTGGCATCGGTGCCACCGGCCAGGCCGACGACCATGTCTTGGATAAGCTTTTTCGGGTTCAGGGGCTGGCCGGCAGCGAACGCCGGGCACGCTGCTTCGCACTTGCCGCATTGCACGCAGGCGTCGAAGCCGAGCAACTGGTTCCAGGTGAAATCCTTGGGCTTTTCCACGCCAAGCGGCGCGGTTTTATCACTGAGGTCCAGCGGCTTCAAACCAGTGGAGCGGCCACCGCCGAAGCGCTCGGCGCGGCGGTGCCAGGCCAGGTGCAGGGCACCCGCGAAGGCGTGCTTCATCGGCCCGCCCCAGGTCATGCCGAAAAACATTTCCGATACGCCCCACAGCACGCCCACGCTCAGCAGCGCAGCGAGCAGCCAGCCGCCAAAGTCAGCGGGCAGAATCCCGGCCACCGGCAAGGTCACCAGGAAAAAGCTCACCGAGAACGCCATCAGGCTTTTCGGCAGGCGCATCCATGGGCCCTTGGACAGGCGCGCAGGCGGATTGCGGCGGCGCAGGTACATGAAGATCGCGCCCACAAACATCAACGCCGAAGCCAGCAGCAAGGCATAGCCGAGAATGCGGTTCTGCAGGCCGAAGCCGTGCACCGCAATAGCCAGCAGCGCCGACAGCACAAAGCCCAGCGCCGTGGCGACGTGGGTATTGGCAATGTATTTGTCGCGGGCGACCACGTGGTGCAAGTCGACCATGTAGCGCTTGGGCATGGCCAGAAGACCGCCCAGCAGATCGACTTTGGATGCACGCCCACGGCGCCACATGTTCACCCGGCGCAGGGCGCCGAGGACCGCAAGGCCCAAAGCGGCAAACAACAGAATAGGCAGCAAGGTGTTCAACATGATGAAGCTCCCACAGACCACACAGGTCTACTGTGAAACTGGCCTTGAAATGTGGGAGGGGGCTTGCTCCCGATGGCGGAGTGTCAGTTGATACTGTTGTAGCTGACCCACCGCTATCGGGGGCAAGCCCCCTCCCACATTTGAACCGAGTCCACTTTTTGGTTCGGTGTCGGCTTAGAAATCCTTGCACAAGCGCAGGGCGTCGTAGATCGCAGCGTGGGTGTTGCGCTGGGCCACACAGTCACCAATGCGGAACAGCAAGTACCCTTCACCCGCTTCGCTCAGGCATGGCTGCGGCTTGATCGCAAACAGCGCTTCGACGTCGATCTGGCCCTTGTTGCGTGAGCCTTCCTTGAGCCCGTAGTAAAGGGCCTCGTCCGGGCGTACACCGTTCTCCACCACCACCTGGTCGACCACCCGCTCTTCTTTGGCGCCGGTGTATTCGTTTTCCAGCACTGCCACCAGCTTGTCGCCCTCGCGATAGACCTTTTCCAGCATCATGTCGCCGGTCATGATCACTTCCTTGGGGTACATGCTGCGGTAGTAAGTCGGGAACGACGTACCGCCAATTGCCACACCGGGCTTGATGTCGTCGGTGACGATTTCCACCTGGCAGCCTTTGTCGGCCAGGAAGTCCGCCACCGACATGCCGGTGAACTCGCAAATGGTGTCGTACACCAGCACGTTCTTGCCCGGCGCGACTTTGCCGTCAAGCACATCCCAACTGCTCACCACCAAGCCTTCGGCGGCGCCCCAATGTTCGTTCTGTTCGATGAACGGATGCCCGCCCACCGCCAGCACCACCACATCCGGACGCAGGTCCAGGATGGTCTCGGCATCCGCCGCCACGCCCAGGCGCAGGTCGACTTTCAAGCGCGCCAACTCCAGCTGGTACCAGCGAGTGATACCGGCGATCTGGTCGCGCTGCGGCGCTTTCGAAGCGGTGGTGATCTGCCCGCCGATGAACTCTTTTTTCTCCAACAGGGTTACGTCGTGGCCGCGTTCGGCGGCGACACGTGCAGCCTCCATACCGGCGGGGCCTGCGCCCACCACGACCACTTTGCGCTTGGCCCCGGTGGTTTTCTCGATGATATGCGGCACGCCCATGTATTCACGGGAGGTCGCGGCGTTCTGGATGCACAGCACGTCCAGGCCTTGATACTGGCGGTCGATGCAGTAGTTGGCGCCCACGCATTGCTTGATCTGGTCGATCTGGCCCATCTTGATCTTGGCAATCAGGTGCGGGTCGGCGATGTGCGCACGGGTCATGCCGACCATGTCCACATAGCCGCCTTCGAGGATGCGCGTGGCCTGGTTCGGGTCCTTGATGTTCTGCGCGTGCAGCACCGGAACCTTGACCACTTCCTTGATCCCAGCTGCCAGGTGCAGGAACGGCTCCGGCGGGTAACTCATGTTCGGGATCACGTTGGCCAGGGTGTTGTGGGTGTCGCACCCCGAGCCCACCACGCCGATGAAGTCGAGCATACCGGTGTCGTCGTAATACTTGGCGATCTGCTTCATGTCCTCATGGGACAAGCCGTCCGGGTGGAACTCGTCACCGCACAGGCGCATGCCCACGCAGAAGTCATCGCCTACTTCGGCACGCACGGCCTTGAGCACTTCCAGGCCGAACTTCATGCGGCCTTCAAAGCTACCGCCCCATTCGTCGGTACGCTTGTTGACCCGCGGGCTCCAGAACTGATCGATCATGTGCTGGTGCACGGCAGACAGCTCGACGCCATCCAGGCCACCGGCCTTGGCACGACGCGCCGCCTGGGCGTAGTTGCCGATCACGCGCCAGATTTCTTCCGGCTCGATGGTCTTGCAGGTGGCACGGTGCACCGGCTCACGCACGCCGGACGGCGACATCAGGGTCGGCCAATTGAAGCCGTCCCAGCGTGAGCGACGGCCCATGTGGGTAATCTGGATCATGATCTTGGCGCCATGCTTGTGCATGGCGTCGGCCAGGTTCTGAAAGTGCGGGATGATGCGGTCGGTGGACAGGTTCACCGAACTCCACCACTCCTGGGGGCTGTCGATGGCCACCACCGAGGACCCGCCGCAGATCGCCAGGCCGATACCGCCCTTGGCTTTCTCTTCGTAGTACTTCACATAGCGGTCGGTGGTCATGCCGCCGTCGGTGGCATACACCTCGGCGTGGGCGGTACTGAGCACGCGGTTGCGGATGGTCAGCTTGCCGATCTGGATCGGCGCAAACATTGCTTCGAAAGCCATGGCACGGTCCTCGGCTTACAACGGTTTGACGGTGAACAGGCCATCGTCGTGGCCCTCTTCGGAGCCTCCGTAGACTTGTTCGGCGACAGTGCGGATCTTGCTGCCACGGGCCTCAAGAATCTGGTCCATGGCACCGGCAAACCAGCCGGTGAACATGTAGTCGACTTTGCGCCCGACCTTTCCGTACACGTAGACGAACGCCGAGTGCTCAAGCTTGACGCTGGCGGTGCCTTTATCCAGGTCGATGTCCTGGATCTTGAACAGGCCCCAGCCACGTTGCGACAGGCGCTTCATGTAGTGTTCGAACACCGCGACGCCTTCCAGGCCGTGGCACTCGGCTTCTTTCTCACACCAGTGCCAGGCGGATTTGTAGCCGGCCTTGTAGAGGATCTCGGCGTAGGCATCAGCGCCCAGCACTTCTTCGATACCCATGTGGTTGTTGACGAAGAAATGGCGCGGCACGTACAGCATGGGCAGGGCGTCGGAGGTCCAGACACCGGTTTCGCTGTCGACTTCGATTGGCAATTGCGGGGCGATCTTGGCCATGGAAACTTAACTCCAGAAAAATTCGTTGTGGTGTTGCCGATAGGTGTCTGGCTTATTCGCCCCAGACGTCCTTCAAGACGTTGACCCAGTTCTCGCCCATGATCTTGCGTACCACGCGCTCGGGGTGGCCACGCTTGAGCAGGGTCTCGGTGAGGTTGGGGAATTCACCCACGGTGCGGATGCCCAGCGGGTTGATGATCTTGCCGAAGCTGGTCAGGCGGCGGGCGTAGCCCTTGTCATGGGTAAGCATTTCAAAGAAATCCTGGCCATGCCCCTGGGTGAAGTCGGTGCCAATGCCGATGGCGTCTTCGCCGACGATATTCATGGTGTATTCGATGGCTTCGGCGTAGTCGTCGATGGTCGAATCGATGCCCTTGGCCAGGAACGGCGCGAACATGGTCACGCCGACAAACCCACCGTGGTCGGCGATGAACTTGAGTTCTTCATCGGACTTGTTGCGCGGGTGTTCCTTGAGCCCGGACGGCAGGCAGTGGGAATAGCACACCGGCTTTTTCGATTCGAGGATGACTTCTTCGCTGGTCTTGGAACCGACGTGAGACAGGTCGCACATAATGCCGACACGGTTCATCTCGGCGACGATTTCGCGCCCGAAGCCCGACAACCCGCCGTCGCGCTCGTAGCAGCCGGTGCCCACCAGGTTCTGGGTGTTGTAGCACATCTGCACCACGCCAACGCCGAGCTGCTTGAAGATCTCGACATAGCCGAGCTGGTCTTCAAACGCATGGGCATTCTGGAAGCCGAAGATGATGCCGGTCTTGCCCTGTTCCTTGGCACGGCGGATGTCGGCGGTGGTTTTCACCGGGATCACCAGGTCACTGTTCTCGCGGATCAGGGTCTGGCTGGCGACGATGTTATTGATCGTGGCCTGGAAGCCTTCCCACACCGACACCGTGCAGTTGGCGGCGGTGAGGCCGCCTTTGCGCATGTCTTCGAACAGGTCGCGGTTCCACTTGGCAATAATCAGACCGTCGATAACGATGCTGTCGGCGTGCAACTCGGCTGGGCTCATCAGGCGTCCCCTTATTGGCGATTCATGCGCCGAATCGTCTGCCGGCGCTTTGGGGCCAGCATATGCCCAGGGACAACCCGAGCCGGGTGCAAAAACGACAGGGGAATTGCCGAAAGCGTCAATCCACGACAAAGGCTGTGCAGACATGCCTGACGGGCGACTGTTCTTTGTCTTACGCTTGAGCCAGAATTGCGCATCACGTGATATGAGACGGCGCAATGAAATCGATTTTCCTGGCTTTGGCACTCATCGCAACCGGCGTTCACGCAGCCGAAGACACCGACAGCACGCCGTGCGACGGCATCGAAAACGACAAACAGACCCTGGCCTGCGCCGCCTACAACAAAACCACCGCCGAGCAATTGCTCAAGGATAACTATCAAGGCCTGCTGGAGCGCATGGCTTCAACCTACGGCAGCGACAAGACCAAACTGGCCGACATTACCGCCCGTCTGAAGGACGCCCAGCAGAAATGGGAAAAACTGCGTGATGCCGATTGCGCGGTGGACACCTTCCCGGCGGTCAATGGCAGCAAGGAGTATGCGATTGCGCAGAATGATTGCCTGGCGCGGATGAGTGATGAGCGGTCGGAGTTTTTGGAGTCGATTGGGCAGGAGTGATTTGCGCACCCTATTGGCCAAGCAAGTCCCACGCTGCTTTTGCGCGCTCGTCAAATTTAACGATGCTTTCCCTCTCAAGGATGAGTACTGAACAATGCAATGGTTTCCTACCCCTCCCACCGACAACCTGTACAAATTTGCCGCTGTTTGCGGCTTGCTGATGCTCGGCGGCGCGCTGTTTGCCATCCTGTCATTGGCTTACCTGGATTATCGAATCGAAGTACAGACCAACGCGTCTCTGGACAACTTTTCAAACCAGCATAATCAGAGATTATTCGAAAACCGCATCACCGCTCTTAAAGAGGGTGACACCGAGAAAGACTATATCCCGCAGCTTTCAAAGAAATTAAATAACGATCCGGATTTTTTAGCAGCTGCATTGAAAATCCAGTCAGAGCTGAAGGCCGGCTACAAACCTGCTGATCCTGACACCCTCGATCTTGTATTTAACTTCGTACGTGCTCGAGAGGCGCTTTCATTGATCGCCCTCGTCATATACGCCCTCGTCGCATCATGGCTAACCGTATTTGGCCTAAGCGGCTGGCGCAAAAAAATCCACGGGCCAAACGAGCGCCAAAATGAACTCGACGAAGAAATCAAGAAAGCCAGTTTGTTGAAATTGCACATTGAGATCTCTCAAATGCAGCCCATGAGCGAAACCGTAAAGAAGCTGTTTGAGCTTGGCGGTATCATGCGCCCCGATAAATAACTTACCCATGAGCATTTTCTGGGGCGCGGAGCATTCCATGACTACTTGCGGCATCGAAATCAAAGGCAGCGAAGCCATCATCGCCCTCGCCGCTCTGGACAACCAGGCACTGACCCACATCGCCCTGGCCACCAAGAAAATCGCCCTTGATGACGACGATGAAGCGGCCAACGTCAAAGCCTTCGCCGCCCAGGTAAAGGCCTTCGTGCAGGCGAACGCCATTACCCGTATCGCGATCAAGAAGCGCAGCAAAAAAGGCGAGTTTGCCGGCGGCCCGACGACGTTCAAGATTGAAGGGGTGTTTCAGTTGCTGGACGGGGTGGAGGTGACGCTGCTGTCGCCGCAGACCATCAATGCACAGAACAAGAAGCACACCTTTGATCTGCCCGCGACGCTGAACAAGTACCAGCATGAAGCCTACAAGGCGGCATGCTCGGCCCTGGTAAAGAAATAAGCCACACCCGCTCTCTTTAGGAGCCGGCCTTTTAGCGCGGTGCAGGGCTCTTGTGTTGCAGCCAGTCACCGAAGGTTTTGTCCTCCAGGGCATAGCCGCCTCGGCTCGACTTCCACACCAGTTCCTTGTCGCGCAGGGCATCGATGCAGGCCTGGATGGTCTGGGTACCCGGCACCACGTCGCTACCCATCTTTTCCAGCGCCTTGCTGACAGCCGTGAGGGTGCTATCGGTGAATGGCGCGAAGGGTTCGTTGTTTTGAGAACGCTCCACCATCACCTCCAGCACGGCGCGCTGAGGGATGGTCAGGGCGTTCCAGGCGCTTTCGAACTCGGTCCATACACCCGCGCGCAGCAGTTCTGCACGACTGTGCAGCAGTTGGCCCAGATTGCTCGCCTCGCCCAGCTCCAATGCGACTTCACCGATGATCGTGCGCAACATCTCGGGACGCCGACCTACCCGCTCAAACGCCTCATCAATATCAGCCGCGTTGAATTGGTTGTTCTTGGCCAGGTGCGCGTTGAGGTGCACGGTGTAGGCCTGGGTGAACGCTTTGCCCAGCAGCGGAAACGGCGTGATGCTGGAACCGAAGAATGGCTGGCTTTTACCCAATACCAAATGGGCGAGCTTGTCGCGATTGGATCCGGTAAACACCAGGCGCAAACCGCTGCCCTCCTCGTCACGGCCTTGGTTGAGCTGATCCCGGGCAGCCTTCAACGCGAACATCGCATTGATACCTGATTTGGTGGTTAATGCGTGCTGTGCTTCGTCAATCACCAGCACAACGGGTTTTCCTGCAGCCCTATGGAGCAATTCCAACGCTTGGGTCAGCGTCGCACCGACAGGCAATTGTGGCTTGGTAAAGTCCCAGGAAAGCGTACGCAGAAAGCTTAGTTTCTCGATGCCAATGTTCTTTGCCAGTTTGCGAATGCCCTTTTCAAACGGCACCAACGCCCCCGCAATGGCACTCGCGATCAGCTCGGCGGGGTCTTTTTCCTTGTTGGCCCACAGGTCGACATACACCGCCAGCCAGCCCCGGAGCTGACATTCCGGAATCAGGTCTTCGCGCAGAAAAGTGCTTTTTCCCGTGCGTCGGGGCGCCGCGAGAAACAGGCCAGAGGTGAAATCCTGAATACCGGCCCCCACCAGGCCATCGGCAATACTGCTTGCCAGGGTGGGGCGGCGAAACACAAAGCCGCTGTGCGTGGACATGGTTTTATACTCAATTATGGAAAGGACTATAAATTATAGCGATAAGTATAATTGACTATAATTGTCCGTCAAACCACCTCCCGTCGCCGATCCTCCCTAGGACACTTGGCAAACCTGGCGCGATAGCTGCGGGTGAAATAGGACGGCGACTCAAACCCACACGCAATGCTCACTTCCAGCACACTCATGTCGCTCTGGCGCAGCAGTTTCCGGGCTTTCTCCAGGCGCAGGCCGAGATAAAAGTTGCTCGGGGTGTCGTTCAGGTGCAGACGAAACAGGCGCTCCAGTTGGCGCCGGGTGACCTTGATCGCGTCGGCCAGGGCCAGGGTGCTCAGGGGCGGTTCGGTGTGTTGCTCCATTTCGCCGATCACGTGCACCAGTTTCTTGTTGTTGATGCCGTAGCGCGTGGCGATCTGCATGCGCTGGTGGTCTTTGCGTGGGCGTATACGGCCGAGCACGAATTGCTCCGAGACCTGGACCGCCAGTTCCGAGCCGTGGGCCTGGGCGATCAGATCGAGCATCAAGTCGATGGACGCGGTGCCGCCGGCGCAGGTAATGCGGCGACGGTCGATCTCGAACAGTTCCTGAGTCACGCTCAACTGCGGATAGGCTTCCTTGAAGGCGTCGATGGCTTCCCAGTGCAGGGTCAGGCGGTGGCCATCGAGCAGCCCCGCTTCGGCCAGCACACAGGCGCCGGTGTCGATGGCGCCCAAGGTCACGCCGTCGTGATCGAGGCGACGCAGCCAATGCTCCAGCGCCGGGGTGGAGCATTGCAAAGGCTCGAAACCGGCCACCACTAATAATGTGGCGCCTTTTTCCAGCGGCTCCAGCGCGGCGTCGGCGTTGACCGACATACCGTTGCTCGCCAGCACCGCACCGCCATCTGCACTCAATATGTGCCAGCGGTACAACTCGCCACGAAAGCGGTTGGCGACCCGTAACGGTTCCAAGGCCGAGATAAAACCGATGGCCGAAAAACCCGGCATCAGCAAGAAGTAGAAATCCTGGGACATGGTGGCGCTCTCGTGGGGCGGGCAGCGTGGCACTGTGATACTCCCGTTCATGCACGGATTCAAGGGGACAGGTCGCTGCAGTGCAAGAGCCGGTCGCCGTCGTGCGCTTTGTGGTTCGCCAAGCTGCGTAACGTGGCGTCACGGTGCACAAAGACACCGGCCCCCACAATAACGACCTGCCGAGGGACCCACCATGAACCGACTGATCCGCCGTTGCGTACTTGCACTCAGCGCCAGCGCCGTTTTGAGCACTAACGCCATGGCAGCGGATGCCGCTTCATGCCAGAACGTACGCATGGGCGTGGTGAACTGGACCGACGTGATCGCCACCAGCGCCATGACTCAAGTGCTGCTCGACGGCCTCGGCTACAAGACCAAACAAACCAGCGCCTCCCAGCAAATCATCTTCGCCGGTATCCGCGACCAACGCCTGGACCTGTTCCTGGGCTACTGGAACCCGCTGATGACCCAGACCATCACGCCGTTTGTCGAGGCCGGGCAGGTCAAGGTCCTGGATAAACCCAGCCTGGAAGACGCGCGCGCCACCCTGGCGGTGCCGACTTATCTGGCGGACAAGGGCCTGAAGACCTTCGCTGACATCGCCAGGTTCCAGAAAGAGCTGGGCGGCAAGATCTACGGCATCGAGCCTGGCTCGGGTGCCAATACCCAGATCAAGGCGATGATTGCCAAGAACCAGTTTGGCCTGGGCAAGTTCCAACTGGTGGAGTCCAGCGAAGCCGGCATGTTGGCCGCCGTGGACCGCGCCGTGCGCCGCAAGGAAGCCGTGGTGTTCTTTGGTTGGGCGCCGCACCCGATGAACGTGAATGTGGCGATGACCTACCTCACCGGCAGCGAAGACGCCCTGGGGCCGAACGAAGGCCGGGCCAGCGTATGGACCGTCACGTCGCCAACCTACGCCGAGCAGTGCCCCAACGTGCACACGCTGCTGACCAACCTGACGTTCACCGCCGCCGACGAGAGCCGCATGATGCAGCCGCTGCTCGATCACAAGGATGCCCTGGAATCCGCCAGGCAGTGGCTCAAGGATCACCCTCAAGACCAGCAGCGCTGGCTGGAGGGCGTGACCACGTTCGATGGCAAACCCGCAGCCGCCAACCTGAAACTCACCAGCAAATAACCTTCTCCGAATCACCGTTTCGCGGCCACTTGAGACCGCGAACGGCACCACCACGCCTGTAAGGAACCGCCTCATGAACCACGACGTCATCATCACCTGCGCACTCACCGGTGCTGGCGACACGACCGCCAGAAGCCCGCACGTGCCGGTCACCCCCAAACAAATTGCCGCCGCCGCAGTAGAAGCCGCCAAGGCCGGCGCCACCGTGGTGCACTGCCATGTACGCGACCCGTACACCGGCAAATTCAGCCGCGATGTAGCCTTGTACCGTGAAGTGATGGAGCGCATCCGCGAGGCCGACATCGACATCATCGTCAACCTCACCGCCGGCATGGGCGGCGACCTGGAAATCGGTGGCGGCGAGAACCCGATGGACTTCGGCCCCAACACTGACCTGGTCGGCCCACTGACCCGCCTGGCGCATGTGGAGGAGCTGCTGCCGGAGATCTGCACCCTGGACTGCGGCACCCTCAACTTCGGCGACGGCGACACCATTTACGTGTCCACCCCGGCGCAACTGCGGGCCGGCGCCAAGCATATCCAGGCCCTGGGCGTAAAGGCCGAGCTGGAAATTTTCGACACCGGCCACCTGTGGTTCGCCAAGCAGATGATCAAGGAAGGGCTGCTCGATAACCCGCTGTTCCAACTGTGCCTGGGCATTCCCTGGGGCGCGCCGGCCGACACCACCACCATGAAAGCCATGGTCGACAACCTGCCCGCCGACGCGGTGTGGGCAGGGTTCGGGATTGGTCGCATGCAAATGCCGATGGCCGCGCAAGCGGTGCTGCTGGGCGGCAATGTACGGGTGGGCCTGGAAGACAACCTGTGGCTGGACAAAGGCGTGCTCGCCACCAACGGCCAGTTGGTGGAACGCGCCCGTGAAATCCTCAGCCGGCTGGGTGCGCGGGTCATGACCCCGGCCGAGGGCCGAATCAAGATGGGCCTGACCAAACGCGGTTAAACATGTGGGAGGGGATCCCCGAACTCTTTAGGAATGTGCCAATGAGCTTTATCACTGACATCAAAACCTTCGCTGCCTTGGGCAGCGGTGTTATCGGCAGCGGTTGGGTATCCCGTGCCCTCGCCCACGGCCTGGATGTGGTCGCCTGGGACCCTGCCCCCGGTGCCGAAGCAGCCTTGCGCAAACGCGTCGCCAATGCTTGGGGTGCGCTGGAAAAACAAGGCCCGGCAGCGGGTGCCTCCCAGCATCGGCTGCGCTTTGTCAGCACCATCGAGGAGTGCGTCAAGGACGCCGACTTCATTCAGGAAAGCGCCCCGGAACGCCTGGAGCTCAAGCTGCAGTTACACAGCCAGATCAGCGCGGCGGCCAAGCCGAATGCGTTGATCGGTTCGAGCACGTCCGGGCTGTTGCCAAGCGAATTCTATGAAGGTTCGACCCATCCGGAACGCTGCGTGGTCGGCCACCCGTTCAACCCGGTTTACCTGCTGCCCTTGGTGGAGGTGGTGGGCGGCAAGCGCACTGCGCCAGAAGCGATCCAGGCGGCCATCAAGGTGTATGAATCCCTCGGTATGCGCCCGCTGCATGTGCGCAAGGAAGTGCCCGGTTTTATTGCCGACCGGCTGCTCGAAGCGTTGTGGCGCGAGGCGCTGCACCTGGTCAATGACGGCGTGGCCACCACCGGCGAAATCGATGACGCGATTCGCTTTGGCGCCGGCTTGCGCTGGTCGTTCATGGGTACCTTCCTCACCTACACCCTGGCAGGCGGTGATGCCGGTATGCGGCACTTCATGGCGCAATTCGGCCCGGCGTTGCAGTTGCCATGGACCTACCTGCCAGCACCGGAGCTGACCGACAAGCTGATTGACGACGTTGTCGATGGCACTAGCGATCAGTTGGGCCAACACAGCATTTCGGCGCTGGAGCGCTATCGTGATGATTGCCTGTTGGCAGTGCTTGAGGCGGTGAAAACCACCAAGGTCCGGCACGGCATGACCTTCGCCGAATAAAGGGAACCGATAATGCCCGCATTGACCACCTATACCACCCGAGTCCTTCCCGACTGGGTGGACTACAACGGCCACCTGCGCGACGCGTTCTACCTGCTGATCTTCAGCTACGCCACCGACGCGCTGATGGACACCCTGGGCCTGGACAGCGACAACCGTGAAGCCAGCGGCCACTCATTGTTCACCCTGGAGCTGCATCTGAACTACCTGCACGAAGTGAAACTGGGCGCCGAGGTTGAAGTGCACACCCAACTGATCGCCCATGACGCCAAGCGCCTGCACCTGTATCACAGCCTGCACCGGGTGGGCGATGACAAGGAACTGGCCGGCAATGAACAGATGCTGCTGCACGTCGATCTGGCCGGGCCGCAAGCTACACCGTTCACCGAGGCCACGCTGCAACGGCTCGACGCGATCAGCGCTGCACAGGCCGAGCTGCCAAGGCCCGCCCTGCTTGGCCGTGTCATCGGTTTGCCGGCAAAAAAAGCCCCGAGCCAGCCGTGACTGGATCGGGGCAGAGGGGCCTTGTGTGAGCTGTGCATCTGGAGGGTGACCAAACCGTCAAGCTGCGTGCCTGGGATCAGTGTGCCTATTAACCGTATTGCCAAGTGACCCGAAAACGACCTGTTCATAGCCATCCAAGCCATTGCTCGATTCTGCTCTTGCCCACCCAGCGGGGGCCAACCAGAATCCAGGTCAATCCCTGTTCCCTACACCAGGATAAACGTCATGATGCACGCGGATTTGATTGACCAGGATGACCTGCTGAGCCAACTGCGCTCGCTGGGTTTTGAAGTATCCAGCGGTACCACCGCCGAGCAGGCGTGTGAATGTGCGGTGCGCGGTTTGAGCGAGGCGCGGGCCAAGGCGCTCAAGGGCATGGTTGAAAAAATGTACAGCGGCAGTGCGACGATTTTGCCGGCGGTACGCCAGGCGATCGACAAGCAGTTGTTGCCGGCGCTGATGCAATTCAAACAGAACTCCGGCGCCTGAAAATACCGCTATCGCAGGCAAGCCAGCTCCCACAGGAGAACGCATTCCAAGGTGGGAGCTGGCTTGCCTGCGATGCAGACGACTCGGTTTAGAGCCTTACACTGGCAAACGTCGACTCGTTTCTGGCCTGGCTCAACGCCGACATCGGCCCCGACAACGGTGACAACACCAGTGCCTGCGGAATCGGCATCATCGCCACTTGCTGGGTAGTGTTGGAGCCGACACGTTCATCGCGTGGCGGTATGCCGAAGTATTCGCGGTAGCACTTGGAGAAGTGCGGCGTGGACACGAACCCGCACACCGACGCCACTTCGATGATCGACATCGGTGTTTGCTTGAGCAACTGCCGCGCACGGATCAGGCGCAGCTTGAGGTAATAACGCGACGGCGAGCAGTGCAGGTATTTCTGGAACAGCCGCTCCAACTGGCGGCGCGACACGGCGACATACACCGCCAGTTCATCCAGGTCGATCGGCTCTTCCAGGTTGGCTTCCATCAGCGCGACGATTTCCTGCAGCTTCGGCTGGTTGGTGCCGAGCATGTGCTTGAGCGGCACGCGCTGGTGATCCTGTTCGTTGCGGATGCGTTCGTAGACGAACATCTCGGAGATGGCAGCCGACAATTCACGGCCGTGGTCGCGGCTGATCAGGTGCAGCATCATGTCCAACGGCGCAGTGCCGCCGGAGCTGGTGAAGCGGTTGCGGTCGAGCGTGAACAGACGCGTGCTCATCGCGACGCGCGGGAAGGCTTCCTGCATCGACGCCAGGCATTCCCAATGCACGCTGCAATCAAAACCGTCGAGCAAACCCGCGCAAGCCAGCGCCCAACTGCCGGTACACACGGCACCCAGGCGACGGGATTGACGCGCCTGGCTTTGCAGCCACGACACATGCTCACGGGTGACCGTGCGCTGGATACCCACACCGCCACAGACGATGACCGTGTCCAGCGCTGGCGCTTTGTGCATGGAGGCGTCCGGGGTAATTTGCAGGCCGTCGCTGGCCCATACCTGGTTGCCGTCCACGCTCAGGGTTGTCCAGCGGTACAGCTCGCGACCGGACAACTGGTTGGCCATGCGCAGGGGTTCCACGGCCGACGCCAGTGAAATCAGCGTGAAATTGTCCAGCAGCAAAAAGCCGATGGATTGAGGCGCACGGTTCTGGGGTTGGGCCCCGGAGTTGAACGACGTCATCGCGGTATCTCCTCACACAAAGCGGGTGATGGCCTCAGGCGAGGCTCTTGTTATTGCGCTCATCCCCTGCGAGGGGAGAGAGGCTTTGAATTGACAGAGCAAATGCCATGCCGAAAATTGAATGGCTATTCAATAACTCCTGAAAACGACCTGTTGATGCGTCTATATAAGCCCGCGCGTGGGGTGCGGGATATGACGTGAGAAGGGTGCTACTCAAAGCGTGTGAGCAAATCGGTAGCACTTGTGGGAAGGCGCTTTGCGGGCGTAGGACATGTCTGTCACCCAAAGCACAATGCGCAGGTGACGAGAGGGAAATCGTTTGGTAGCTACTTATCTGTTTGCGACGCGCTAAAAGGTGGCGTTTTTTGATCTGGTGTTCACTTTATGAGCAATTGTGTCTGCACTATTGCTATCGGGGGCAAGCCCCGATGCAGGCGACTGGGTCTCAGCACTCAACCGCACTCACCGCCAACCCACCGCGTGATGTCTCTTTGTACTTGTCATGCATATCGGCCCCGGTATCACGCATGGTGCGGATCACCCGGTCCAGGGAGATAAAGTGCTGGCCGTCGCCGCGCAGGGCCATTTGCGCCGCGTTGATGGCCTTCACCGCCGCAATCGCATTGCGCTCGATACACGGCACCTGTACCAGGCCGCCGACCGGGTCGCAGGTCAGGCCGAGGTTATGTTCCAGGCCGATTTCAGCGGCGTTGCACACCTGCTCCGGCGTGGCACCTAGAATCTCCGCCAAGCCAGCTGCGGCCATCGCGCAAGCCGAGCCTACTTCACCCTGACAGCCGACTTCAGCACCGGAGATCGAAGCGTTCTTCTTGCACAAGATACCTACCGCCGCCGCGCCGAGCATATAGTCGACCACGTTGGCTTCGGTGACCTCCTCACTGAACTTCATGAAGTAGTGCAGCACTGCCGGGATGATCCCCGCCGCGCCATTGGTGGGCGCCGTCACCATGCGCCCACCGGCGGCGTTTTCTTCGTTGACCGCAAGGGCGAACAGGTTGACCCACTCCATGGCGCTCAAGGTCGAGCCGATCACATTGGGTTTGCCCAGCTCTTGCAAACTGCGATGCAACTTGGCGGCGCGACGGCGCACATTGAGGCCGCCGGGCAGGATGCCTTCGTGCTTGAGGCCCTGCTCCACGCAATCCTGCATGGCGCGCCAGAGTTTCATCAGGCCGCTGCGGATTTCTTCTTCGGAGCGCCAAGTCTTTTCGTTCGCCAGCATCAGTTCGGCGACGCGCAGGTTGTGGGTCTTGCACAGCTGCAACAGCTCCACCGCACTGGAAAAATCGTAAGGCAATTCGGTGCGGTCCATATCGGCCACGCCGCTTCGGGCCTGGGCCTCATCCACCACAAAGCCGCCGCCGACCGAATAGTAGGTATCGCGATGCAGTTCGCCGTCATCACCCCATACCACCAGGGTCATGGCGTTGGGGTGGAACGGCAGGTTCTCGTCGAGCAAGCGCATGTCCCGCGCCCACACAAATGGCACCGGCAAGCGGCTGTCCAGCAACAGGGTGTCGGTTTCACGCAAGGTTTGAATGCGTACGCCGATTTGCGAGGGGTCGATTGCGTCCGGCCACTCGCCCATCAGGCCCATGATGGTTGCGGTGTCACTGCCATGGCCGATGCCAGTGGCAGACAACGAGCCGTACAGTTGCACTTCGACACGCCGAACCCGTTCCAACAGTTCACGCTCACGCAACGCCTGCACGAACAACGCCGCGGCGCGCATGGGGCCCACGGTGTGAGAACTCGAAGGCCCGATGCCGATCTTGAACAGGTCGAAAACGCTGATAGCCATTAACGTGTAACTCCTCGATAAGCGCGGGCCGGGCTTGAACGAGGTGCTACGCTCAGATCGCCCAGATGGCGGCATCATCAAGCTTTTGTTGCTCGCCACGGCGTCTCACACCGACGCATCCATGCTCACCAGCGTCGCTCGCGTGCGAACGCCTGTTTTGGCCGTTTTTTGCGGTGCAGATGGGTAAAAACAGCAGTTTTACCTTGGGAAAAAGCTGTAAGCGACGTCATCGGTACTGGATGCGACCCTCCCTGTACTGGATACGACGCCCCCTGTAGGCGTCAGATTTTCACTGGTACATGATCAGTCTCGACTCGTTTGCAAGGCACCGCGCCAGAGCTGTTCTCGCACGCTCCAACCGCAACACTTATAAAGCGCGGCGAATGCCGCCAGAAAAGACACAGGAGTCTACCCCGATGAAAGGTTCACCCTCGTTGTTGTTGGCCGCCATGCTGAGTCTGCCCGTCATGGCACACGCCGCAGAACCGGAACAGTGCAAGACCGTCAACTTCTCCGATGTCGGCTGGACCGACATCACCGTCACCACCGCGACCACCAGCGAAATCCTCAAGGGCCTGGGCTACAAACCGCGCACCACGATGATTTCGGTACCGGTGACCTACAAGTCCCTGGCCGACGGCAAGAACATGGACATCTTCCTCGGCAACTGGATGCCGACCATGGAAAACGACATCAAGCAGTACCGTGATGCCGGCACCGTGGAAACCGTGCGCGCCAACCTGGAGAACGCCAAGTACACCCTGGCAGTCCCACAGGCGCTGTACGACAAGGGCCTGAAAGACTTCGCCGATATCGCCAAATTCAAGGATGAGCTGGGCGGCAAGATCTACGGCATCGAGCCGGGCAACGACGGCAACCGCACTATCCAGACACTGATCGACAAAGACGCCTTCGGCCTCAAGACCGCCGGCTTCAAGGTGGTCGAGTCCAGCGAAGCCGGGATGCTCTCCCAGGTTGAACGCGCCTCCAAGCGCAACCAGGCCATTGTGTTCCTCGGCTGGGAACCGCACCCGATGAACACCCGCTTCAAGATGAAGTACCTGACCGGCGGCGACGATTCGTTCGGCCCCAACTATGGCCAGGCCACCATCTACACCAACACCCGCAAGGGCTACACCCAGGAATGCAGCAACGTCGGCCAGTTGCTGAAAAACCTGGTGTTCACGCTGGACATGGAAAGCACCCTGATGGGTAACGTCCTGGACGACAAGATGAAGGCCGACGCCGCCGCCAAGGCCTGGCTGCAGAAGAACCCGCAAGTGCTCGACACCTGGCTCGCCGGTGTCACCACCGTCGATGGCAAACCAGGGCTCGATGCCGTCAAAGCTTACCTCGCCAAATAGCACCCGCTGACCCCGGGCCGGTGCGCTGGCCCGGGATGTTTTCCCCTTCGCATGTGGACATTCACTACCATGCTGACTGAACAGAAAATCCCTCTAGGCCAGTACATCGCTGCCTTCGTCGACTGGTTGACCCAACACGGTGCCAACTATTTCGACGCAATCGCATCGACACTGGAAACGATGATCCACGGCGTGACGTTTGCGCTGACCTGGTTCAATCCGCTGGCATTGATCGGTCTGATTGCGCTGCTGGCTCACTTTATTCAACGCAAATGGGGCCTGACGGTGTTTGTCATTGCCTCCTTCCTGCTGATCCTCAACCTGGGGTACTGGCAGGAAACCATGGAAACCCTCGCGCAGGTGCTGTTCGCCACCCTGGTCTGCGTGGTCATCGGCGTGCCGCTGGGTATTGTTGCCGCGCACAAGCCGATGTTCTACACCATGATGCGGCCGGTGCTCGATCTGATGCAGACCGTACCGACCTTCGTCTACCTCATCCCTACCCTGACCCTCTTCGGGCTGGGTGTGGTGCCCGGGCTGATTTCCACGGTGGTGTTCGCGATTGCCGCGCCGATCCGCCTGACCTACCTGGGTATCCGCGATGTGCCGCAAGAGCTGATGGACGCCGGTAAAGCCTTTGGCTGCTCGCGCCGCCAGTTGCTCTCGCGCATCGAGTTGCCCCACGCCATGCCGAGCATCGCCGCCGGCATTACCCAATGCATCATGCTGTCGTTGTCGATGGTGGTGATCGCCGCGCTGGTGGGTGCCGACGGCCTCGGCAAGCCGGTGGTCAACGCACTGAACACCGCTGACATCGCCTTGGGCTTTGAAGCGGGGCTGGCGATCGTCTTGCTGGCCATCATGCTCGACCGTATCTGCAAACAACCCGACGCTAAAGTAGGGGGTGATGCATGAGCATTATCCGATTCGACAATGTCGACGTGATCTTTTCCAAAGACCCACGCGAAGCGCTCAAGCTGCTGGACCAGGGCATGAGCCGTAACGAAATTCTGAAGAAGACCGGGCAGATTGTCGGCGTTGAAAAGGCCAGCCTGGATATCGAGAAAGGCGAGATCTGTGTGCTGATGGGCTTGTCGGGCTCCGGCAAGTCAAGCCTGCTGCGCTGCATCAACGGCCTCAACACCGTCAGCCGTGGCCAACTGTTTGTAGAGCATGAAGGTCGCCAGATCGACATCGCCTCCTGCACCCCCGCCGAGTTGAAAATGATGCGCACCAAACGCATCGCCATGGTATTCCAGAAGTTCGCCCTGATGCCTTGGCTGACGGTACGCGAGAACATCAGCTTCGGCCTGGAAATGCAGGGCCGTCCGGAGAAGGAACGGCGCACGCTGGTGGATGAAAAGCTTGAACTGGTGGGCCTGAGCCAATGGCGCAACAAGAAGCCCGACGAGCTGTCCGGCGGTATGCAGCAACGCGTCGGCCTGGCCCGCGCCCTGGCGATGGACGCCGATATCCTGCTGATGGACGAACCCTTCTCGGCCCTCGACCCGCTGATTCGCCAAGGTTTGCAGGATGAGCTGCTGGAGCTGCAACGCAAGTTGAGCAAGACCATCGTGTTCGTCAGCCACGACCTGGATGAAGCGCTGAAACTGGGCAGCCGTATCGCGATCATGAAAGACGGCAAGATCATCCAGTACAGCGTGCCGGAAGAGATCGTGCTGAACCCGGCGGACGACTATGTACGCACCTTCGTCGCCCACACCAACCCACTGAACGTGCTGTGCGGACGCAGCCTGATGCGCACGCTGGACAACTGCAAGCGCGTGAACGGTTCGGTGTGCCTTGATCCGGGTGGTGACTCGTGGCTGGACCTGGCCGAAGGCAACACCATCCAGGGCGCACGCCAGAATGGCGTGGCGATGAACCTGCAGAATTGGGCGCCGGGGCAAGCGGTGGAAGGTCTGGGCCGGGTACCGACGCTGGTGGACTCCAACATCGGTATGCGCGATGCGTTGCAGATTCGCTACCAGACGGGGAACAAGCTGGTGTTGCATGACAACAACAAGGTGGTGGGGATATTGGGTGACAGTGAGCTCTACCATGCCCTCTTAGGCAAGAACCTGGGCTAGCAAACACTGCAAAACCAACTGTAGCAACTGGGTCAATGTGGGAGGGGGCTTGCTCCCGATGCAGTGTGTCAGTAAGTACATCTGTTACTGATACACCGCCATCGGGAGCAAGCCCCCTCCCACATTCAAAGCACCACCAGGCTTCAACTATCAGCTATAGACACGGCCAAGGAGCTGCCGATGGCTTTCAAACTGATCGAGCACATCCCGGGTGATCTGTTCCTGGGTGAAGCCCATCAGGTCGTATTCCTGAGGCCCGTTGTGCAGGTACACCTCGGCACGGTAATAACGGGTGCGCTCTTCTTCAGGCAAGTCAGCCGGCGCCGACGAGTAAGCATCCAGGCTCACTTCGTAGACAAACGGGTTGCCCTCTTCCATCTCGATACGCACACCAATGCAGCGCTTGGATTTGCCCAGCAGTGTCTGCACTTCCAAACCTTGCTCACGCAGCGCAACCGCCGCTTCTTCCAGCGCCGGCGTTACGTGCTTGTCCATAAAGCGTTGCACGGTGGCCTGGCTCGGTTGCAGGTCCAGCGCCGTCAAGCGCTCGCTGAACCCACGACGCCCGCGTTCAGCCAGTTGCGCCTGCTCCTGTTCGATGGCCACGTCCTGGCGCATCGCCTTGTGCAAACCGAACATAAAGAAGATCAGCACCACCGAGAACGGCAGCCCTGCCAGCACTACCATGGTTTGCATGGCTTCGAAGTTGCCGGCAAACAACAGACCGATCGTCACCAGCGTAATGACCGCCGACCAGAAGATCCGCAACCAGTGCGGCGCATCTTCGTCCACATTGCCGCCTTTGCAGGACAGATTGGCCATCATCACCGCACCGGAATCCGCCGGGGTCAGGAACAACACAAAGCCCACGAAGATCGATACGCCGATAACAATTTTCGATGCTGGGTAATGCTCAAGCAGTTGGTAGATGGCCATGGACGGCTGCTCCAGAGCCGTCTTGCCCAACTCCACCGCCCCGTGGTTCAACACCAGGTCCAGGGCCGAGTTACCGAAGATCGACAGCCACGCCAGGGTAAAGCCCAGCGGGATAAGCAATACGCCCGCCACCAGTTCACGCACGGTACGGCCACGGGAAATACGCGCGATGAACATGCCCACAAATGGCGCCCAAGAAATCCACCAGGCCCAGTAGAACAGGGTCCACAGGCCCATCCAGCGCTCGGTCTTGTCGGCGTCGCCTTCGTACACATACAGGTCGAAGGTTTTCAGAATGATGCCGTTGAGGTAATCGCCGGTGTTCTGCACCAGGCCGTTGAGCAGGTGCAGGGTCGGGCCGAACAGCAGCACAAAAATCAGCAAGCCGCTGAACAGCATGATGTTGAGGTTGGACAGGCGGCGAATGCCGTTCTCCACGCCCGATACAGCAGCGATGGTCGCTACGGTGCTCATCACGATGATCACGATCAGCAAGTTAGTGTTGCTGTGCTCCATGCCGAACAGGTTTTCCAACCCCGAGGACACCTGCATCGAGCCGATACCCAGGTTGGTCACCAGCCCCAGCAAGGTGACGAACATGCCGAAACCGTCTACCGCATGGCCGGCCGCGCCCTTCACCCAACGCTCGCCCACCAATGGGTACAGCGCCGAACGCAAGGCCAGCGGCTGGTTATGGCGGTAGGCAAAGTACGCCACGGCCAAACCGACCAGGGCATAGATCGCCCAGCCGTGCAGCCCCCAGTGCAGAAAGGTCAGTTGCAGCGCCTGGCGTGCCGCGCCATTGCTGGCCGCTGCGCCTTCGGGCGGGTTGAAGTAGTGGTCCAGCGGCTCGGACGCACCGAAATACAACAGCGAAATGCCGATGCCCGACGAGAACAACATGCCGGCCCAGGCGCCGTAGCTGAAGTCCGGGGTATCGTCCTTACTACCCAGTTTCAATTTCCCGTAGGACGAAAACGCCAGACCGACCACAAACACCAGGTAGGCGGCGATAACCACCATGTAGTACCAGCCGAAGCTTTTCGACAGCCACGCCTGGGCTACGCCGAGCAGGCGCCCGGCCTCCTGCGGGGCGATGATCAGAATGGCGGTCAATATCAGAATCAGCGCGGTGGAGGTGTAGAACACCCAACCGTTGACCCGGACCTTTTCCGGCGGGGTCTTTATAAGAGAGGCAGAACTCATGGCGCAGATGCTCCAGGCAGTGCGAGAGAGAAACACAAAGCAACGGTTATCCCGGGACATCGATTTTTCGGCAGTCGACGGACGGGTGTTATAAAGACACCCCGAAAATTCTTGAGCCCGCCGAAGCGGTGATCAGGCTCTGAAATGGCCTGTTTCAAGGGTTTTTGCAGGTGTCAGAGGTTGCAGCTCGCAGGTAGGAAATATCTGTAGGCAGCGACCATTTGTCGCAGATCTTATTCTTTGTTGATTGAACGTTCAATCAAAACAAAATAGACTGGCCCTCAAGCCGACGGACGTGGATCGCCCATCGGCAGGCCTAAGGAGAGGTGCTACATGCCCAAGGTCGGTATGCAACCCATACGCCGCCAGCAGTTGATCGAAGCCACCTTGACGGCCATCGATCAGGTCGGAATGGGAGATGCCAGCATTGCGCTGATTGCGCGGCTGGCCGGCGTCTCGAACGGCATCATCAGTCACTACTTTCAGGACAAGAACGGCCTGATCGCAGCGACCATGCGCTACCTGATGAATGCGTTGATCGAGAACGTCCACGAACGCAGGCGTGCCTTGAAGGAAGACAGCCCACGGGCACACCTTCAGGTGATCATCGAAGGCAACTTCGACGCCAGCCAGGTCAATGGCCCGGCAATGAAAACCTGGCTGGCCTTCTGGGCCACCAGCATGCACCACCCGTCATTGCACAGGTTGCAGCGGATCAACGATCACCGTCTGTATTCCAACCTGTGTTGCCAGTTCCGCCGTGCGATGCCGTTACCCGAGGCACGCAGCGCAGCCCGCGGCCTGGCGGCTTTGATCGACGGTTTGTGGTTGCGCGGCGCCCTGTCGGGAGACGCTTTCGACACGGAGCAAGCGCAACGGATCGCTTACGAATACATGGATTTCCAATTGGCCAAGCAGGTGAGTTAGAGCACTTATAAACGCTCAACCCCTGAACGTCCGCCGCTCAGTGTTGCCACAACTCCATGGCCCACTGTACGGCGGGTAACGCCAACCACTTATGCACTTGCGAGGACTTTATGGCCCGTTTCGACCTGCAAAAACTCTACATTGACGGCGGCTACAGCGACGCTGGCAGCGATGCCACCTTCGAAGCCATCAACCCGGCTAACGGTGAAGTTCTCGCCCAAGTGCAACGCGCCACGAAAGAAGACGTCGAGCGTGCCGTGGTCAGCGCTGAAAAGGGCCAGAAAATCTGGGCTGCCATGACCGCCATGGAGCGTTCGCGCATCCTGCGTCGTGCTGTCGACATCCTGCGCGAGCGCAACGATGAACTGGCCGCCCTGGAAACACTGGACACCGGTAAAGCCTTCTCCGAAACCAAGTACGTCGACATCGTCACCGGCGCCGACGTGCTGGAATACTACGCAGGCCTGGTGCCAGCCATCGAAGGCGAGCAGATCCCGCTGCGCGACACCTCCTTCGTCTACACTCGCCGCGAGCCGCTGGGTGTAGTCGCCGGTATCGGCGCGTGGAACTACCCGATCCAGATCGCCCTGTGGAAATCCGCCCCGGCCCTGGCCGCAGGCAACGCGATGATCTTCAAGCCAAGCGAAGTCACCTCGCTGACCACCCTGAAACTGGCCGAGATCTACACCGAAGCCGGCGTTCCGGCTGGTGTGTTCAACGTACTGACCGGCAGCGGCCGTGAAGTCGGCACCTGGTTGACCGAGCACCCGCGCATCGAGAAAGTCTCGTTCACCGGCGGCACCGACACCGGCAAGAAAGTCATGGCCAGCGCCTCGAGCTCGTCGCTCAAGGAAGTGACCATGGAACTGGGCGGCAAGTCGCCACTGATCGTGTTCGAAGACGCCGACCTGGATCGCGCCGCCGACATCGCGATGATGGCCAACTTCTACAGCTCCGGCCAGGTCTGCACCAACGGCACTCGTGTGTTCGTGCCCAAGCATCTGCAAGCTGCGTTTGAAGCCAAGATTGTCGAGCGCGTTGCGCGCATCCGTGTCGGCGACCCGCAGGACGACAACACCAACTTCGGCCCGCTGGTCAGCTTCGCCCACATGGAAAGCGTGCTGGGCTACATCGCCAAAGGTAAGGAAGAAGGCGCCCGCCTGCTGTGCGGCGGCGATCGTCTGACCGATGGCGACTTCGCCAAAGGCGCCTTCGTGGCTCCGACCGTGTTCACCGACTGCACCGATGACATGACCATCGTGCGTGAAGAAATCTTCGGCCCAGTGATGAGCATCCTCACCTACGAGACCGAAGAAGAAGTGATCCGTCGCGCCAACGACACCGACTTCGGTCTGGCTGCCGGCCTGGTGACCAAGGACCTGAATCGCGCCCACCGCGTGATTCATCAACTGGAAGCGGGTATCTGCTGGATCAACGCCTGGGGCGAGTCCGACGCCAAGATGCCGGTCGGTGGCTACAAGCAATCCGGTGTGGGCCGTGAGAACGGGATCAGCTCGCTGAACAACTTCACCCGCATCAAATCGGTACAGGTTGAGCTGGGCGATTACGCCTCGGTGTTCTAACACCCGAGCCTTGTATTGCCTGTAAGGCCGCCATCGGGGGCAAGCCCCCTCCCACCTTTGACTGTGTGAACCCGATCAAATGTGGGAGGGGGCTTGCTCCCGATGAGGCCCGACCTGACTAGACTTCAAAGAGGGTGCATCCAATGTCCCAAGAATACGATTACATCATTGTGGGTGCCGGCTCCGCCGGTAACACCCTGGCGACCCGTCTGACCGAAGACGAAGGCGTCACCGTTTTGCTGCTGGAGGCCGGTGGCCCGGACTACCGCCTCGACTTCCGTACCCAGATGCCCGCCGCCCTGGCTTTCCCGCTGCAAGGCCGCCGCTACAACTGGGCCTACGAAACCGATCCTGAGCCTCACATGGACGGCCGCCGGATGGAATGCGGGCGCGGCAAGGGCCTGGGTGGTTCTTCGCTGATCAACGGCATGTGCTATATCCGTGGCAATGCCATGGACTATGACAACTGGTCGAAGCTGCCCGGTCTGGAAGACTGGACGTACCTCGATTGCCTGCCGTATTTCCGCAAGGCAGAAACCCGCGATATTGGCCCGAACGACTACCACGGTGGCGAAGGCCCGGTCAGCGTGACTACGCCGAAAGCGGGCAACAACCCGTTGTTCCACGCCATGGTCGAAGCCGGCGTACAAGCCGGTTACCCGCGGACCGAAGACTTGAACGGTTACCAGCAAGAAGGCTTCGGCCCGATGGACCGTACCGTCACGCCGAATGGCCGTCGCGCCAGCACCGCACGCGGTTACCTGGACACGGCTAAAAAGCGTTCGACCCTGACCATCGTCACCCATGCCCTTACCGACAAAGTGTTGTTCGAAGGCAAGCGTGCCGTTGGCGTGCGCTACCTGATCGGCGCCGCCGAAGAGCGCGTTGAAGCCCGTGCGCGTAAAGAAGTATTGGTGTGCAGCGGTGCAATCGCTTCGCCGCAGTTGTTGCAACGCTCCGGTGTCGGCCCGGCCAAGCTGCTGGAAAGCCTCGACATCCCGGTGGTCCACGACCTGCCGGGCGTCGGCGAAAACCTGCAGGATCACCTTGAGCTGTACCTGCAATATGCATGCACCCAGCCGGTGTCGCTGTACCCGTCGCTGCTCTGGTACAACCAGCCAGCCATCGGTGCCGAGTGGCTGTTCAACGGCACTGGCATTGGCGCCAGCAACCAGTTCGAAGCCGGCGGTTTTATCCGTTCGCGTCCGGAATTCGAATGGCCGAACATCCAGTACCACTTCCTGCCGGTCGCGATTAACTACAACGGCAGCAACGGTGTGAAAGAGCACGGTTTCCAGGCACACATGGGCTCCATGCGTTCGCCAAGCCGTGGCCGCGTGCAACTGAAGTCGAAGAACCCACGGGACTACCCGAGCATCCTCTTCAACTACATGGCCACCGAGCAGGACTGGCAGGAGTTTCGCGATGGCATCCGCCTGACCCGTGAAATCATGCAGCAGCCGGCACTGGATCAATACCGTGGCCGCGAAATCAGCCCGGGTATTGAAGTGCAAACCGATGAGCAGCTCGACAAGTTCATCCGCGAGCACGCCGAAACAGCGTTCCACCCGTCCTGCTCGTGCAAGATGGGCACCGACGAGATGGCCGTAGTGGATGGCGAAGGCCGCGTGCATGGCATGCAGGGTCTGCGTGTAGTCGATGCGTCGATCATGCCGATCATCACCACCGGTAACCTGAACGCGCCGACGATCATGATCGCCGAAAAAATCGCCGACAAGATCCGTGGCCGCAAGCCGCTGCCGCGCAGCACCGCCGACTACTACGTGGCAGGCGATGCGCCGGTGCGTGGCAAGCCGATGCGTGAAGTAGGGCCTACTGCGCAGTAACTGATACACCGCGGCGCCTGATATCGCAGGCAAGCCAGCTCCCACATTTGACTGTATTTGCACATCTGAATTTGTGAACACAGTCAGTGTGGGAGGGGGCTTGCCCCCGATGAGGCCCTGACAGACACCACAAAACCTCCCCCTCTACACTTTCCTTGATCAGCTCCCAGCCCCGGCCTACTCTGTTGGCCTGCCGCGCGCCGAGCCGCCCACAAGGAAGGCCCCATGTTCGAACACCACGCCACCCTCAAACAGCACTTCAGTGCCCTGCGCACCCGTGCCGAATTCTTCTCCCTGCGCTACGTACGCGAATCCGGTCAGTACCTGTCGGTACGCAAGAACGTCGCCGAGCCACCACACCTGAGCCACGATGAAGGCGCCATGCTTACCGTGCGTCTCAATGGCGTGGAAGCCTATGCCGCGACCAACGACATTTCCCTTGCCGGCCTGCAAGCGGCCCTTAAGCGCGCCGAACAGCAAGCCCGGATGATCCAGCCCCACGCCCTGCTCGACCTGCACCAGCAGCCGGTTTCCAATGAAGTCGCCGACTACCTGTCTCCGGACCTTGATCAGCCCTTCCCACCCCTGAGCGACTGCTACCAATTGCTCGGCGATGAATCTGCCGCCGTGCCCAAGGATGAACGCCTGGTGACTTGGGAAGTCAGCCTGGGCACCACCCATGTTGAGCAGATCTACCTCAACAGCGCCGGCGCGCAATTGCGCCAGGCTCAGCGCTTCGTCTTCCCTGGCCTGAGTGTCACCGCCTTCGACGGCAACGACAGCCAGACCCGCACCCTGGGCGGTACCAACTTCGGCCAGCAAGGCAGTGCCGGTGTGATCCAGCGCTTTGGCCTGGTGGGCGCCGCCCGCAAGGTGGCCGACGAAGCCCTGCAATTGCTGCTCGCACCCAATACGCCCCACGGCCAACGTGACCTGCTGCTGATGCCCGACCAGATGATCCTGCAGATCCACGAGTCCATCGGCCATCCGCTGGAACTCGACCGCATCCTCGGTGACGAGCGTAACTACGCCGGCACCAGTTTTGTGAAGGCCAGCGACTTCGGCCATCTGCAATACGGCTCACCGCTGCTTAACGTGACCTTCGACCCGGACATCCCCGAACAGCTCGCCAGCTACAGCCATGACGACGACGGCACCCGCGCCAGCAAGCAATTCCTGATCCGCGATGGCCTGCTGCTCAAGCCCCTGGGCGGTGCGTTGTCGCAATTTCGCGCCGACTTGCCAGGCGTTGCCAACAGCCGCGCCTGCGGCTGGAACCGCCCGCCCATCGACCGCATGGCCAACCTGAATATCGAGGCCGGCGATAAAAGCATGGAGCAACTGGTGGGTGGCATTGAAAACGGCATCCTGATGTCGACCAACCGTTCGTGGTCCATCGACGATGCGCGCAACAAGTTCCAGTTCGGTTGCGAGTGGGGCCAGTTGATCGAAAACGGCGAACTCAAGGGCGTGGTGAAGAACCCCAACTATCGGGCAATTTCCGCGCAATTCTGGCGCAACCTCAGCGCGGTCGGCGACGCCAGCACCTTCAAGGTATTGGGCACGCCCAACTGCGGCAAGGGCGAGCCCAACCAGGTGATCCGCGTCGGCCATGCGTCGCCGGCCTGTGTATTCAGTAACATTGACGTATTTGGGGGCGATGCCTGATGAACCACTTCAAGGCACTGGTGGACTGGCTCAAGCAGGCCGTCACCGACAAGGAGCAGTTCCACCTGGGTTACGCGGATGAATCGTCCGAGTTCGTGCGTTTTAACCACGCACAGGTGCGCCAGGCCGGCCAAGTGCAACAGGCCAGCCTGAACCTCAAGCTGATCAACGATGGCCGCCACGCCGATCTGGGCATCACCCTGTCCGGCGAGGCGGCACTGGATCGCCAGCGTCTGGCCGATGCCCTGCAACAGCTGCGTGAAACCCTGCCGCTACTGCCACGTGATCCGTACCTGCTGCTCAACCACAACGCCTGGCAAAGCAGCAACGAACAGCGACGGCCGCTGCCGGCGCTGGCCCAGGTGCTGGACGATATCAGCCAGGCTGCCGACGGCGTCGACCTGGTCGGTTTCTACGCCGCCGGCCCCATCAGCCGTGGTTTCGCCAGTTCCTCGGGCGCGTTCGGCTGGCATTGCGCCAACAGCTTCAACTTCGATTTCAGCCTGTTCCACGCCAATGGCGAAGCGGTCAAGGCCAGCTACGCCGGGCACACCTGGGACAGCGCCGAATTTGCCGCACGCTTTCAACAGGCCCGCGAGCAACTGGCGTTTCTGGGGCGGCCGCTGCACAAGCTGGCGCCCGGCCAATACCGTGCCTACCTTGCACCGCCAGCGCTGGAAGAAATCATCAGCATCATTACCTGGGGTGGTTTTTCGGCCCAGGCCATCGCCAGCAAAGGCAGTTCGTTGCAGCGCCTGTATGCCGGTGAACAATCACTGAGCCCGCTGGTGACAATCAATGAACAGATCAGCGGTTCCCTGAGCCAGGCGTTTTCCACCGAAGGCTACCCGCGCGGGAATGTGCCCCTGATCCGGGCAGGCAAGGCCGAGGGTCAGTTGATCAACTCTCGCAGCGCCGCCGAATACGGTTTGAGCACCAACGGCGCCAGCAGCGACGAGTCGCCCAGCGCCTTGCAAATGGCGGCAGGCAGCCTGGCCCAGGCCGATATCCTCAAGCAGTTGGGCACCGGGTTATATATCAGCAACCTCTGGTACCTGAACTATTCCGACCTGCCAGCGGCGCGCCTGACCGGCATGACGCGCTTCGCCACGTTCTGGGTGGAAAACGGCGAAATCAAGGCGCCGGTCAGCACCATGCGTTTTGATGACAGTGTCTATCAGTTGCTCGGCTCGCAACTTGAGGCCCTGACCGCTGATCGGGAGTTGTTGCTCTCGGCCAGCACTTACAGCCAGCGCAATACCGCCTCCAACCTGCTGCCGGGTGCCTTGGTCAAGCGCCTGACCTTGACGCTGTGAAACTTTCACAGCCCGCGTAAAAACTAATGGCAGCCACTCCGGCTGCCATTAGTTATATAAGTGTCCGGCTATTTCCCTTCCTGCGTACAAACCGACCCAAGGCCGGATTTATCCTGCATCCAAAACCAATCGAGGTCACTCTCTGTAACCTATCCTCTCACCTATAGCGGGAACGCATTGCAGCAACAGGACACTTACAACAGTGATTCATTTGCGGGCAACCCACTATCAACTGCGGAGCATACTTATGAGCCTGAGCATTTCGACGCCCACCGGCAGTCATCGGTCGAGCGTAAATAGCTATTCACAAACAAGGGGCAAATCCGCAAATAACACGTCGAGCGCTGAAAACAAACTATTGTCTTCACACCTCCTCCGCGCCGTGCCTACCGAAACATCCGCAACACATGTCATGTCAGGAAAAGATAGAGGCGCCCCACCCAGTAACTTGTGGACTGGCTTGTATGCCACCTATGAAAAATACCCCTACTTTGGCCGTTATGACCACGATGACTGGGTGGCGGTAATTAAGGCCGCCATGTCGGGCCTCGGCCAGAGCCCCTTGAGTATTTTTGATGAAGTCAAGGACACCGGAAACGGCTACAACATCACCATGAAAGACGACTTCAAACTGCATATATCCAACGATGAACTAGCACTGGCTACCCACCATGCCAAGTTTGCGGGCGACGATGAGGGCATGCTAAAAGATGCACGCTTTATTTTTGCGATCATGAATAAACGCAAGCACCTTGAAGCACAATACAACTACAGAAAAATCGATTATCGCACCCATATTCACCAACACAGCTTTGGTGCTGTTCTGAGCTCTTCTGATTACGGGATCAGCGGGTACGAGGGTTTAAAGCTTTTAGGGCTTGACTACCAACTACAGCATGTGTGGTCTCAGGACGTAGGGAACCAGGTAGCCGTACCGGCAATGAAGGTATTTTCGAGTAAGCGCGGCATGATTAATGACGGCTTTATGGAAAACTACGGGCACAAGAAAAAGGTACCACAATGGATAGAAAGCTTTATTGTCCTTAAGGCCCCCCACACCTCCATGCCGACGCCTATTGCGGTCCCTCAGATATCAACACCTCCCACCTTCACGCTCGAACCCCTTCCCCCTGAAGGTGATGTTCAGGCCGACCATGAACTTCCGGAGCTTTCTGCCAAACGAAATGGACAGAAACCAGATAACCTGGTCACCGGGTTTTATACGCAAAGACCTTTTGTCTTTCAAGGTGAGACTTCAACCCACGCCGATGTCATAAAATTGCTGATGTCCAAGTTCGGGCAGAGCCCAACCGATGTTTTTTCAAATGTAAAATTCGCCCATAACGCCTATCAGGTCACCTTTAGGGACGGATTTGAGTTGACCCTCTCGCGAGACGAACTTGAGCAAGCCCAACAACACTCCTTATTCATCGGGCACGATGATGGCATGATAAAGGACGCCAACTTCATCTTCGCAGCCTACATCAAACGTCAACAACTCCAGCCCCCCGTGCGTTCCTTTGGGCAGAGTTTCGAAGCAGCATTGATTGGCAACATTGATGGCCGTACGGTAAAAAATGTTCTGGAAGGGATGGGCGTGAGCTCATCTATTAAATACATGGAAAGAGCAGGCGATGCCGATGGCCTGACCGTGTTGATCGGCAGTAACGCTGGTGGGCTGTTCTACAACGGCAGGTTCATAAAGGAAGGTAAAAACCTTCCTGGGGATGAGAAGGTACACACCCACGGATATCAACTCGCATAATAATAAATCCTCACCGTCAGTTCTCAGACAACCTGTTCACCGACAGTCCCCTTTATGCACCCCGAGTCAATCACTATGAATATCGGTTTCTCTCCACTGAATGGCCTCAACTATCCAACCCCTTACGATAATAGTCGCATCAACAATCGCCACTTGGAAAAAGGCGAATTCAATGCTGCCTACACCCGCAAAGATGATGCCCCCGCCCGTACAATTGTTCGCTCGACCACCGACTCGGGCATCAGACCAAAAAACATATGGCGAGATTTCTTTCAAGTCACCGAAGGTAACTGTGTCACGGTGTCAGCCATCAAGGCGGCGATGGCCAAGTTCGGCAGCCATCCAGAGGGTATTTATAAAAAGATAACCCGGACACCTGAAGGTTATGACGTAGTGATGCGCGACGATGTCCGCATCACCCTGACCCATCAAGAACTGCTTCAAGCCATGGAGCACACAGGATTCGCTGGTAGCGGCAAGGTCTTGCGACATGCCGTTTTTCTATATGCGGCCAGCGCAAAGCGGGCGCAGAACGAAAACAATGACCACCGGGCCAGCCAGAACTTTAAGACCGCAATGGACACCTTGAACGACGGAGAACACCCTGGTGAAGCGTTAACACGCCTTGGGCTCAAGCACTCTATGCGCAGCGGCACTCTTGAGGAATTAAAAAATGGAGCGATAGGTACCCTTGCCAACTCCAGCCATTCTGTCGCCGTCATTGATGGCCATATCGACTTGTGGAGTATCAAAGTTCCTCTTGGCGACTCACCATTCGACAGTAAAGAAAATACCGTATTGGTGTTGGCTTAAATCAATCTTTGCCTGACTTGCCTGTAAGTGGACTCATCTGTCAGGCAAATCCCTTCCCACTGGTAAACTTTCTGCGGTGCTCTCATTTGGCGAATCCGCCTATTGTCCCCTCCCTGATTCCTCGTTATAAGGCTTGATGGCATCCCGCCACCCCACCCACGTGCCCGCACGTGATGCATGACCTTGCCTGGACTGGGCAAGCTGGAGCCTTCAGATGAACCATGGAAGTTTTGTCATAGAGAAGCTGTTCAAACACTACAACGTTCACGTAGAGCAGCTCGGTAACCATCCGCATAGAAAAACCGTACTGATGGTCAATGGCGCGCTGTCCACCACGCGCTCCTTTGCCCGCACCAGCAAATGCCTGGCCGAGCATTTCAATGTGCTGCTGTTCGACTTGCCGTTCTCCGGCTACTCGCGCGAGCACAACACCGACCTTGACCTGGTCACCAAGGACGACGAGGTGCAAATCCTGCGTGCCCTGGTGGAACGCTTTGAGGTCAACCATCTGGTGTCGGCCTCGTGGGGCGGCATCTCTACGCTGCTGACCCTGGCGCACAACCCGCCCTCCATCGAAAGCTCGGTGGTGATGGCCCTGGCGCCCAACCTCAACCAGGCCATGCTCGAATACGTGGAGCGCGTGCGCGTGTTGATCGAGGCCGATGACAAATCTGCGGTCGGCCACCTGCTCAACGAGACGGTCGGCAAATACCTGTCGCCGCGCCTCAAGCGCAACAACCATCGGCACCTGTCGACCATGGCCACTACCGAGTACCGCCAGGCGCGCTTTCACATTCACCAGGTCCTGGCCTTGGGCGATGGCAACTACTTGCCAGCGCTGCGACAGATCGAGACGCCGGTGCACTTTCTCAACGGTGCCCTGGACGAATACACCCCGGCCGCCGAGGCCCAGCTGTTCAAACAATATGTAGGCCGCAGCAGCTTTGCGGTGGCCGAGCATACCGGCCACCTGCTGGACCTGGAGTCTCGGGAGGCGGCGCTGGCAGTTCACCGTGCATTGCTGGATTTCCTGGTCGGAGAGCACGCAACGTTGTCGGACTTAGACGAACCGCCAGTGGGAAAAGGAGCGACGAATGGCGCATAATCGCCAACACATAGCCTGCTAATAAAAGGGTCCCCATGCCGAATCGTGCCCCTCTCGATGCCAAGACCGCCCGCTGGCTCCCCTGGGTGGTAGCGATTGCCTTCTTCATGCAATCGCTGGATGGGACGATCCTCAACACGGCCCTGCCGGCCATGGCTCGGGACCTCGCGGAGAACCCGCTGCGCATGCAGGGGGTGGTGATTGCCTACATGCTCACCGTCGCCCTGCTGATTCCCGCATCGGGCTGGATCGCTGACCGCTTTGGCACCAAGAAGATTTTCTTTGGCGCGATCATGCTGTTCAGCCTCGGCTCGCTGCTGTGCGCGTTGTCCAGCAGCCTGACCATGCTGGTGGGCGCACGGGTGATCCAGGGCTTGGGCGGTGCGCTGATGCTGCCGGTCGGGCGGCTGGTGGTGCTGCGCGCTTATCCACGTTCCGAGTTGGTGCGCATCATGGGCTTCATCACCATCCCCGGCCTGCTCGGCCCATTACTGGGCCCGACCATGGGCGGCTGGATGGTGCAATACCTGACCTGGCACTGGATCTTCCTGATCAACCTGCCGGTGGGCATGATCGGCTGCTATGCCGTGTGGAAATTCATTCCCGACCTGCGCGGCAGCGAACGCACGCGCTTCGACGGCCTGGGTTTCCTGCTGTTCGGCGCGGCAATGGTGCTGATCACCATCGCCATGGAGGGCCTGGGCGAACTGCACCTGCCGCACCTGCGGGTCATATTGCTGCTGTTCGGCGGGTTCGCCTGCCTGGCGGCGTACTGGCTGCGCGCCGGGCATATTGATAACCCGTTGTTCTCGCCGGTGCTGTTCAAGACCCGCACCTTTGCCGTCGGCATTCTGGGCAACCTGTTTGCGCGGCTGGGCAGCGGCGCACTGCCGTTCCTGGTACCGCTGCTGTTGCAGGTGGCACTGGGTTACTCGCCATCGGAAGCCGGGATGAGCATGTTGCCGCTTGCGGCGGCGGCGATGTTTGCCAAGTCCGTGGCAAGGCCGTTGATCGAGCGCCTCGGTTATCGCATCGTGCTGACCGGCAACACCTTGGCTCTGGGCATCATGCTGGCGAGCATGGGCCTGGTCAGCGAGCACACGCCCTACCCGCTGCTGCTGGCAATGCTGGCGGTGCTGGGGGCGATCAACTCCCTGCAATTCACCGCGATGAACACCGTGACCCTGATCGACCTCGACGACGCCCAGGCCAGCAGCGGCAACAGTCTGTTGTCGGTGGTGGCGCAGTTGTCCCTCAGCCTCGGCGTGGCCTGTGCCGGCGCGTTGCTTGGCGGGTTTACTGCCGAGGCCGGCAATGACGGTGTGGAGAGTGTCCTCGGCGCGTTCCAGTTGACCTTCCTCACCGTGGGCATCATGGCGATGCTGGCGGCGGCGATCTTCCTGCAATTGTCGCCAAAAGACGGCAAACGCGTGGTCAGCCGCGAGCACGATATCGAGCACTGACGGGCTTCTCGTCGAGAACTTGCGGGGAAAATCCCACAGGGCTGGTACACTGCGCGACATTTTGTTTTGCAGAGCCAGTCCCGTGACTACCATCGCCACCGCTTTTAATACTTTGCCCCTGTCCGCCGCCATGCTGGCTAACCTCGACTCGCTGGGTTACGTCGAGATGACGCAGATCCAGGCGCAAAGCTTGCCGGTGATCCTCAAGGGGCTGGACCTGATTGCCCAGGCCAAGACCGGCAGCGGCAAGACCGCCGCCTTCGGCATCGGCCTGTTGAACCCGATCAACCCACGTTACTTCGGTTGCCAGGCGCTGGTGATGTGCCCCACCCGTGAACTGGCCGACCAGGTCGCCAAGGAAATCCGTCGCCTGGCCCGTGCCGAAGACAACATCAAGGTGCTGACCCTGTGCGGCGGCGTGTCCCTCGGCCCGCAGATCGCCTCCCTGGAGCATGGCGCTCACGTCATCGTCGGCACCCCGGGCCGTATCCAGCAGCACCTGCGCAAAGGCTCGCTGGTACTGGACGGCCTGAACACCCTGATCCTCGACGAAGCTGACCGTATGCTCGACATGGGCTTCTACGACGCCATCGAAGACATCATCAGCAAGACCCCACCACGCCGCCAGACCCTGCTGTTCTCGGCCACCTACCCGGTGAGCATCAAGCAGCTGGCGTCCAAGTTCATGCGTGCGCCGCAGCAGGTGAAGGCCGAGGCGTTCCACTCCGATGACCAGATCGAACAGCGCTTCTACGAAATCTCGCCGGAAGAGCGCATGGACGCGGTGACCAAGGTGCTCGCGCACTTCCGCCCGGCTTCCTGCGTGGCGTTCTGCTTCACCAAGCAGCAAGTGCAGGAAACTGTCGACCACCTGACAGCCAAAGGCATTTCCGCCGTCGGCCTGCACGGCGACCTGGAACAACGCGACCGTGACCAGGTACTGGCGATGTTCGCCAACCGCAGCACCTCGGTGCTGGTGGCTACCGACGTGGCTGCCCGTGGCCTGGACATCGACTCGCTGGACATGGTGATCAACGTCGAACTGGCCCGCGACTCGGAAATCCACATCCACCGCGTTGGCCGTACCGGTCGTGCTGGCGAGACCGGTATCGCCATCAGCCTGGTGGCGCCGTCCGAAGCGCACCGCGCCCAGGCCATCGAGCAACTGCAGAAGTCGCCGCTGAACTGGGACCAACTGGACAACCTCAAGCCGCAAAGCGGTGGCCCGCTGCTGCCGCAGATGAGCACCCTGTGCATCGCCGCCGGGCGTAAAGACAAAGTCCGCCCAGGCGACATTCTGGGTGCATTGACCGGTGAAGCCGGCATTCCGGGCGCCCAGGTCGGCAAGATTGCGATCTTTGACTTCCAGGCATTCGTGGCCGTGGAACGCGGGATCGCCAAGCAGGCGTTGCAGCGCTTGAATGACGGCAAGATCAAAGGCCGTTCGTTGCGCGTGCGGATCCTGTAAATATCTCGCACACCAATGGAGATTCAAATGTGGGAGGGGGCTTGCTCCTGATAGCGGAGTCTCAGTCAATATAGATGTGACTGAACCACCGCCATCGGGAGCAAGCCCCCTCCCACATTTGACTGTATTTCAATTCAGAATTTGTATGAGGACACCGTTTTGCGCTCGACCGAAGTTGTGATCATTGGCGCCGGCGCCGCAGGCTTGATGTGCGCATTGACCGCCGCCGGGCGTGGGCGCAAAGTGATGCTGATCGACCACGCCAACAAGGCCGGCAAGAAGATCCTGATGTCCGGTGGCGGCCGCTGCAACTTCACCAATATGTACACCGAGCCTGCCAACTTCCTCTCGCATAACGCGCACTTCTGCAAGTCGGCCCTGGCGCGCTACACCCAGTGGGATTTCATTGGGCTGGTGGCCAAGCACGGCGTGCCGTACCACGAGAAAAAACTCGGCCAGCTGTTCTGCGATAACAAGTCCAGCGACATCCTCGGCATGTTGCTCGATGAGTGCATCCAGACCGGCGTGAGCCTGCACCTGGACACCTCCATCGAGGAAATCGCCAGGCTCGATAGCGGCTACCAATTGCAGACCACGCTCGGCGAGTTGCACTGCGAGTCGCTGGTGATTGCCACCGGTGGCTTGTCGATCCCCACATTGGGCGCCACCGGTTTTGGCTATCAAGTGGCCAAGCAATTTGGCCACGAACTGCTGCCAACCCGCGCCGGGCTGGTGCCGTTTACCATCACCGACCAGCTCAAGCCATTGTGCAGTGAGTTATCCGGCACTTCAGTGGATTGCCTGGTGAGCTGCAACGGCCAGAGCTTTCGCGAGAACATGCTGTTCACCCATCGCGGCCTGAGCGGGCCGGCGATTTTGCAGATCTCGTCTTACTGGGAATCCGGCGACACGGTGGAAATCAACCTGTTGCCCGATCATGACGCCCATGACTGGCTGCAACAGCAACAGGCCGAGCATCCCAACAGCGAGCTAAAGACCCTGCTGGGGGAGATTTTCACCAAGAAGATGGCCAACCTGCTGGCCCAAAGCTGGTTCGAATCCAAACCGATGAAGCAGTACACCCATGCTGAAATTGCCGATATCGCGCAAAAGCTTGGGAGCTGGCAACTCGTACCGGCCGGCACCGAGGGCTATCGCACTGCCGAGGTAACCTTAGGTGGAGTGGACACGCGGGAAGTGTCGTCCAAGACCATGGAATCACTGAAAAGCCCTGGCCTGTACTTCATCGGCGAAGTGCTGGATGTGACCGGTCACCTGGGCGGGTTCAACTTTCAGTGGGCCTGGGCGTCGGGCTACGCAGCCGCGCAATATGCCTGACACAACGCAGTAAAAATGTGGGAGGGGACTTGCTCCCGATGGCGGTGTATCAGTCAGTACATCTGTTACTGATACACCGCCATCGGGAGCAAGCCCCCTCCCACATTGGTTTTGTAGTGATCTTGAAAAATTTGCTGTTGGATGTGATCACCACACTTGCCGTGGCGTCCTTGATAGCTCAATTTAGCGACAACGTCCCGGAAGACTCCAGACTTCATGTCATCGACCTCGTTCAAGCAGTCCATGCGGCGCCTGTGGGCGCTGGATAAATTCAGCTACAGCGTACGGGTGTTCATCGCCCTCACCGGCAGCATGGCGCTGTGTTGGTACCAGGATGAAATGACGCTGCTGATCCCGCTGTTCCTGGGGATTATCGCCAGTGCCCTGGCCGAGACTGATGACAGTTGGCAGGGCCGCCTCAACGCCCTGGCGGTGACACTGGTGTGTTTCAGCATCGCCGCGCTGTCGGTGGAATTGCTGTTCCCCTACCCCTGGATCTTTGCCATCGCCCTGGCCCTGGCCAGTTTCTCCCTGACCATGCTCGGTGCGCTGGGCGAACGCTATGGCGCGATTGCCTCGGCCACCTTGATTCTGTCGGTCTACACCATGATCGGCGTGGACCAGCGCGGCGGCGCCGTCACCGACTTCTGGCATGAGCCGCTGCTGCTGGTGGCCGGCGCCGCCTGGTACGGCGTGCTGTCGGTGCTGTGGCAGGCGCTGTTTTCCAACCAGCCGGTGCAGCAGAGCCTGGCGCGGTTGTTCCGTGAGCTGGGGCGCTATCTCAAGCTCAAGTCATCCTTGTTCGAGCCGATCCGCCAACTGGATGTGGAAGCCCGGCGCCTGGAACTGGCCCAGCAAAATGGCCGGGTGGTCGCCGCGCTGAATGCGGCCAAGGAAATCATTCTGCACCGTGTCGGCAATGGCCGACCGGGCTCGAAGGTCAGCCGCTACCTGAAGCTGTATTTCCTGGCCCAGGACATCCACGAACGCGCCAGTTCGTCTCACTACCCGTACAACGCCCTGACCGATGCCTTTTTCCACAGCGATGTGCTGTTTCGCTGCCAGCGCCTGCTGCGCCAGCAAGGCAAAGCCTGCCAGACCCTGGCCGAATCGATCCAACTGCGCCAACCGTTCATCTATGACGACAGCTTCGCCGAGGCCCTGGGCGACCTGAACGCCTCCCTGGAGCACCTGCGCATCCAGAGCAACCCCGCCTGGCGTGGCCTGTTGCGCTCGTTGCGCGCCTTGGCCGCCAACCTGTCCACCCTCGACCGCCTGCTGGGCGACGCCAGCAACCCCGATGCCCTGGCCGACGCTACCGACAGCAACCTGTTGGACCGCGCCCCGCGTAACTTCAAGGAAATGTGGACGCGCCTGCGCACCCAACTCACGCCGACGTCATTGCTGTTTCGGCACGCCTTGCGCCTGTCACTGGCATTGACCATCGGCTATGGCACCCTGCACGCCATCCACGCGTCCCAAGGTTACTGGATCATCCTCACCACCCTGTTCGTCTGCCAGCCGAGCTACGGCGCCACCCGCCGCAAACTCGGCCAGCGGATCATCGGCACCGCCATCGGCCTGACCGTGGCCTGGGCGCTGTTCGATTTGTTCCCCAACCCGGTCGTGCAATCGATGTTCGCCATCGCTGCGGGCCTGGTGTTCTTTATCAACCGCACCACGCGCTACACCCTGGCGACTGCAGCGATCACCCTGATGGTGCTGTTCTGCTTCAACCAGGTGGGCGATGGCTACGGGCTGTTTCTGCCTCGCCTGTTCGATACCCTGCTTGGCAGCCTGATCGCGGGGCTGGCGGTATTCCTGTTCCTGCCGGACTGGCAAGGCCGGCGCCTGAACAAAGTGCTGGCCAATACCCTGACCTGCAACAGCATCTACCTGCGCCAGATCATGCAGCAATACGCCGCCGGCAAGAGCGACGACCTGGCCTACCGCCTGGCCCGGCGCAACGCGCATAACGCCGATGCCGCGCTATCCACTACGCTGGCGAATATGCTGATGGAGCCTGGGCACTTTCGTAAGGAGGCCGACGTAGGCTTTCGCTTTCTGGTGCTGTCACACACCTTGCTCAGCTATTTGTCGGGTTTGGGTGCGCACCGCGAAACCCAGCTACCGGCTGACGTGCGTGAGCATTTGATCGAAGGCGCAGGCAACAGCCTGGCGGCAAGCATTGATGAGATCGCCAGCGGCCTGGCTAACAAACAGCCGATTGCGATCCAGAGTGATGCCGAGGAAGGGTTGGCGGCAGAGTTGGAGCAAATGCCGGATGAGATCGATGAGGCGCAGCGGCTGGTGCAAACGCAGTTGGCGTTGATTTGTCGGCAGCTGGGGCCGTTGCGCACGTTGGCCGCGCACTTGATCAAAGACACCAGCGCGGCTTAGGCCGCTACATCCCATGCGCCTTCATCAACCGCGCATAACTGCCATCCGCCTTCATCCGCGCAATCTCCCGATCAAAACCGGCAACAATCTGCGCGTGTTCGGGGTTCTTCAGGCTGACCAGGATATGCAAGCTGTTCTGGCTCAAGGGCTCGCCCACGAACGCCACGGCATTGCGCACCCGCGGAGATTCCCGCGCCAGGTAGTAACGCGCTACGTATTCATCCTCCAACGTCAACCGCACGCGCCGGGCCGCCAACATGCGCACGGCCATGGCAAAGTTGTGCACCGGCACTTTCTGCAACAGCGTGTCTTGGTCAAACGCTGCCGAGTAGGCGTAACCGCGCACCACGGCGATCGTTTCGTCGTGCAGTTCTGTCAGGTTGCGATAAGCAATGGGATCGTCGCTACGCTTGAGAAAGCGCACACGGTTAAGCAAATACTCGCCGGAAAACTGCCCCAACTGCGTACGGGCCTCGTCGTACCAGGCGTTGATCAGCACGTCGTAGCGTCCGTCCCCCACCCCTTTCAAGGCGCGAGCCCAAGGCACCTGGTCAAAATCACTGGCATACCCCGCACGGGCCAGGGCCGTGCTGACGATATCCGTGGCCAGGCCGCCATTGATCAGGGTGGCATCGGTAAACGGCGGCCAGCTATCCGCCACCAGGCGCAGGCGTTGTGCCAACACCGGTTGGGCCAGTAACAACACGGCGATCAAAGCAACGGCACGAGTCAATCGCGGCATGCTCAAAGTCCTTGGCGGGCAGGCAGTGGCCTGATAACAGTAGCTCATCAATGAGCGTGCACTGCAGATTACACAAAGAAACCCGCGGTGCCCGCGCCGAATGATGGCAAATTGATGCCATTCACAAAATTACCATTTTAGACACCAGCGCCCGCCGCGCTTACTATTCTTGGCACGTCTTTATACGAGCACACATCATGACGGTTGATTGGGTCTGCAAACATCACGACGACTTGGGCAAGGAACAGCTGTACGCCATCCTGCGCCTGCGCAACGAGGTCTTCGTCGTCGAGCAACAATGCGTTTACCAGGACATCGACGGCCAGGATCTGGCGGGCGATACCCACCACTTGATGGCCTGGCAAGATGATGAGCTGGTGGCCTACCTGCGGTTACTGGACCCTGAGTCCCAGGGCGACGACGTAGTGATCGGCCGCGTCATCGTAGCAAAGGTGGCACGGGGCACCGGGCTGGGGCATCAAATGATGGAGGAAGCGCTCAAGCGCATTGAGAGTATCTGGCCAGAAATGCCGATTTTTCTCTCAGCCCAGGCGCATTTGCAGGGGTATTACGGGCGCTATGGGTTCGTAGTGGCGGGCGAGGAATACCTGGAAGACGATATTCCACATATTGGTATGCGGCGGGCTTGATGGCCTCATCGGGGGCAAATCCAGCCACAACCTGTGTCAGGGGTAACCCAACACCTGCTTGATCATCGCAAGATTGGCCGCGATCCACCCCCGGTCAATCGCACCCCAATCACGAATCCGATAATGCCCAGCGTGATTACGCGCCCCCTCTTCCTGCTCAAACTCGCACACGATATCCAAGTCAGCCAACGCCGCAATCGTGTCCTGGGCCGTGCGCCGTGGCATGCCAGTGGCCTCGGTCAGCGCCGGGACGCTGCTGGCCAACTGGCTGTCGATCAAATACGCCACATACAGGCGGCGATAGAAGCTGCTTTTGGTCTTGCTCACATCCATGGTCTGTCGCCTTGTGGTTAGGGCTTGCCCTGCAAATCGCGCCAGGTGAGGTACACCCGCAGGTCGAATTCCACCTGATGGTAGTCCGGCATCATGTATTGGCAGAGTTTGTAGAACGCCTTGTTGTGGTCCGATTCCTTGAAGTGCGCCAGTTCATGCACCACGATCATGCGTAGAAACTGCGGGGCGGCCTCCTTGAACAGCGAAGCGATGCGAATCTCTTTCTTGGACTTGAGATTACCGCCCTGTACCCGCGAAATCGTGGTGTGCAAACCCAAGGCGCGATGAGTCAGGTCCAGCCGGTTATCGAACAGCACCTTGTCGATGGGCGGTGCGTTGCGCAAGTGTTCCTGCTTCAGGGCCAGCGCGTAGGCGTACAGCGCCTTGTCGCTCTGCACGGCGTGGCGTTCGGGGTAACGCTGCTCCAGATAGGCACCCAACTGGTCCTTGGCGATCAGTTGACGCACTTGCTCCTGAAGCGCAGCGGGATAGGCCTGGAGGTATTTCAACGCAGTCATGGGGGTGTGCAACGCAAATGGGACGGGCGCCAGTGTAGCGAATTCAACGCCCGCGAGGGTACGACCAGCCTGCAACGTCCTCGGCCATTAACGGCAACGCCGCCCACGGCCCCTGGATATACGTGCAGCCATTGGCCTTGAGCCATTCTGTTTGCTCAAGGGTCTCTACGCCTTCAGCGATCACCAACACATCAAAATGCCCACACAACTGGATGATGCTGCGTGCCATTGCGGCATCCCGCGACGAGCCTGGCAGGCGCGCCACCAACTGCGGGTCAAGCTTGAGGGTGTCGAACGCAAGATCGCGCAAATGGGCCAGGGAGCAGTGGCCAGCACCAAAGTCATCCAGGGCTATACGCACGCCAATGCGGCGCAGTAACTGCAACTGTTTGGTCGACTCCTCAAGATTATTCATCAGGCAGTCTTCACCGATTTCCACCTCCAACTGCCGCCCACGCAGCCCATGTCGCTCCAGTACCTGCTGCAGTTGGTTGGCCAGGTTGGGCATATTGAACTGGCTACTGCTCAGGCTCACGCTCAGCACCAGCTCAGGGTCGAAGGTAGCTTGCCAGGCCTGGCGCTGAGCAGCGACTTGCTGGTAGATCCAGGTGCTCAACTGGCTGATCAAGCGCGCCTCTTCCAACAGCGGCAAAAACAAACCTGGTGGCACATCGCCGACACTCGGATGCTGCCAGCGCAACAGTGCTTCGACACCGCGCAGACGCCCATCATCCAGGCACATCTGGGGTTGGTACACCAAGGTGAAATCCTTGTTCGCAATGGCTGTGCGTACGCTGTCTTCGAGCATCAGCCGCGAACGGGCGCGGCCGTTCATTTCCTGGTCGTAGTAACGATACTGCTGACGTCCGGCGCGCTTGGCTTCGTACATAGCGATATCTGCTGCCCGTAACAGACCGCTCAGGTCCGAGCCGCAATCCGGAAACGTCGCAATGCCAATACTGACGCCGAGCATCACATCCAGACCGTCGACCTGCTGGCACACAGACACTCGCTCGATCAGCTTTTCCGCGATCTTCGCAGCCTGTTCGGGGAACTCAAGCTCCAGCAAGGCGGTGAACTCGTCCCCGCCAATGCGTCCGAGAATGTCGTAGGAACGCAGATATGCCTGCATTTGTTCAGAAACCCAACGCAGCACGCGATCACCGGCGTCGTGGCCCAACGTATCGTTGACTCGCTTGAAGCCATCAAGGTCCAGGTACAGCAATACCAGCGCCTGCTCACTGCGTTCGCCGCGCAGCAACGTATTCTCCACCGCCTGATGAAAACCCCGCCGGTTCAGCAGCCCGGTCAACGGGTCGGTCACGGCCTGGAACTCCAGCTGCTGGTGCAGGTGGCGCACTTCAGACATGTCCAGCACTGTCACCACCATCGCCTGCTGCTCGGCAGGCAAGGGCGCGCAGGATAACGCCACCGGCACCTGCTGCCCGCGACCAGTACGCAAAATGGCATCGTGCTGGCGCCACGTCTGGCCCTTGCGATACGCCTCGTACATCGGGAAGCCCAGCCAAGTGGGCACATGAGGTTTTTGCAGAAAACTGAGGAAACTCTCCCCCTGCAACTCGGCCATCGTGGCATTGAGCAGCCGCGAAATGGCCGGGTTGGCGTACTCGATCACACTGGTTTCGCCCACCACCAGAATGCCCTCGGCGGCGTTATCCAGCACCGAGGCATTAAAGGCGCGCGCCAGTTCCAGGTCATGGCTCAGGCGCTGCAAAGCGCGGCGATTACGCTGGTGATCCAGCAACGCCTGCACCTTGGGCTTGAGGATAAGTGGGTCAAACGGCTTGAACAGGTAGTCGATCGCACCGCTGGCATACCCTTCAAGTACCGCATCGGGTGAATGGGCAGTGGCTGTCAGGAAGATAATCGGCGTCATGCGCGTGCGTTGGCTGCCACGCATTAGACGTGCCACCTCGAAGCCATCCATACCGGGCATGCGCACGTCCAGCAACACCAGGTCGACGTCGTGGGCCAGCAGCAATTCCAAGGCTTCCAGGCCGGAAGCGGCGGTCATTACCCGCCAGTCTTCACACTGCAATAGCGCACGCATGCTGACGAGGTTTTCCGGGTAGTCATCGACCACCAAAAGGACCGAACTGGCATCGCCTGGGTGTGGAGCGCAATCCATGCTACGTCTCTTCCTTGGGGAGCTGCACCGGTCAGTTCTGTTACCAAACCCGGATAAATACTGAGGGCTCACTCTAGCCTCGGTTCCAAAAAAGCAGAAGTGACGTGGATGCCCTCATTGAAACAAAAGCCAGGAAGCCGACTAACGGTAAGGCCCTACAGCCCGCGGCTCATGGGCAACATGGCTTTTTGGCATTCCTCTGACGCCAATTAATTGCCAGCGATTGTTTAACAATTTCACCAGCACCGCCTATAAAGAACCGGTAAGGCCTCTGGGCCAACGTTTTCACCCTCTGTAAAAGGCCAACACCATGATCGACCTCTCCACCTGGAACCTGAGCATTCCGGTCGGCTCCCCGCCCACGACCATCGACACCCCAAGGCTGCTGAGTGGCTTCAACGATCAATACTTCCAGGCCGAAGGCAGCGATGTGCAGTTCTGGACCCCCGTGACCGGCACCCGCACCGAAAACGCCATTTACCCACGCAGCGAACTGCGCGAAACCTACGCCGACGGGCGCCTGCGCAACTGGACCTACCCCGAGGCCGACAACTTCCTGCGCGCCACCCTCACGGTCAACCAGGTACCCACCTCCGGCAAAGTCGTCATCGGCCAGATCCACGCCTATGACAGCCAGAAACCACTGATCAAGCTGGAGTACCAGTTCAAGGAAAAAACCCAGACCGGCAACATCGTCGCCAAGGTGCGCATGCGCCCGGACGAGGCCGAGAGCCAGGTCATCATCGTCGCCTCCGACGTGTCGCTGGAGAAGAGCTTCACCTACGTTATCAATCTCAACAAAGCCGGGCTGCTCAGCGTGTACGCCGCCGACAGCGAGTGGAATGAACGCATTGGCGCTGCCTGGGGCGACAAGCCGTTGTACTTCAAGGCGGGGGTGTATGTGCAGGACAACAGTGGGGACAGCAAGGAGGGGGCAAGGGTGACGTTTGCGAAGTTGGATATTGATCACGAGTAAATGGATTAGCCTATTTCGAGTAGGCAACGTCCGATAAGCCCACGGATCATTCCCCGATAAATCCAGACGATTAAATCCCCTGTGGGAGGGGGCTTGCTCCCGATAGCGGTGTGCCAGCTCCAATAGCTGTGACTGACCCACCGCAATCGGGGGCAAGCCCCCTCCCACATTTGGCCTGTGTGGCCTGAGGGCTTGGTGTCCGTCCTACAGCACCATTGCGACAAGCCAACTCGCCGCTTATAGCTCGCCCCGTCGCCGGCGTTGATCAGCGATAGGGTTTCGCAGCCCTACAGAGTTAAAACCGCACCCGTCAAAACAGTCCCGGTATCTTGCCGACGGCAGTCTTTGTTATGGCGGCTGTGCGTGGGAGACCTTCGGGTCTGCCGGGTCTTAGCTCCTCGGTCTGCGAACCCGCGTACAGCTGCCACCTAATTTGTTTCGCAGCAAACGGTGGTCAATCTTCTTTCGAGTTAAGGATTCACCATGACCCAACAACTACCACCCCGCCGCTTCACCGCACCGAAACCGCCACCGACTACCCCGTGCTCCTGATCGACAGCGACGCACCACTGCTTGACCTTCACGCCTGTCTGCGCGAACGCCTCAACGCGGCGCTTGAGCACCTCAACCTGATGGCGTGCTCCATGCCGGACTTCGCCGAACGCGACCTGAACAACACGCATTCTGGTGCAGGATGTAAGTGATGTGTTTCGGGTCATTGAACACCGTGGTGTTCGATGATCCTGCCGCTGCTTGATCAAGCCCTGCAACAAAAGCCCGCACTTTTGCGGGTTTTCCCCTATAGGCTCATGCCCACAACTGACATTTTGAATAAACATGCCGTATAAGAGTCACAAGCGATTCGGCCTTGTAATAAATCGCAGCTTAATTCCGAATCGTTCTAGACACCTGTTAATGTTGACAGTAGCCGCTCCTTCCCGATTATTAGACGATAAGGCCTCACTCATCGCACTAAGGAAGTGCAAACATGGAAACTCTAAACGCCACTATCGAACTTAAACGGTACACTGCCGGTGATAAGGTGTGCGCCGTAACCGATCACGGAACCTTTGCCGGTACAATTGATCATTATGATGGCGTCGCAAAAACCTACACGGTGGCAACCCCAACAGGTGAGTTCGTTACTTTTGAAGAGCAAAGTATCAAGGCATGGGTCAATTCGGCGCTTTTAAATTCGCAACCACAAGCGCCAACGGAAGGACCGAAGGTGGGCGCTCGAACATTTGTCGTTGCCCAACCTGGCTCTTACATTCAAGACTACACCACTTACAACACCTATAACACCGTCTATGCTCAAGCAGGAAGCGTCGTCCAGATCTACAACCAGCGGAGTTCAATGGTCACTCTTCCACAGCCACCCACCTGTATAAAATGCACCGATGAAGAAAAGTTCTGGGCACTGTGGGCAGGCTTTTACTTCAACAACCCTCACTATCAAACCTACACCGGCATTCCTACAACAACCATTTATCCTAGCCAGACTACTATCGTGCCGAGTGGTAGCGTAGCGGTCATTAGAAACTAATAGACGTGTCTATACTGAATACATCAGCGCCCTTCATCAACACACATGAAATAAAATAGCAAAATTGGAGAATACGACCATGGATAACGCCAGCAACCCGCAAGGTCTGCCACTCAAGGAAAATGACCTCGCAGTTTTCGAGACCATTGATAAAAAAATCATCATTGGAAAAGTAGCGGGAATTTCAAAGGAGACCTTTAGCATCAAAGAAATTTCAACTCAACAACTTCTTACGCTTTCCCAAAATAATGTTCGCCTCATTCGAACCGCCGATATTCCCTCGACGTTGCAAACGACTCCAACAAACGTAGTAATCCCGCCAGTGCAGGAGCCTACACAGATCCCATCCAGTAACAGTTAAGCGAAGTATCAAGGTCCAGCCTTATCACCTACACGGTAGGTCTGGGCCTTGTGTCTAAATAAAAGGACTTCCACATCTTACTATTACAGAGAGTATTCGCATGGATGTTTATACAGGCTTCGAAGACTTAACGTTTACACTCAACACCACCCTAGGTGTAATTACGGGTACATTTCTTGGATTCGATTCGAACACCAATAGCCATATAATGAGCATTAACGGAGAGGTCGCCTCCATTCCCGCAGACAGTATCATATCCTTAATAACGACCAGTTCTTTTCAATTATTTGATGAGCCCAACAGAACTGTTACCGACGTCAACATGGAGCCAGGCGCGATTGCCCATATAAATTTTAGGGGTGCCCGTACCGCTGCCAGCATTCAACAACAGCCCGCTTATGGCAACTGGGACGACTTGAGCAAAGCGCTTACACAGAGCATTCAATAAGCAACATCATTATCTGGAGCATATAAAATGACTGCAGTCTTTACATCTGGCCAATACACCGGTGGTTACGGCGATCTATCGATTTACATTACCGTTGGAAACATCATATATACGTCGCCCACTACCGGAGTCTTTGCAGGAAACTGCAACTACTACGGAGATTTTATCTCCCTCTCTGGCACATTTAACACCCCGAATCCCGGATCTGCACAGGGCACAGTAATCAGAATGCAGTCGACCCAATCGAGCGGAACTCGGGTAAGCGGGCTGAACATAGAACTGAATGCAGCGGACCCTTACTACAGCTTACTTGAGGGCAGTCATACCATTCATTTTACAAATAGCACATGGGGTACGAATTACTTAGGTGTCAGACGTGTTTAACCTTCTCCAGCACTCATAGTGAACCAAAATCATGCCACCTATCTTTATGCCACCGGTTGACTTGTTGCTTTATAACTCGAGCAGAACCGTCTTGAACAATATATCGCCCATCGGCATTGACTTTAACAATCCCAACAACATCACGAGGAAGTCGACCACTATTCCTGATGCTTTTCGTGCGATAGACGGCTATGGTATCTATGTGCCACAGAGCACTGTATTTGACGTCAACAACGACAACGTAGTTTTGCACGTAAAAAACACAACGACGGGAAAAGTAGGAACGTTCTCCGGGCATCGTGCATATTTAGCCCCGTATGTGTTTGAATTCGACTTCTACCATAACGGCAGGGTCACGACAGGCGCTGGTGATCTGCAGTTCTATTACGTCGTTACAAAACCTAATGGCACGGTTCTACAGTCCATAATCTTATTGATTACCGCAGTAGCGCCCTGATATTGGAACAGTGGTAGTTCAATCATGACAGGTAATGCCCAAGGGTGGCGGGACACGCTCGCTCACACACAAAAAACCCGTCTCGAGACGGGTTTTTAATACGCACCAGCCTTGTGGACTCAGTTCACCTTAGCGTTCAACTCACCCTTCAAATACCGCTGGTACATCGCTTCCAACGAGATCGGCTTGATCTTCGAAGCATTACCCGCAGTACCAAACGCTTCGTAGCGAGCAATACACACGTCGCGCATTGCGGTCACGGTGGCACCGAAGAACTTACGCGGGTCGAACTCGCTCGGGTTGGTGGCCATCAGGCGACGCATTGCGCCAGTAGAGGCCAGGCGCAGGTCGGTGTCGATGTTGACCTTGCGCACGCCGTACTTGATGCCTTCGACGATTTCTTCAACCGGTACGCCGTAGGTTTCTTTGATGTCGCCGCCGTACTGGTTGATGATCGCCAGCCACTCTTGCGGGACCGAGGAAGAGCCGTGCATCACCAGGTGGGTGTTGGGGATGCGCTTGTGGATTTCCTTGATGCGGTCGATAGCCAGCACGTCGCCGGTAGGTGGCTTGGTGAACTTGTAGGCGCCGTGGCTGGTGCCGATGGCGATGGCCAAGGCGTCGACCTGGGTCTTCTTGACGAAGTCGGCCGCTTCTTCCGGGTCGGTCAGCATCTGGCTGTGATCCAGCACGCCTTCGGCGCCGATGCCGTCTTCTTCGCCGGCCATGCCGGTTTCAAGCGAGCCCAGGCAGCCCAGCTCGCCTTCGACCGACACGCCGCAGGCATGAGCCATGGCCACAGTTTGTTGGGTGACGCGTACGTTGTACTCGTAGTCGGTTGGGGTCTTGCCGTCTTCGCCGAGGGAGCCATCCATCATCACCGAGCTGAAGCCCAGCTGGATGGAGCGCTGGCACACGTCAGGGCTGGTGCCGTGGTCCTGGTGCATGCACACCGGGATATGTGGGAATTCTTCGATGGCCGCAAGGATCAGGTGACGCAGGAACGGGGCACCGGCGTATTTGCGCGCACCGGCCGAAGCCTGGACGATCACAGGGGAGTCGGTCTTGTCAGCGGCTTCCATGATGGCGCGCATCTGCTCAAGGTTGTTGACGTTAAAGGCTGGGACGCCGTAGCCGAACTCGGCTGCGTGGTCCAGCATTTGACGCATGCTGATAAGTGCCATTGTGTTGTCTCTCCCGGTCGAGGGTCGTTAATCGTGCAAGCCTGCCGTAGCGGCGGCTGCTATTCAAGTTATTGCAGATCAAGGGGTTAAGCTTGAGCTGCTGAATCGTTATTGCTGTTGGGTTCAGTTGGCTTTGCAGCCGCGCCCAATCAAATCATCGGTGGCAACCCAGTACACCAGGCCTTCCTCACCTTTGGTGTGAAACGCCAGCTGGCCGTCGCTGTACAGCACGCCCGAGGCGGCTACCTCTTGCTTGAGACGGTAAACCTGGTCCGAGCCGCCGAGGCGTACATCCACTTCGGAACGGGCCTGGTTGGCGAAGCGCCAGTTGAGCTCGGCCTTGCTATCGCAGGTCCAGGTGGTCCACTTGTCGGCAGGCTCTGCGGCCTTGCTGAACATGTTCATGCTGCTGCAACCGGCCAACAGGGCCAGGGCTGCCAGGGCGAAAACGCCTTTCATTGCCAATCCTCGCAGGGCGACCTGGGGCCGCCGTTGCTGTTGGTTAGTGGATCAGACCCGTCAAGGGCAACCCTGTTCCTGACCGTTGGGCGCGGAGTCGTATTTCTCCAGCCGTTCGTTGCCGATGCGCTTGTTGATCACCGGCATGGTCTCGGCTTGCCAGTCAGCCTGGTAACAGCTTTTGTTCAACGGAGCCTTGGCGTTGTCCGCCTCCGGCGCCGCGCTGGGTGTGCCGCTGCAGCCGGCCAACAAGCCCGCTGCGATCACCAGTGCCAACGACTTGATCATGGGAACACTCCTTTTCCTGATCACGCGAGCCTTAGCCCTTGGCTCGGGTTTCCAGCACTTCCACGGCTGGCAAAACCTTGCCCTCGACGAATTCGAGGAAGGCGCCGCCACCGGTAGAAATGTAGGAGATCTGATCAGCAACGCCATATTTATCGATGGCCGCCAAGGTGTCACCGCCGCCGGCGATGGAGAAGGCCGAGCTTTCAGCAATAGCTTTGGCCAGCACTTTGGTGCCGTTGCCGAACTGGTCGAACTCGAACACGCCTACCGGGCCATTCCACAGGATAGTCTGGGATGCCTTGAGCAGTTCGGCGAAGTTGGCCGCAGTTTGCGGGCCGATGTCCAGGATCATGTCGTCAGCGGCCACGTCAGCGATGAGCTTGACGGTGGCTTCGGCGCTTTCAGCGAACTCTTTGGCAACGACCACGTCCACCGGCAATGGCACGCTGACTTTGGCGGCGATGGCGCGCGCGGTATCCAGCAGGTCCGGTTCGTACAGGGACTTGCCCACCGGGTGGCCGGCTGCGGCCAGGAAGGTGTTGGCGATGCCGCCGCCGACGATCAACTGGTTGCAGATCTGGCTGAGGCTATTGAGTACATCCAGCTTGGTGGAGACCTTGGAGCCGGCAACGATGGCCGCCATTGGCTGGGCCGGAGCGCCCAGGGCCTTGCCCAACGCATCCAGCTCAGCAGCCAGCAGTGGGCCGGCAGCGGCAACCTTGGCGAACTTGGCCACACCGTGGGTCGAACCTTCAGCGCGGTGAGCAGTGCCGAAAGCGTCCATCACGAACACATCGCACAAGGCGGCATATTGCTGGGCCAGTTCGTCGCTGTTCTTTTTCTCGCCCTTGTTGAAGCGCACGTTTTCGAACAGCACGATGTCACCGGCTTTCACGTCCACGCCGCCCAGGTAGTCTGCGACCAGTGGCACGTCACGGCCCAGGGCCTTGCTCAGGTACTCGGCGACAGGCTTGAGGCTGTTTTCGGCAGAGAACTCACCTTCGGTCGGGCGACCCAAGTGGGAGCAGACCATCACGGCCGCGCCTTTTTCCAGGGCCAGCTTGATGGTCGGCAGCGAGGCCAGGATTCGCGCATCGCTGGTGACAACACCGTCCTTGACTGGGACGTTGAGGTCTTCGCGGATCAGTACGCGTTTACCTTGCAGATCGAGGTCGGTCATCTTCAACACGGTCATGGGTCGCAGTTCCTGAATTACTGTTGAGGTTGTTTAGAGGCGATGTGCAGATAATGTTCCGCAACATCCAGCATTCGGTTGGCAAAACCCCATTCGTTGTCGAACCAGGCCAGGATGTTCACCAGCCTGGGGCCGGAAACGCGAGTCTGGCTGGCATCGACAATCGCCGAATGCGGGTCATGGTTGAAATCGCAACTGGCGTGGGGCAACTCGGTGTAGGCCAGCAGGCCTTTGAGCGGGCCGCTGGTGGCGGCGTCACGCAGTATCCGGTTGACCTCCGTCGCATCGGTGTCGCTGACGGTTTGCATGGTGATATCCAGGCAAGACACGTTTACCGTCGGCACCCGTACGGCTTTGGCCTGGATTCGCCCGGCAAGTTCCGGCAACAGTCGCTCGATGCCGCGAGCTAAGCCTGTGGACACCGGGATCACTGACTGGAACGCCGAACGCGTGCGGCGCAGGTCTTCGTGGTGATAGGCGTCGATCACCGGCTGGTCGTTCATCGCCGAGTGAATCGTGGTGATCGATACATAATCCAGGCCGATCGCCTGATCCAGCAGGCGCAACAATGGCACGCTGCAGTTGGTGGTACACGAAGCGTTGGACACCAGCAGCTCATCACCGGTCAGGCAATCCTGGTTGATGCCATAGACAATGGTGGCGTCGACATCCGCCTCGCTGGCCATCGGCTGTGAAAACAGCACACGCGGCGCACCGGCGTCGAGAAAACGCTGGCCATCGGCACGGGTGTTATAGACACCGGAGCATTCCAGCACCAGGTCGACGCCCAGTGCTTTCCAGTCGATGCCTTCGGGGGTGGCACTGCGCAACACTTGTACGCAGTTGCCATTGATATGCAGACAATCGCCGTCGACTCGCACTTCGCCGGGAAAGCGGCCGTGGGTGGAGTCAAAGCGTGTCAGGTATTCGATGCTGGCCATGTCGGCCAGATCGTTGATTGCAACAATTTCAAACCCGGCTGCAGCCCCTCGCTCGAACAGAGCACGCAAGACGCAACGACCAATGCGGCCGTAGCCGTTGAGTGCAACTTTGTAGGGACGCGGTTGGGGCATGGGGTTCTCGATCAAGGTTAGTGCGGTGTTGAATGTTCTGACGCCATCGCGGGCAAGCCCACTCCCACATTAGACCGCGATCCAAATGTGGGAGCGGGCTTGCCCGCGATAGCGCCAGTGCAGACAACGCAGACTGACTTAGTCTTCCAGCAACTCTTCAGCCTGACCCAGGATATTTTCCAGGGTGAAACCGAACTCTTCGAACAACGCTGGTGCCGGCGCCGACTCACCATAGGTGGTCATGCCGATCACGCGGCCTTCCAGGCCCACGTACTTGTACCAGTAGTCAGCGTGAGCCGCTTCGATGGCGATACGCGCGCTGACCTGCAACGGCAACACCGATTGCTTGTAGCCGGCGTCCTGGGCTTCGAACACGCTGGTGCATGGCATGGATACAACGCGAACGTTGCGGCCCTGCGCGGTCAGCTTGTCGTAGGCCTGAACGGTCAGGCCCACTTCGGAACCGGTGGAGATCAGGATCAGCTCCGGCTCGCCGATGCAGTCCTTGAGCACATAACCACCACGGCTGATGTCGGCGATCTGCGCGTCGGTACGCACCTGGTGTTGCAGGTTCTGACGCGAGAAGATCAGCGCCGAAGGGCCGTCCTTGCGCTCGATGGCGTGCTTCCAGGCCACGGCGGATTCGACCGCGTCGGCTGGGCGCCAGCAGTCCAGGTTCGGCGTGGTACGCAGGCTGGTCAGTTGCTCGACCGGCTGGTGCGTCGGGCCGTCTTCACCCAGGCCGATGGAGTCGTGGGTGTACACATGGATCACACGCTTCTTCATCAGCGCAGCCATACGTACGGCGTTACGTGCGTACTCCATGAACATCAGGAACGTCGCGCCGTAAGGCACCAGGCCGCCGTGCAAGGACACGCCGTTCATGATGGCGCTCATGCCGAACTCGCGCACGCCGTAGTACATGTAGTTGCCGCTGGCGTCTTCGGCCGAGACACCTTTGCAGCCTTTCCACAGGGTCAGGTTGGAACCGGCCAGGTCAGCCGAACCGCCGAGGATCTCAGGCAGCAGCGGGCCAAAGGCGTTCAGGGTGTTCTGGCTGGCTTTACGGCTGGCGATGGTCTCGCCCTTGGCCGCGACTTCGGCGATGTAGGCCGAGGCTTTTGCCGAGAAGTCGGCAGGCAGGTCACCGGCCAGGCGACGAACCAGCTCGTTGGCAAGCTCCGGGAATTCGGCGGAGTAGGCCGCGAAACGCTGGTCCCACTCGGCTTCGGTGGCCAGGCCTTTTTCCTTGGCGTCCCATTCGGCATAGATGTCGGCCGGGATTTCAAACGGGCCGTGGTTCCACTTCAGCGCTTCACGGGTCAGGGCGATTTCCGCGTCACCCAGTGGGGCGCCGTGGCAGTCTTCTTTACCTTGCTTGTTCGGCGAGCCGAAACCGATGGTGGTCTTGCAGCAGATCAGGGTTGGCTGCGCGCTCTTGCGAGCGGTGTCGATGGCGATCTTGATTTCTTCCGGATCGTGGCCGTCGACGTTGCGGATCACCTGCCAGTTGTAGGCTTCGAAACGCTTGGGGGTGTCGTCGGTGAACCAGCCTTCGACTTCGCCGTCGATGGAAATGCCGTTGTCGTCGTAGAAGGCAATCAGCTTGCCCAGGCCGAGAGTGCCGGCCAGGGAGGCGACTTCGTGGGAGATGCCTTCCATCATGCAGCCATCACCCAGGAACACATAGGTGTGGTGGTCGACGATGTCGTGGCCAGGGCGGTTGAATTGCGCCCCCAGAACTTTTTCAGCCAGCGCGAAGCCGACAGCGTTGGCCAGGCCCTGACCCAGGGGACCGGTAGTGGTCTCCACGCCTGGGGTGTAGCCGAATTCCGGGTGACCGGGGGTGCGGCTGTGCAGCTGACGGAAGCTCTTGAGGTCGTCGATGGTGACGTCGTAGCCGGTCAGGTGCAGCAGCGAATAGATCAGCATCGAGCCGTGGCCGTTGGACAGCACGAAGCGGTCACGGTCGGCGAACGACGGGTTGCTCGGGTTGTGTTTCAGGTAGTCACGCCAAAGTACCTCGGCGATATCCGCCATGCCCATCGGGGCACCGGGATGGCCGCTGTTGGCTTTTTGCACGGCATCCATGCTGAGGGCACGAATGGCGTTGGCACGCTCACGACGGCTGGGCATCGCTGATCTCCTGGAGTTTACTTATAAAGAAACGGAAAAAAGGACCGGCATTTTCCCTCAGCCACCGCCTGCGGGCAATGACAGATAGTCACTTGAGGGTGTTTTTCCTGTTGTTTGGACGGCAATAGGTTGCAGAAACCTTTAACTGGTTCGTCTAAAGGTTATAGCGGCAGCTTATAACCGCCACTTATCGATCAATATCAAAACTTTTTGATATTGACCTTGCAGGGATTTACACCCGTCACTAGACTGCTGGCCTTATGAACCTACCCGTGCCCTCCCTGCGTCCTGACGACGGCGATGAACTGGCAGCCCTTTGCAAGGCTGCAGGTGATCCGTTGCGCCTGAACGTATTGCGCGCACTGGCCAACGATTCGTTCGGGGTGCTGGAACTGGCGCAGATCTTCGCCATCGGCCAATCCGGCATGAGCCACCACTTGAAAGTGCTGGCCCAGGCCGACCTGGTCGCCACGCGCCGCGAAGGTAATGCGATTTTTTACCGCCGCGCCCTGCCCCATACCGAACAGCTGGGCGGCAAACTGCACGCCGCCTTGCTTGAGGAAGTGGATAACCTCGGCCTGCCGAGCGACGTACAGTCGCGCATCGGCCAGGTCCACGGGCAACGCGCCGCCGCCAGCCAAGACTTTTTCTCCCGGGTTGCCGACAAGTTTCGCGCCCAGCAGGACCTGATCGCCGGCTTGCCCCAATACCGCGAAAGCGTACTGGCGCTGTTGGACAAGCTGAGCTTCAGTACTGAGGCAACGGCCGTGGAAGTCGGCCCTGGCGATGGCGGCTTTCTGCCGGACCTGGCACGGCGTTTCGGGCAGGTGACGGCGCTGGACAACAGCCCGGCAATGCTTGAACTGGCGCGCCAACTCTGTGAACGCGAAGCCCTGAGCAATGTGCGCCTGCAGTTGGCCGACGCCTTGAATGACACCAGCCTGCGGGCCGATTGCGTGGTGCTGAACATGGTCTTGCACCATTTCGCCGCCCCCGCCGACGCCCTCAAGCAAATGGCCGGGTTACTGCACCCCGGCGGTAGCCTGCTGGTTACGGATTTATGCAGCCACAACCAGAATTGGGCCAAGGAGGCCTGCGGTGATCTCTGGCTGGGTTTTGAACAGGACGATCTGGCCCGTTGGGCCACCGCTGCGGGACTCGTTCCCGGGGAAAGCCTCTATGTAGGTTTACGTAATGGTTTCCAGATTCAGGTCCGCCATTTTCAGCGACCGGCTGGCGACACTCACCATCGGTAAATATCAGGAAAACATCGAGATGAGCGAATACTCCCTTTTCACCTCCGAGTCCGTGTCTGAAGGGCATCCGGACAAAATCGCCGACCAGATTTCTGACGCGGTGCTGGACGCTATCATCGCTGAAGACAAGTTCGCCCGTGTGGCGTGCGAGACGCTGGTGAAAACGGGCGTGGCGATCATCGCCGGCGAAGTCACCACTACAGCCTGGGTCGACCTGGAGCAGATCGTTCGTGACGTGATCACCGACATTGGCTACAACAGCTCCGACGTCGGCTTCGACGGCGCGACCTGCGGCGTGATGAACATCATCGGCAAGCAATCGCCTGACATCAACCAGGGTGTAGACCGTGCCAAGCCTGAAGACCAGGGCGCCGGCGACCAGGGCCTGATGTTCGGCTACGCCAGCAATGAAACCGACGTGCTGATGCCGGCGCCGATCACCTTCTCGCACCAGTTGGTGCAACGCCAGGCCGAAGCACGTAAATCCGGGGTATTGCCTTGGCTGCGCCCGGACGCCAAGTCCCAGGTGACCTGCCGTTACGAAGGCGGCAAAGTCGTGGGTATCGACGCCGTTGTGCTGTCGACCCAGCACAACCCGGACGTGTCCTACGCCGACCTGCGCGAAGGCGTGATGGAGCTGATCGTCAAGCACGTGCTGCCTGCCGAGTTGCTGACCAAGGACACCCAGTTCCACATCAACCCGACCGGACAGTTCATCATCGGCGGCCCCGTGGGCGACTGCGGCCTGACCGGTCGCAAGATCATCGTCGACAGCTACGGCGGCATGGCCCGTCACGGCGGTGGCGCGTTCTCGGGTAAAGACCCGTCCAAGGTTGACCGTTCGGCCGCTTATGCCGGTCGTTATGTGGCCAAGAACATCGTGGCTGCCGGCCTGGCCGAGCGCTGCGAAATTCAGGTTTCCTACGCTATTGGCGTGGTGCAGCCTACGTCGATCTCGCTGAATACCTTCGGCACCGGCAAGATCAGCGACGAGAAAATCGTCAAGCTGGTGCGTGAAATCTTCGACCTGCGCCCCTACGCAATCACCACCATGCTCGACCTGCTGCACCCGATGTATCAGGAAACCGCAGCCTACGGCCACTTCGGCCGTACCCCTGCGCAGAAGACTGTTGGCGATGACACCTTCAGCACCTTCACCTGGGAAAAAACCGACCGAGCCAACGACCTGCGTATCGCTGCCGGCCTGTAAGCGTTCGCGCTGTATACAGAAACACCCGGTAAAAAGCCCCGAGCAATCGGGGCTTTTTTGTGGGCGCCTGGATGACTTAGGCTGGGCTCCCTTTTCGAGCAAGGATGCTCATGATGCATATGTTCATGGCTTTTTTTCTCAGTGTTTTATCCAGCTGGACGTGGGCAGAAACGTGCCCCGATCACGCTCACCTGCAACTCGACAGCTTGGCCAGGCAGATCAGCCAGTGGGACGACAGTTACCACCGCCAGGGCCAATCCCCCATCAGTGACGAACTCTACGACCAGGCCCGCCAGCGCCTGGCGCAATGGCGTGAATGCACACGCCAAGCCACGCCGAAAGCGGAAAACCCGCTGGCCAGTTCACGCGGCACGTTACGGCACCCAGTCGCGCACACCGGCCTGGAAAAGCTGCCGGACGAACCGGCAGTCAAGGAGTGGCTCAGCACCCGCCAGGACGTATGGATCCAACCCAAGGTCGACGGGGTGGCGGTGACGCTCGTCTATCGCGAGGGCCGCTTGCAGCAACTCATCAGCCGAGGCGATGGCGTGCTGGGCCACGATTGGTCGGCCTCGGCCGCCAGGATCCCCGGTATCGTCCAACAGCTGCCAGACGCGATTGATGTGGTGCTGCAAGGCGAACTTTACTGGCGCCTTGATCACCATGTGCAAGCGATAAACGGTGGGCTCAATGCGCGCAGCAAAGTGGCCGGCCTGATGAACCGGCGACAATTGAGCGACGCTGAGGCGGCAGGCATCGGCTTGTTCGTCTGGGCCTGGCCTGACGGTCCGGCGGACTTCACCGAGCGCCTGGCCACCCTGACGCGCTGGGGCTTCAGCGATACACAGCGTTATAGCCACCCCATTGCGCACATCAGCGAAGCCACTCATTGGCGCACGCATTGGTACAACGCACCGCTGCCCTTCGCCAGCGATGGCGTGGTGCTGCACCAGGCTGCACGGGCACCCGCCGAGCGCTGGCAAGCCAGTGCGCCTTATTGGATGGTCGCCTGGAAGTACCCAGCCATCAAAGCCCTGGCACTGGTGCGCAAGGTGCAATTCAGGATCGGTCGCACCGGGCGCATCACCCCCATCCTCGAACTGGAACCCGTGTGGCTGGATGATCGGCAGATCAGCCGGGTCAGCGCCGGCTCCCTGAAACGCTGGCAAGCCCTGGATATCCGCCCCGGCGACCATGTGTCGATCAGCCTGGCGGGCCAGGTCATTCCCCGACTGGACGAGGTGATCCTGCGCAACGAAACCCGTGTGGACATGCAGCTACCCAACCCTCGCGATTTTCACGCCCTGAGTTGCTGGCAAATGGAGCCCGGCTGCGAAGATCAATTACTCGCCCGCCTCACCTGGCTGAGCGGCAAACAGGGCCTGGCCTTGCCACATATGGGCCGTGAAACCTGGAACATATTGATCCAGGCCGGTCTAATCGCAGGCTTTCTCGATTGGTTAACCCTGGATGCGGCGCAGCTTGCTACCATTGAGGGCTTCGGTGATCGCACTCGTGAGCGAGTGCTCGACAGTTTTAACAACGCCCGGCAACGCCCTTTTTCACAATGGCTCAAGGCCTTGGGCGTACCGCCAGCGGCGCGCAACAACCTGGAGGGCGACTGGCAGACGCTGGCCGCCAAAGACACCCAAGCCTGGCTGGCCTCAGACGGCATCGGCCCGGGTCGTGCAGCGCAACTGAGCGCGTTTTTTCGCGACCCGCAGGTGCAAGCCTTGGCTGGAACATTACGCGAGGCCGGGATAGATGGGTTTTGAACGCCACCCGGCCACCTGATTGCGACCTTGGAGCTTTATAGATGAAATTTCTCGCCCCCTTTGCCTTGCTGACCCTCGCAAGTTTCACAACCATGCCACTGCTGGCCGCCGAAGAAGCGCAACCGCTCACCGGCTGCGCCGCCAAGCGCCAGGCCATCAGCAGCCAGATCGAACAAGCCAAGGCCCACGGTAACAGCGCCCAACAGGCCGGCCTGGAAAAAGCCCTGAGCGAAGTCACCGCCAACTGCACCGACGCCACCTTGAAAAAAGAACGTGAAAACAAAGTGCTCGACGCCAAGCACGAAGTCTCCCGCCGTCAGGCCGACCTCGACAAGGCCATGAAAAAAGGCGATCCGGACAAGATCAACAAGCGTAAGGACAAACTGGCCGAGTCGCGCAAAGAACTACAGGACGCGGTGGAAGAACTCGACCAGTAAAAACGATCAGTGATCGCGGAACTGTTTATGGCAGGCGCTACAGGCGTCTTCGACTTTTTGCACCGCCGGCTGAAGGTTACTGGCCTTGTAGGGTTGCACTTGGCTGGCGATCACCAATTCACCGGTGGCCGCCTCAAGGTCGCGGGCCAGTTGCTGGAACTGCGCCTGTTTCTGCCACACGTCGTCCCTGGCGCTCGTGTGATCTTCTTCGCGCACGCTTGGGAAGTGCTTCCACGGCTCATGGGACAACGCATCCAGCTTGACCGCGCCTTCTGCAAACCTGGCACCGTCGAACGGGATACGCCCGCGCAACATCCCGCCCAGGTCTTCGCCGGTCTTGAGCATCTGCTTGAAGATCGCCTTGCGTTGGCCCAGTGGGGAATTGGGGTCAACACCGCCACAGGCGGACAAGGCCAGGCAGGCCAGCAGTACAACGGTCAGTTTTTTTAGAATCATGATGGCTTCAGGTCACGGGAAACGGCGGCCAGTATCCTCGCCCCGCCCGCAAAGACCAATAGCCCTATTAATAATAAGGGTTGCCCGAATGCAATGAAGCATGGGTAATCGCTTCAGGAAATGCTTACATGAATATCACCGCGAAACCCTGGAGCCGCCGACTCGCGTGGGCTCTGCCAATGATCGCACTGCTGGCCGGCTGCGATGCAGGTAAAGATGCCGGCAAAGAGGTCGCCAAAGAAGAAGCCAAACCCCATGCGGTCGCCACCTATGTGAGCGCACCTTGGGAAGCCTTGCCGGTGGTCTCCGACAGCGATTTGCTGGCCGGTTTTGAATCCTGGCGCAGCGCCTGCCAGCGCCTCAAAGCCGACCCGGTATGGGGCACCACCTGCGCGGCAGCGGCCAGCGTACCGGGCGATGCCGTGGCGGTTCGCGGCTTTCTCAAGGAACACCTCGATGTCTTCGGCTTGCGTTCGGCCAACAACACACCCAATGGTTTGATCACCGGTTATTACGAGCCGGTCTACCCCGGCAGCCTGACCAAAACCGCTACCGCCCATGTGCCGGTCTACGGCGTGCCGGATGACTTGATTATCGTCAACCTCGAAAGCATCTACCCGGAGCTTAAAGGCAAGCGCCTGCGTGGACGCCTGGAAGGTCGGGTGCTCAAGCCTTATGACGACGCCAGCACCGTCAACAGCCAGGGCTCCACTGCCAAGCCGATCGCCTGGCTGACCGACCCAATGGACCTGCAATTCCTGCAAATCCAGGGCTCAGGGCGTATCCAACTGGCGGGAGGGCGCCAACTGCGCGTAGGTTACGGCGACCAGAACGGCTACCCGTACCGCCCAATCGGCCGTTGGCTGGTAGAGCAAGGCGAGCTGAAAAAAGAAGAGGTGACCATGGGCGCCATCAGCGCCTGGGCCAAGGCACATCCGCAGCGCATTCCCGAACTGCTGGCGAGCAACCCCAGCTACGTATTCTTCAGCGCACGCCCCGACAGTAACGAAGGCCCACGCGGTTCGCTGAACGTGCCATTGACCGCCGGCTACAGCGTGGCGGTGGACCGCAAGGTCATCCCGCTGGGTAGCCTATTGTGGTTGTCGACCACCAAACCCGATGGTTCACCGATCACCAGACCTGTCGCGGCCCAGGATACCGGCGGCGCAATCACCGGCGAAGTACGGGCAGACTTGTTCTGGGGCACAGGTGATGCGGCGGGAGAGCTGGCAGGAAATATGAAACAACAAGGGCAAATCTGGATGCTGTGGCCCAAAGGCGCGGCGCTGCCGCAAGTACCGGATGCCCCCGCCGGCACCTGACAGACGCTGATAATGAAATGTGGGAGGGGCGGTGCGACGATTCGCCTTGCCCCCTGCCACAAAGGATTTGCATCAGGCGTTAGATCGAGACAAAGAAAAAACTCGCAATCAACGCCATTCCCACGGCCCACACCAGCGAACGCAAAATCGCCCAATCGGCCAGGTAGCAAATGATGTACAGCAGGCGGCTGGTGATAAACAGCACCGCCAGCACATTGATCGTCACCAGTTCGGCGTTGCCGGCCATGTGCGCAATGACCACCGCCGCGGCAAACGCCGGGGTCACTTCAAAGCTGTTGAGTTGCGCATTGTTGGCGCGCTTGGCGACGCCCTCAACGGTATCGAGGAAAGCACGCGGGTCGTGGTTGTGCCGAGCTCCGAACTTGCCCGTGCTGAACTTGGCGACACCCGTGCATAGATAGGGCAGAAAAATTGCGATCAACACACACCAGAAAGCGACTGTCATCACTCATTCCTTTTTTGGATTTATCCGACGGTTAGAGTTTCATCACGAACATGCCGATCAGCACCAACCCACAAGCTATGAGCCGTGGACGGCCAAAAGGTTCTTTCAAGTAACGCATGCCGAACAGCACCACCAGGATCACGCTGACTTCCCGCGACGCCGCCGCCTCGGCAATCGAGCCCAACTGCATGGCCCAAAGCACCAAAGCGTAGCTCAACAACACGCACAATCCCACGCTCAGGCCCAACCGCCATTGAGTGCGCCAGAACAGGCTGAAGGCCGCACGCTTGCGCACCAGCGCCAGCAACGGAAATGGCCAGGCACTGATCAATGTCAGCCACACCAGGTAATCCAGCGGGTGCGACCAGCACCAGGGCTGTCGCTACCACCAGAACCTCCTCAATTGATTCGTGATGTAACTTCACCTGTTTATACTAAACACCACCTCGGCGCCCCCCATGCGCCTACATTTCCCTGCTCCAAGGACCCCGGATGCTCGAACTTGTCGCCGCCTTCATTTGCCTCACCACCCTGCTCACCTATGTGAACTACCGCTTTATCGGCCTGCCGCCGACCATCGGTGTAATGGTCACTGCGCTGCTTTTTTCCCTGATCCTGCAGGGCCTGAGCTTTATCGGCTATCCCGGCCTGGAAGAGCGCATCCAGCAACTGATCGGCCAGATCGACTTCGGCGACTTGCTGATGAACTGGATGCTCTCGTTCCTGCTGTTCGCTGGCGCCTTGCACGTCAACTTGAACGACTTGCGCAGTTACCGCTGGCCCATCGGCCTGCTGGCCACCTTTGGCGTGTTGATCGCCACCGTGGTGATCGGCAGCCTGGCCTATTACATCTTCGCCCTGTTCGGCTGGCACGTGAGCTTCCTCTACTGCCTGCTGTTCGGCGCGCTGATTTCGCCTACAGACCCGATTGCGGTGCTCGGCGTGCTGCGTACCGCCAATGCGTCGAAACCACTGAAGACCACCATTGTCGGCGAGTCGCTGTTCAATGATGGCACCGCCGTGGTGGTGTTTACCGTGCTGTTGGGTATCGCGCAGTTGGGCGAGACGCCTACCGCGGGCGCCACTGCCCTGCTGTTTGCCCACGAGGCCATAGGCGGCGTGGTATTCGGCGGGCTGATCGGCTACCTCGTGTACCTGATGATCAAGAGTATCGAACAGCACCAGATCGAAGTGATGCTGACCCTTGCCCTGGTGATCGGCGGTTCGGCCATGGCTTCGCAACTGCACGTGTCCGCGCCGATTGCAATGGTGGTCGCGGGGCTGATCATCGGCAACCTGGGGCGCAAGCTGGCGATGAACGACATGACGCGTCGCTACTTGGATGGTTTCTGGGAACTGCTTGATGACATGCTCAACGCCTTGCTGTTTGCGCTGATCGGCATGGAATTGCTGCTGTTGCCATTCAACTGGCTGCACGTATTCGCGGCCAGTTTGCTCGCCGTGGCGATCCTGCTCTCGCGCCTGTTGACGGTGGCCCCGGCGATCTTGCTGCTGCGGCGCTGGCGCACGGTGCCGCGCGGCACTATCCGCATCCTGACCTGGGGTGGTTTGCGTGGCGGTGTCTCGGTGGCCTTGGCCTTGGCGCTGCCCTTGGGTCCGGAGCGCGACTTGTTGCTGAGCATCACCTACATCGTGGTGCTGTCTTCGATCCTGTTGCAGGGGTTGAGCATCGGCAAGCTGGTCAAACACGTGACCCGGGGCGAACCCCAGGCCACGCCTGAACATCACTGATCTTTTCTAGTCGGCTGCGGATGCCGAGGGTCCGCAGCAGCTTTGCCTGGCAGGCTGCTCTCACTGCGAATCTGCGCATGGCTGATCAGGGCGAAGATAAAACTGCCGCCGATGATATTGCCCGCCAGGGTCGGTCCGGCAAACACCAGCCAGAAATCCTTCCACGGCAGCTCGCCGGCAAACACCAGGTATGACACTTCCGCCGAACCGACGACGATATGCGTGAAGTCACCCAGGGCCATAAGGTATGTGATCAGGATAATGATCCACATCTTTGCGCTTTCCATTGATGGGATCATCCACACCATGGTGGCGATCATCCAGCCGGAAACGATGCCCTTGGCAAACATCTGGCCAGAATCGTTCTCCATGATCTTGCGTCCGATTTCAAGAAAGGCCAGGTCGGTCTTGGTATCGAAAATCGGTAAATGCAACATCACGTAAGCCACCAGCAAAGTGCCGCACAGATTACCTACCAGCACGACTGTCCATAGTCGTAGCAGACGTGCAGCATTGCCCAGAGTGGGCTTGCTCATGACCGGCAGCACCGCGGTCAGGGTGTTTTCGGTGAACAGTTGCTGGCGTGCGAGGATCACCGCCAGAAACCCCGCGCAATAGCCAAAACTGGCTATCACCTTGAAGCCCTCGGCGTCCGGCAGGCGTGAATTGAGCAAACCCATCGCCATCAACGACAGGCCCATGGTGAGTCCGGCGGCCAGTGCCGACCACCATAAGGCGGCGACACTGCGCTCCAGCTCCTGGTCACCCTGGGTACGGATGATTTCGTGAAGAACCGCCGCACGGGGCGGCTGGTTCTTGTCGACGTCCTGCTGCTCTTCCTGCGACAGGTTGGGGGTCTTGCCGTCTGCTTGAGTGGCCATGATGTACCAAAGTCCGAGGGGTGCCTGAAGCTACGACATGCCGCGACGATGGCTGTTCAATGGCCCGGCAATTAAACCGGAATGCGCCACGCCTTGGCCTGTTCCACGGTGGTGGAACTCACGGGTTTGCTCCAAGGTTTATTGCGCTTGATAGTATTTGATGATGCCATCGAGCACGCTATTGAAGTCTTGTGGCGTCTTCGCCTCTTTTAAGTCACGCACCGCACGTTGCAGCAGCTCAACGTTGGATGCCGGCTGGCCAGGACGGTACAGCGATGGGTAGATGACCTCCCGCGTAAAGTTTTCAGCTTTCACCCCGATATCCCGACTTTGCATCTCGGCGACCGCACTGCTCAATACCTTGGACATACTTGGCACACTGCCCGATTTTTGCTTGGCGCCCACCTGTAAAAGCTGCTGGAAATTACGCTGGCCCGGCGTATTCAGACGTTTGCCCAACCACTCGATGTGCTCGGGCCTGCTGGCGAGAGAGTCCAGGTTGCGTAAGGCCGTAGCAATCTTCGGAGTAATCTTCAGGGACGTGTCGGATTGGTTGGCTTCGGTAATTGCACTGTCCAACGCCTCCAACGCCTGTTTCGCCTCATCGCGAAACCGCAGTGCGTCTGCGCTGGCGGGGTCCTTGCGCAATTCACCCTGCACGCTGGCAAGCATTTGATCATCCATCGCCAACACAGCATCGTCCAGGGAGGCGAACTCATGGCGCTCACGTGTCAGTTCACGCTTTTGCAGGTGGCTCGACACCGATTGGCGAGCCTGGGCCTGCAAATGCTGTTTCTGTTCAAGCGTCATGGTGAAGTTGACGGTGCCGTTGAGCAGGCCGCGAAAATCGCCTTTGTTCGAGTTCAACGGCAATGTCACCGTTTGATCCGAGAACGCCTTGAGCCGGTCATCTTGGTAGGTTTCAGCCGCGGTATGCGGCGTGCCTGTGAACTTGTCAGCCAAATGGCTGAAAAAACCACCGCTCTGGCGCGGTGGTGAGCTCTGCTCGGATTCGAACTTGACGATCAGCGATTCGTCCTTGCCCAAAGGGCTCTGCGGAAACGAACGTTCAATGACACCGGGGGCAGGGGTATTGAGGAGCAGCCCTCCGTCTTGAAACGCCGTAACCTCTGCATCCGCCTGAAACCCATGGCCCTGTTCGGACGGGCTCTTGAACAGGCCCGGCAACGCCCCCGAAATAAGCGCAGCACGGGCGATGTCCATATCTGGCGTCAGGCTGGCATTGAACACCACCAACTGTGGACGACCGTCGAACATGCCTGTGCCCGTGATGTTCAGTTGCTTGATCGCCGGAATATGGCGGCTCAACACCTCCAGGTCGCGAAAGGTGGGCCCGGCTCCGGCTTTGAGCCGGTCGGCGATTTGCGTGACTTCAGGCGGGCGGTCCGCCTTGGGCATACGCTCGATATGGGCAAGAATCGATTGACGTGACTGGTTGCGAATCAATTCTTCCAGGGGCTGCCCCTCGGTTTGCAGGCGCGGCAGCAGCGTCAGCAGCAGTTGCGAAATATTGCCGCCCGGGCCAGGTAGATTGCCCGCAAGCTTGCCAAGTTTGGAACTGGCATCCTGCAGCCAGGCCAGGATCGGATCTTTGCTATTGAGCAGGCTGGGCAAGTCGAGGCTGTTCGACAACTGCGTGAACGCCTTCGCGTCCATGCCACTGGCGAGTAACGCTGCAGAAATCGCACCGGCAGACGAGCCCGACACCACCTTGACGCCTTTGAGTTTGTCGGCGTCTTCAAGCGCCTGCACCATCCCGGGAAAGGCAATGCCCTTGGCGCCACCGCCACTGAGCACCAAGTGAGCGGGCGGCGGCGGTGACAGCACCACCTCGACGCGGCCATCGCTATGCCGATAAATACTCAGGTTGCGCTCGCCCACGCCCTTGACCAAAGGCGTCTTCACGTCCTGGCTGAAGGTTTGAGACGAAAGAGGCTTATTTTCTACAACAGAACTGGAGACTTTCATACATGAGGCTCTCTCTACAGGGTGTAGGCCTGAGTGATGAGAGAGCCTCGGAAGGATCCACACGGAATGATTTGGTAACGCAAATCACGTCGCGCAGGTGTTACTCAGAAAGACCGTCGTCCTGGAACTGGTCCTTCACATACTTGATTTCGGTACGGCCATGGGGCGCCGGCAAACCGTCTTCGCCCAGGTTGACGAAGACCATTTTTTCCACCGTCAGGATACTTTTGCGGGTGATCTTGTTGCGCACTTCACAGGTCAGAGTGATGGAGGTGCGGCCGAACTCAGTGGCGGTGATACCCAGTTCAATGATGTCGCCCTGGCGCGAGGCGCTGACAAAGTTGATTTCGGAGATGTATTTGGTCACCACGCGCTGGTTGCCCAATTGGACAATCGCGTAAATGGCTGCTTCTTCATCGATCCAGCGCAGCAGGCTGCCACCGAACAGGGTGCCGTTGGGGTTGAGGTCTTCGGGTTTTACCCATTTGCGGGTGTGGAAGTTCATGATCACTCCAAAGCGTCTTGCCAAATGATGGGCAACATCATGGCAGAGCCAGGGCCCAAGCTCTATGAGCCATTGCCTATCGCCCCCATGCGCGATCTTCATGCCGCCGACAGAAAGGCTTGGGAAGTGCCACATACACGGCTATAATCGCCTCCGTTTCAAAACGGTCATCTTCGATTGATACCGTTCTCCCGCCACCTGTCCGAGGGGCGCTGCAGCAGGTTCAACCTGTCAGGCTCGGATGGGGCGTTGTCCGGCCTGGTTGCCCTGGCCTGATACTAAACGCACAACGGCGCCCATTCGCACACTACGAATGGAGGCTCTCTATGAGCGCTGTAATGACGCCTGCAGATTTCAACGACTACAAAGTCGCCGACATGTCCCTCGCTGCCTGGGGCCGTCGCGAAACCTTTATCGCCGAATCCGAAATGCCGGCCCTGATGGGCCTGCGTCGCAAGTACGCCGCTGAACAGCCGCTCAAGGGCGCGAAGATTCTGGGCTGCATCCACATGACCATCCAGACCGCCGTACTGATCGAAACCCTGGTTGCCCTGGGTGCCGAAGTGCGTTGGTCCTCGTGCAACATCTTCTCGACTCAGGACCAGGCCGCCGCCGCTATCGCTGCCGCCGGTATCCCGGTATTTGCCTGGAAGGGCGAAACCGAAGAAGAGTACGAGTGGTGCCTGGAGCAAACCATCCTCAAGGATGGCGCGCCATGGGATGCCAACATGATCCTCGACGACGGCGGCGACCTGACCGAACTGCTGCACAAGAAGTACCCGCAGATCCTCGACCGCGTCCATGGCGTGACCGAAGAAACCACCACTGGCGTGCACCGCCTGCTGGATATGCTGGCCAAGGGCGAGCTGAAGATCCCGGCCATCAACGTCAACGACTCGGTGACCAAGAGCAAGAACGACAACAAGTACGGCTGCCGTCACAGCCTGAACGATGCGATCAAGCGTGGCACAGACCACCTGCTGTCGGGCAAGCAAGCCCTGGTGATCGGCTACGGTGACGTGGGCAAGGGTTCGTCCCAGTCCCTGCGTCAGGAAGGCATGATCGTCAAGGTCTCCGAAGTTGACCCGATCTGCGCCATGCAAGCCTGCATGGACGGTTTCGAAGTGGTTTCGCCATTCATCGACGGTATCAACGACGGTACCGAAGCAAGCATCGACAAGGCCCTGCTGGGCAAGATCGACCTGATCGTCACCACCACCGGTAACGTGAATGTGTGCGATGCGAACATGCTCAAGGCCCTGAAGAAGCGCGCCGTTGTCTGCAACATCGGCCACTTCGACAACGAGATCGACACCGCATTCATGCGCAAGAACTGGGCATGGGAAGAAGTGAAACCGCAGGTGCACAAGGTTCACCGTACCGGCGCCGGCAATTTCGACCCGCAGAACGATGACTACCTGATCCTGCTGGCCGAAGGCCGCCTGGTTAACCTGGGCAACGCCACCGGTCACCCAAGCCGCATCATGGACGGCTCGTTCGCCAACCAGGTACTGGCGCAGATCTTCCTGTTCGAACAGAAGTACGCCGACCTGTCGCCAGCCCAGAAAGCCGAGCGCCTGACCGTTGAAGTACTGCCCAAGAAACTCGACGAAGAAGTGGCCCTGGAAATGGTCCGCGGCTTCGGCGGCGTCGTGACTCAACTGACCAAGACCCAGGCCGACTACATCGGTGTGACGGTTGAAGGTCCGTTCAAGCCGCACGCTTACCGCTACTGATACACCTGCTGCCCACTCTCCCTGTGGGGGAACGGGCTTTAATGTGGGAGGGGGCTTGCTCCCGATGGCGGTGGGTCAGTCAATATATTTATTAACTGACACTCCGCCATCGGGAGCAAGCCCCCTCCCACATCGACGGTGTACACACTCCGCAATTCTGGGTTTCAAAGGGTATGACCATGTCCCAAGACCGTCGCTACAGCTTCGAGTTTTTCCCGACCAAGACCGATGCTGGGCATGAAAAGCTGATGGCCACTGCCAAGGTGCTGGCCAGCTACAACCCCGACTTCTTCTCCTGCACCTACGGCGCCGGCGGTTCGACCCGCGACCGCACGATCAACACCGTGTTGCAGCTGGAAAGCGAAGTCAAAATTCCCGCCGCTCCGCACTTGTCGTGCGTGGGCGACAGCAAGGCCGACCTGCGTGGTCTGCTGACCCAATACAAAGCTGCCGGCATCAAGCGTATCGTCGCCTTGCGTGGCGACCTGCCGTCCGGCATGGGCATGGCCAGCGGTGAGCTGCGCTACGCCAATGACCTGGTGAGTTTCATCCGCGAAGAAAGCGGCGATCACTTCCATATCGAAGTGGCCGCTTACCCGGAGATGCACCCCCAGGCGCGCAATTTCGAAGACGATTTGCAGAACTTCGTACGCAAGGCCAATGCCGGCGCCAACAGTGCGATCACCCAGTACTTCTTCAACGCCGACAGCTACTTCTACTTCGTCGAGCGTGTACAAGCGATGGGTGTGAATATCCCGATCGTGCCGGGCATCATGCCGATCACCAACTACAGCAAGCTGGCACGTTTCTCCGACGCCTGCGGTGCCGAAATCCCCCGCTGGGTGCGCAAGCAACTGGAAGCCTATGGCGACGACGTCAAAAGCATCCAGGCCTTCGGCGAGCAGGTCATCACCGAGATGTGTGAGCAATTGTTGCAGGGTGGTGCGCCAGGGTTGCATTTCTATACCCTGAACCAATCTGAACCCAGTCTTGCTGTCTGGAACAACCTCAAGCTGCCACGCTGAGGTCTGTTCGGTTGTACCAAGGCCCTCAGACGAGGGCCTTTGTCGTTTTACGTGACCCACGGAACCCCGCAGTCCATGAATACAGTGTCCCCGACTTCCCGCCCGCAACTGGTCTATCTGGTCTTCGGTGCCCAGACCTACCACCAGGAAGCGGTATTCAGCATCGCCAGCGCACTGGCGTTCCTGCAGGACACCCCGGACGCGAACGTGGACATTCAGGTGTTCACCGACAATCCAGAGCCTTATCACTTGCTGCCGGTACGCGTGCGCCCACTGGACGAGGCCACTCGCAAACGCTGGAGCGAGCCCCACGGTTATCATTTCCGCACCAAACACGTGGTACTGCGCCAGGTACTGGAAGAGTCGGAGGTGGCGCTGCTGATCGACACCGACACGTTCTTCCACCATTCGCCCATGGCCCTGTTCGAGCGCGTGCAGCCCGGCACCCTGCTGTGCAACGCCTTCTACACCAAGTACGGCGACAACCACGAAAGCATCCTCTACACCGCCCTGCACCAGCGCCTGCTGGAGATGGGCGTGGCCGACGATGACATGATGACCCTCAATTCCGGGGTCATGGGCCTGACCCAACAGGATGCACACATCCTCGACCGCTCCATCGAATTGATGGATGAACTGTTCCCCCACGCCCAGGGCGCCTACACCCTGGAAGAGTTCTGCCTGTCCATCGCCGCCTACCGCACCGTCAACGTGCGCGAATGCCCGGACCTGATCCACCATTACTGGAGCCGCAAACAGCTGTTCCGGGCCAAGGTCAAGGCGTGGATCGCCAAACACGCCAGTGCCCCAACCAGTGCGCAGGCCCTGGCCGATACCCGCCAGGTCTCCTCGCACCTGCCGCGCCCGCCGCGCTTGCAGCGCTTGATGTACAAGCTGATCACCCTGCTGCTGCCCAAGCACCAGCAACAGTTCATTCGTGAAATCCTCTATGGTTGCTACGAGCACGAAAACGAATTCGATCAGGCCTGCGGCCCGGTTTGGTGGGACAAGGCACGACAAAACCAGGAAGAACGCCAGAAGCGCCCACTGGATGCCCACCAACTGGAACACTGGTTCGCCAACCCCGTGGTGCGGCTGATACTGGGCGAGCGTCGCGCCGCGATCCACGAACACTTGCTGGACGCTCCGGTGAAATAACACCGCCCGCCAATGCGCGTGGTAGAGCTTCTCTTTCTGTCGGGAGCGTCGTAACCTCAAGGTATGCCCGCCATTTTCAAGCTACTGACCGCCGTGCTTTTTTCTTGCCTGAGCCTGGTCGCTCATGGCGAGAAACTGCGCATTGTCACCGAGCCCTGGGCGCCCTATGTCTACGACGATAACGGCACCAGGGCCGGCCTGGATTACGAAACCACAGTGGCCGTGTTCCAACGTCTGGGCGTGGAAGTGCAATGGCAATTCCTGCCCTGGAAGCGCTGCCTGGCGATGCTCGAGCAGGGTCACGCCGATGGCGCGCTGGATATTTTCCACAGCCATGAACGCGACGCCCAGTTGCTCTACCCCAGTGAACCCTTGTCGGAAGTCGAATTCGTCCTGTTCTACGCCAATGATCGCCCTCACCCCGCCACAACCCTCGATGAGCTGCGCGGCCTGACTGTCGGCATCTCACCCGGCTACCTCTATGGCGAGACGTTCAGTGGGTCCAGCGCATTCGAGCGCGAGCCTGCCCCCAGCCATGAAGCCAATTTCGGCAAGCTGATGCTCGGGCGCATCGACATGGTCGTTACTGACCGGCGAGTGGGGCAGCACATCATCAAGACGCTGGGCCTTGAGGGCAAAGTCAGCCAGGCGGCAGTGGTGGTCAGCCGCCAACAACAATTTCTCGCGGTGCGCCGTGGAGCCGGCATGGACCTGTTGGTACAGCGCTTTGCCGCCGAGCTCAAGCGCTTCAAGCAAGAGCCGGCCTATGCCGCCTTGAGCGCCAAATATGGTGGGATGCAGGCGCAAACCTCCCCGATATCAGCCTCCGGACACGCCGTTGAGCAGCAGGAAAGCAGCGCGCCGTGATTGCTCTGTTATACTCCGGCCTTTCCGCCAGGCTTACGCCCGGCCGCTCGGGTCTTGAAAAAGGCACCCAACCCAGCTACTGCGCAGCTTTGCAGCCCGCGCGAGCCGGTGGAGTGCCCGCCAGACACAGCAGGACCGGACGGGATTGCGCTCCCCTAAGCGCCATTCACGCCCGGCAAGATTATCCCTTTGGGCCAAGCCCTAACTAAAACAGGATTACTCATGTCCTTTGCTTCCCTCGGTCTCTCCGAGGCTTTAGTCCGCGCCATCGAGGCAGCGGGCTATACCGAGCCTACTCCGGTGCAACAGCGGGCCATTCCCGCCGTGTTGCAAGGTCGCGACCTGATGGTCGCGGCTCAGACAGGTACCGGTAAAACCGGTGGTTTCGCCCTCCCGATTCTGGAGCGGTTGTTTCCCAACGGTCACCCGGACAAATCCCAGCGTCACGGCCCGCGCCAACCGCGTGTACTGGTCCTGACCCCTACCCGCGAACTCGCAGCCCAGGTCCACGACAGCTTCAAGCTGTACGCCCGCGACCTGAAGTTCGTCAGCGCCTGCATCTTCGGCGGTGTCGGCATGAACCCACAGGTTCAGGCCATGTCCCGTGGCGTTGACGTACTGGTCGCTTGCCCGGGTCGTTTGCTCGACCTGTGCGGCCAGGGCAGCGTCGATTTGTCCCACGTGGAAATCCTCGTGCTGGACGAAGCCGACCGTATGCTCGACATGGGCTTTGTCCATGACGTGAAAAAGGTCCTCGCACGCCTGCCGGCCAAACGTCAGAATTTGCTGTTTTCGGCAACGTTCTCCCAGGACATCACGGCCCTGGCCGGCAAGCTGCTGCACAACCCGGAGCGCATCGAAGTCACGCCACCGAACACCACGGTCGAGCGTATCGAGCAACGCGTATTCCGCCTCGCCGCCAGCCACAAGCGCTCGCTGCTGGCGCACCTGATCACCCACGGCGCGTGGGAACAGGTGCTGGTCTTCACCCGCACCAAGCACGGCGCCAACCGCCTGGCCGAGTACCTGGACAAACACGGCCTCACCGCTGTTGCCATCCACGGTAACAAGAGCCAGAACGCTCGCACCAAAGCCCTGGCCGACTTCAAGGCCGGCACTGTGCGCATCCTGGTCGCCACCGATATCGCCGCCCGCGGCCTGGATATCGACCAGTTGCCACACGTGGTCAACTTCGAACTGCCGAACGTCGATGAAGACTATGTGCACCGTATCGGCCGTACTGGCCGTGCCGGTCGTTCGGGTGAGGCCATTTCCCTGGTCGCACCGGACGAAGAAAAACTGCTGAAAAGCATCGAACGCATGACCAAGCAGAAAATCGCCGACGGCGACCTGATGGGCTTCGATGCCAGCGCCGTGGAGGCCGAGAAACCTGAAGCCCGCGAGCGTCCGGATGTGCGTAACCCGCGCAACCCACGCGGTCCGAAGGGCGATGGCCCGAACGGCGGCGGTGGTGGCGGTGGTCGTCGCGACAAAGGCAAGGACAAGGGCAAGGAAAAGTCCGCCACCAGCAGCCGAGGTGAACGCCCGGCCCGTGAGCAAAAGCCACGTGAAGGCACCCCGGCCCGCGAACAGCGCCAGCCGAGCCAGCCGCCACGCGCCGCCGCTGACCGTGCCCCGGACGAGTTCCTCGACGACGATGTGGATAACTTCGGTAACCGCGTCGACTACGTGCCCCAGGCCAAGCCGGCCCAGGGCCGTGGCCGTCGTCCAGGTGCCCCGGCACAAGGCGCCGGTGCGGGTGCTCCCCGTGGCGGCCAGCCACAGGGTGGCCGTCAGAACGGCCCGCGCAACAGCAGCGGCGGCAGCACCGGTACTCCGCCTGCCAAGCGCAGCGGCCCGCGTAATGGTGCACCGCGTGACGGCCAGGCGCGTCGCGAAGATTCGCGCAGCAACAACCGCCGCCCGGCCCGTGACGACCAGCCGCGTCTGTCCGAGCCAGCGGTGCAAAACCCGCGTGGTGGCCCGGCGCCGAAGATCATCCACAAGGAGTCGAAAGCTGATCGCTTCCCGACACCCGAGCAGTTGGACCAACTGCCAGGCCGTCCTCGTGGTGAGAAACCGGCGCTGCTGACCCGCAACCGCTGAGCTCCAAAGCCATAGGCGTTGACCGCTACATCGCCATCGCGGGCAAGCCCACTCCCACAAGGGAATGCATTTCAAGTGTGGGAGCTGGCTTGCCTGCGATGAGGCCCGGCTAGGCAACACGAATCGTCAGCCAAAAAAATGCCCCGCATCTTTCGATGCAGGGCATTTTTTATGCGCGGCGAAAATTACTTCGCTTTCACACCTTCAAACGTGATGTACAGCTGAACGTTGTCAGACTGTGGACCTACGTCCATACCGTCTTTGTTGAATTCCTTGCGGCTGATGTTGGTGGTGCCTTCAAAGCCGGCACGGTAGCCGCCCCATGGATCCTTGCCTTCGCCCAGGAACGTGGCTTTGACCAGGATCGGCTTGGTCACACCGTGGAAGGTCAGGTCGCCGGTCACATCAGCAGTCAGCTTGCCATCAGCATTTTTGCCAGTTGGCTTGACGCTGGTGGAGACGAACTTGGCATCAGGGAATTTGCCCGACTCCAGGAAGTCCTTGCTGTTGACGTGCTTGTCGCGCTCGGCGTGGTTGGAGAACACGCTGGCAGTACGCACGTTAACTTCAATCTTGGCGTCTTCCGGCTTGGCGGCGTCAAAGCTGAACTTGCCGTCCAGGTCCTTGAAGGTACCGGTAATGTAGCTGTAGCCCAGGTGGCTGATCTTGAAATCGACGAAGGCGTGCTGGCCTTCCTTGTCGATCACGTAGTCAGCGGCCATCGCCGAACCTGCGGACAGCAGAGCAGAACCGATTGCCAGCGCAGCGAGTGTTTTTTTCAACATGCTTTCTATTCCTTGTGAGTCGAGGTTGAACATCAGGCTTTGCGCCCCAGCATTCGTGTCAGGGTCGCATCACGATCGATAAAGTGGTGTTTCAATGCAGCCACGCCATGCAAACCGGCGAAGACCACCAACACCCAGGCCAGGTACAGATGCACCCAACCGGCTGTGTCTGCCTGGTCCGGTAGACCGGAAACCACGGCAGGAATTTCAAACAGGCCAAACACCGGAATACCGACACCGTCGGCGGTGGAAATCAGGTAACCGGCAATCATCACGGCAAACAGCCCCAGATACAGGAACGCATGGCCAAATGCAGCACCGATCCGCGTCATACGGCTATAGCTGGCCAGCGGCGGTGGCGGCGGGCTGACCAGACGCCAGACGATACGCACCAGCATGATGGCAAACAGCGTGATGCCAATGCTCTTGTGCAAGTCGGGCGCATCTTTGCGCCAGGCGCTGTAGTAGTCGAGGCCGACCATCCACAGGCCCAATGCGAATAAACCAAACACCACCAAGGCGACGCCCCAGTGTAGAACCATGCTGACCCAGCCGTACCGGGCGGGAGAATTGCGTAGCTGCATGTACTTAATCCCGTAAGAACTGTGCCCAAGACTAGCGTTTTACCTATCGAATTAAAGCGGAAAATTTCGCTTTGAAATATCGAGAAATACGATGAAGAGGCTAGGTATCATAAATTAACAAGGGATTAAGACTATTCCCAAGAAACGCGACAGACCGTCCTGCATTTACCGCCAATTGCCCCACAATGGCTTGTGACACGCGCCACCATTGCATAGGCTTGCGCGATTGTTTCGCCTGCGCGCGCCGCAGGATCGCTTCGAGGAGATCACCGATGGGCTTGAACAACCAGTGGATGCAACGCGACCTCGCGGTGCTGTGGCATCCCTGCACCCAGATGAAAGACCACCAGCAACTTCCGCTGGTCCCGATCAAGCGCGGTGAAGGCGTATGGCTGGAAGACTTCGAAGGCAAACGCTACCTCGACGCCGTCAGCTCCTGGTGGGTCAACGTGTTCGGCCACGCCAACCCGCGCATCAACCAGCGCATCAAGGACCAGGTCGATCAGTTGGAGCATGTGATCCTCGCCGGTTTCAGCCACCAGCCAGTGATCGAGTTGTCCGAGCGCCTCGTGCAGATGACGCCTGAAGGCCTGACGCGCTGCTTCTACGCCGATAACGGTTCATCCTGTATCGAAGTCGCATTGAAGATGAGCTTTCATTACTGGCTCAACCGTGGCCTGCCGAACAAGAAGCGCTTCGTCACCCTGACCAACAGCTACCACGGCGAAACCATCGCCGCGATGTCGGTAGGCGACGTGCCGTTGTTTACCGAGACCTACAAGGCGCTGCTGCTCGACACCATCAAAGTGCCAAGCCCCGATTGCTACCTGCGCCCCGACGGCATGAGCTGGGAAGAACACTCGCGCACCATGTTCCTGGCCATGGAACAGACCCTGGCTGACCACCACGATACCGTTGCCGCGGTGATCGTCGAGCCACTGATCCAGGGCGCCGGCGGCATGAGGATGTACCACCCGGTGTACCTCAAGCTGCTGCGCGAAGCCTGCGACCGCTACGGCGTGCACTTGATCCACGACGAAATCGCCGTGGGCTTCGGCCGCACCGGCAGCATGTTCGCCTGTGAACAAGCCGGCATCCGCCCGGACTTCCTGTGCCTGTCCAAGGCCCTCACCGGCGGCTACTTGCCGCTGGCCGCCGTGGTCACCACCGAAGATGTCTACAGTGCCTTCTACGACGACTACCCTACCCTGCGCGCCTTCCTGCACTCCCACAGCTACACCGGCAACCCGCTGGCGTGCGCGGCAGCCTTGGCGACGCTGGATATCTTTGAAGAAGACAACGTCATCGAAAACAACAAGGCCCTGGCCCAGCGCATGGCGACCGCCACCGCGCACCTGGTGGACCATCCTCACGTTTCGGAAGTGCGCCAGACGGGCATGGTGCTGGCGATCGAGATGGTGCAGGACAAGGCCACCAAGGCCGCCTACCCGTGGCAGGAACGCCGCGGCTTGAAGGTATTCGAACACGCACTGGAGCGCGGCGCGCTGTTGCGGCCACTGGGCAGCGTGGTGTATTTCCTGCCGCCCTATGTGATTACACCGGAGCAGATCGACTTCCTGGCCGAAGTGGCCAGCGAGGGGATTGATATCGCCACTAACAGCAACGTCAGTGTGGCGGTGCCCAAAGATTTCCATCCAGGCTTCCGTGACCCGGGTTGATACCAACCCCTGTAAGAACCGACTTGCCACAGCAAGCTCGCTCCTGCATACACCTCTTCAGAGAACAGAAATGAGACTGTCCCGCTTTTTCACCGACACCCCGCTGAGCCTCGGCGATCATGAACTTCCTGAAGCCCAGGCGCATTACATCAGCCGTGTGTTGCGCATGGGTGAAGGCGATGCCGTGCAGCTGTTCGACGGTTCTGGCCAGGAGTTTAGTGGCACGCTGCTGGAAGTCGGTAAAAAACGCGTCACTGTGCAACTGACGCAAAGCTTTGCCGGCCAAGATGAATCGCCGCTGCATATCCACCTCGGCCAGGGCCTGTCCCGGGGTGAGCGCATGGATTGGGCGATCCAGAAAGCCACTGAACTGGGCGTCAATACGATCACACCGATCTTCAGCGAGCGCTGCGAAGTGCGCCTCAAGGACGAACGCGCCGACAAACGCCTGCTGCACTGGCGTCAGGTTGCCGTCAGCGCGTGCGAGCAGTGTGGGCGTTCAACGGTGCCGGTGATTCACGCACCGGTGTTGCTGGCCGACTGGCTGAAGCAAACCGAGGCCGACCTGAAACTGGTGCTGCACCCAGTCGCCGAGCCGATGATCAGTCACGCGAAGCCTTCGAGCCTGGCGTTTCTGATCGGGCCGGAAGGTGGCTTGACCGACGGCGAAGTCGACACCGCCCAAGGCGCTGGCTTCCATGCTGCGCGGTTGGGGCCACGGGTATTACGTACCGAAACCGCGCCCGTGGTGGCGCTGTCGGTCGCCCAGCAACTCTGGGGTGATTTCTAAACGGAGCGATCACTCCACCGGATCACTCACCGGCTTGGCAATGATCGCCTTCAACTCGCTGGTCATTGGGAATTCCAGGTTCAGGCCCTTCGGCGGGATCGGCTGCTCAAACCAGCGCTGGTAAATCCCGTTGATCTCTCCCGAACGGTACAGATCACCCAAAGTCTCGTTGACCACGGCGAGAAACTGCGGGTCGTCCTTGCGCACCATGCAGCTGTAGATCTCCCGCGACTGCTCCTCGCCCACCACCACCCAGTGGTGCGGGTCCCTGGCCTTGGCGCGCTCGCCGTAGAGCAACGCATCATCCATATAGAACGCTACCGCACGGCCGGTCTCGAGCATCTTGAAAGCCTCGCCATGGTCTTTGGCGCTGATCACGAACATATTGGCTTTGTGTTCAGCATTGTAACTTTTGAGGAAGCGTTCATTGGTAGTACCGGCAGTGGTCACCACGTTTTTGCCCTTGAGGTCGGCAAAGCCTTTGATCCCGCTGTCCTTGGCCGTTAGCAACTGCCCCTTCACGTAAATGAACCCGTAGGAAAATGCTACCTGCTTCTGCCGCTCGGCGGTCACGCCGGTGGAGCCGCACTCCAGGTCGACGGTGCCGTTCTGCACCAGCGGAATACGGGTTTGAGAAGTCACCAGGTTGTACTTCACCTTGAGCTCACTCACCCCGATTTTCTGCTGGATGCGCTCGACAATCTTGCTCGCCAGGTCCACCGAGTAGCCCATCGGCTTGCCACTGTTATCCCCAATGTAGGAAAACGGCACCGACGCATCGCGATACCCCAGGGTGATGGCCTTGGCGCTGGCGATCTTGCTCAAGGTGCCCTCCAGAGGCGCTTCGGTCGCATGGGCGTTTGCGCTCAAAAAAAGTCCAAGAGCGCAGCCGGTCAACAGGATTTTTTTCATTGTTATTCTCCGTTGGTAGATCGGTTATTTACGTACTGCAATCACGCTGATTTCCACCAGGACACTCGGTCGCGCCAGCTCTGCTTGCAGGGTGGTACGCGTGGGCGCCATGCCTGGCGAAAGCCATGCAGACCAGGCTTCATTCATCGGCGTAAAACCGGTACTGATGTCCTTCAGGTAAATCGTCGCGTTGAGCAGGTGATCCTTGTCACTGCCCGCCTCGGCCAACAGCGCGTCGATCCTGGCCAACACTTCTCGGGTTTGGCTGCCTACGTCCTGGCCATCGCCCGGTACCTGGCCCGAGAGAAACACCAAATCCTTGAAGGTCACGGCAGCGCTAAGACGCTCGTTGCTGTTGATTCGGGTGATAGTCATGGCTGCATCCTCAAGCGGCGCGGGGCGCCAGGCCCTGCATATCAATGGAAGGAACATGCTGGCTGATCAACTCAGCCAATAGCTGGCCACTGCCACAGGCCAGGGTAAAACCAAGCGCGCCATGCCCCAGGTTCAGCCACAAGTTGCGGTAGGCGCTGGCACCGATCAATGGCACGCCCGTCGGTGTTGCCGGGCGCATACCGGCCCACTCGACCGCGTGGGCGTAGTCACCGGCCAAGGGAAACGTCTCCAGCGCCTGGCGCTTTATCAAGGCCAGGCGCTTGGGCTCAAGACGCGCATCAAAGCCGACAATATCCACCATGGCCGCGATCCGCAGTTGCTCACCAATGCGCGCGTAGACGATCTTGCGGTCATAGTCGGTGATGCTCACGTTCGGCGCCTTGTGCTGCGCGCCGATCGGCACGCTCAGGCTGTAGCCCTTGAGCGGGTACAGCGGCAGCGACAAGCGCGGCAACGCCAACTCGGCGCTGCGATGCCCGGCAGCCAGCACCAACTGTTCGACCGGCATCACGTCATGGCCCATTTCGATGGCCTGCACCGCACCGTCGGCGTGACGAATCCCGGTAACCTTGCGACCCAGCAAAAATGTACAGCGCCCTGAAGCCTTTAACCGAGCTGCCAGCCGTTGGCAAAAAGCATGACAGTCCGCCACTTCCTCATTCGGGGTATAGATGCCGCCGACAAACCCACCTGCCGCCAACGCCGGTTCCAGGTGCGTACAATCCACCGCAGACAGCACCTGCTGCTGAAGGACGTCAGTGACCTTGCTGCGTACACGCTCAAACGTCTCGGCATTGCGAAAGGTCACCAGCTTGCCGTTGCGCCGCCAGTCGAAGCCGTCCAGGCGATCATCGACACGCCATTGCTGCAAGGTGCCTTGGCTCAGGCTCGCCAGCCGCAGCAAGTGGGCAGCGTTGCGCTTGTTCACCGATCCCCGGCAGGCACCGATGAACGCTGCCATCCAGCGCCATTGCTGGAGGTCAAGCCGTGGGCGCAGCTTCAGCGGCGAGTCGCCGCGCAACAGCCACCCAATCGCTTGCAGCGGCACGCCCGCGTCGGCCAATGGCGCAACATAGCGATAGGACAACTGCCCACCGTTGGCGAAACTGGTTTCGCTGCCCAAGGTATCGCGGGCGTCGATCACCGTTACCTCATGGCCAGCCCGTACCAAAGCATAAGCACTGGCCAAGCCGATAACCCCACCACCGATGATGCAAACCTGCCTGGCCATCCCAGCCCCCGACCGTTGATTAACTGAAGACCAAGCGTAGGCGCAGGTGACATGCCACCGACAATGAATAAAGATGGGTCACCTATAAACAAAGGTTATGGACTTGCCATGCGCTTGCGTCATATCGAAATCTTCCAGGCCATTCGCCAGACTGGCTCGATCAGTGCTGCCGCGCAGTTGCTGCACGTCTCGCAACCAGCGGTGACCAAAGTGTTGCAGCACGCCGAATTGCAGCTGGGCTTTGCGCTGTTTCTGCGGGTGCGCGGCAAATTGCAGCCCACGCCGGAAGCCCTGGCACTGGAAAGCGAAGTCGAGAAAGTCACCGAGAGCTTGCAAGGTGTAAGGCGTCTAGCCAAGAGCCTGCGCCGCGCCCCAGGGCAAAGCGTGCGCATTGGTGCGATTCCGGCGTTGGCCTTGTCGCTGCTGCCTCCGGCGATTCTGGAATGGAAGCGCGAATACCCCGACATGGCTTGCGAGCTGTCCAGCGACCATAGCCGTGAGCTGGTCCAGAAGCTGCTGATGCGCGAAATCGACCTGGCGCTGACCCTCAACTTTTCCGGCCATCCTGGGTTGACCACCCAGGTGCTGGCCAATGGCGTGCTGGTTGCATTGGCGTCCAAGGGCTATTGGTCGGCGGCTGAAATCAACCAGCCATTGCCGCTGAGCGAACTGGCGGGCGCGCCATTGATCGGGCTTTCCAGTGCTGATCCGCTGGCAACCAAGCTGGACAGCTACCTGGAGAACGTCGATCCACCGCCACGCGTGACCATCTCGGTACAAACCTATTCCCTGGCCCGGGCGATGGTGGAGTCCGGCGCCGGTTTGACGGTCATTGACCCCTTTACCGCCCTCGGCGCATCGACGGCAACCACCTGCATCCGCACCCTCACGCCACCCCTGCCGATCACCCTCTACGCCCTGACCCGTGGCGATGAACCACCGCCGCATATGCTCGCCAAGCTGCTGCAGATCTTCGGCATTCGTGCCTGTGAGCTACTGGCACGTCTCTAATACCACCGAAGCCCCCTCCCACATTCAGAGCACGTAATGCATGATCGCCACAAAATGCAGGAGGCTGCCGCCAATCACAAACAAATGCCAGATCCCATGGGAATGGCGCAGGCGATCTTCCAGGGCAAAAAAGATGATGCCCACGGTGTACAACACGCCGCCCGACGCCAACCAGATAAACCCTGCCGTGCCCAGCGCCGCTATCAGCGGCTTGACTGCCACGAGTACGATCCAGCCCATCACCGCGTAGATCACGATGGACAGAATCCGCGCCTCCGAGCGCGGCTTGATCTCTTGCAGGATGCCGATCACCGCCAGCCCCCACACAATCCCGAACAGCGTCCAGCCCCAGGGCCCGCGCAGAGTCACCAGGCAGAACGGTGTGTAGCTGCCGGCGATCAACAGGTAGATCGAAAAGTGATCGACCTTTTGCATGATCTCTTTTCGCCGCCCCCGCACGCTGTGGTAGACGGTCGACGCGCTGTACAGCACCATCAGGGTAAAGCCATAAATCGCCACGCTGACGATCTTCCAGGGGCTGCCGTCCAGGCTCGCCACCACCAACATCCACACGGCGCCAATACACGCCGCGACTGCACCGAGCAAATGGCTCCAGGCGTTGAACCGTTCCCCGTGATACATCTATCGTTAACCTCCCCTCATCGTTGACGACTGGCGGCAAGCCTCCAGCCTTGCGCATAAGAGTGCAAGCAGCGTGTGACGTTCCAGCGACGAGGGCTGCGTTTGCAGGCACAATCGAGCGCAATCGAACAAGAGCCCACGGCCATGCTGATCGACGAAGAGTTCACCCTCAAGAAGCTGGAAATCTTCCTGGCGTTCATGCGCACCGGCAACCTGGCCCGCGCCGCCGCCGAACTGCAAACCAGCAACGTCAGCGTGCACCGCGCCATCCACTCCCTGGAAAGTGCCTTGCGCTGCCCGCTGTTCAAGCATGAAGGGCGCAACCTCACCCCGCTGGAAAGCGCCTACGTGCTCGAAGAGCGTGCGCAAAAGCTGATAGCCGATGTGGTCGAGGGAGTGCGCCTGACCCGCGAAGCCGCCGGCTTCTGCGCCGAACGCTTCAAGCTCGGCTCGCTGTACTCGCTGACGGTCAAGACCGTACCGCAACTGATCATGGGCCTGAAGATCCGCCGCAGCGAACTCAATATCGACCTGATCCTGGGCTCCAATTTCGACCTGTTCTACAAGCTCAAGAACATGGAGGTGGATGCGATCCTCATCTCTCTGGACGATCACGCCACCGATCCGGACTGTGAGCAGATCGCGCTGTTCAGCGATGACATCTTCCTTGCCACACCGGCCGATTCCCCCCTGGACCGCCATCAGGAAATCGACCTGGCCGACGTGCGTGACGCCACCTTTATCACCCTCACTCAGGGCTTCGCCACGCACCAGGACGGCAACCGGGTGTTCAAGCAGGCGGGGTTCGAACCGAAGGTGGCGATGCAGGTGAACGATATATTTACCTTGCTGAGCATGGTCAGCTCGGGGGTGGGTTATGCGCTGCTGCCTGGGCGGATTGCGGCGGTGTATGAGAACCGCGTGAAGCTGATACCGCTGCAACCCAGGTATCGGTTGCAGCAGCAGATCGGCGTGGTGTTCTTGAAGGCCAAGGAGCGTGACCCGAACCTGCTGGCGTTGTTGGCGGAGTGTCGGATGTATGCCAATCGCCAGGCTTGAGAATGCCATCGGGGGCAAGTCGAATCGTCGCACCGCCCCCGATTGCGCCAGACCAGACAGCGAAAATCCCCAGTCAGCCCACCAACCCCCTCATCACCAAAAACAACAACGACGGCCCCAACAAACACCCCAGCGCTGTATAGAACGCCGCGGTCAAACACCCATAAGGCACCAACTTCGGATCAGTCGCCGCCAACCCGCCCGCCACGCCGCTGGAAGTGCCCATCAAGCCACCGAAGATCACCGCACTACGTGGATTGTTCAGCCCGATCAGCGGGGCCACGAACGGTGTCATTACCATCACCAAAATAGCCTTGATCAACCCTGCGGCAATCGACAGCGCCATCACCTCGGAACTGGCCCCAATCGCCGCCCCGGTAACCGGGCCAACGATATAGGTCACGGCACCGGCGCCGATGGTGGTGAGGCTCACCGCATCGGTATAACCAAACGCCATTGCCACCCCTACCCCGGCAACAAACGACGAGCCCACACCGACAAACAGAGCCAGCACGCCGACGTATCCGGCGCGCTTCAACTCATCGACACTCACGCCAAACGCCGTGGCTACAATAGCGAAGTCCCGCAGCATCGCGCCGCCCAACAGGCCAATGCCTGACAACAGTGGAATATCCACCACGCCCTTGGAGCCGCCAGTAAAAGCGCCTCCCACATACGACAACACCAGGCCCAACAGAATGGCAATGGCCGAGCCATGCAGGCGGCCTTTGGTAAAAGTGTCAGAGATCCAGTAGGAAACCCACATGGTCAGGCCGATCACGGCAAAACCACTGATCAATCCGTACCCGGTGATCACTTTCATCATCGATTCGTACATGGCGATCACCCGGCTTCTTTGGTCGGAACAGCTGCAACCGGCTCGCGGTTACCGATACGCACCAGCACCGGTACCAGGGCAAAGCCGAGCACCACGGCGAGGGTCCCGGCCAGAATCGCCATGGGCCCGCCACTGATGGCGCCATACACGTTTTGCTGGGCGGCCATCGCCACCACAATCGGGATATAAATCGCAGCCCAGAAGCTCACGCCCTGCTCCGACTTGCCGGTAAACAAGCCACGCTTGCCGAGGTAACTGCCCAGGCCAATCAGCAGCAACATGGCGATACCCACCCCGCCGACGTTAGCCGGGATACCCATCCATTTGCCCAGCAGTTCACCGACAAACAGGCCGGCCAACGTGCACAGCGCCAGAAACGCCACACCGTAGATAATCATGATTGTTGTCCTCAAAGTGCTCGTTCGAAATTGTTGTTGTTGTGCTTCGAAAGCCTTGGGTGTTGCTTTATCGGTGGCGGCGCTCCTCCTCTTGCAGCAGGGCCTGCAAGGTGTCCAGGCGTGCGCCTTCGCAGGCGATCACCGTGCCTTGTTCGAACACGCGGCGTGACAGACCAGTGAGCACCGCGCCCGGGGGCAGTTCGATTTGCAGGCGTACGCCACGCTCGTAGGCGCCTTGCACGGTGCCGCGCCAGTCGACGACGCGGCACATGTTGAAGGCCAGGTCATCGCGCAGTTGCTCAGGGTTGTGGATAGGTCGCGCGCGGGTGCTGCTCAGGTAGGTGATGCGCGGCGCCTTGAGTGGGACGAACGCTTGGGCAAGCACCTTGGCCGGCGCTTCCAGCAGCGCACAGTGGGACGGCACGCTCACTGCCAGACGCTTGGCGACGCCGTTGCCTTTGATGCGCTCGGCGACACGCTGCATCGCTTCATTGCTGCCGGCGATCACGGTCTGGTTGTCGGCGTTGATATTGGCCAGATACACCGGAGTTGCGGCGCTGTGGATATCTGCCAGCAAGGCTTCAACCGTGGATAAATCGGGGCCGATCAGGGCGGTCATGCCGTAGCCTTGTGGATAAGCCTGTTGCATCAGCTCGCCACGCAGGCTGACCAGTTTCAGCGCATCGGCGAAGTCCAGGGCGCCGGCGATGACGGCGGCCGGGTAGGCGCCGATGGACAGGCCCGCCACGTAGTCAGGCGTATGGTGCAACTGCTGGGCATGGGCAACGCCGACGATCAGCAGGCACAGTTGCACCGCACGCGTGCTCGCCAAGGCTTGCGCCGAATCGAGCCGACGAACATCTTCACCCAAGGCATCACTGGCTTCTTCCAGAACCTGGGCCGATAGCGCCTGGAGCATGCCCACGCGCTGGGCACCCTGCCCCGGAAACACCAACAAGCTGCTCATGCCACGGCCTGCCAGGGGTCAAGTACAAGGTGCGCGCCGCCAGTGGTTTTGAGCAGTACGCGGCGTGAGCCTGTGGCCCATTCGCGCAAGGCAACAGCGCCAAACAGGGTTTGCAGTTGCAGGTCCACGGCGCACGGTGCGGTGTCGAATTTCGCCAGCAATGCACGCGCCGCGTTGCGATCAAGCGGTTCGGGGGTGCGCAGGATCAAATCCAGATCACTCATGGCATGCAACGCTTCGACGCCGCTCGCCAATTCAAATCCGGCGCTGCCGCTGACGCCCCAGTGATACTGCGCCAACACTGGCCGCAGTTGATCGAGCGCCCGCAGCGCCGGTAAATCCCGTGGCGAGATCACCTGGCGCAAGTCTTCGGGCGCCACGCGCCGTTGCACCGCAGCAACAGGCATCACCGCCCCATAACGCTGCTCACGCAGACGCCCACGTACGCCAACCGCCACTTGACCTGCTTCGGTAATGGCGCGCCGCACCACTACTGGATGGCCGGCGCTCAGCGCGTCCCGCGCCCAGGCCGGAGCATCCGCAGGCAGGTGCGCCGGGGTCATGCCCCAGAGCAAGTCATGGGCGTTCACCATTGCTCCCGCAGCAGTTGGCGTACATGGCTTGAGGCGGTGCGATTAGTCGCACCGAGACGTTCTTTTAAATCGGGTTGCACGACATCTTTGATCGCCTGCACCAGGCAATCGCTGACCCGCGCCACATCGTCCGTTGTCGGCTGTTCAACCTGGCTCACCGACAAGGTCTCCCAGAGCAAACCCAGGCTGGCATAACTGTCGATGTCATAGGCCATCGGCGGCACACTGGCGGCCAAGGCTTCGAGTTCTTCGACGCTGCGCAGGGTCACCCGTGCGGCCGAAGCCTTGCCCATGGCGTGCACCATTACCCCAGGGTCGCGCAGGGCGATCAAGCGGTTGGCCTGGTAACCGTGGGCCAGAAACGCACCGGACATGGCCTTGCCCACCAGCAACGCAATCACCGGGTGCCCGGCCAGGCGTGCGCGGGCGTAGCTGTCGGCAGCGGCGGCCAGGGCCTGGTGGATGCCGAGGGCTTCTTCACGGCGACCATAGGCTTGGCTGGGCACATCGACGATGGCGATGATGGGGCGTTTGTCACCCGTCACGATGGCTTCATCGACGGCCTTGGCTAGCCCCCAACCTTCCAGCAACCCGACTTCGCCATTGCGTGCACGCGGGAAGCGGTTATTGGGGTCGGTGACCACGGCGATAAAGCGCACCGCCTGTTCACCCAATACGCCGTCTGCGACTTTCAATGAGTCCGGCAAGCCCTCTACGGGTGCTGCGCCAGCGCTCAATGCATTGAACCACTGTAACCCTCTCATGGGCGTTCTCCCTGATACAGAGCGCGAACCGTCGCGGGCTCGATTTGCGCCGCTGTGTCGAGTTCGGCCAGCCGCGCCAGGTAGAAATCAGCGCGCCGGCTGCGGGGTTGTTCGGGCGCCCCGTGTTGCAACAGCGCGCTCACGGTCTGCTGGATCTGCACCACATCGTCCGCCACGTAACGGTCGGCCAAGCCACTGTTGAAACGTTGTTCGCCGCCGGTGAGGCTCCAGATAAACGGGCGGTCGCGGGAGTCGTATTCTTCCAGCCCGGCCTCCTGTTCGATCACCTGCGGTCCGTTCAGCCCCAGGCGCGCTTCGCGGGTGACCACCAGGTAACTGCACAGTCCGGCCGCGATGGACATACCACCAAAACAACCGACACTGCCCGCCACCACACCGACCACCGGCTGGTACTGGCGCAGGTCGACAATCGCCGCGTGAATATCGGCAATCGCGGCAAGGCCCAGGTTGGCTTCCTGCAAGCGCACCCCACCGGTCTCCAGCAGCAGCACGGCGCGGGTCGGTATGGCGTTGCGGTTGTCTTCGGCGGCCAGTTCCAGTGCCCCCGCGATTTTTGCGCCACCGACTTCACCGAGGCTGCCGCCTTGGAAATTGCCCTCGATAGCGGCGACCACTACCGGCAAACCGCCGATGCTGCCCTTGGCAATCACCACACCGTCATCGGCCTGGGGCACCACGCCCTGGCGGCTGAGCCACGGCGACATGACCCGTTGGAACGGGTCGATCAGTTCACGATAAGTGCCAGCATCCAACAACGCCTTGGCGCGCTGCCGCGCACCGAGTTCGACGAAGCTGTGTTTGTTGAGCAAATCAGTCATGGCCGACCTCCTCGAAACCTTGCTCCAGGCGCAAACGCACCACGCCGGGGGTGGCGCCGAAATCGTGGATATCGATGTTCAAGGCAGGTGGCGTCTGCTCCTGGAAGATGCGTTCGAACAGGTGCTGCCAACGTTGCTCGGCGCCGTTGACCGAGGTCTGCACTTGGATGGTCAGCGTGCCGGGAGTGCCCGGCTCCAGCAGCACTTCGAGGTCGCCCGAACCGACGCAACCCACCAGCGCGCGGCCTTTTGGCGGCTGGCCCGCGGGGAATTCAAAGGATAAGGTTTCCATCACAACGCTCCGTCGAGGCGGTCGATAAACAGGCAGGCGGCGAGCAAGTCGGCAGCGCCGCCAGGGGAGGCATTCAGGGCCAGGAGTTGCTGGTCCAGTGCGTGCAGTTGGCGACGGCCCGCGAGGGTTGCGCTACCGCCAGCGTCGAGCACGGCCTGGGCGCCTTGCTGCATGGCTTGGAGGCCTTCAGTGCCGGCGCGGTAGAGCACGCAGGTGTCGGCCAGCTCGGTCATGATCGCGAGCAAGGCATCCAGGCGGGCATTCTGCTCACCGGCGTTTTGCCCGCGGCTTTTATGCAGTTGCGGCAGGCCGCGTTGCATCACAGCGGGGAAGCCCAGTTGCGCTTCTTCACGGGCACCGCGTGCGCCGTAGCGCTGGGCGACCTGTGCGCCGTGGCTTAGTGGTTGCGGCGCGAAGCGGTCTTCGAGCAGAGCTAGTTTGGCCGCGGTCAGGGTTACGGCGCGTGGTTGCAGGGCCGCTGCTGCGGTGAGCAAACCAAGAGCCCAGATTGCGCCGCGATGGGTATTTACGCCGTTGGTAGTGATGAGCATCGCTTGCTCGCCTTCGCGGCCAAGACGGCCGAGTGCTTCACGCAAGGGCACACCGACTTCACCGAATTCAAGGGCAGCCTCGGCCATTTCCTTGAACATCGGCCACAGCGACAGCGCTGAGGCGTGCATCAGGCCCAGGTGCAAATCACTGTGGGCGCCGTTGCCGCGCCGGTCTACCAAGGCGGGTTTAGGCGACAAATCCGCTTCATCGATCAGCGCGTCGACGGCCATATCCGCCAGGCGATCGGCCAGGCTCAATTCATGCTGTTTTAGAGCGCGCATTTACCAGCTCCTGAATTTGGCGGGCGGGTTGTACAAGCCACCGGACCATTCCACCAGGTCGGCTACGCTCTTGGCAGCCAGCAACTCGCGGGTGGCATCGGTGCGGCGGATACCTAAGTCTTCGGGCAAGGCGATCAAGCCTTCGCGACGCATACGGGCGGTGTCCTTGGGGTTATGGCGCATACCGATGGCCGTCACCCCGGCGACGGCAGCGATCATTGCCTGGCGCTCTTCCAGGGAGCGCGCCTTGTAGAGGTAGGCGATGCCTTCTTCGGTGAGCAAGTGGGTAACGTCGTCGCCGTAGATCATGATCGGCGCCAGCGGCATGCCGCTTTTGCGGGCCACTTCTACTGCGTCGAGGGTGTCGACAAAGGTCGGTTTGCCGCCCTCCTGGAAGGTCTCGACCATTTGCACCACAAGTTTTTTGCCGCGCTCAAGCAAGGCCTCGGGCGCATCGTCATGGCGCATATCCAGCCAGGCCGGTGTGCCGTGCCGACGACCACGTGGGTCGTGGCCCATGTTCGGCGCACCACCGAAACCGGCAAGGCGGCCACGGGTCACGGTGCTGGAATGCCCATCGCCATCCACTTGCAGGGTGGCGCCGATAAACAGGTCCACCGCGTACTGGCCGGCCAGTTGGCAGAACATGCGATTGGAGCGCATCGAGCCATCGCGGCCGGTGAAGAACACATCCGGGCGGGCGGCGATGTAGTTTTCCATGCCCAGCTCGGTGCCGAAGCAATGCACGCTCTCGACCCAACCGCTTTCAATCGCCGGGATCAACGTGGGGTGTGGGTTGAGGGTCCAGTTGCGGCAGATCTTGCCCTTCAGACCCAGGGATTCGCCGTAGGTGGGGAGGATCAATTCGATGGCGGCGGTGTTGAAGCCGATGCCATGGTTGAGCGACTGCACATTGTGTTTTTCGTAGATGCCACGGATCGCCATCATCGCCATCAGCACATGCACCGGCTTGATATGGCGCGGGTCGCGGGTGAACAGCGGTTCGATGTAGAAAGGCTTGTCGGCCACCACCACGAAATCCACCCAGCTTGCGGGGATGTCCACACGGGGCAAGTCGGTGACGTCGTCCACCAACTGGTTGACCTGCACAATGACGATGCCATCGCTGAACGCGGCGGGTTCGATCAGCGCCGGGGTGTCTTCGGTGCTGGCGCCGGTGTAGATATTGCCGGCACGGTCGGCCATGAAGCCGGCCGAGAGCACCACGTTGGGGATCAGGTCCACCACCAGGCGCGCATAGAGTTCGATGTAGGTATGGATCGCGCCGATTTCCAGCAGCCCGTCTTCCAGCAACTGGCTGATGCGCAGGGATTGAGTGCCGGCGAAGGAAAAGTCGAGCTTGCGGGCGATGCCTTTCTCGAACAAGTCCAAGTGCTCGGCGCGCCCGACACTGGGCATGATCATGTGCAAATCGTGGAGCTTGGCCGGGTCAGCCTTGGCCAGGGAGCGCGAGAGAAAGTCGGCCTGCTTCTGGTTGTTGCCCTCCAGCACCACGCGGTCGCCGGGGAGGATCAGCGCTTCCAGGGCCTCGACGATCCTGTCGCTGGGCAACACCGCCCCGTCTGCATACTGTTTGACCAGCCCGAGCCGCCGCTGCTTCTCGTCGCGCCGCCGCGTCCAGCGCGAGTCGGGGGTGATGGTTGTTGTCATGGTCGCTCCACGGGGTTTGCTGTCGTGGGGCTGTACCTTAGGAGTGAATTTAGGTGCTATCAATCAAGCTCAGCGGCAGACCGTTACGCCTGGAGTAACAAAGCTCAAAATGTGGGAGGGGGCTTGCTCCCGATAGAGGTGTGTCAGTTGACAAACTTATTACTGACCCACCGCAATCGGGAGCAAGCCCCCTCCCACATTTGCTCAGCGTTGCTTGTTAGATATCGGTCCCAAACAAGGACCGATCAGTCCCTATTTGGGACCGTTTGAAAATTCCGGCGAATGGCTGATTTGCTCAAGTGCCCTATCGACCAACAACTGACCAAACTCTGCCATTTGCTGAATCCCGAGCATGATGGCGCGCTGGGAAGTGTCCAGGTCAAAGGCCAGGTTGCAGGTGAGTGCGTTGAGGGAGGACAGGGTTTCACTGGCGTTGACCAGCAGGGTTTCGGTGGTTTGGTGGGGGTTGACGGTGAAAAGGGGTGGATTGGGGGTAGGTTTGATCATGATGAAACTCCTAAACAGTGAGTAAGGAGCGCCACCGTTCGCTTGCACGCGAATGAGGGTGGCGACCGTGCGCAGGTGTGCAAGACCGGGCCTGTTTAGGACACCCAGCAGGTCCGAAGACCTCCTGCGCGCAGCCGCCATAAAGCAGCGAGCACAAAAAACGCCCGTTGGATGGCTGGGCGTTTGCACGCCTAAACAGTTTCGTCGGACTTGCACGTCCGTGTCACCGTTTTTTGCGATGACGGGACAAAGACTAGGCGTGCGGACCTCTCACCACAAGTTCATGCGCGGCCCAAAATCTTGCAGGAAAAATCCGAAGCCTTTTATGTCGAAGGGCGTGCAGGAAGTTTCATACAGCGTTTTGGGGTTGTTGCTTGGAACTGGTCCTTCTAGCCTTCGCGGTTGAATGCCCATAGTCGAAGGACGTACCAACATGCCGATGCACAACCCAACTCACCCAGGTGAAATTTTACTTGAGGACGTTATCCCAGCCTTGGGCATCACCATTACCGAGATGGCGCGACGTCTTGGCTTCGCCCGCGAGACTTTTTCAAGGATCTTGCATGGCCACGCCCCGGTCAGCCCGGACCTTGCCGTTCGGTTGGAACGGGCTGGCGTGAGTAAAGCCCAGTTATGGTTGTCGATGCAAAGTGCCTACGACTTATGGCAGGCCGAGCATCGGGAGCAACCGGTAATTGAGCGGTTTGCGCGGATTGATTGAGATCTTGGGCCAAGCACAATTCAG
>NZ_SPKO01000033.1:0-175952 GCF_023127795.1 Pseudomonas sp. W2Jun17 | reverse complement strand
AGATGTATTGCTGACCCACCGCTATCGCAGGCAAGCCAGCTCCCACATTGGAATTTCACAAGGCTTATGTTCAGGCCAGGCCGGACTCAACCAACAGCGCCTCCAACCCCATCAAATCCGGCACCTTCGCCACCTGCTCCCCTACCTGCACTGCCGCCAGTTCCAGCGGGCACAGCGGCACATCCACATAGCTCAACTCGCTATCGAGTTTGTACGAGCGGGGAATGCCCTGAATAACCAGCGCAATGAATTTCAACGTGGGCCTGCCCCCCAACGCATTCAACACCACGATCCGCGAGCGTTCGCCGGTCACGCTGGCTTCACCGCACACGGCTTCAAAGCTGATCAAGGGGATTTGCCGATCACGCCAGGTCACTTGCCGCAGGTACCACGGCGGTGCATCGCTGGCCGGTTCGCCGCGCTGGAAGTCGATCAGCTCTGCGATGGCCACGTTGGGCAGCACCAGGTGGCGGTCGGCCAGGGGCAGCAGCAGGCCGGTGAGTTGGCTGGCGCGGTGGTCAAGCATGGGACTTGCTCCAGTAGGCGATGCTTTCCAGCAGCACCGACTCTTGGTACGGCTTGCCGAGGTAGTCGTTGACGCCAATGGCCATGGCGCGGTCGCGGTGTTTCTGGCCGGTGCGCGAGGTGATCATGATGATCGGCAGGCGCATCAGGCGCGGGTCATTGCGTATCTGGATGGCCACTTCGAAGCCGTCCATGCGCGGCATTTCGATGTCGAGCAGCATCAGGTCCGGGGTGTGTTCTTCAAGCACCGCGAGGGCATCAATGCCGTCCTTGGCGGTAAGCACGTTCATTCCATTGCGCTCCAGCAGGCGGCTGGTGACTTTGCGCACGGTGACCGAGTCGTCCACCACCAGTACCAGCAGCGGGCGTTTTTTCAGCGGGTCGTTGAGGACCAGTGGCACATCCACTGCCTGGGCCGGCAAGGCCGGTTGGCGGGCGCGGATATGCGCGAGCAGGTCAATGATCAACACCACGCGGCCATCACCGAGGATGGTCGCACCGGGCACGCCCTGTACCCCGGCAAACTGCGGCCCCAGGCCCTTGACCACGATCTCGCGAGTGCCGGCCATGGCGTCCACATGCACCGCTACGCGCCGTTCATTGCAATGCACCAGCAACACCGGCAGCGGTTGGTATTGGCCTAGAAGTTTCGGGCGGCTGACGGTGTGCAGCAGATCCCCCAGGTAAAACAACTCGTAGCGCTGGCCGGCGTATTCATAATGCGGCGGGTCTTGCTGGTAGTGCCCGGCCAGTTCATGTGGCAGTACGCGCACCAGGCCTTCGAGGGTGTTGAGGGGGATCGCGTACTGGTCGTCTGCGCATTGCACCATCAACGCACGGTTGACCGACACGGTAAACGGCAGGCGAATACGAAAGTGCACGCCCACGCCTGGGGTCGAGTCGATCACCATCGAGCCGCCGAGTTGACGCACTTCTTCGTGCACCACGTCCATGCCCACGCCACGCCCGGAGATCTGGGTGATTTTTTCTGCCGTGGAAAAGCCCGGCTGCAGGATGAACTGCAGCACGTCGCGGTCGCTGATGGTTTGATCCGGGCCGAGCAGGCCGCGCTTGATCGCCTTGCGCCGCACCGCTTCAAGGGGCACGCCGGCGCCGTCGTCACGCATGTCGAAGACGATGTCGCCGCCTTCGTGGGTCAGGTCCAGGGTAATGCGCCCCTTTTCCGGCTTGCCCGCCTGCAACCGCACCTCACGCGATTCCAGACCGTGGTCGACGGCATTGCGCAGCATATGTTCCAGTGGCGCCGCCATGCGTTCGAGCACGTTGCGGTCCATCTCGCCTTCGGCATTGCCGACGATGAACTCCACGTCCTTGCCCAGCTCTTGCGCCACTTGGCGCACGATGCGCTTGAGGCGTGGCAGCATCCGCTCGAAAGGCACCATGCGCGTGCGCATCAGGCCCTCCTGCAATTCGGTGTTGATGCGCGCCTGTTGCTGGAGCAAATCGTGGGCATCCTGATGGCGCTGCTCCAGGGTGTCCTTGAGGTCGAGCAGGTCGGAGGCCGATTCGGACAGCGCGCGGGACAGCTGCTGCAACTGCGAATGGCGATCCATTTCCAGTGGGTCAAACTCTTCGTAGCCCAGGCGTTCGGCCTCGGCCTGCTGACGACTGAGCAGGCGCCCCTGGGTTTCGCTGTCGAGCCGGCGCAATTGATCGCGCATCCGCTCGATGGTGGTTTGAACTTCATTCAATGCAATGCGCGCATCGTTGACTTGCTGCTCGATACGGCCACGGAAAATCGAGGTTTCACCGGCGAGGTTAACCAGGTCGTCGAGCAGTTCGGCGGAGATTTTCACCATGTCGGCAGCGGGGTCGACCACCGCTTCAGCCTTGCCCGCAGGCAACGCCACGGGCACCACCGGCTCTACACTGGGGTGCACCAGGCTTTTGATGCGCTCGATAAGTTTGTCCACCGCCCCCACCGGCAGCCCATCCGCTACGGCGTCGACCATCTGTGCCAAACGATCATGGCAACCTTGCAGCAGCGCAAACAGCTCTGGGGTCGGCGCCAGCAACCCGGCGGATAGCCCCTCGTAGAGAAACTCCAGCTCATGGGCCAAATCGCCAATCGGCCCGATCTCTACCATGCGCGCCCCGCCCTTGAGGGTGTGCAGGTCACGCAGCAGGGTTTCGACTTCCTGGCGGTTGCCCGGCTCGGCCTGCCAACGCAGCAACGCGCTGCCTGAACTGTCGAGGATATCGGCGGCCTCTTCGAGGAAGATATCCAGCAATTCAGGGTCTGCACCCGAGGCCGGCGCCGCCGCAGCCGGAGTCGCCGGCGCGCTGTTCTGGCGCAGCTCGCGCAGTTTGGCGATCAGCTCGGCAGCATCGCTCAAAGGCTGCTGCTGTTGCAGTTCTTCCAGTTGCAAAGCCAACCGTTCGTGGCTGGCCATCAGCACCTGGGACAGCTCGGGGGTGTAACTGTAGCGGCGGTCCACCAGGCCCTCGTACAGGCACTCCAGCTCATGGGCCAAGTCGCCCACCGGGTCGATTTCGGCCATGCGCGCACCGCCCTTGAGGGTGTGCAGGTCCCGTTGCAGTGAGGACAACGGCGCGGCGCTTTCGGGCTCCAGCAACCAGCGCTTGAGGGACTGCCCGGCACTGTCGAGGATATCGACGGCCTCCTCAAGAAAGATGTCGACAATCTCATCATCCATGGCTGTTTGCTGATCCAACTGCGCAGTGGCAGCGCCCAGTTCCGAAATGCTCAGGGCGCGGCTGCCGTCGCTTTTGATCAGGCCGGTGGCGGACGGGTCCAGCGCGTCATCCAGCAACGCGTGCAAGGCTTGTACCCGCGCAGGCGCCGGGCTGATTTCCTGGCCGGCAGCCAGTTGGTCGAGCATGTTGATCAGCGCCTCATGGGCCTGTTCCGCCTCATGGAAAAACCGCTCGCTGACCGCCAGGCTGCTTTCTTCCACAGCGCCATACAGGTCGAGCAAGGCCTCGCACAACGCATCGATGGCGTGCAGGTCGGCGATGTGCGCGCCCTCCCCCAAGGTGGTCAGCTCATCCAGCAAGGCGGTCAGTTCCTGGCGTTCGCCGGGATGTTGCTGCCAGCGGCGCAACAGGTTGTCGGCGTCGAGCAGAATGTCCATGCCCTGGGCCAGGAAGTTGGTGATCAGATGCCGATCGCGCTTGATCGGCAGGCCGCTGCCAGGGGCTTCGAGCAGCGCTGCAAGCTGCTGGTCCAACAGGCTTTGGGTGCGTCTGATCAGATCCGCTGCGCCCTGGATGGGTGCCAGGGGATCGCTGTCCAGGTCGCGCAGGCCACGCTGGAACAGCCCTTCGGCTTCCAGCAGCAACTCTACTTCGTCCAGGTCCAGGGGCAAGCGATGGGCCTTGTATTCGCGGGTCAGGTGGTCGAGGGGGCGCGCCAGTTCCGCGATGGGCAACACCCCGGCCATGTAGGCACTGCCCTTGAGCGTATGCAGGGCGCGTTGCAGTTCATCACTGACCTGCAACGGCACCTGTTCGGCGGCGTGGTGCAGGAAGTGGTTGAGGCTGTCCAGATGGCTCTGGGCTTCGTTACGGAAGATCTCCATCAGCATCGGGTCATGGGGCTCGCCAACGGTTGTTGCCGCGCCACTGGCCAAGGCATGGGCGCGGGCGGCCAAGGCGTCGACTTCGTCGCGCTGGCGTTGGTCGTCGATGGCAAAATCGGCGATCAATTCCGGCAGCACGGCCACGGCCTCATCCAGCACCTGCTGCACGTCGGCACCAAGGGCGACGCTGCGTTCCAACACGCGGTTGAGCAGGTTTTCCACGGCCCAGGCCAGTTCGGCCAGCACCAGGGCACGGACCATGCGACCGCTGCCCTTCAACGTATGGAAGGCACGGCGCATTTCGCCCTGGGCGGTTTTGTCCGCACTGTTGGGCAGGTTGCGGTGCAGCACGTCGAGAACTTCGTCGGTTTCTTCGAGGAAGACTTCGCGCAGCTCATCGTCAATCGGCTCTTCACCTGCCGGCGGTGGCAGCAGGCTGCCGGGGCGTTGCAGGGCCGGAGGATTAAGGCCTGACGTGGGGCTTGCCAGTGCGTCAAATTGGGATTGGCTCGGTGCCTGTTCGGTCGACAGTGCGCCATCGGGCGCGACCAATGCCTGGCGCCAGGGTTTTTCGGCCGGCAGATAACCCAGCGCCGCCAGGCTTTGGGTGGCCCGCTCCAGCACACGCTCGCCAGCGGCGTCAGGGTCCTGGAGCATGCGTTCCAGGTAATACTCCAGGCTGCTGATCACATCGGCGAACTGCTCCAGTTGCACCGGCGAAGGCGCGACGTCGCTGATCATCAACTGCTCGTCGACATAATCGGTGCAGCCGCGCATCAGGCTCGCCGCACGCGGCAAAGGGATCATCGCCAGCGCGCCACGCACCTGGCTCAGCAATTGCGGCAAGGATTCCAGACGCTGGCGGTCCCAATGGGCTTCGACGCAGTCGATCACCAGTTCCTTGGCTTGTTTGAGGCACTGGCAGGATTCAGCAATCACCAACTGATGGATCTGGGTCAGGTCGGTGGTGGGCAGCCGGCTTTCTTCGCGGCTTTGCGGCTCCACCGTGCCGATCATGCCCGCCAGCGTGGCTTCGACGTAGAGCAACGCGCCTGCCACGTCCATCAGCACCGCGTCATTGGGTTCGCGTTGCCCCTGGGCCAGGCTCAGCACGACGGCCAACTGGTCGATGATCACTTTGCGCGGCTGGCCAAAACCCAGTACGGCGAGGGTGTCGGCGATCTGCCGCAGGGGCGCCAGCAGTGCGTCGAGTTCGTCGATGTGCTGGCGGTCGCTGCGTACGAACAGATCGAGGCGCTCCTTGACCCGCACCAGTTCCTCACACAAGGCACCGAGCACCGACCCCATGGCATTACGGTCCGGCCCGGCCATGCGCGCACGCTCGGCGTCGACCACGGCGCTGTCGGGCAAAGCTTCATCCAGGCCGTAGCGCTCTTTAAGGCTTTGCATGCGCGGCGTCGGTCGGGTGACTTTGGCCACGTAAAACAACAGGCTTTTGAGCAGCTCATCCGGCGCAGGCTGATTGATGCCGTCAATACCCTGGGCCAGCAGGCGCTTGAGTTGTTTGCCGCTGGCCTTGAGCAGGCTGCGCAGCGCCGGGCTGTTGGCGACCACGCCGGTCAACATGCCCTCGACCAGTGCCGAGGCCACCTGCCACAGCGGTAACAACGGCGCGCCCTGGCACAACGCCTCAAGGCGTGCGAACACCCGCGCCATATCTTCCAGGTTGCTCGGGCCGTGGTCTTCACGCAGCAACCCGGCGAGGGCTTGTTGCAGCAAGGGGTGCCATTGGCGCAACTGCTCATGCAACTGCGGCGTTGCTCGTTGGGCCAGTGTTTCATCAGGCAGCGGCGCGATCGACAGCAGTTGCGGGCTGAACAGGCTGGTTTCCGACAACAGGCTTTCACCCCGCGCAGTGCGCAGGTCGTTGAGCAGCGGCAGTACCACCAGCGGCAGGTCGCGGCGGGCGCTGTGTACGCGATCCAGGTACAGCGGCAACTGGCCGAGGGCCTGTTGCAGCAGGCGGATGCTTTCTTCGCGCTGGCTGACGCGACCGGTCTGGAGCGCCAGGGCCAGTTCCTCGATCTCTTCGGCCAACAGCGCCGCGCCGTAGAACTCGACCATTTGCAGCGCGCCATGCACCTGGTGGATCCCGGCCAGGCAATTGTCGAGGGTGTCGCCGTCGCCGGTTTCAACGTAAGCGTCCAGCGCCGAACGGGCCTGTTTCAGGGTTTCGGCAATGTCGCCCTTGACCCATTCGAGGGCCACGTAGTCGTGCCGATCAACCATAACTGCTCCGCTTAGAATTCGTGGGTTGCTGGTATCTCACAAACAATGGAGATCCAATGTGGGAGCTGGCTTGCCTGCGATAGCGGTGGGTCAGCAATACATCTGTATTTGACAGACCGCTATCGCAGGCAAGCCAGCTCCCACAATTGGACTGTTGCGTTCTTCAGGTCGTATTTCAATCGTCCACCTGCTTGGGTGGCGGCAAGGTGAAACCCGACACCGACCTGCGCAACTGACTGGCCATCTTCGCCAGGTTACCAATGCTCTCGGCGGTCGCGGTCGACCCCGACGACGTCTGTGTGGTGATCTGCTGGATCACATTCATGGTCAGGGAAATCTGCCCGGCCGAAGACGTCTGCTGCTGCGCCGCATTGGAAATGCTCTGGATCAGCGCCGCCAGGGTTTTCGACACGCCTTCGATCTCTTCCAGCGCGACCCCGGCATCCTGGGCCAGGCGTGCGCCGCGCACCACCTCGGTGGTGGTCTGCTCCATGGAGATCACTGCTTCGTTGGTGTCGGCCTGGATCGCCCGCACCAGAGTTTCGATCTGCCGGGTGGCCGCCGACGAGCGCTCGGCCAGGCGTTGCACCTCATCGGCCACCACCGCAAAACCGCGCCCGGCATCGCCTGCCATGCTGGCCTGGATCGCGGCGTTGAGGGCGAGGATATTGGTCTGGTCGGCAATGTCGTCGATCAGGCTGACGATGTCGCCAATTTCCTGGGATGACTCGCCCAGGCGCTTGATGCGCTTGGCGGTGTCCTGGATCTGTTCGCGAATGTTGTCCATGCCATGGATGGTGTTGTGCACCACCTCGTTGCCTTTGTTGGCGATCTCAACCGAGCGCTCTGCCACCGCTGAGGACTCGGCGGCGTTGGCCGATACCTGGTCGATCGACTGCGCCATCTGGTTGATCGCGGTAGACGCTTCGGCAATCTGCTGCGCTTGATGCTCCGACGCCTGGGCCAGGTGCATGGCGGTGGCCTGAGTGTCTTGCACTGCACCGGCGACTTGCCCGGCCGTCAGGTTGATGGTGGCGACCAGGTCGCGCAATTGGTCCACGGAGTAGTTGATCGAATCGGCGATGGTGCCGGTGAAGTCTTCGGTAACCGAGGCGGTGACAGTGAGGTCGCCGTCGGCCAGGTCTTCAATTTCATCCAGCAGGCGCATGATCGCGTTCTGATTGCGCTCGTTCTTCTCGGCGGTTTCACGCAGTTGGCGGTTGGTCTCGCGCACCATCACCAGGCCGATCAGGATGATCGAGGCCAGCGCCAACAGGCCCAGCAGATAGCCGCCGATGGTGTCGAAACTGCGCCCGCCGGCGAGGTTTTCAAAACCGGTGGCCAGGTGCGAGGCTTCATCAAGCAGGGTTTGCGACAGGTTGAAGATATGGCTCGCCGAAGCCCGCACCTGGAACAACTGCGGCGAGGTTTCGAGGATTTCATCCACGGAGCCTGAGACAAACTCGAACAGCTCGGCAATCTCCACCAGCCGCGTACGGGCGTCAGGGTCTTCGACCTGAGTGATACGCAGCCCGGGGTTGCCGTTGAGCATACCGTTGAGCACCACGCCAAAACGGTTGGCGTCGCGACCGAAGGCATCGGCAGCCTGCACGGCGGTTTCATCGCCCGCAAGCACGGTGTTGACCGCCCCCAGGATCCGTTCGGCCAGCAGCGACTGGCGCTGGGCCAACGCCACCTGGCTGGCCGGGGCGCCGCGTTGCAGCAGGATATCGACGACTTTTTCCGACTCCATTTGCAGTTGCGGCACGGTTTCGGCCAGGGTCGCAGCCACCTGGTGCAGGGACAGAACGGTCTGCTCGCTGGCGAGGATCGCATCGGTGTTTTTCAGCAGCGCTTCCCAGTCGGTCTGCACGGCACGCATTTCGGCGCGCACCGCGCTGGGTGCGGCGGGCAAGCCGGTTTGCGGATCACCCTTTTTCAAGTAGCCCCAGCGCTGGGCAAAATCGTTGCGCGCCTCGCCCAGCAGCTTGAACGCGGCGGCCTTGCCGGCGGCGGCTTCGGTGGCGTTCTTGGCAATGCGCTGGGACAGCACGCGCAGCTCACCGGCGTGGCCGATGTACTGCTTGTCGTAGGTGGACTGGGTGTTGAGGTACGCAAAGTTGGCGAACAGCAACATGATGAACACGATCAAGGCGATAAACAGCACAATGATCTGCGAACGGCTGCGCGAAGCGGCCTGGGGTTTGGGCGTAGTAACGGTGCTCATGCGGCGACATCCATGAAGCCAGGGGCCTGGGCCAAAGCGAAGGGGCTGAAGACTTGCCACTGCGGGTCGCCGTCGAACTGGCCCTGGATAAAGGGCGCGCCGGACGCGGTGCTGGCCATCCAGGCATCCAATGGGAAGTGCTGCATACCGACCACTTCGTCTACCAGCAGCCCGACAAACACGTCATTGAACTCCACGACCAGCACCCGCCTTTGCTTGCGCGCCTTGGATAACTCAAGGCCAAGGAAACCGCCCAGGTCCAGCACCGGCAGCAAGCGCCCGCGCAGGTTGGCCACGCCCTTGACCCAGGGTTTGACCCCCGGCATCAAGGTGCAGCGCGGTTCATGCAACACCTCGGCGACCTCGCCCATGGGCGCCACGTACCAGTGTGGCCCCAGGCGAAAGCCGATACCGCTCCAGCGTTGCAGGCGGGTTTCCTGGGACGGCAGGTCGGCGGCCAGCAGGCGGCAACGGCGGTCGATGTCCAGCAGCAGCTCGAAGGCGGTTTGCGACTCGGTCATGATCGCGAGCCTTTAGCCGGCCAGTACCTTGTTCAGGGTGGCGATCAGTGTGTCTTCGTCCACCGGCTTGGTCAGGTAATCCTTGGCGCCCTGGCGTGCACCCCAGATCTTGTCGGTTTCCTGGTCCTTGGTGGTGATGATGATGATCGGAATACCGTTGGTTTCCGGCTCCTTGGACAACTGGCGGGTGGCCTGGAAGCCGTTGAGGCCCGGCATCACGATGTCCATCAACACGGCGTCGGGCTTTTCCTGACGAGCCAGCGCTACGCCGTCCGCGCCGTTTTCGGCTTTCAGGACTTGATGGCCGTGCTTTTCCAGCATGCCGGTCAGTTTGTACATTTCGGTCGGCGAGTCGTCGACGATCAGAACACGTGCCATGGTTTTCCCCACTACATTGGTCGGCGCCGGCCCTTGTGAGGTGGCGTCAGTGTGCTTGTTCTACTGCGGCGAAGGCAGGCACATAGGCCTTGATCGCACCCAGCAGTTCTTCCTTGCTGAAAGGCTTGGTCAAAAATTGATCGACACCCACGATGCGCCCCTTGGCCTTGTCGAACAGGCCATCCCTGGAGGACAACATGATCACCGGGATCGCCTTGAACGCCGGGTTGTTCTTCACCAGGGCGCAGGTCTGGTAGCCATCCAGGCGCGGCATCATGATGTCGACAAAGATAATGTGCGGGTGATGATCCACAATCCGCGCCAGGGCATCGAAACCGTCGATGGCGGTGATGACCTCGCACCCCATGTTCTTCAACAGTGTCTCGGCGGTGCGGCGGATCGTTTTCGAATCGTCGATCACCATCACTCTCAAGGCGTTGGAATGCTGTTCCATATCTGCTCTACCATCGCCACAGCGAATCGGTTTTCGGTGTGTACTGCCTGATGTTGCACAGGATGAGCGCCGCAAGCCTTGGAATTCAAGGGCTGCTACGCCGTGGCAGTCTTTTTAGCACAGTCTCCGGGCGCAATCTATCGAGGCACCCACCCGGTGGTTTTTCCTTGACCCACAACAACCACAGCGCCACTCTGACGCCACTTTTATGCGCCCTAATTTGCTAGAGGAAACCCCCCATGAGCGTTCGCGTCGGCATTGTCATGGACCCTATCGCCAGCATTTCCTATAAAAAGGACAGCTCGCTGGCCATGCTCCTGGCCGCCCAGGCCCGCGGCTGGACGTTGTTCTATATGGAACAGCGCGACCTGTACCAGGGCGACGGCGAGGCGCGGGCGCGGATGCGCCCGTTGCAGGTATTCGCCAACCCCGAGAAATGGTTCGAGCTTTCGGATGAAATCGACAGCCCCCTGAGCGACCTCGATGTGATCCTGATGCGCAAGGATCCGCCGTTCGACATGGAGTTTGTGTACTCCACCTACCTGCTGGAGCAGGCCGAACGCGCCGGCGTGTTGATTGTCAACAAGCCGCAGAGCCTGCGCGACTGCAATGAAAAGCTGTTTGCCACCCTGTTCCCGCAGTGCACGCCGCCGACCGTGGTCAGCCGCCGCGCCGATGTACTGCGTGAATTCGCTGCCAAGCATGGCGATGTGATCCTCAAACCGCTGGACGGCATGGGCGGCACTTCGATCTTCCGCCACCGCGCTGGCGACCCGAACCTGTCGGTGATCCTCGAAACCCTGACTGCGCTGGGCACCCAGCAGATCATGGGCCAGGCTTACCTGCCGGCGATCAAGGATGGCGACAAGCGCATCCTGATGATCGACGGCGAGCCGGTGGACTACTGCCTGGCGCGCATCCCGGCAGCGGGCGAGACCCGTGGCAACCTGGCGGCCGGTGGTCGTGGTGAAGCACGGCCGTTGTCGGACAAGGACCGCTGGATCGCCGCTCAAGTTGGCCCGACCCTGCGCGAAAAAGGTCTGCTGTTTGTCGGACTCGACGTAATTGGTGAGAACCTCACGGAAATCAACGTCACCAGCCCTACCTGTATTCGCGAGATCGACAATGCATTTGGCACGAACATCGGCGAAATGCTGATGGCCGCCATTGAGCGCAAGCTACAAGCCAAGTGACATAGAACAGCCGGACACACACCAACATTGCGTTATCATGCGCCACCTGTGAAACGCGCGATGTTGGTTTTCTTGTCATGACACTCCCGTCCGATCTGCCCCCAGAACTCACCCACAGAGGCGTGCGCCCGGCTGATCGGCTCGGATTTACCCTGTTTCTCGCCGCATTGATTCACCTCGCCTTGTTGCTGGGCGTGGGCTTCACCATGGTCGAGCCCAAGCAGATCACCAAGACCCTGGAAATCACCCTCGCTACGTTCAAAAGTGAGAAGAAGCCCGAAAAGGCCGACTTTCTTGCCCAGGACAACCAGCAGGGCAGCGGTACGCTCGACAAGAAAGCCGTGCCCAAGACCACTGAAGTAGCGCCCTTCCAGGACAACAAGGTCAATAAGGTCACCCCGCCGCCGGTGCCCAAGCCCGAGGTCAAGCAGGCAACGCCCAAGGCCGCCGTGACCACCGTTGCGCCCAAGCCGCAAAAGGCCCCGACCCAGCGCGAAAAAACCAGGACTGAACCCAAGCCCGAGCCGGTGAAGCCCGCGCCAACCTTCGACAGTTCGACGCTGTCCGACGAAATTTCCAGCCTGGAAGCCGAACTGGCCCACGAACAACAGCTGTATGCCAAGCGCCCGCGCATCTACCGCCTGAACGCCGCGTCGACCATGCGCGACAAAGGTGCCTGGTATAAGGACGAGTGGCGCAAGAAGGTCGAGCGCATCGGCAACCTCAATTACCCGGACGAAGCCCGGCGTCAGCAGATTTATGGCAACTTGCGCTTGCTGGTATCGATCAACCGTGACGGTTCGCTCTATGAAGTGCAGGTGCTGGAGTCCTCCGGCCAACCGCTGCTGGACCAGGCCGCCCAGCGCATCGTGCGCCTGGCCGCGCCTTTTGCGCCGTTCAGCGGCGACTTGAATGACGTGGACCGCCTGGAAATCATCCGCACCTGGAAGTTTGCCAAGGGCGACCGGCTGTCCAGCAACTGACACCGCTCCTACACTTGTCAGTTCGCCCCTCCAACGCCACACTAGCGGACATGAAAAACGTCAGCCCGACCTACCTCAAGCACCAATTCCTGATCGCCATGCCCCATATGGCCGACCCGAACTTTGCGCAGACCTTGACCTATATCGTCGAGCACACGGCCAATGGTGCCATGGGGCTGGTGGTCAACCGTCCACAGGAGCTGAGCCTGGCCGATATCCTTGAGCAATTGCGCCCGGAACTCGACCCACCGACCCGCTGCCAGGATGTGCCGATCTATATCGGCGGGCCGGTGCAGACCGATCGCGGCTTTGTGTTGCACCCCACCGGGCCGCAATACCAGGCCACGGTGGATCTTGAGGGCGTGTCACTGTCCACGTCTCAGGACGTGCTGTTCGCGATCGCCGATGGCGTCGGCCCTGAGCAAAGCCTGATTACCCTGGGCTACGCCGGTTGGGAAGCCGGGCAACTGGAGGCCGAGCTGGCGAGCAATGCCTGGCTGACCTGCCCATTCGACGCCGACATCCTGTTCAACACCGCCAGCGAACTGCGCCTTGATGCTGCCGCCGCCAAGCTGCGGGTCAACCTCAGCCTGTTGACCAGCCAGGCGGGGCACGCCTGATGGCCTTGCGTCTGATCCTGGGTTTTGACTACGGCACTAAACAGATCGGCGTAGCGGTCGGCCAGGTTATTACCGGCCAGGCCCGCGAGCTGTGCACCTTGAAGGCCCAGAACGGCATACCGGACTGGAACCAGGTTGAAGCCCTTATCAAAGAGTGGAAGCCCGACGCTGTGGTGGTCGGCCTGCCTCTGAACATGGATGGCACCCCCAGCGACATGTGCCTGCGCGCCGAAAAATTCGCGCGCCGCCTCAATGGCCGCTACAACCTGCCCTTCTATACCCACGATGAGCGCCTGACCACCTTTGAAGCCAAGGGTGAGCGTCGTGACCGCGGCGGGCAGAAGGGCAGTTACCGCGACAACCCCGTGGACGCCATCGCCGCCGCCTTGCTGTTGCAGGGTTGGCTGGATGAAAACACCGCTTTATTTGAATCCTGACCCGCCGCGATCCTGTGGGAGCGGGCTTGCCCGCGAAGAACGTTAACGATACCGCGTGAAGGCTGGATGAACGCGGTACCCATGAGTTTTTCGCGAGCAAGCTTGCGCCTACACACTTAAAAAGGAGCCCCCATGAGCCTGCCCAATCCCGCCGAACTGATCAGCCAGATGGCATTACGCCTCAAGGCGCACCTGGAACACCGCGGCATCAGCGAACCGCGCTTTATCGGCATCCGCACCGGCGGTGTCTGGGTAGCCCAGGCGTTACTGGAAGAACTGGGCAGCGATTCGCCCCTGGGTACGCTGGACGTGTCCTTCTACCGCGACGACTTCAGCCAGAACGGCCTGCACCCACAGGTGCAACCTTCGGCCCTGCCATTCGAGGTTGAGGGCCAGCACCTGATCCTGATCGATGACGTCCTGATGAGCGGCCGTACCATACGCGCCGCCATGAACGAACTGTTCGATTACGGCCGCCCGGCCAGCATTACGTTGGTCTGCCTGCTGGACCTGGATGCTGGCGAATTGCCGATCAGCCCGGATGTCGTAGGTGCAACACTGTCTTTGCAAGCCCGGCAGCGGGTAAAATTGTCCGGTCCCACGCCGCTCGAACTCGAACTGCAAGACCTTGCCCTTTAAACCGCCTTGTACAGAGTCCCCGCGATGACGCCTCTAGATGCCAAGCGCCCGCTGCAGCTCAATGCTCAGGGCCAGTTGCAACATTTCTTGTCCCTCGACGGTTTGCCCCGCGAACTGCTCACCGAAATCCTCGACACCGCCGACTCGTTCCTTGAAGTCGGCGGCCGCGCGGTGAAGAAGGTCCCGCTGCTGCGCGGCAAGACCATCTGCAATGTGTTCTTCGAGAACTCCACCCGCACCCGCACCACCTTTGAACTGGCAGCCCAGCGGCTATCGGCCGACGTGATCACGCTGAACGTGTCCACCTCGTCGGCGAGCAAGGGCGAGACCCTGCTCGACACCCTGCGCAACCTCGAAGCCATGGCCGCCGACATGTTCGTGGTCCGCCACGGCGACTCCGGCGCCGCGCACTTCATCGCCGAGCATGTGTGCCCGCAGGTAGCGGTCATCAACGGCGGCGACGGCCGCCACGCCCACCCGACCCAGGGCATGCTCGACATGCTCACCATCCGTCGGCACAAGGGCAGCTTTGAAAACCTCTCGGTGGCCATCGTCGGCGACATCCTGCACTCCCGTGTAGCACGCTCGAACATGCTGGCCCTCAAAGCCCTGGGCTGCCCGGATATCCGCGTGATCGCGCCGAAAACCCTGCTGCCCATCGGCATCGAACAGTATGGCGTGAAGGTCTACACCGACATGGCCGAGGGCCTCAAGGATGTGGACGTGGTGATCATGCTGCGCCTGCAACGCGAGCGCATGGCTGGTGGCTTGCTACCCAGCGAAGGCGAGTTCTACCGCCTGTTCGGCCTGACCACCGCACGTTTGGCCGGGGCCAAGCCGGATGCCATCGTGATGCACCCGGGGCCGATCAACCGCGGGGTGGAGATTGAGTCGGCGGTGGCCGATGGCCCACAGTCGGTGATCTTGAACCAAGTGACCTACGGCATCGCGGTACGCATGGCCGTGCTGTCCATGGCCATGAGCGGGCAGACCGCGCAACGTCAATTCGAGCAGGAGCAGGCCCAGTGAAGCTCAGCATTCTCGGCGCCCGAGTCATCGATCCAGCCAGTGGCCTGGACCAAGTTACCGATCTTTATCTGGACGCCGGCAAGATCATCGCCATTGGCGCCGCACCTGCCGGCTTCAACGCCATCGAAAGCATCGACGCCAAGGGCCTGGTGGCCGCGCCCGGGCTGGTGGACCTGAACGTCGCCCTGCGCGAGCCGGGCTACAGCCGCAAAGGCAACATCAACAGCGAAACCCAGGCCGCTGCGGCCGGTGGCGTGACCAGCCTGTGCTGCCCGCCGAACACCAAGCCGGTGCTGGACACTTCGGCGGTGACCGAGCTGATCCTGGACCGCGCCCGTGAAGCCGGCAATTGCAAGGTGTTTCCCGTCGGCGCCTTGAGCAAAGGCCTGGATGGCGAACAACTGGCCGAACTGATCGCACTGCGCGATGCCGGTTGCGTGGCCTTCAGCAACGGCCTGGAAAGTTTTCGCAGCACCCGCACGCTGTGCCGTGCCCTGGAATACGCGGCCACCTTCGACCTGACGGTGATCTTCCACTCTCAAGACCGCGACCTGGCCGAAGGCGGCCTGGCCCATGAAGGGGCAGTCGCCAGCTTCCTCGGCCTGCCGGGCATCCCGGAAACCGCCGAAACCGTGGCCCTGGCCCGAGACCTGTTGCTGGTGGAGCAAAGCGGCGTACGCGCACACTTCAGCCAGCTGACCAGCGCCCGCGGCGTTGCCCTGATCGCCCAGGCCCAGGCCCGTGGCTTGCCGGTGACGGCGGATGTGGCGCTGTACCAATTGATCCTGACGGATGAGGCGCTGATCGACTTCTCCAGCCTGTATCACGTGCAGCCTCCACTGCGTACCAAGGCCGACCGTGACGGTTTGCGTGCGGCGGTGAAGTCGGGGGTGGTGTCAGCGATTTCCAGCCATCACCAGCCTCACGAGCGTGACGCCAAGTTGGCGCCATTTGGCGCGACCGAGCCGGGTATCAGTAGCGTGGAGTTGTTGTTGCCGCTGGCAATGACCTTGGTGGAAGACGGCTTGCTCGACCTGCCGACGCTATTGTCCCGCCTGAGCGCCGGCCCGGCCGACGCTCTGCGCTTGCCGGCGGGCAAGCTTGAAGTCGGTTCGCCAGCGGACCTGGTGCTGTTTGACCTGGGCAGCTCGACGGTGGCAGGGGAGCATTGGTTGTCCAAGGGTGAAAACTGCCCGTTCATTGGCCACAGCCTGCCGGCGACGGTGCGGTACACCTTGATGGATGGGCGGATCACTTACCAGGCCTGAAACCGGTCTAGAGTGAGCGCAGTAAAAAATGTGGGAGGGGGCTTGCTCCCTTCCACATTTTGTTCTCTATAGGGCCGAGAGATCAGCGGCCGTTATTGCGCTCGGCATTGCGGATCGAGATCTGCGTATTCAACGTCCAGAAGTCATACAGCACCCCAATCAGGAACAAACCGCCGGTCAGCAGGTAGATCAGGCCGGTGATCCATTTGCCCTGGTACATACGGTGCACACCGAACAGGCCCAGGAACGCCAACAGGATCCACGCGACGTTGTATTCGATAGGCCCGGCGGTAAAACGCAGGTCGGCTTCACGGTCCATGGCCGGGATGAGGAATACGTCGATCAACCAACCAATGCCCAGCAGGCCGAAGGTAAAAAACCAGATCGTGCCGGTCACGGGTTTGCCGTAATAAAAGCGATGCGCCCCGGTAAAACCGAAAATCCACAGCAGGTAACCGATCACCTTGCTATGGGTATCTTGCTGCTGACCAACCTGTTGATAGGTGTTCATGGAGTACCTCTTTTGCTTCGATAGATAAATTTTTTCATTTTCTTTGTGACTTTTTTACGAGCGCCCGACGTACGGCAAATGGTATCTTCCTGTCCTCAAAGCCTTATGCCACCTGACTTGTGTAGGACAATTGCGGCAATTCGTCGCGTTTTTCCTGGATTTGACCCCAAGGTTCAGTCGACAAACGGCCTGAGAACGACACAAAAAGCTGTTATAAAGTTGCGCGCAAACCCATAAGAGCCACGCCTAATGCGACCATTTTTCAAGACATGGCTGACCATCTGCCTATTAATGCCACTGGCCGCCCACGCCACCAATCGTGAGCAACGACTTCCGAACGTCAATGGTTTCACCCCTAAAGTCCACAGCACAACCACCAAGGCCAAATCGGTAAAGCTGACCGTCAACCGCCCGACTCAACTGAGCAAGGCACACGGTAAAGCAACACCCGGCCTGATGGCTGTCAACACCAAGCAAAGCAGCAACGTCCTCAGCCGTGCCGTCAACGTGCTGGGTACTCCTTATCGTTGGGGCGGTAGCAGCCCAAGTAAAGGGTTCGACTGCAGCGGCCTGGTGAAATATGCATTCAACGATGTAAAAGCCGTGGATTTGCCACGCACTTCCAACGCCATGGCTGCCGGCCACGGCTTGAAGGTTGATCGCAAAGACCTGAAGCCCGGCGACTTGTTGTTCTTCAAGCTCAAGAGCCGCCAGGTCAATCACGTAGCCATCTACCTGGGCAACGACCGTTTTATCCACGCGCCGCGTCGTGGCAAGTCGGTGAGCATCGACACGCTGAAAAAGCCATTCTGGGACAAGAACTACGTGATTGCCAAGCGTGTGCTGCCTAAAGAGCAGAACAGCAACCTGCGGATCGTGCAGCGCTAAGCCAGGCGCCACTGAAGCTCCCCATTTGAAATGCAATCAAATGTGGGAGCTGGCTTGCCTGCGATGACGGTGTGTCAGTTGGCAGAGAGAGCGCCTGACAGCCCGCTATCGCAGGCAAGCCAGCTCCCACATGAGTATCTGTGCGTTTTAGATATCTGCAGGCACCCTCGCCTTCTCCCGCGCCTCTTCCCGGCTGACCAGCCCCGCGCCGACCAACGTCTTCAAACTCATATCCAGGGTCTTCATCCCCAACGCGCCACCGGTCTGAATTGCCGAAACCATCTGCGCCACCTTGTCCTCACGGATCAGATTGCGAATCGCCGGCGTGCCCAGCATGATTTCATGGGCGGCCACACGGCCGCCGCCGACCTTCTTCACCAGTACCTGAGACACCACCGCCTGCAACGACTCCGACAACATCGAGCGGACCATGGCCTTTTCCCCGGCCGGGAAGACGTCCACCAGCCTGTCTACAGTCTTTGCAGCCGATGAAGTGTGCAGGGTGCCAAACACCAGATGCCCGGTCTCAGCTGCCGTCAAGGCCAGGCGGATGGTTTCCAGGTCGCGCAATTCGCCCACCAGGATCACATCCGGGTCTTCCCTCAGGGCCGAGCGCAGGGCCACGCAGAAGCTGTGGGTGTCGCGGTGCACCTGGCGTTGGGTGATCAGGGCCAGTTTCGGCCTGTGGATAAATTCGATGGGATCTTCAAGCGTGAGGATGTGCTGGCGCCAGTGCCGGTTCAGATAATCGATCATCGCCGCCAGCGTCGTGGACTTGCCCGAACCCGTAGGCCCGGTGACCAGCACCAGGCCACGGGGAAACTGAGCCATACGCTGGAATACCTCGCCCAACCCGAGGTCTTCCAGGCTCTGGACCTCGGTCGGGATGGCACGAAACACCGCGCCTATACCGCGATTCTGGCGGAACACGTTCGCCCGAAAGCGTGCGACTCCCGGCAATTCGAAGGCAAAATCCGTTTCAAGAGATGTTTCGAAATCCTTTTGTTGGTGTTTATTCAACAAAGGGCTCACCAGATCGACCAGTTGCGCTGCGCTCAGCACCGGCTCATCCATCGGCCAGACCTCGCCATCGACTCGCACCATCGGCGCCAGGCCGGCCGACAAATGCAGGTCACAGGCGCCACGGCTTACGCTGGCCGTCAGCAATTGCGTGATATCCATAGGGCTTTCCATTTCCAGTAGAATGCCGCGGACTCCATATCCACGGGCGCATCTTGAATGTCGACGATAGCAGACAACATCGGCCTGGTTAGCCAGCGCATCCGCGCCGCAGCCGACGCCGTGCAACGTGACGCAAGCAGCATCCACCTGCTGGCCGTGAGCAAGACCAAACCCGCACAAGCCGTGCGCGACGCCTATGCCGCCGGGATGCGCGATTTTGGCGAGAACTACCTGCAGGAAGCCTTGGGCAAACAGGCGGATTTAACCGACCTGCCCTTGAGTTGGCACTTCATCGGCCCCATTCAATCGAACAAGACTCGCGCCATCGCCGAGAACTTCGCTTGGGTGCATTCTGTGGACCGCCTGAAAATCGCACAACGCCTGTCCGAACAACGCCCGGCCGACCTGCCGCCGCTGAATATCTGCATCCAGGTCAATGTCAGTGGCGAGGCCAGCAAATCTGGCTGTACGCCGGCCGACCTGCCAGCCCTGGCCAACGCGATCAGCGCCCTGCCGCGCTTGAAGCTGCGCGGCCTGATGGCGATCCCCGAGCCGACTAAAGACCGGGCCGCACAGGATGCGGCGTTTGCCAGCGTACGCGACCTGCAAGCCAGCTTGAACCTGGCGCTGGACACACTTTCCATGGGCATGAGCCATGACCTTGAGTCGGCCATCGCCCAAGGCGCCACCTGGGTGCGGATCGGTACCGCCCTGTTTGGCGCCCGCGACTACGGCCAGCCGCAAAATGGCTGACTTCCCTCGAAAATAAGGACCTGTCATGAGCAACACGCGTATTGCCTTTATCGGCGCCGGTAACATGGCGGCCAGCCTGATCGGTGGCCTGCGGGCCAAGGGCCTGGAGGCCGAACAGATCCGCGCCAGCGACCCGGGCGCAGAGACCCGCGAGCGCGTCAGCGCCGAACACGGCATTGAAACCTTTGCCGATAACGCCGAAGCCATCCACGGCGTCGATGTGATCGTGCTGGCGGTCAAGCCCCAGGCCATGAAGGCCGTGTGCGAAAGCCTGCGCCCAAGCCTGCAGCCGCATCAATTGGTGGTGTCCATTGCCGCCGGCATCACCTGTGCCAGCATGAAAGCCTGGCTCGGTGACCAGCCGATCGTACGTTGCATGCCCAATACCCCAGCGTTGCTGCGCCAGGGCGTAAGCGGTTTGTACGCCACCGCTGAAGTCAGCGCGCAGCAGCGTGACCAGGCTCAGGAGTTGCTGTCTGCGGTGGGCCTTGCCGTATGGCTGGAGCAGGAGCAGCAACTGGATGCGGTCACCGCCGTTTCCGGCAGCGGCCCGGCCTACTTCTTCCTGTTGATCGAGGCCATGACCGCCGCTGGCGTCAAGCTGGGCCTGCCCCACGACGTTGCCGAACAACTGGCTGAGCAAACGGCCCTGGGCGCCGCGAAAATGGCTGTCGGCAGCGATGTCGATGCCGCCGAACTGCGCCGGCGGGTAACGTCGCCGGGCGGCACCACGCAAGCCGCCATTGAATCGTTCCAGGCCGGGGGCTTTGAGGCCCTGGTGGAAAAAGCACTGGGTGCCGCGGCACATCGTTCGGCCGAGATGGCTGAGCAACTGGGCAAATAGTCGTCCCTTACCAAGGTAATCAAACATGCTCGGAATCAATGACGCTGCCATTTTCATCATTCAGACCTTGGGCAGCCTGTACCTGCTGATCGTGCTGATGCGCTTTATCCTGCAACTGGTGCGGGCGAACTTCTACAACCCGTTGTGCCAGTTCGTAGTCAAGGCCACCCAACCGCTGCTCAAGCCACTGCGCCGGGTGATCCCGAGCCTGTTCGGCCTGGACATGTCGTCGCTGGTGCTGGCGTTGCTGCTGCAGATCCTGCTGTTCGTGGTGATCCTGATGCTCAACGGCTACCAGGCGTTCACCGTGCTGCTGTTGCCGTGGGGCCTGATCGGTATTTTCTCGCTGTTCCTGAAGATCATTTTCTGGTCGATGATCATCAGCGTGATTCTCTCGTGGGTCGCACCCGGTAGCCGTAGCCCGGGTGCCGAACTGGTGGCTCAGATTACCGAACCGGTGCTGGCACCCTTCCGTCGCCTGATCCCGAACCTGGGTGGCCTGGATATCTCGCCGATCTTTGCGTTTATCGTGATTCAGCTGCTGCAAAGCTGGGTGATTCCACGCCTGGCGTACTTTGCCTACATGCCCAAAGAGCTGTTCGGCCTGATCTGAATGCCGTAGCCCCTATAGGAGCTGGCTTGTGTGGGAGCTGGCTTGCCTGCGATAGCATCACCTCGGTGTGTCTGAAACCGCGGTGCCTGCATCGCGGGCAAGCCCGGCTCCCACATCAACCCTTCCCACATTTTGTATCTGCGTACTGGTACAGACCATTGCTTGCCGCTAGGGTCCCCGCTCTTTAGACTTACGCCTCATTTAAACGAGAGCAGGGTCGATGCCAGCTGCCTTCCCCCCCGATTCTGTTGGACTGGTCGTGCCTCAAGTGGCGCACTTCAGCGAACCGCTGGCCCTGGCCTGCGGCCGTTCGTTGCCTGCCTACGACCTGATCTACGAAACCTACGGCCAACTGAACGCCACGGCGAGCAACGCCGTGCTGATCTGCCACGCCCTGTCCGGCCACCACCACGCCGCCGGTTTCCACAGCGTTGACGAGCGCAAACCCGGCTGGTGGGACAGTTGCATCGGCCCCGGCAAGCCCATCGACACCAACAAGTTCTTCGTCGTCAGCCTCAACAACCTCGGCGGCTGCAATGGCTCCACCGGCCCCAGCAGCCTCAACCCGGACACCGGCAAGCCATTCGGCGCGGACTTCCCGGTGTTGACCGTAGAAGACTGGGTACACAGCCAGGCACGCCTGGCCGACCTGCTGGGCATCCACCAGTGGGCCGCAGTCATTGGTGGCAGCCTGGGCGGTATGCAGGCGCTGCAATGGACCATCAGCTACCCGGACCGCGTGCGCCACTGCCTGGCTATCGCCTCGGCGCCCAAGCTGTCGGCGCAGAACATCGCCTTCAACGAAGTGGCACGCCAGGCCATCCTCACCGACCCCGAGTTCCACGGCGGTTCGTTCCAGGAAGCCGGCGTGATCCCCAAGCGCGGCCTGATGCTGGCGCGGATGGTGGGGCATATCACCTACCTGTCCGATGATTCCATGGGCGAAAAATTCGGTCGCGGCCTCAAGAGCGAGAAGCTCAACTACGACTTCCACAGCGTCGAGTTCCAGGTGGAAAGCTACCTGCGCTATCAGGGTGAAGAATTCTCCGGGCGTTTTGACGCCAACACCTACCTGTTGATGACCAAGGCCCTGGACTACTTCGACCCGGCGGCCAACCACGACGACGACCTGGCGAAAACCTTCGAGCACGCCACGGCCAAGTTCTGCGTGATGTCATTCACTACCGACTGGCGCTTCTCGCCGGCCCGCTCCCGTGAGCTGGTGGATGCGCTGATGGCCGCCAAAAAAGACGTCTGCTACCTGGAGATCGATGCACCGCAGGGCCACGACGCCTTCCTGATTCCGATCCCGCGTTACCTGCAGGCCTTTAGCAACTACATGAACCGAATCGCACTGTGAGAACGCCATGAGAGCCGACCTGGAAATCATCCAAGACTGGATCCCCGCCGGCAGCCGCGTGCTCGACCTGGGCTGCGGCGATGGCGAACTGCTGAGCTGGCTGCGCGACAACAAGCAAGTCACCGGCTACGGCCTGGAAAACGACCCGGACAACATCGCCCAGTGCGTGGCCAAGGGCATCAACGTAATCGAGCAGGACCTGGACAAGGGCCTGGGCAACTTCGCCAGCAACAGCTTCGATATCGTGGTGATGACCCAGGCCCTGCAAGCGGTGCACTACCCGGACCGCATCCTCGACGAAATGCTGCGCGTTGGCCGCCAATGCATCATCACCTTCCCCAATTTCGGCCACTGGCGCTGCCGCTGGTACCTGGCCACCAAGGGCCGTATGCCGGTCTCGGATTTCCTGCCGTACACGTGGTACAACACGCCCAACATCCACTTCTGCACCTTCGAAGACTTCGAAGCGTTGTGTGGCGAGCGTGAAGCCAAGGTCATCAACCGCCTTGCCGTCGATCAACAGCACCGCCACGGCTGGGCGAGTAAGCTATGGCCCAATCTATTGGGCGAAATCGGTATTTACCGGGTCAGCAGTCCTGGCCTGACCGACCACAAAGTTGCCGTCTAATCATCTTCAAGAGGGACGTTCATGAGTCGTTTGGCTATTTTTCTATTGACCGCATGCCTGGGCGCCAGCGCCATGGCTGCAGACGCTATCGACGCTAATCGCAAGAAAGACTTTGGCGATATCACCGTCCACTACAACACCTTTACCTCCAGCTTCCTGCCACCCGAGACCGCTCAGAAAGTCGGCGTAGTGCGCAGCAAAGAGAAGGGTTTGATCAATGTGACTGTGATCAAGGGCGTGGCCCCGGTCGCGGCCCAGGTGACCGGCACCATCAAGGATTTGGGCGGCAAAAGCGAGATCCTGACGTTCAAGCAAATCGAAGAGAAAGGCGGCATCAGCTACCTCGCGCCCTACTCGGTGACCCAGCGGGAATACAAGACATTTACCATCAACGTTGAAACCGGCGGCAAAGCCCATGGTTTCCAATTCAACCAAGAACTGTTTCCGGCCGAATGATGAACCTTACCCAACTCGTACTGGCCAGCCATAACACCGGCAAACTCAAAGAACTGCAGGCCATGCTCGGCGAATCCGTGCAACTGCGTTCGATTGGCGAGTTCAGCCAGGTCGAACCGGAAGAAACCGGCTTGTCGTTCGTTGAGAACGCCATCCTCAAGGCCCGCAACGCAGCACGCATCTCCGGCCTGCCGGCCCTGGCGGATGACTCGGGCCTGGCGGTGGACTTTCTCGGCGGCGCGCCCGGCATTTATTCGGCCCGTTACGCTGACGGCAAGGGCGACGCAGCCAATAACGCCAAGCTGCTCGACGCGCTCAAGGACGTGCCCGACGCCGAACGTGGTGCACAGTTCGTCTGCGTGCTGGCCCTGGTGCGACATGCCGATGACCCGCTGCCGATCCTGTGCGAAGGCTTGTGGCACGGGCGCATCCTGCACGCCGCCAGCGGTGAGCATGGCTTCGGTTACGACCCTTTGTTCTGGGTGCCGGAGCGCAATGTCTCCAGCGCCGAACTGAGCCCGGCCGACAAGAACCAGATCAGCCACCGCGCCCGCGCCATGGTGTTGCTGCGCCAGCGCCTGGGCTTGAAATGACCCAGAACACCTCTGCGCAGCCGCTGATCCACGGTGGCGCGCAAACACCACGGGCGGCCCTGCCCCACCTGCCGCCCCTGGCGCTGTACATCCACATCCCTTGGTGCGTGCGCAAATGCCCGTATTGCGACTTCAACTCCCACACCGCCAGCAAGGTGCTGCCGGAAGAAGAGTATGTAGATGCATTGCTGGCGGATCTGGATCAAGACCTGCACGCCGTTTATGGCCGGGAGCTGAGTTCGATTTTCTTCGGTGGCGGCACGCCCAGCCTGTTCAGCGCCGCCGCGTTGGGCCGCTTGTTAAAAGGCGTGGAAGCCCGTATTCGGTTCGCCGCGGATATCGAGATCACCCTGGAAGCCAACCCCGGGACCTTCGAGCAAGAGAAGTTCGTGGCGTACCGCAAACTGGGGATCAATCGCCTGTCCATCGGCATCCAGAGCTTCCAGCAAGAGAAGCTTGAAGCCCTGGGCCGTATTCACAATGGCGATGAAGCCGTGCGCGCCGCTGGCATGGCGCGCCAGGCAGGGTTCGATAACTTCAACCTGGACTTGATGCACGGTTTGCCCAACCAGTCCCTGGACGACGCCCTGGGCGACCTGCGCCAAGCCATTGCGCTCAAGCCGACACACCTGTCCTGGTACCAACTGACCTTGGAACCCAACACCGTCTTCTGGAACCAGCCGCCCGCGCTGCCGGAAGACGACACACTGTGGGACATCCAGGAAGCCGGCCAGGCGCTGCTCGCCGAACACGGTTACGCGCAATACGAGGTGTCGGCCTATGCCCAGCCCGGCCGCCCGGCGCGACACAACCTGAATTACTGGAGCTTTGGCGACTTTATCGGCATCGGCGCCGGCGCCCACGGCAAGCTCAGCCACCCGGACGGGCGCATCGTACGCACCTGGAAAACCCGCGCCCCCAAGGACTACCTCAACCCGGCCAAAAGCTTCCAGGCCGGAGCGAAAGAGCTGACCAACGACGAACTGCCGTTCGAGTTCCTGATGAACGCTCTGCGCCTGACCGAAGGGGTCGATGCCAAGCTCTACGCCGAACGCACCGGCCTTGATCTGGCCAGCCTCGATGAAGGCCGCCGCGAGGCAGAACAAAGTGGATTAATGCAGGTCGAACCGTCACGCCTGGCGGCAACCGACCGCGGGCAACTCTTTCTCAATGACCTGTTGCAGACGTTTTTGAGCTGATCGCTCTTAAGGAAATCGAATGGATCTGGTACTCGACCTGCTCGCCACCGTATCCCGCTGGAGCCGTAGCAACCTGTCGGAAATCTCCCTGGCCCTCGTGGGCTGCTTGCTGGTGCTGTTCGGCGCCGATATCAAGGGCTGGGTCGAAGCACGTCTGGGCAACATTGCCGGCGCCTTGCGCGTACCCTTGATGGCCCTGCTGTGCCTGATCGGCAGCGGTGCGGCGTTGATCTACGCTACGCCGTGGATTGTGCGGGGGCTGAGCCAATTCAATAACTACAGCCTGGCGCCGGTGTTGATCGTGGTGCTGGTGTTGATTGGGGTAGTGGCAGACCGGCGCTGATCCCAGGCCCAACACAGATACAAATGTGGGAGGGGGCTTGCTCCCGATTGCGGTGTATCAGCCAAAGATTTGGTGGCTGACACCCTGCTATCGGGAGCAAGCCCCCTCCCACATTTGATTGCATTTCAAGCTGATGACTGTTTAAGCCAACTTCTCAAACTTCAAATCCCACACCCCATGCCCCAATCGCTCGCCGCGGCGTTCGAACTTGGTGATCGGCCGCTCGGCCGGGCGTGGCACGCATTTGCCGTCTTCGGCCAGGTTGCGGTAGCCAGGGGCAACGTTCATCACTTCCAGCATGTATTCCGCGTACGGTTCCCAGTCGGTGGCCATGTGCAGGATACCGCCCACTTTCAGCTTGCTGCGCACCAACTCCGCAAAGGACGCCTGGACGATACGACGCTTGTGGTGACGGGCTTTGTGCCACGGGTCGGGGAAGAACAGCATCAGGCGGTCGAGGCTGTTGTCGGCGATGCAGCGGTTGAGCACTTCAATCGCGTCGCAGTCGTAAACTCGCAGGTTGGTCAGGCCCTGGGTCAGCACGCCATTGAGCAATGCGCCGACACCTGGACGGTGGACTTCCACACCGATGAAATCCTGCTCCGGCGCGGCCGCGGCCATTTCCAGCAGGGAGTGGCCCATGCCGAAACCGATTTCCAGGGAGCGTGGGGCCGAACGGCCAAACACCTGGTCGTAATCAACCGGCGCATCGGCCAGGGGCAAAACGAACAGCGGCGTGCCTTGCTCCAGGCCCTTTTGCTGGCCTTCGGTCATACGGCCGGCGCGCATCACAAAACTCTTGATGCGGCGGTGCTTGGACTCGTCGCCCGCTTCCACGGTGTTCGGCGTTTCGTTTGATTCAGTCATCAATAGCTCTTACTTGATCAGACCATCCAGCGGCGAAGAGGCGCTGGCATAGAGTTTTTTCGGCATGCGCCCGGCGAGGTAGGCCAGGCGGCCCGCGACGATCGCGTGTTTCATGGCTTCGGCCATCATGATCGGTTGCTGGGCGTGGGCGATGGCCGAGTTCATCAGCACCGCGTCGCAGCCCAGTTCCATGGCGATGGTCGCGTCGGAGGCAGTGCCCACGCCCGCATCCACCAGCACTGGGATCCTGGCTTCTTCAAGGATGATCTGCAGGTTGTACGGGTTGCAGATGCCCAGGCCGGAACCGATCAGGCCAGCCAGTGGCATCACCGCGATGCAGCCGATTTCTGCCAGCTGCCGGGCGATGATCGGGTCATCGCTGGTGTAGACCATCACGTCAAAGCCTTCCTTGACCAGGGTCTCGGCGGCCTTGAGGGTTTCGATCACATTGGGGAACAGGGTTTTCTGGTCGGCCAGCACTTCCAGCTTCACCAGGTTGTGGCCGTCCAGCAACTCACGGGCCAGGCGGCAGGTGCGCACGGCTTCGATGGCGTCGTAGCAACCGGCGGTGTTCGGCAGGAAGGTGTAGCGGTCTGGGGACAGCACTTCGAGCAGGTTCGGTTCGCCTTCAATCTGGCCCAGGTTGGTGCGGCGCACGGCGAACGTCACGATTTCGGCACCCGAGGCTTCGATGGCCTGGCGGGTCTCTTCCATGTCGCGGTACTTGCCGGTGCCGACCAGCAAGCGGGACTGGTAGGTACGACCGGCCAGGACGAAAGGCTTGTCGTTACGAACGATGCTCATGGGAAATCCTCTGTTTGGATGAGGTTCTGCAGAATGCGTTACCGCCGTGGCGGGCTAACCGCCACCGATGGCGTGGACCACTTCGACCTGGTCGTTTTCCTTCAGCGAGGTCTCGGCGTGCTGGCTACGCGGGACGATATCCAGGTTGAGCTCCACTGCGACGCGACGCCCGGTCAGGTCCAGGCGGGTCAGCAGGGCTGCGACGGTTTCACCGTCGGGCAGTTCAAAGGGTTCGCCGTTCAACTGAATGCGCATGCCACGGGCCGCCATCGTTTTTAGGGGCCCGCATTCTAGCGCGATTGGGACCTGCCGGTCAGCTCCAAGCGTCAAGCGGTCAAAGCTGCAAGCGCCACGCTGCCAGGCCAAGGAAGAACCAGCCAAGCAGGAACGCCAGCCCGCCGAACGGCGTAATGATCCCGAGTTTGCTGATGCCAGTCATCGTCAGCACATACAGGCTGCCCGAGAACAGCAGGATACCGACGGTAAACGAGATACCCGCCCAACTGACCAATCGACCGGGAATATGCGCCGCCAGCAACGCCACGCCGAACAACGCCAGGGCGTGCACCAGTTGGTAGGTCACGCCGGTATGGAAGATCGCCAGGTAGTCGGCGCTCAGGCGGTTTTTCAGGCCGTGGGCGGCGAACGCACCCAGGGCGACACCGGTAAAACCGAAAAAGGCAGCCAGCATCAGAAAGCTACGCAGCATGGGGAACTCCAGTCAGACTCATCGGGCAGGGTCTGTATAATGGCCCGCTCAACGGGTTCGGCCAAGCCATCTCTATGCTGCGTGTCCTCTTCAAACGCTTTCTCAACGTCGTGAAATGGTTCGCCATCGGCAGTGTGTTGCTGGTGCTGCTGTTTCGTGTGGTCCCGCCCCCGTTTACCGCGTTGATGGTGGAGCGCAAGGTCGAGTCCTGGATCGACGGCGAACCCATTGACCTGCAACGCAGCTGGGTACCGTGGGATGAAATCAGCGATGACCTCAAAGTGGCGGTGATGGCCGGTGAAGACCAGCGCTTCCCGCAACATTGGGGCTTTGATTTTGGCGCGATCCAGGCCGCGATCCTGCACAACGAACGCGGCGGCTCGATTCGCGGCGCCAGTACGCTGAGCCAGCAAGTGTCGAAAAACCTGTTCCTGTGGGCCGGCCGCAGCTATTTGCGCAAGGGCCTGGAAGCGTGGTTCACCGGGTTGATCGAGGTGCTGTGGCCCAAGGAGCGGATTCTTGAGGTGTACCTCAACAGCGTGGAGTGGGATGACGGCGTGTTTGGTGCCGAAGCGGCGGCGCGGCATCACTTTGGCGTGAGCGCCAAGGGGCTTTCGCGGCAACAGGCCAGTTATCTGGCGGCGGTGTTGCCTAATCCACGGGTGTGGAGTGCCAGCCACCCGACAGCTTATGTGGCACGGCGGGCGGCGTGGATTCGTCAGCAGATGAGTCAGTTGGGTGGGGATGGCTACCTGACTGAGCTGAACAACTCTCGAAAAGCCCCCTGGTCCAACTGACACAACACAAAACAAATGTGGGAGGGGGCTTGCTCCCGATAGCGATAGATCAGTCACTTTGATGTTGACTGACACTCTGCTATCGGGAGCAAGCCCCCTCCCACATTTTTAACCCAGCATTGCCAGCTGGATCAGGCGGCGATCGACAACTTCAACTTGTTCATCGCGCTTTTCTCAAGCTGACGAATCCGCTCGGCCGACACGTTGTACTTCTGCGCCAGGTCATGCAGCGTGGCTTTCTCTTCTGCCAGCCAGCGCTGGTAGAGAATGTCACGGCTGCGGTCGTCCAGCACTTCCAGCGCTTCGTGCAGGTTGTGGTTGGAATTGTCACTCCAGTCGGCGTCTTCCAGTTGACGCGCCGGGTCGTACCGGTGGTCTTCCAGGTAGTTGGCAGGCGATTGGAAGGCGCTGTCGTCATCCGCTTCGGCGGCTGGGTCAAAGGCCATGTCATGGCCGGTCAGGCGGCTTTCCATCTCGCGCACTTCACGAGGCTCCACACCGAGGCTTTCAGCCACGCGGTGGACTTCCTCGTTGTTCAGCCACGCCAGGCGTTTCTTCTGGCTGCGCAGGTTGAAGAACAGTTTGCGCTGGGCCTTGGTGGTCGCGACTTTCACGATGCGCCAGTTGCGCAGGATGAACTCGTGGATTTCCGCCTTGATCCAGTGCACGGCGAACGACACCAGGCGCACACCCATTTCAGGGTTGAAGCGCTTTACAGCCTTCATCAGGCCAACGTTGCCTTCCTGAATCAGGTCAGCCTGGGCCAGGCCGTAGCCACTATAGCTACGGGCGATATGTACAACAAAACGCAGGTGGGCGAGCACCATCTGCCGAGCCGCCCCCAAATCCTGCTCATAGTAGAGACTCTCGGCCAGTTCACGCTCCTGCTCGGGTGTCAGCAATGGAATGCTGTTGACCGTGTGCACATAGGCCTCCAGGCTCGCACCCGGGACCAAGGCATAAGCAGGTTGCAAAGAAGTGGTCATACGAAAAAACCTCCGACTCACATAACTCGTGCAGTTCAGCACTGCGAAAATTGACCTGGGAACCGTAGGACAAGTTCCCTAAACCACTGATACGGTCAATACAAACGAAACCACATTAATCTGGCATTAACTACTTCGGCGCCAGTTCACGTAAATGCCGTGCTACCGCAATCCAGGCACCGATATACCCCAACAACACCGCGCCAAGCAAGAGACTCAGACCATCGGCTACCGGCACCCCGGCCAGGGCAAAATCACTGCCATACAAACCCGCCAGCCCGACAACCGCGTCGTTCAACCAATTCAGGCCAAACGCCAGCACGCCCCAGGACAACACCCCGGCACCCAGGCCATAAAGCGCGCCCATGTACAGGAAAGGACGGCGTACATAGCTGTCCGTGCCGCCGACCAGTTTAATCACTTCTATCTCGGTGCGACGGTTTTCAATATGAAGACGAATGGTATTACCTATCACCAAAAGTAATGCAGACACTAATAACACCGTCAGGCCGAACACAAAGCGGTCACCCAGCTTGAGGATCGCGGCCAGGCGCTCTACCCAGACTAGATCAAGTTGGGCCTGTTGCACCTTGGGCATCTCTGCGAGTTTTTGTCGCAGGGCCTCCAGCGCCGGCTTGTCGACCTCGTTCGGCGTCACCAGCACCACGCCCGGCAGCGGGTTCTGCGGCAGCTCCTTGAGCGCCTCGCCCAGGCCGGACTGCTGCTGGAATTCTTCAAGGGCTTGATCGCGGCTTATGTATTCGGCATCCGCTACGCCCGGAATGTTCTTGATGTCGTCGCGTAGCGCTTCGCCGTCCTTGCTGCTGGTGTCCAGATTCAGGTACAGCGATATCTGCGCCGCCCGCTGCCAGGAACCGCCGAGGCGCTCCACATTATTAAGCAGCAGCGACAAGCCCATCGGCAGGCTCAAGGCTACGGCCATGACCAGGCAGGTGAAAAAGCTGCCGATCGGCTGTTTGCCCAGGCGACGCAGGCTGTCAAGCAGGCTGGCGCGATGGCTTTCGATCCAGGCGCGCAGCAAGGTGCCGAAGTCCGGGCCATCGTCTTCGTCACGCTTTTTCTTCGGCGGTTGCGGATCGGCAGGCTTGGGTGCCACGCGTTCGGATACTTTGGGGCTACGGGTAGCACTCATACGCCAGCCTCCCCATCACCGATCAAGCGGCCACGTTGCAAGGTCAACATACGATGGCGCATACGGGCGATCAGGGCCAGGTCGTGGCTGGCGATCAATACGCTGGTGCCCAGCCGATTGATGTCTTCGAACACCCCCATGATCTCGGCCGCCAGGCGCGGGTCGAGGTTACCGGTGGGTTCGTCCGCCAGCAGCAAGGCCGGGCGGTGGACGATGGCGCGGGCAATACCGACGCGCTGTTGCTGGCCGGTGGACAGGTCCCCCGGGTAAAGGTCGGTCTTGTCCGACAATGCCACGCGCTCCAGCGCCGAATCCACGCGCTTGACGATTTCGGCTTTGGACAGCCCGAGAATCTGCAGCGGCAGCGCGATGTTGTTGAACACCGTGCGATCGAACAGCAGCTGGTGATTCTGGAACACCACGCCGATCTGGCGGCGTAGAAACGGAATTTGCGCATTGCTGATGGTAGCCAGGTCCTGGCCCGCCAGCAGCAACTTGCCGGTGGTCGGGCGCTCCATGGCGAGTAACAGGCGCAACAGCGTGCTTTTGCCAGCGCCCGAGTGACCGGTGACAAACAAGAACTCGCCGCGACGCACTCGAAAGCTCAGCTCATGCAAGCCCACATGCCCGTTGGCATAGCGTTTACCGACCTGTTCGAATCGAATCATGAACGCTCCCGCTCGGCAAACAGTGCCTGTACAAAGGGTTCGGCTTCAAAGGTGCGCAGGTCGTCGATACCTTCACCGACACCGATATAACGAATCGGCAACCCGAACTGTTTAGCCAGGGCGAAAATCACCCCGCCCTTGGCCGTGCCGTCGAGCTTAGTCAATGCCAGGCCGGTCAGCTGCACCGTCTGGTTGAATTGTTTGGCCTGGCTGATGGCGTTCTGACCAGTACCGGCGTCGAGCACCAGCAAGACTTCATGCGGCGCATCGGCGTCGAGCTTGCTGATCACACGGCGCACTTTCTTCAGCTCTTCCATCAGGTTGTCTTTGGTGTGCAGGCGCCCGGCGGTATCGGCGATCAACACGTCGATATTACGCGCCTTGGAGGCCTGCACGGCATCGAAGATCACCGAAGCGGAGTCGGCGCCGGTGTGCTGGGCGATCACCGGGATCTTGTTGCGCTCGCCCCATACCTGCAACTGCTCGACGGCGGCGGCACGGAAGGTGTCACCGGCGGCGAGCATGACTTTCTTGCCCTCGCCCTGCAGCTTCTTGGCCAGCTTGCCGATGGTGGTGGTTTTGCCCGCGCCGTTGACGCCGACCACCAGGATCACGAACGGCTTGTTCGGGGTGATCACCAACGGCGCTTCCACGGGCTTGAGCATTGCAGCCAGTTCGGCCTGCAAGGATTTGTACAACGCATCGGCGTCGGTCAGTTGCTTGCGCGCGACCTTCTGAGTCAGGCTCTGGATGATCACGGCAGTGGCTTCGACACCCACATCGGCGGTGAGCAGGCGGGTTTCGATGTCTTCCAGCAGTTCATCGTCAATGACCTTCTTGCCCAGAAACAGGCTGGCCATACCTTCGCCGATGCTGGCGCTGGTCTTGCTCAGACCCTGCTTGAGGCGGGCGAAAAAGCCGCTCTTGCTGGTTTCGGCTGGCGCGACAGGCTCTTCGATGACCGCAGGCTCGGCAACGACAGCAGGCACTTCAACCGGGATTTCGACCGCTGGCGGCGTCTGGACCACTACCTCTACCGGTGGCGCCACCGGAATGGGCGGCGTCACGTGTTCAGCCTGCACATCTTCAACCAGTGCCACCGGCTCTTCGGCTACCGGTAGCGCAAGCCACGGTTTGTGCTCGGGCTCGGGCTCCGGCTCGGGTTCTGCCTCGACCACCGGCTGCAATACCGGCTCCGCGATGGGCAACACCACCGGCGCCGGCGTCTCGGCAACCGGCTCGGCTTCCACTATAGGCTCTGGAATAGGCTCAGCTTGAACCTGCGGCTGTTCGACGACGGTTTCCTGCGGCTTTTTGCGCAGCCATCCGAACAGGCCTTTTTTCTCGCCAGCCGCAGCTGGGCTCTTCTTGTCGTCGTTGGAACCAAACATGGAGGACGGCTATCTCAAAGTAGCGATGCGCCAGGGCGCCTCGGTAAATAAATTCGATGCAGAACAGACTGCTTTAACGCCCGCTTGTTCATGCGCAACATTTTGTAAGGCGTAAATAAGTGCCTTGGCAAATCGTTTCAATATGGGACTGAAGCGATAAAATCGGCGAAACGTGGAAGATTGTCGGGGAAAAACGCCAACTACTCCAACTTTCCTACGACTGAACCCAGGACTAGATGACGACCGCAGTGGCCGTCCCTAAATCGGATCAGTATCCTAGCACCTCCTCGCCCGCCGACGCTAAGACCAAGCGGGCAGCCCAACAGGTTAAAAAACGAATGAATGCTCTAGCCCGCCGCGCCGCAGGCCTGCTGCTCAGCACAGTTTGTCTGCCCCTTTCAGCCTTCGCTGCCGACCCACAACCCACTCATGAATTCACTCTGGATAACGGCCTTAAAGTGGTCGTGCGCGAAGACCATCGCGCGCCAGTGGTGGTTTCCCAAGTCTGGTACAAGGTTGGTTCAAGCTACGAAACCCCAGGCCAGACCGGTTTGTCCCACGCCCTTGAACACATGATGTTCAAAGGCAGCGCCAAGGTCGGCCCCGGCGAAGCCTCGCTGATCCTGCGTGACCTGGGCGCCGAAGAAAACGCGTTCACCAGCGATGACTACACCGCGTATTACCAGGTGCTGGCCCGCGACCGCCTGGGCGTGGCCTTTGAGCTGGAAGCCGACCGCATGGCCAGCCTGCGCCTGCCCGCCGACGAGTTCATCCGCGAAATCGAGGTAATCAAGGAAGAACGCCGCCTGCGCACCGACGACAACCCGATGTCCAAGGCCTACGAACGCTTCAAGGCCATGGCCTTCCCGGCCAGCGGCTACCACACGCCGACCATCGGCTGGATGGCTGACCTTGAGCGCATGAAGGTCGAGGAACTGCGCCACTGGTACCAATCCTGGTATGTGCCCAACAACGCTACCCTGGTAGTGGTCGGCGATGTGACCCCGGACGAGGTGAAAAGCCTGGCCCAGCGTTACTTCGGCCCGATCCCCAAGCGTGATGTGCCACCGGCGAAGATCCCGCTGGAGCTGGCCGAACCCGGCGAGCGCCTGCTGACCCTGCGGGTGCAGACCCAACTGCCAAGCGTGTTCCTGGGCTTCAACGTACCGGGCCTGGCCACCGCCGAAGACAAACGCTCGGTGCAAGCCTTGCGCCTGATCTCGGCCCTGCTGGACGGCGGCTACAGTGCACGTATCTCCGAGCAACTGGAACGTGGTGAGGAGCTGGTATCCGCCGCGTCCACCAACTACGACGCCTATACCCGTGGCGATACGTTGTTCATGCTCTCGGCCACGCCCAACCAGCAGAAACAAAAGACCGTCGCCCAAGCCGAAGCCGGCCTGTGGCGCCTGCTTGATGAGTTGAAAGCCAAGCCGCCGACCGCTGAAGAACTGGAGCGCATCCGGGCCCAGGTCATTGCCGGCCTGGTGTACCAGCGTGACTCCATCACCAGCCAGGCCACTGCCATCGGCTCCCTGGAAACCGTCGGCCTGTCCTGGAAGCTGATGGACACCGAACTGGCTGACCTGCAAAGCGTGACGCCAGAAGATATCCAGAAAGCCGCGCGCACCTATTTCACCCGCGAACGTCTGAGCGTCGCCCATGTATTGCCTGAGGAGACCGCTCATGAGTGATCGTAAAAGCAGCCGCCTGATCCTGCCCAGCCTGATCGCAGTCACCCTGGTTGCGGCCAGTGCCGTGTATTTCCTGCGCCCGAGCGAGTCGGTCGCCAGCCAGGCTCTGGAAAAGGCCCAATCGGCCAGCACCCTGCAGTCGCTGGCGGAACTGGACGGCAAGGCGCCAACCAACCGCAAGCTCGATGTGCAAACCTGGACCACCGCCGAAGGCGCCAAGGTGCTGTTTGTCGAAGCCCATGAACTGCCGATGTTCGACATGCGCATCCTGTTCGCCGCCGGCAGCAGCCAGGATGGCGACATACCGGGCCTGGCGCTGATGACCAACGCCATGCTCAACGAAGGCGTGCCGGGCAAGGATGTCAGCCAGATCGCCAGTGGTTTTGAGGGCCTCGGCGCCGACTTCGGCAATGGTGCCTACCGCGACATGGCGCTGGTCACCCTGCGCAGCCTCAGCGACAGCGATAAGCGCACCGCAGCCCTGGCACTGTTCGACCAGGTTATTGGCCAACCGACGTTCCCGGCAGACTCCCTGGCGCGGATCAAGAACCAGATCCTGGCCGGCTTCGAGTATCAGAAGCAGAACCCCGCCAAGCTGGCGAGCATCGAACTGTTCAAGCGCCTGTACGGCGATCACCCTTACGCGCACCCGAGCGAAGGCACCCCCGAGAGTGTGCCGAAGATCACCCTGGCGCAGTTGAAGGCATTCCACGCCAAAGCCTACGCGGCGGGTAATGCTGTGATTGCGGTGGTCGGCGACCTGACTCGCGCTGAGGCCGAGGCCATGACGGCCAAAGTGTCGGCCTCGCTGCCCAAAGGGCCCGCCATGGCCAAGATCGCTCAACCGACCGAGCCAAAAGCCGGCCTGAGCCGTATCGAGTTTCCCTCCAAGCAAACCCACCTGCTGTTTGCGCAATTGGGCATCGACCGCGCCGATCCGGACTACGCAGCTCTGTCCCTGGGCAACCAGATCCTTGGCGGCGGTGGCTTCGGCACCCGCTTGATGAGCGAAGTGCGCGAAAAACGCGGCCTGACCTACGGCGTGTACTCCGGTTTCTCGCCGATGCAGGTGCGCGGCCCGTTCATGATCAACTTGCAGACCCGCGCCGAAATGAGCGGCGGCACCCTGCGCCTGGTTGAGGATGTACTGGCTGACTACCTCAAGAACGGCCCCACGCAAAAAGAACTGGACGACGCCAAGCGCGAACTGGCCGGCAGCTTCCCGCTGTCCACCGCCAGCAACGCCGATATTGTCGGGCAACTGGGCGCCATGGGTTTTTACAACCTGCCGCTGAGCTATCTGGAAGATTTCATGAAACAATCCCAGGCCCTGACCGTAGAGCAGGTCAAGGCTGCAATGAACAAACACTTGAGCGCCGACAAGATGGTCATCGTGACCGCCGGCCCGACGATTGCGCAAAAGCCACTACCGCCCCCCACTGATAAACCTGCCGAGCAGCCGCTCGGGGTTCCGGAGCATTAATGGCCAGTTCATCTCGCCCGAAAAAACCTGTCCACAACGTACATAACGGTGTGGGCCAACTGCGCATCATTGGCGGTGAATGGGGCAGCCGCAAGCTGAGCTTCCCCGACGTCGTAGGCCTGCGCCCGACGCCGGATCGCGTGCGTGAAACCCTGTTCAACTGGCTTGCGCCATACATCGGCGGGGCCAAGGTGCTGGACCCGTTCGCCGGCAGTGGCGCGCTGTTCCTGGAGGCGCTGTCGCGTGGCGCAGCCCAGGGCCAGGCGTTGGATGCCAGTAATGTGGCGGTGTCCAGCCTCAAGGAACACCTGGGCACGCTGCGTTGCACCACCGGCCAGGTACAGACGGTCGACGCGCTGCGCTACCTGGAAACCCAGGCGGTGACTGAATACGACGTGGTGTTCCTCGACCCGCCGTTCAACCAGAACCTGCTGCCGACTGTGTGTGCTTTGCTCGAAGAGCGCCAGTGGCTGGCACCGGATGCCTGGATCTACACTGAAAGCGAGACCGCGCCATCAACGCTCGGCCTGCCGGGCAGTTGGCGCCTGCATCGGGAGCAAAAGTCCGGGCGGGTGTATTACGCGTTGTGGCATCGCCTGGTCGAAAACGCCTCTTAACCTGTGGCAGGGGAGCTTGCCACGGCGAGCTCACTGGCTACCGAGAGTTTCATGACCCCCTCTTCCGATCTGTTCAAACCCGCCTTCGGCCTCGGCAACCCTCACCTGCAAACACTGTGGGGGCCGCTGTTGCGCCCAACGACCCATATCGAACGCCAACGCGAACGTCTATGGCTGGAAGACGGCGACTTCCTCGACCTCGACTGGCATGGCCCCCATGACCTGCACGCACCGTTGGTACTGGTGCTGCATGGACTGACCGGTTCGTCCAATTCGCCCTATGTGGCCGGCCTGCAACAAGCCCTCGCCGGCCAAGGTTGGGCCAGCGTTGCGTTGAACTGGCGCGGCTGCTCGGGCGAGCCCAACCTTCTGGCGCGCAGTTATCACTCCGGGGCCAGCGAAGACCTGGCCGCGGCGATTGCCCATCTGCGCGCCAAACGGCCACTGGCACCGCTGTATGCCGTGGGGTATTCCCTGGGCGGCAATGTGTTGCTCAAGCACTTGGGCGAAACCGGCGTGACTTCGGGGCTGCAAGGCGCGGCGGCGGTCTCGGTACCGTTTCGCCTGGACCAATGCGCTGATCGCATCGGTCTGGGGTTTTCGCGGATCTACCAGAAGCACTTCATGCGCGAGATGCTGGCGTACATTCGCGTAAAGCAACGCCAGTTTTTGCAAGATGGACGTGAGGAAGGACTGAAAACCCTGGAGGCACTGGGCTCCCTGGAGAAGATGCGCACGTTCTGGGACTTCGATGGGCGAGTGACTGCGCCGTTGCATGGCTTCTTGAGTGCTGAGGATTACTATCGCCGCGCATCCAGTCGCTACTACCTGGGCGATATCCGCACACCAACACTGATCATCCAGGCCGCCGATGATCCGTTTGTGTTTGCTCATAGCCTGCCGGAAGCGAGTGAGCTGTCGGAGTGCACCGAGTTTGAATTGCTGACAAAGGGTGGGCATGTGGGCTTTGTGGAGGGTTCACTGAAACGTCCCGGCTATTACTTGGAACGCCGCATCCCACAGTGGTTACTGACACAACGCAGTTAAAAATGTGGGAGGGGCGGTGCGACGATTCGACTTGCCCCCGACAGCGGTGGATCAGTTACAGATACTGAGACTGACACACTGCAATCGGGGGCAACCCCCCTCCCACATTTTGATTGGGTTTACAGGGCCAATTGCTCAGTCGCCTGTTGCAATTTCCCGCGCCGGATCCGTAATCCACTCACTCCACGACCCCGCATACAACTTGCCCAACGGATATCCCGCCAACGCCAGGGCAAACAGGTTATGGCATGCCGTCACCCCCGAACCGCAATACGCCACCAACTCCTGCGGCGGGCGCCCCTGCAACTGCGCAGCAAAGCGTTGCTTGAGCTGCTCGGCCGGCAGGAAGCGCCCGTCACTGCCCAGGTTTTCATTGAATGCTGCGCACTGCGCGCCGGGAATATGCCCGGCAATCGGGTCTATGGGCTCTACTTCGCCACGAAAACGCGGCTGGGCGCGGGCGTCGATCAAGGTCAGGCCGGGCTGACCCAGGCGTTTTTGCAAATGCTCGGCATCCAGCACCAGCCGATTATCCGGCGTACCAGTGAAGGTGCCCGGCTCGGTCACCGGCGCATCCAGGCTCAAGGGGAAACCGGCGCTGTGCCAGGCCTTGAGGCCACCATCGAGAATAAACACCCCATCACGCTTGCCCAGCCAGGCCAGCAGCCACCAGGCACGGGCGGCATAGGCACCGGGGCCGTCGTCATACAGCACCACATCGGTGTCGGCGCTGATGCCCCAAGCTCGCAGCTGTTGGGCGAAGGTGTCCGCCGCAGGCAAAGGATGGCGGCCGGTCAAGCCCTTGGTCACCGGGCCACTCAGATGACGCTCCAGGTCGGCGTATTGCGCGCCCTCGATATGCCCTTCGGTGTAGCTGCACAGGCCGTAATCCGGGTCTTCCAGGGCAAAGCGGCAATCCAGGATCACCAGCCCTGCCGACTTCTGGCGCTCGGCCAATTGCGGGGGGCTGATCAGTTGGGCAAGCGGCATGACTGACTCCTGTGAATACAAAGGGGAAAGGTCTTACTTCACTTCTTCCAGTGCCTGGTTCAGGGGCACGTAAAATTCCTTGAACAACGCATCCACCGCTTCTTTGGCCTGGGGCGTGACAAACCCCGCCTCCAACACCAGCACCTGGTACACCCCGCGCTTGATCGCCTCGGCGCTCAGGTGGGTGGACTTTTCGTTGGTGGTGCACAGGAACCGCACCCAGGAGGTCAGGATGATCCAGGCATTCAGGGTCAGGGCTTCGGTTTGCACCGGGCCCATATTCAGAATGCCGGCATCGACAAACCCCTGGTAAATGGCACCGCCCTGGATCAGGCAACGCTGGGAAAACCGCCGATAGCCCGTGGCCAGTTCCGGATCGCTCTCCAGCAGATGTTCGAGGTCGCGGTGCAGGAAACGATAGCGCCACATGCCCGCCAGCACGGCTTGCAGATAAAAGCGTTTGTCCTCCACCACCATCGTGCGCCCCTGGGGCGGGCGCAGGAAACTGTCCACCAGGGCTTCATATTCGCGAAACAGCACGGCGATGATCGCCTGCTTGTTGGGGAAGTGGTAGTACAGGTTGCCCGGAGAAATCTCCATATGGGCGGCGATATGGTTGGTGCTGACACTGCGCTCGCCCTGCTGGTTAAAAAGCTCCAGGCTGGTTTGCACAATGCGCTCGCTGGTCTTTACTCGTGGTGCCATGGGGGATCAGCTTCCAAACACGGGATGGGGCATCTTACGGCCTATGCCGGCCAGGTTAAATCTGGATGTTACTGCAATGTTATTTGACAATTTAGAGCAATGACTCTAAAAATCCAGGCAGACCTATAACAATCGGGAACTGCGCCATGTCTGCCAACGTTGCCTACCTGCAAGATGCCCAGGCCTTGGACCACCTCCAGGAGCTGTTCGAAGCCCAGCGTCGCGCCTACTCCGCCAACCCGATGCCACCGGCTGCGCAACGCCAACAATGGCTCAAGGCCCTGCGCGATGTGCTCAGCGACGAACGCCAGGCGCTGATCACTGCGATCAGCCAGGACTTCAGCCATCGCAGCGCAGACGAAACCCTGTTCGCCGAATTGATGCCCAGCCTGCATGGCATTCACTATGCCAGCAAACACCTCAAGGGCTGGATGAAACCCTCCCGCCGCGCTGTAGGCATTGCCTTCCAGCCCGCCTCGGCCAAAGTCATTTATCAACCGTTGGGCGTCGTCGGCGTCATCGTGCCGTGGAACTACCCGTTGTATCTGGCTATCGGCCCGCTGGTCGGGGCTTTGGCCGCCGGCAACCGGGTGATGCTCAAGCTCAGCGAGTCCACACCGGCCACCGGCGAACTGCTCAAGGCGCTGCTGGCCAGGATCTTTCCCGAGGACCTGGTGTGCGTGGTGCTGGGCGAAGCCGAAGTGGGCATGGCGTTTTCCAAATTGCGCTTCGATCACCTGCTGTTCACCGGCGCCACCAGCATTGGCAAACACGTGATGCGTGCGGCGGCCGAAAACCTCACGCCGGTCACCCTGGAACTGGGCGGCAAGTCGCCAGCCATCGTCTCGGCCGATGTACCGCTCAAGGACGCCGCCGAGCGTATCGCCTTCGGCAAAGCCTTGAATGCCGGGCAAACCTGTGTGGCGCCAGACTATGTGCTGGTGCCGGAGGACCGCGTCGCAGGGTTTGTCGAGGCGTATTCCAAGGCCGTACGTGGGTTTTATCCGACCCTGGCCGACAACCCGGACTACACCGCCATCATCAACGAGCGGCAACTGGCCCGGCTCAATGCCTACGCCAAGGACGCCACCGACAAGGGCGCCACCCTGGTCCCACTGTACGAGCAAGGCCAGGCTCGACGTATGGCCCACAGCCTGCTGCTGAATGTCAGCGACGACATGACAGTCATGCAGGACGAGATTTTCGGCCCGCTCTTGCCCATCGTGCCGTATCGCGGCCTTGACCAAGCCTTTGCCTACATCAACCAGCGTCCACGCCCACTGGCCCTGTACTACTTCGGCTACAACAAGAACGAGCAGGAGCGTGTGCTTCACGAAACCCATTCCGGCGGCGTATGCCTGAACGACACCTTGCTGCACGTAGCCCAGGACGACATGCCATTTGGTGGCATCGGCCCGTCGGGCATGGGCCATTACCACGGCCATGAAGGCTTCCTGACATTCAGCAAGGCCAAGGGCGTGCTGGTTAAACAGCGCCTGAACGCGGCGAAGTTGATCTACCCCCCTTACGGCAAATCGATTCAGAAATTGATCCAGAAGTTGTTTATCCGCTGATAACCGTCACCTTCAGGACGATAAAAACAATGAACCCCAGCCTGAACGATTCACCCGCACTGTCTCGGCGCGGCGTCTTGAAAATCGGCCTGTGCGCCAGCGCTTTCCTCGCCACCGCCGGGCTTGGCGCCAGTCTCAGCGGTTGCTCCAGCAGTACGCCGGCCAGCGGCTTCACGATGTTGCGCGCCAGTGATTTGCCGTTCTTGCGCGCGGTGATCCCAGTGCTGCTGGAGGGTGCAGCCAGCGCCGAGACAGTGGTCGCAGGCATTGAAGACACCCTGAAAAAACTCGACTACAGCCTGCAAAACTTGTCGCCGGAGATGTTCAAGCTCACCCAGCAGTTATTCGACGTGCTGGGCATGGGCATCACCCGCGGCCCGCTGACCGGTATCTGGGGCAGTTGGGAAAATGCCAGCAGCGAGCAGATCCGCAACTTCCTGCACCGCTGGGAAAACAGCTACCTGAACCTGCTGCGCATGGGACAGGGCTCGCTGCTCAAGTTGGTGATCATGGCCTGGTATTTTCGGCCCGCCTCCTGGGCCCATTGCGGTTATCCCGGCCCACCGAAGATCTGATTCGCATCCCTCACAATAAAAACCAGAGACGACCCTGATGCCCGTACCCGATCTGTTCCGCGATGGCCTGGCCCGTGGTTGGAAAACCCACAATGGCGCCGCCCTCGACAACGACCTGACCCTGGAAGCCGATGTAGCCATTATTGGCAGCGGTGCCGGTGGTGGCACCACCGCCGAGATCCTCAGCGCCGCTGGCTACAAGGTGTTGCTGATCGAAGAGGGCCCCCTCAAGACCAGCAGTGACTTCAAGCTGCTCGAAGACGAAGCCTACGCCAGCCTCTACCAGGAAGGCATCGGCCGCATGAGCAAGGACGGCGCCATCACCATCCTGCAAGGCCGGGCGGTGGGCGGCACCACCTTGATCAACTGGACCTCCAGCTTTCGTACACCCGACGCCACCCTCGCCCACTGGGCCAGCGAATACGCGGTGAAGGGCCACAGCAGCACCGAGATGGCGCCCTGGTTCGAAAAAATGGAGCAGCGCCTGGGCATCGCACCCTGGGCGCTTCCACCGAATGCCAACAACGATGTGATCCGCAAAGGCTGCGAAAAGCTTGGCTACAGCTGGCATGTGATCCCGCGCAATGTGCGCGGCTGCTTCAACCTGGGTTATTGCGGCATGGGTTGCCCGGTGAACGCCAAACAATCGATGCTGGTGACGACTATCCCCTCCACCCTGGAGAAAGGCGGCGAACTGCTGTACCTCGCCCGCGCCGAGCAGCTCAAATACAGCGGCGACACCATCAGCAGCCTGGAATGCGTGGCCATGGACGAGCGCTGCGTGGCGCCGACCGGGCGCAAGATCACCGTAAAAGCCAGGCATTACGTGCTGTCGGGCGGCGGTATCAATAGCCCGGCCCTGCTGATGCGCTCGGACGCGCCCGACCCGCATTCGCGGCTGGGCAAGCGGACCTTCTTGCACCTGGTCAACTTCTCGGCGGGGCTGTTCGACGAAGTGATAAACCCGTTCTACGGTGCGCCGCAATCGATTTACTCCGACCATTTCCAATGGCAGGACGGCACTACCGGCAAAATGTCCTACAAGCTCGAAGCGCCACCCTTACACCCAGGATTGGCCAGCACCTTGTTTGGCGGTTACGGCAAACAGAACGCGTTGGACATGAACCAACTGCCTCACACCCACGCCATGCTCGCCCTGCTGCGCGACGGCTTTCACCCCGACAGCCCGGGCGGCAGCGTGGATTTACGCGGCGATGGCACACCCGTGCTCGACTATCAGGTTTCGCCCTACGCCTGGGACGGCCTGCGCCGGGCCTTCCACAGCATGGCCGAGATTCAGTTCGCGGCAGGGGCCAAATCGGTCAAGCCTTTGCATCACGACGCACGGTACGTGAACAGCCTGGCCGAAGCGCGCAGCATGATTGACGGTTTGAACCTGGAGTTGCACCGCACAACACTCGGCAGCGCCCATGTGATGGGCGGCTGTGCCATGGGCGAAGATCCGAAGCATGCGGTAACCGACAGCCTCGGTCGCCACCACCAACTGCGTAACCTGTCGATTCATGACGGCTCGCTGTTTCCTACCAGCATCGGGGCAAATCCCCAGTTGTCGGTGTATGGATTGAGCGCCCAACTGGCGTCAGCCTTGGCCGAACGTCTGAAAACAGCGTGAAAAACCGTTCGATTCACGGCATTTATCTACGTAAGTCGACTTGGCCGACCGGGATGGCTGCGATACCATCCGGTTCCCCAACGGACTCCGCCAGGACGACGCGATGAACCGAGTGTTGTACCCAGGTACCTTCGACCCGATTACCAAAGGCCATGGCGATCTGGTCGAACGCGCCTCTCGCCTGTTCGACCATGTGATCATCGCGGTCGCAGCCAGCCCCAAGAAAAACCCGCTGTTTCCCCTGGAACAACGTGTAGAGCTGGCGCAAGAGGTCACCAAGCACCTGCCGAATGTGGAAGTAGTGGGCTTTTCGACATTGCTGGCGCATTTCGCCAAGGAGCAGAACGCCAATGTGTTCTTGCGCGGCTTGCGGGCGGTGTCGGATTTCGAATACGAATTCCAACTGGCCAACATGAACCGCCAACTGGCGCCGGACGTGGAAAGCCTGTTCCTCACGCCGTCGGAGCGTTATTCGTTCATTTCCTCGACGTTAGTTCGTGAAATTGCTGCTTTGGGCGGAGATATCACCAAGTTCGTGCATCCTGCCGTGGCGGACGCACTGACATTGCGCTTCAAGAAGTAAGACCGCTCAATCGGTGCCTGCTCGCACTGCGGGCGCCAATGCGGCACAATTGCGCGCATTAGTTTTCAGATGCCTTGGCAGAGTGCCCTGGCAGGAGTTTCCATGTCCCTGATCATCACCGACGATTGCATCAACTGCGACGTCTGCGAACCCGAGTGCCCGAACGCCGCCATTTCCCAGGGCGAAGAGATCTACGTGATCGACCCCAACCTGTGCACCCAGTGCGTCGGCCACTACGACGAACCGCAGTGCCAGCAGGTTTGCCCGGTTGATTGCATTCCGCTGGATGAAGCGCACCCAGAGACTGAAGAGCAGTTGATGGAGAAGTACCGCAAGATTACCGGTAAGGCCTGAGTTTTTTAGTGCCTGTGAGGGCCTCATCGGGGGCAAGCCCCCTCCCACATTTTGAATGTGTTCACAAATCAAAGTGTGGGAGGGGGCTTGCCCCCGATGACAATCTCAGCCATCACCAAGCTATCAGCTCTGGCACTTGGGGCAAAACACACTCGCCCGCTGCCCCAGCACCACATTGCGCAACTCGCTCCCGCAGACCTTGCACGCCTCGCCGCCACGGCCATACACGAACAGTTCCTGCTGGAAATACCCCGGCTGCCCATCACCGCCGATAAAGTCGCGCAGCGTGGTGCCGCCCCGCTCGATAGCGGCGGCCAGCACCCGTTTGATCTCAATCGCCAGCTTCAAATAGCGCCCGCGTGAAATGCCACCGGCGGCACGCCGCGGGTCAATACCCGCCGCAAACAACGCCTCTGTCGCATAGATATTGCCCACGCCCACCACCACCGCGTTGTCCATGATGAACGGCTTCACCGCCATGGACTTGCCGCGTGACAGCTGGAACAAACGCTCGCCATCAAACAGCTCGGTCAACGGCTCCGGGCCCAGACGCAGCAGCAGTTCGTGGTTGTGCGGATCCTGGCTCCAGAGCATCGCGCCGAAACGCCGAGGGTCGGTGTAGCGCAGGGCCATCCCCGACTCCAACTCGATATCCACATGTTCATGCTTGGCCGCGGGCATACCGACCTCAACCAGACGCAGGTTGCCCGACATACCCAAGTGACTGATCAAGGTGCCCACTTCGGCATTGATCAACAGGTACTTGGCCCGCCGTTCCACCAGCACGATGCGCTGGCCAGACAGGCGCACATCCAGGTCTTCCGGGATCGGCCAGCGCAGGCGCCGCTCACGCACCACCACGCGACTGACGCGTTGGCCTTCCAGGTGCGGGGCAATGCCGCGTCGGGTGGTTTCGACTTCAGGTAACTCGGGCATGTGTACCTCTTGAATGACGGTTCAGTGCGCACCCAGTTCGCGGATCGACAACTTCAGGCTTTCGAAGTCGTAATCCGACAGGCCCACGTAATCCAGCACCAGGTGCCCGATTGCATTCCATTCATGGTCCACCGCCTGGTTCCCCAGTACGCGGTAGGAAGAACAGATATGCTCGGCCATCTTCAAGATAGCCAGCAGGTTCTTGAGCTGCGGGTTGCGCGACGACTCATCGCTGAAAATCGCCAGAGCGTTGTGGTGATTGGCGATGGCGTCGGTGACATGCTCCGGCAGGCGCCAGGACTTGGCGGTGTAGTAGCCGACCACTGCATGGTTGGTGTGGAACGCGTTGTTTTCGGTGTCGACCACGCGGCAATCCGGGCCGGCGTTGGCGTAAGCCTGTTCCAGCACGGACATGTAGTTGGGAAAACGCTTGAGCATCAACGGTACGCCGCAATCGTGGAACAGGCCCAGGGCATAGGCTTCGTCGACGGTTTGCGAGCCGGTGCGCTTGGCCAGCGTGAGGCAGGTCATCGCCACATCCTGGGCGGTGTCCCAGAAGCGGTTGAGGGTGACGATGGTGTCGTCGCTCATCTCGCCCTTGATCGACAAGGCATTGATCAGGTTGATGACCGACCGGCTGCCCAGCAGGTTAACTGCACGCTGGATCGAGGCGATCTTGTTGCTCAAGCCGTAATACGACGAGTTGACGATCTTGAGCAGCGCACCAGACAAGCCCGGGTCCTGGGAGATCAACCGTGCGATCACTTCCAGGTCCGGGTCGGGCATGTACTGCTCCATCTGCAAATCCACCATGATTTGCGGTTGGGGCGGCACGCTGATGCCTTGCAGGGCCTGTTGAATCTGCTCGGCGGAAAGCTCTTGGGACATAAATACACACTCTGGACTAGGCGCGAATTCTACCCCTTATGCAGCCGTGACCGACACCCAAAAACCCAAGTGAAACCCGATCGAATGTGGGAGCTGGCTTGCCTGCGATAGCATTACCACCGTACGTCTGATACACCGCACCGCCCGCATCGCAGGCAAGCCAGCTCCCACATGAAAGAGTGCGCAAAGGGTATACTCCCGCTCTTTTTTCCGGAGCGACGTCATGTCCCTGCCAAGCCTGCGTCTCAAAGCCAACGCCGATCGTCGTTTGCGCAACGGCCACCTGTGGGTCTACAGCAACGAAATCGACGTGGCCGCCACCCCACTTCACGGCTTCCAGGCAGGCGACCAGGCTATCCTGGAAGCAGCCGGCGGCAAGACCCTGGGCATCGTGGCCATGAGCCCGAACAACCTGATCTGCGCCCGCCTGCTGTCGCGCGACATCAAGTTGCCGCTGGACAAGTCGCTGCTGGTGCACCGCCTCAACGTCGCGCTGTCCCTGCGTGATCGCCTGTTCGACAAGCCGTTCTACCGCCTGGTCTACGGTGATTCCGACCTGCTGCCGGGCCTGGTGGTCGACCGTTTCGGCGACATCCTGGTGGTGCAGATCGCTTCGGCGACCATGGAAGCGCATAAAGAAGACGTGATCGCGGCCCTCACCCAGGTGCTCAAGCCCAGCGGCATCCTGTTCAAGAATGACTCCGCCGCACGCGACGCCGAGGGCCTCAACCGCTACGTCGAAACGGTTTTCGGCCTGGTGCCGGAGTGGGTGGCGCTGGAAGAGAACGGCGTGAAATTCGAAGCCCCGGTGATCCAGGGCCAGAAAACCGGCTGGTTCTACGACCACCGCATGAACCGCGCCCGCCTGGCCCCGTATGCCAAAGGCAAGCGCGTGCTCGACCTGTACAGCTACATCGGCGGCTGGGGCGTGCAAGCTGCAGCCTTTGGCGCCAGTGAAGTGTTCTGCGTCGACGCTTCGGCCTTCGCCCTCGACGGCGTAGAGCGCAACGCCGCGCTGAACGGCTTTGCCGAGAAGATGACCTGCATCGAAGGCGACGTCTTTGAAGCGTTGAAAGAACTGAAAGCCAGCGAAGAGCGCTTCGACGTGATCGTCGCCGATCCACCGGCCTTCATCAAACGCAAAAAAGACATGAAGAATGGCGAAGGCGCCTACCGCCGCCTCAACGAGCAAGCCATGCGCCTGCTCAGCAAGGACGGCATCCTGGTCAGCGCTTCGTGCTCGATGCACCTGCCGGAAGACGATCTGCAAAACATCCTGCTGACCAGCGCCCGTCATCTGGATCGCAATATCCAGATGCTCGAACGCGGCGGCCAGGGCCCGGACCACCCGGTGCATCCGGCAATTGTCGAGACGCGGTATATCAAGAGCATTACTTGTCGCTTGCTGCCTAATAGCTGACAGCGGGATGCTCCCCGTAGGAACAGTCAACGACTGATCCTACGGGCCTTTCAGCTGTTTCCCACTGCCATTTCCATTGACTTCCCTTGCCGTCACACCGACTCTCCTCCCCCCAGCAAGGAAGGATAGAGCGGTCCGGTTGATGCCTATTAGTACAGCCACACCAAACAAGTCATATTTCATCGTACTGTTGATGACCATGACCCTGCTCGCAGTCTTCCCCCTCGACGTAGTCCTGCCATCCTTTCCCGCCCTCTCCAATCACTTTGGCCACACGCCTTCAGAAATCGCCCAGTCCGTCAGTATTTTTGCCATTGGCCTGGCCGTCTCGTTACTGCTGATAGGCCCGTTGTCTGACATGTTCGGCCGCAAAAAACTGCTGCTGGCAGGTATTGCCTTATCGGCGCTGGGTGCAGCCGGTTGTTTGCTGGCCCCGGATTTCAATTGGTTTATCGGCTTTCGCGTGGTTCAGGCCGTAGGGTGCGGGGCGTTTGCCCTGTCGCAGGCGCTTATCCAGGACTTGTTTACAGGACGGGAACTGCAACGGATTCGAATCTGGATGACCACCGCCGGCGGAGTGTTCATCTCAAGCTCGCCACTGATGGGCACCTGGCTGCAAATTTATGGCGGATGGCAGGCGAGTTTTTACGTGTTTATCGTGTTAGCCACAGTGGTGTGGCTCTGGTCCGCACGCCTGCTGCACGACTCGCGCAGCAGCCATCGCCCTTCACCGCTACAGTTCTTCAACGGCTATTGGCTGCTGTTTTCCGACCTCCGTTTCGTCAGCTATTGGTTGATTTCCGCCCTGGCCTTTGCCTGCCATTTCTCGTTTATCGTGATGTCGCCCCTGATCTTCATGGAGCGCTTGAACCTGTCGACGTATCAATTCGCCTGGGCATTGCTGCTATATGGCGCGGCCTACGTCTGCGGCGGAGTGATTGCCAGTATCCTGCATCGCAAAATGGACGCCGACCGGCAAATCAACACTGGCCTGTTGCTGATCACTGTTTCAGGTCTGGTCATGCTCTGGCTGGCCTGGCAGTTCGGCCTGTCGGCCGCCACGGTGCTGATCCCGATGTTGATCTGCACAGCCGGCACCACCATCTGTCGACCCATCGCCAACTCCAAGGCCATGAGCCTCTACCCGCAACTGGCTGGCACGGCGACCTCTGCCGGTAGCTTGCTGATTTTCATGTGCGGCGGCCTGATCAGCCTGGTGATCAACCTGGCCACCGCCAACCTGACCACCGCGCTAGCCCTGTGCTTTCTAACCCTGAGTGCCGCCGGGCTCGCCCTGAATGCGCTGATCAAGCAGCGCCCACATGTCCTGTAGCGGCTATCTTCAAGGTTACGGCCATTCCCTCCAGCCGCCAGCGGTGTAGAATCGGCCCTATTCATCGCCAGTCATCCCCCGGCGGGTTTATGAGCTCGAGGCCCAAGCAAGCGGCGATCCCGCGATGCGAGTGGCAACTTCCGGACACACGGCCATTTTTCGGGTGTTCCAGTCGTCAATTAGAAGCTCACTCCCCTTTGCACCTGATTAATAAGTGATTAGCCGCCCGGAGTGCTCCATGCCAGATTACCGCTCGAAAACATCCACCCACGGCCGCAACATGGCCGGCGCCCGCGCACTGTGGCGTGCCACGGGGATGAAGGATGACGACTTCAAGAAGCCGATCATCGCGATTGCCAACTCCTTTACCCAGTTCGTACCGGGCCATGTCCACCTCAAGGACCTGGGCCAACTGGTCGCCCGCGAGATCGAACGGGCCGGCGGCGTGGCCAAGGAATTCAACACCATTGCCGTGGACGACGGCATCGCCATGGGCCATGACGGCATGCTGTATTCCCTGCCGAGCCGCGAGATCATCGCCGACTCCGTGGAGTACATGGTCAACGCCCACTGCGCCGACGCCATCGTGTGCATCTCCAACTGCGACAAGATCACCCCCGGCATGTTGATGGCTGCCTTGCGCCTGAACATTCCGGTGATCTTCGTCTCCGGCGGCCCGATGGAAGCTGGCAAGACCAAGCTCGCGTCCCACGGCCTCGACCTGGTTGACGCCATGGTGATCGCCGCCGATTCCAGCGCTTCTGACGAGAAGGTCGCGGAATACGAGCGCAGCGCCTGCCCGACCTGCGGTTCGTGCTCCGGTATGTTCACCGCCAACTCGATGAACTGCCTGGTAGAAGCCTTAGGTCTCGCCTTGCCGGGTAACGGTTCCACACTGGCCACCCACAGCGACCGCGAGCAACTGTTCCTGCAAGCCGGCCGCACCATCGTCGATCTGTGCAAGCGTTACTACGGTGAGAACGATGAGTCGGTGCTGCCGCGCAACATCGCCAACTTCAAGGCGTTCGAGAACGCCATGACCCTGGACATCGCCATGGGCGGTTCCACCAATACCATCCTGCACTTGCTGGCCGCCGCCCAGGAAGCCGAGATCGACTTCGACCTGCGCGATATCGACCGCCTGTCCCGCCACGTTCCGCAACTGTGCAAGGTCGCGCCGAACATCCAGAAGTACCACATGGAAGACGTGCACCGCGCCGGCGGGATCTTCTCGATCCTCGGCTCCCTGGCCCGTGGCGGCCTGCTGCACACTGACCTGCCGACCGTGCACAGCAAGTCGATCGCCGAAGGCATCGCCAAATGGGACATCACCCAGACTGACGACGAAGCCGTGCACACCTTCTTCAAGGCTGGCCCGGCCGGCATCCCGACCCAGACCGCATTCAGCCAGTCGACCCGTTGGGATACGCTGGATGACGACCGTGAAAACGGCTGCATCCGCAGTGTGGAGCACGCCTACTCGCAAGAAGGCGGCCTGGCCGTGCTGTACGGCAACATTGCCCTCGACGGCTGCGTAGTGAAAACCGCGGGTGTGGATGAGTCCATCCACGTCTTCGAAGGCCGCGCCAAGATCTACGAAAGCCAGGACAGCTCGGTACGCGGCATCCTCGCTGACGAAGTCAAGGAAGGCGACATCGTGATCATCCGCTACGAAGGCCCCAAAGGCGGCCCGGGTATGCAGGAGATGCTCTACCCCACGTCCTACCTGAAATCCAAAGGTCTGGGCAAAGCCTGCGCGCTGCTGACCGACGGGCGTTTCTCCGGCGGGACTTCGGGCCTGTCCATCGGCCACGCTTCCCCGGAAGCTGCTGCCGGTGGCGCGATTGGCCTGGTGCAGGATGGCGACAAGGTGCTGATCGACATTCCGAACCGCTCGATCAACCTGTTGATCAGCGATGAAGAACTGGCGGCACGCCGGGTCGAGCAGGACAAGAAAGGTTGGAAGCCGGTGGAGAAGCGTCCGCGTAAAGTCACCACTGCGTTGAAGGCCTACGCCCTGCTGGCCACCAGCGCCGACAAAGGTGCTGTGCGTAACAAAGCGATGCTCGACGGTCTGTAAGACTCGTGCAAAAAAATGCCCCGCCAAGTGCGGGGCATTTTTTTGCCTGGCGATAGCCCTAGGAACAATGAAAGTCAAAATGTGGGAGGGGGCTTGCCCCCCGATGACGGTATTTCAGTTAGTCGATTTGTAGCTGACTCACCGCTATCGGGGGCAAGCCCCCTCCCACATTTATGATCGCATTCAGTCTGTTATTGAATGTCCTCGGGCTTAACGATCACCCAGTTCTTGTCCGCCGTCACCGGCAGCCCTTCCTTGGCCTGCGCCGCCGCGTGCTTGGCGATCATGCCGTTAAGCTGGGTCATGTATTTGTCTTTACGGTTGATCCACAAATGGATGCCACCCTTGGCCACGTCCACATCGTGGAACAGCATGTAACCGTCGCTGGTGGGGGTATCACCGCCGACGATCACCGGCTTTTTCCACTCGTCGATGTAGGTGAGGATCGCCGCGTGCTTGCCGGCCATCCAGGTCGCCGGGGTCCACAGGTAGGGCGTCAGCTCCAGGCCGAGGTTGGCCTTCTCGTCATATTTACCCGCGGTGATCTGCTTGCGTGCGGTGGTCAACTCGCCGGTCTTGCGGTCCTTGAGCATCGTGGTCACGCCGATGACGTTCTCGGGCTTGACGTTGTAGCCGTACTTCGGATCGGCCGCGACCATGCGCACCAGTTCCTCGGACGCGGCGGTCATCACATACACCTCGATGCCGTTTTCCATCAGTTTGTTGTACAGCTCGGCCTGGCCGGTGAAGATTTTCGGCGGCTGTATCTCGGTTTTTTTCACCACGTCGCCTTCAAAATAGCTGACGGGTACGGGCTTGCCGGAGGCCATCAGCTCGTCGACCTGCACCTTGAGTTCCTTGAGGGTGAAGCCGGAAAAAATCTGCGCAACCCAGGGGTAGCAGACCATGTCGTCGACTTCGCACAGGCGGTAGTAGTAGCTGAACAGACTTTCCTTATGGTCGGCGGTGTCTTTGAAGGGGATAAGCTTGAGCGATGGGTCCATGGTTTCGCGGGTGATCAGGCCCTTGTTTTCCATGTACGGCAGCAGCGACTCTTCAAGGTCGTAGCGGTAGCTGGTGTTGTCCATGTCGAACACCGCATAGTTACCCTTGTTGGCGTTGGCGGCGATCATTTCGTTGAGTTGCTTGGCGGCCGGTGCCGGCCAATGTTTCAACTCGGTGGCGGCAAACGCCTGGCTGGCGAGTCCGAGGCAAAAGGCTGCGGATAAGAGTAGTTTCGGCGCGAGCTTCATAGGCGTTGTCTCCCTCAAGTGAAAGACATCGACGCTAACAAATCCCTGTGACACTTATCACCCGAGCGCGACGGCTTTGGTTCTGATTCCGCCACGGCCATGCGCAGCAGCGTCAGACGCTTATTCCAAAAACGACAGTCACCATTCCATATTGGTATTAAATCAATATATTTCAAGCTGTTAGGCTTGCCGGTTCGCAATCGCAGGCTGACGCGATTGGCTGCCTTCTCAACGGAGCTTCAATGAATCTGCCCCTGATTCTCAATTTATTGGTGTTCGTGGCCCTCTTGCTGGGCCTGGCACAAACCCGTCGGACTAACTGGAGCCTGGCCAAGAAGGTCCTGTTCGCTTTGGTTCTGGGCGTGCTGTTCGGTGCGGCCTTGCACACCATCTATGGCGACGGCAATCCAGTGCTCAAAGCCTCCATCGGCTGGTTTGATCTGGTCGGCAATGGCTATGTGCAGTTGCTGCAAATGATCGTGATCCCGCTGGTGTTCGCTTCGATCCTCAGTGCCGTGGCGCGCCTGCATAACGCCTCGTCCCTGGGCAAGATCAGCTTCCTGACCATCGGCACGCTGTTGTTTACCACGGCCATCGCGGCGCTGATCGGCATCGGCCTGACCAACCTGTTCGGCCTCACCGCCGAGGGCCTGGTGGCCGGCACCCAGGAAATGGCGCGCCTGCAAGTGATCCAGAGTGATTACGCAGGCAAGGTCGCCGACCTGAATATCCCGCAGTTGCTGCTGTCGTTCGTGCCGGCCAACCCGTTCGCCGACCTGGCCCGGGCCAAGCCGACGTCGATCATCAGCGTGGTGATTTTTGCCGCGTTCCTCGGGGTGGCCGCTCTGCAACTGCTCAAGGATGATGTGGAAAAGGGCCAGAAGGTCATCAACGCCATCGACACCCTGCAAGCCTGGGTGATGCGCCTGGTGCGCCTGGTGATGAAGCTGACCCCGTACGGCGTGTTGGCGCTGATGACCAAGGTGGTCGCCGGTTCCAACCTGCAAGACATCATCAAGCTGGGCAGTTTCGTGGTGGTGTCGTACCTGGCCCTGGGCCTGATGTTTGTGGTGCACGGCCTGCTGCTGTCGTTGGCCGGGATCAACCCGCTGCGCTTTTTCCGCAAGGTGTGGCCGGTACTGACCTTTGCCTTCACCAGCCGCTCCAGCGCCGCCTCGATCCCCTTGAGTATTGAAGCGCAGACCCGCCGCCTGGGTATCCCCCAGTCGATCGCCGGTTTCGCCGCTTCGTTTGGCGCGACCATCGGCCAGAACGGTTGCGCCGGTCTTTACCCGGCGATGTTGGCGGTGATGGTCGCGCCGACCGTGGGCATCAACCCGTTGGATCCGCTGTGGATCGCGACGCTGGTGGCGATTGTGACCTTGAGTTCGGCGGGCGTCGCCGGTGTGGGCGGTGGTGCGACCTTCGCCGCGCTGATCGTACTGCCGGCCATGGGCTTGCCGGTGTCACTGGTGGCGTTGCTGATTTCGGTGGAACCACTGATCGATATGGGCCGTACAGCGTTGAACGTGAATGGTTCGATGACGGCGGGGGCGATTACCAGCCAGATCATGGGGCAGACGGATAAAGCGTTGCTGGATGCCGATGAGCATGCCGAGTTAGCGCAGGTCTGATAGACCGCTATCGCAGGCAAGCCAGCTCCCACATTTGAATGTATTCACACATCAAAATGTGGGAGCTGGCTTGCCTGCGATGCTTTTAGGCTTTTTCCCACACTTCGAAGTTGTAGGCCGGTTTATCACCTTCGGCCGGATTCTCGACATTCGACACCAGCTTCCACTGGTTCCTATCAAACTCTGGAAACCACGCATCCCCTTCCGGGCTCAGCGCCACCCGCGTCAGGTACAGGCGATCGGCCTGCTGCAGTCCCTGCGCATACAACTGCGCACCGCCGATCAACATCAACTCGTCCACGCCTTGGGCCTTGGCCCACTCCTCGGCACGCTCCACCGCCGCTTCCAATGACGGAAACACTTGCGCACCTTCAAGCGTCAGATCGGTCTGACGGCTGACCACCAGGTTCAAACGCCCCGGTAACGGTCGGCCCAGGGAATCCCAGGTCTTGCGCCCCATGATGATCGGCTTGCCGAGCGTGGTGGCTTTGAAATACTTGAAATCCCCCGGCAAATGCCAGGGCATGCTGTTGTCGACACCGATCACACGGTTTTCACCGAGGGCTGCGATCAGGCTTAAAGGGAGAGTTTTTTTCATGGCGACGAGAATACCAGAGCCGCGAGTCAGCGGTTATGCTCCACCTTCACTGAAACAACAGGATGGCGCGTGACTGCACTGACTCCTCTGCACACACTCTGGCTGACAGAAGCCGTGCGCCTGCGTGAAGAACACGCCGGCCCCCTGGAAGACCTGGAAGCCAACCGCCTGGCCCGCACGGCCGGGGGCGACCTGTCGACGCGTATTACCCAGCGCGCCTTGCACCTGGCCGAGCGCGATGGCCTGACCGGTGCCCTCACACGCTGGCTGCAAGGCGCGCGCCTGGCGCTTATATTACTGGCGGTCGTGGCCGTGATCAGTGGCGCCGGCCTGGCATTCGCTGCGCTGGGCAATGGCCTGACGCCGGTGAACGTGTTCTGGGCCCTGGGCAGCCTGCTCGGGTTGAACCTGATCCTGCTGGTCAGTTGGGCCCTGGGGCTGCTGTTTGCTGGCGAACACAGCGCCAGCCTTGGGCGCCTGTGGTTATGGCTCAGCGAGAAACTGGCGCGTGACGCCAAAGCCGCACAATTGGCGCCAGCGTTGCTGCTGTTGTTGCAACGGCAAAAACTCAATCGCTGGGCGGTGGGTGTGTTGGTCAACAGCCTGTGGCTGCTGGCGTTGCTCAGCGCCATGGTGATCCTGCTGACCCTGCTCGCCACCCGTCGCTACGGCTTTGTGTGGGAAACCACCATTCTCGGCGCCGACACGTTTGTCGCCGTGACCCAGGCCCTCGGCAGCCTGCCCGCTTTGCTGGGTTTCAATGTGCCAACCGTCGACATGATCCGCGCCAGCGGTGATTCAGCCCTGAATATCGAAAACGCCCGCCAAGCCTGGGCCGCCTGGCTGGTGGGCGTGTTGCTGGTCTACGGCCTGCTGCCCCGATTGATCCTCGCCCTGTTCTGCCTGTGGCGCTGGAAAATCGGGCGTGCGGCGTTGCGCCTGGACCTCAACCTGCAAGGCTACGCCCAACTGCGCGAACGCCTGATGCCTAGCAGCGAACGGCTTGGGGTCAACGATGCCGCGCCCGAACAGCTGCACCACGTCAGCGGCGGCGTCAGCGAGATGGACAGCGACGGCGCCTTGCTGGTGGCCATCGAACTCGACGATCACTACCCGTGGCCACCCAAACTGCCCAGCAACGTTAAAAACGCCGGCATCCTCGACAGCCGTGAATCGCGGAACAAGCTGCTGGAACAACTCAGCCGTTTCCCGCCCGCACGTCTGGTCATCGTCTGCGACCCGCGCCGCTCGCCGGACCGTGGCAGCCTGGCGTTGATCGCCGAACTGGCGCGCAGCGCCACCGCCACCCGTGTATGGCTGCTGCAAGCGCCGCCGGGCCAGGCGCTGGACGCCGAACGCTTGGGTGACTGGCACACCGCACTGCAACAACTTGAGCTGCCGTTTGCCGATTGCGCACCGCTGAACTGGCTGGAGACCGGGCATGACTAAACCGCTGAAACTCGCCGTGGTCGGCCACACCAATGTCGGCAAGACCTCACTGCTGCGCACCCTCACCCGTGACGTGGGCTTCGGCGAAGTCTCTCATCGCCCCAGCACCACGCGGCATGTCGAAGGCGCGCGCTTGTCGGTGGATGGCGAAGCCTTGCTGGAGCTGTACGACACGCCCGGCCTGGAAGACGCCATCGCCCTGCTCGACTATCTGGAGCGCCTGGATCGCCCCGGTGAACGCCTGGACGGTCCCGCTCGCCTGGCGCGTTTTCTGGAGGGCAGCGAAGCGCGCCAGCGTTTCGAACAGGAAGCCAAGGTGTTACGCCAATTGCTGGCCTCGGACGCCGGCCTGTATGTGATCGACGCCCGCGAGCCGGTGCTGGCCAAGTACCGCGATGAGCTGCAAGTGCTGGCCAGTTGCGGCAAACCCTTGTTGCCGGTGCTCAACTTCGTCACCAGCAGCGACCAGCGCGAGCCGGACTGGCGCGAAGCCCTGGCCCGCCTCGGCCTGCACGCGCTGGTGCGCTTCGACAGCGTGGCGCCGCCGGAAGACGGTGAACGTCGCCTGTATGAAAGCCTGGCCCTGCTGCTGGAAAACTCCCGCCCGCAGTTGGAACGCCTGATCCTCGATCAAGAGGCCCAACGCCAGGCCCGCCAGCAAAGCGCCGCACGCTTGATCGCCGAACTGCTGATCGACTGCGCGGCCTGCCGTCGCAGCGTCGTCACCGAAGATGAACAGCAAGCCATCGGCGATCTGCGCAAAGCGGTGCGCCAACGGGAACAAAAGTGCGTTGAAGCCCTGCTCAAACTGTTCGGCTTTCGCCCACAGGATGCCGCCGCCAGTGATCTACCGTTGCTTGACGGTCGCTGGGGCGATGACTTGTTCAACCCCGAAACCCTCAAGCAACTTGGCGTACGGGTCGGTGGCGGAATCGCCGCCGGTGCCGCTGCCGGTGCTGGCGTGGACCTCCTGGTCGGTGGCCTGACCCTTGGCGCTGCGGCACTGGCCGGCGCTATCGCCGGTGGCGCCCTGCAAACCGCACGCAGCTACGGCAGCCGCCTGCTGGGCAAGATCAAAGGCCAACGCGAGCTGACCGTCGACGACAGCGTGCTGCGCCTGCTCGCCCTGCGCCAACGTCAGTTGCTCAAGGCCCTTAGTCTGCGCGGGCATGCGGCGATGCATAGCATCAAGGTCGACACGCCCCAGGACAAAACCTGGCGCGAGGGCAAGCTGCCCGACGCGCTGCACAAGGCCCGCGCCTATCCGCAATGGTCATCCCTCAACCCCCACGCCAAGCTGAGCCAGGCCGAGCGTCAGGAACAGGTCGAAACATTGGCTGAACAGCTCAACGAAGCGTGACGCGCTTAAAGCGCTCACCAATTCAACCCCAGGAACGCCTTGCATAGCGAGCGAACCAGTTCTTTATCAGCGTTTTCAGCTACCCCGTTGCGGTCGATATCACTATTGGTGGTAGCGGTTTCCAACACGCTGTCGCTGTCGACGTCATAGTCCATGGTTCTGGAGACCAGTAATGTTTTCCCCTCGGACACCTTGCTCTCACGGAACTCCAGCCTCACCGAATCCGGCCGTCCCGCGTCGCTGAAATCATCCGCATAGATGACGAGCGCACACTGCCAATGGCTTGCCGGGTTAAACCAATTGAGTTTCACGAAGCTGTCGGCGAAAGTCGCGATCCGGCGCTTATCCAGGTCCAGCGAACCGGGTTTACTATGCCCTCCCCATTTTGCATTCGAGGTCATTTCCTGTCCGACGATATCGTGGATCAGCTCATCGGGACGACCCGGCCGTTGCTGATAGAAATGCAAAATGACCGTATCGGCATGACCGTTGCCTTGCAGGTCTTGGGCGATGGCTTTCAAATAGTGCATCAGTGTTGCTCTTTTAATGGGTGAAGCAAGCACCTTAGTGGGGTAACAACAAGGGCTCCAGGCGGCGTATCGGCTTATTGTGTAAGGCCCATCTTCGCTGCCAGTAGCCTCGCCGCCTTGGCCTTGAGTACATCAAGGTCGAGCACCGGGCTCATCACGTCTCTCCCCACAAGGTACTGATATTTCGCTCGGCCATCGCCGGCCCCACGCTCATGCCCACGCCGGTGTGCATCAACGCAGCGCTGACACCGGATGCTGCCTGCACAAACGAGAACGGCCCGGGCCCGCGAGCGCCGTAGACGCCTTGCCAGCGTTCGACCACCTGGATTTTGCAGCCCAGGGTCTGTTCGGCCAGCTCGATCATCCAGTCATCTACCTGCTCGGCATTGAAGGGCGACGGGTCGCTGTCGTAATGGTGGGAGTCGCCAATGATCAGTTCGCCATGGGGTGTAGGGCTGATCAACAGGTGAATGCCGTGCTCCTGCAGGTACGGTGTTTCGCGCAGGATCTGCGCCTGCACTGCGGCAGCCTCCGGCAGGTCGGCGAAGGCGCCGTAGTGCACGCAGCTCAGGCCGGTGAGCAGGGCGTGTTGCAGGTTCAGGTTGACCGCCGGCCGGGCGCGCAGCATTTGCAGGCGGCAGGTTTGCGGGTTGAGCGGGGCGATGGATTCGGCCAACAGGGTCTGATAGTCGTGGCCGGAGCAGACGATGATCTGCTCGCCGCGAAAGCTGCCGGCCGTGCTGTGCAATTGGCCCGGTTCGACGTCGCGCACCAGAGTGGAAAAGTGAAACTCCACCTTCAACGCCTGACTCAGGTACTGGATCAGCGCCGGGATCGCCTCGCGGGAATACAGTTGCTGGTCATCCTTACCGTGCAGCGCCGCGCGGTGATGGCGGAACTGGCCGGCGTAAAGACCCTTCATCGCAGCGCCTTGCAGCAGCTCCACGTTATACCCGTACTCCCGGGCACGCCCCGCGCAAAAGGCTTCGAGCAGTTGTTCTTCGGCCTCGGTGCGGGCGAACAGGTAGGAGCCATTGCGCTTGAGCGCAAGGCCCGCTGCTTGCGCCCATTGGCCCCAGATTTCGCGGCTTTCCCGCGCCAGGTCGAGCATCGGCCCCGGTGGTTGGCCGGTGACCAGCGCCTGGCCGAAGTTACGCACAGAAGCGCCCAATGGCGTGGCGCTGCGCTCGAACACCTTGACCTTGAGGCCGCGCTTGGCGGCGGCATAAGCGTGGGACAGGCCGAGGATGCCGGCGCCGATGATCAGCAGGTCGCTGTGGTGTGTCATGGAGTGATGTCCTGAATTCAAAGCCACTATCGCAGGCAAGCCAGCTCCCACATTTTGATGTGTGAATACCTTCAAATGTGGGAGCTGGCTTGCCTGCGAAGGGGCCATAAGCCCTAACGAAAACCTTACTGACCCGCCACCTTCTCCGACTTACCGTCATAGCGCTTGCGCCATTCAGTCAGGATGCTGTCGCGGTTTTTCGAGGCCCAGGCAAAGTCGTTCTTGATCAGGCGCTGCTCGTAGTCGGCCGGCAATTCGGTCTGCGGCTTGGCGATACCCGGCTGGGCGAGGATGGCGAAGTTAGCCTTGTACAGCTCCATCGCCGCTGGGCTGGCGGAAAAGTCAGCGAGTTTTTTTGCCGCATCGGCGTGTGCGCTGCCCTTGACTACGGCGGTGGCTTCGATCTCCCAGCCCAGGCCCTCTTTCGGCAGGATGATGTCCAGCGGCGCACCCTGGCGTTTGAGTTGAATCGCCGGGTATTCAAAGGAAATCCCGATCGGGAACTCACCGGACGCCGCCAACTTGCACGGCTTGGAGCCGGAGTGAACGTACTGGCCGATGTTCTGGTGCAGGTCGTCCATGTACTGCCAGCCCTGCTTCTCGCCGAAGGTCTGCAACCAGGCGCTGACATCCAGGAAGCCGGTGCCGGAGGACGCCGGATTGGGCATCACGATCTTGCCCTTGTATTCAGGCTTGGTCAGGTCCTGCCAGCTCACCGGTTTGGTCAGGCCCAGCTTTTCGGCTTCGATGGTGTTGAAGCAGATGGTCGCGGCCCACACGTCCATGCCCACCCAGGCGGGCGGGTTGGCGGCGTCTCGGTAGTTTTTGCCGATCTTGTCCAAATCCTTGGGCGCGTAGTTGTCCAACATGCCTTGCTGATCGAGGATCGCCAGGCTGGAGGCGGCCAGGCCCCACACCACGTCAGCCTGCGGGCGGTCTTTTTCAGCCAGCAGCTTGGCGGTGATAATGCCGGTGGAATCGCGTACCCACTTGATCTCGATGTCGGGGTTGGCCTGCTCGAAGGCTTTTTTGTAGGTCTTCAATTGCTCGGCTTCGAGGGCCGTGTACACGGTCAACTCGGTCTTGGCGAAGGCATTCAGGCTGAATGCCGTGAGTACCGCAGCGACCAGCGCCAGGGGCTTGAACATGGAGCACCTCCTTCAGGGATGTTTATTGGCCGGGCGCGGTCTGGCGCCAGGCTTGGGAGCGACGCAGCGCGCCACGTGAGGCCCACGCCAGCAACAGCGAGACGCCGACTGAGGTGAACAGGATCAGGGTCGACATGGCCGCCGCGCCGCCCACGTTGCCGGCGTCGTCCATGTTCAGCACGGCGACGGCGGCGAGGATGGTGTCGGGGCTGTAGAGAAAGATCGCGGCGGACACGGTGGTCATCGCCGACACAAACAGGTAGCGCAGGATATCCAGCAGCGCCGGCAGGCAGATCGGCACCGTGACGCGCCAATAGTGGCGGTACAACGGCGCCTTGAGCGACAACGCCGCCGCTTCGAACTCGGCGTCCAGCTGGCGCAGGGCGGTGGTCGCGGTCATCTGCGCGGTGGTCAGGTAGTGCGCAATGGTGCACACCACCAGCAACGCCATGCTCCCGTAGAACACGTGCAGCGGGTTGCCGTTGAGGTTGAAAAAGAACACGTAGCCCAAGCCGAGCACCAGCCCCGGCACCGCCATCGGTACGAAGCTGAGCATGCGCAGCGCCAGGTTCAGGCCCTTCTGGCCCTTGGTCTTCTCCATCAGGTAGGCACCGGTGAAGATCAACACACTGCCGATCAACGCCGTGCACAGCGCCATGGTCAGGCTGTTGCGGTAGGCCAGCCAGCCGCCGCCGGCGGTGTCTTCGAACTGGTAGTGGTTGAGCGATAGCGACAGGTTGTACGGCCAGAACTTCACCAGCGACGAATACACCGCCATGCCGAACACCAGCAGCAACACCGCGCAAATCAGCAACACGATGGCCAGGTAGCAACCGTCGCGCAGCCGCGATGGCGCGGGCAGAAACACCTGGGCGCGACCGCTCATCGAGTCGCCATGCCGACGGCGCAACCAGGCATCCACGCCGAAGCTGAACAGTGCCGGCAGCAGCAACACCATGCCGATCAACGCGCCGCGCCCGAACTGTTGCTGACCGACCACCGCCTTGTAGGCTTCCAGCGCCAACACCTGGTAATCACCGCCCACCACCACCGGTACACCGAAGTCGGTGATGGTCAGGGTAAACACCAGGCAGAACGCGGCGAACACCGCCTGGCGCGTGGCCGGCCAGGTGATGCTGCGAAACGCCCGGGCCGGGCTGGCGCCCATGCTCGACGCCGCATCGAACAAGCGTGCATCCGCCAGGGACAGCGCCGAGAGCAAGATCATCAAGGCATGGGGAAAGGTGTAGATCACTTCACCGAGCACAATGCCCCAGAAGCCGTAGATATTGTCCGAGAGCAAGCCGCGCAACATGCCCTGGTTGCCGAACAGATAGACCAGGGCAATGCCCGGCAGCATCGACGGCGCCATCAAGGGCAGCAATGACAAACCGCGCCAGACGGTCTTGCCGGGAATCAGCGTACGTTGCAGGGCGTAGGCAAACAGGTAAGCCAGCGGTACGACGATGGCCGCCACGCTGAGGGAAACTTTCAGGCTATTTCCCAGCAACCAGTGGAAGTTGGCGCTGGTCAGCAGCTCCCGCGCTGCAACCAGGCCACCGCCCTGCCCGGCTTCGCTGCTGAAGCCGCGCCAGAAGATCGCCAGCAGCGGCAGCAGGACCGCCACCACCAGCAGGCCGAGCCAGAGCCATTTACCGCCGACCACAAAGAGGCGGTCGCCCCACTCGGCGCGGGACACCTGACGCGGTACCGGCGATGTCATGACGGCGGCCATCTCAGGCAAACACCTGCAGGCTGCGCGGCGGCAAGGCCACCCAGATGTCCTGGGCGCCCAGGCGCGGCATGGCTTCGGGCGCCAGTTCGGCCAGCAACGGATGGCCCGGCAACTGCTCCAACTCAAAGCTCATGCGGCAGCGGTTGCCGAGGAAAGTAATTTCGCGAACCTTGGCCGGGAACAGGTTTTCTTCATGCACCGTCGGGTTGACGCTGATCGCTTCCGGGCGACAGAACAGGCGGCCGGACCGGGCCACACCCGCATCGTCGGCCAGGCGCATATTCATTCCGCCGACCTGGGCATGGCTGGCGCTGCTACGGCTGAACGGCAACCAGTTGCCCTGGCCGACAAACTCGGCCACGAACGGCGTGGCCGGGCGGTCGTAGATCTCCTGGGGCGTGGCGTACTGCTCGACCTTACCGTTATTCATCACGGCAATGCGGTCGGCCATCAACATAGCTTCGTCCTGGTTGTGGGTCACCATCAAGGTGGTAATACCCAGGCGCCGCTGCAATTGGCGCAGCTCGGTGCACAAATGCTCGCGCACACGGGCGTCGAGGGCCGACATCGGTTCATCCAGCAGTAATAACGAAGGGGCCGGCGCCAATGCACGGGCCAGAGCGACGCGCTGCTGCTGGCCGCCGGAGAGTTGGCCGGGGTATTTCTTTTCGCTGCCGACCAAACCGACCAGTTCAAGCATCTGCCCGACGCGCTTGCGCACTTCATCGCGGCCGCTGCCGGTGAGGCCGTAGCCGATGTTTGCTTCAACCGTGAGATTGGGGAACAGCGCGTAGGACTGAAACAGGATGCCGTAGTCTCGCGCCTGGGGCGGCAGCAGGGAAACGTCCCGCTCGCCCAGGTAAAGCTCACCGCTGTCCTGACGTTCCAGGCCGGCGATGCAGCGCAGCAACGTGGTCTTGCCGCAGCCGGACGGGCCCAGCAGGCACACCAGCTCGCCGGCGGCGACGTCCAGGGACACGTTGTCCAGCGCGGTGAAAGCGCCAAAGCGTTTCTGGATCCCGCGCACCTTCATGGGCGCGCCGGGTTGGGTCAGGGCTGTGTTCATGCAAGGCACCTCATCGAACGGATGAAGGCCATGCTAGGGAGGCAATGCGTAGTTGGTGTGGCAGAAAGGCAAAACGGGGTGATAGTGGTATTGGTGGATTTGTGTAGGACTCATGGAGATGAGTTGCCTGGCCTACCGCAATCGGGAGCAAGCCCCCTCCCACAGTTGACCGGGTTCCAACATGAGAATGCGGTCAAAATGTGGGAGGGGGCTTGCTCCCGATTGGCCCTCAAGCCAGCCGCAGAACTTAAATTGGCGACATTTCCTGAGCCAGGCCAAGGAATGCCGCCGGCAGCCGTGCACCTTTACGCTCTTTGAGGCAATACAGATACTCCGGAATCTGCGGCGCATTCTCGATGGTCAGCACACGCAATTGCGGATCATGGGGCACTTCCTGGCGAGCGATGATGCTGATGCCGATATTGCGCAGCACCGCCTCGCGAATCGACTCACGGCTGCCAATCTCCAGCAACGGCCCATACCCCACGCCGCCGCTTTTCAACAGTTCTTCGGTCAGCCTGCGGGTGGTGGAGCCGGCTTCACGCATCAACAGCGTGTGCCCGGCCAGCGCGCTCAACGACACATGCTCAAGCTTGGCCAACGGGTGATTGCGATGTACCGCCAGCACCAGCGGGTCGGTGCCCAGCACGCGGCGGATCAGGCGCGGGTCGTCCAGCAATTGCGAAGAGGCCGCAACGTCGACGCGGTAATCATCCAGCGCTTCGAGTACCTGCTGGGAGTTGCCGATTTCCACCGACACTTCCACGTGCGGCAGGCGTTCACGAAAGGCTTTGACCAGGTCGAGAATGTAATACGGCGCCGTCGCGGCAATCCGCAGCGCGCCCTGGACCTGACCATTGTTGCGCAGGAAAAACTCGATATCCGCTTCCTGCTGCAACAGCGTCTTGACCATCGGCAACAGCCGCGCACCTTCGTCGCTGACCGTCAGGCGACGGCCACCGCGATAGAACAGCTCAACGCCGTATTGGCTTTCCAGGTTGCGAATCTGGGTGGTCACCGTGGGCTGGCTCAGGCCGAGTTTTTTCGCCGCCTGGGTGATACTGCCCAGGCGGGCGACCATGAAAAACGCCTTTAACTCAGCACTCAGCACACCACCCTCTCATCCTCTATTTGCGCAACAGGCGCAGGCCATTGAACACCACCAGCAAACTCACGCCCATGTCGGCGAAGACCGCCATCCACATGGTCGCCATGCCCATGAAGGTCACGGCCAGGAAAATTGCCTTGATCACCAGCGCCAGGGCGATGTTCTGCTTGAGGATACTCGACGTTTGCCGCGACAGCCGAATGAAAGCCGGAATCTTGCGCAGATCATCATCCATCAGCGCCACGTCAGCAGTCTCGATAGCCGTGTCAGTGCCCGCCGCTGCCATGGCAAAGCCGATCTCGGCCCGCGCCAGGGCTGGAGCATCGTTGATGCCATCGCCGACCATGCCCACCCGATGGCCTTGGCCGTAGAGGGTTTCGATGGCTTGCAGCTTGTCGGTGGGCAACAGGTCACCCTGGGCCTGGTCGATGCCGACTTGGGTCGCAATCGCCTGGGCGGTGTGGGTGTTGTCGCCGGTGAGCATCAGGGTTTTGATGCCCAGGTCGTGAAGTTGCTGGATGGCTTCGCGGCTACTGTCCTTGACCGTGTCGGCCACGGCGAACAGCGCCAGGGGGCCGGACTTGTCCAGCAGTAGCACGACGGACTTGCCTTGTTTTTCCAGGGCGAAGAGTTTTTCTTCCAACGCCTCTGAGCACAGGCCGAGGTCTTCCACCAGGCGGTGGTTGCCCAAGTGATAGGTCTGGCCGTTGATGTCGCCGCGCACACCGCGCCCGGCCAGGGCCTCGAAGTTATCCACAGCATGAATTGACAGGTTTTTATCCACAGCCGCGTTGGCGATCGCCAGGGACACCGGGTGGTCGGAACGCCCGGCCAAACTGGCGGCCAGGGCCGGGGCGCTGTCTTCAAGATTCGGGAACAGCGGCAGGTAATCGGTTTGCACCGGTTTGCCGTGGGTGATGGTGCCGGTCTTGTCGAGCGCCAGGTAGTCGAGCTTGTAACCGCCCTCCAGGTACACGCCGCCCTTGATCAGGATGCCTTTGCGCGCTGCGGCGGCCAGGCCGCTGACGATGGTCACCGGTGTGGAGATCACCAAGGCACACGGGCATGCCACCACCAGCAGCACGAGGGCGCGATAGATCCAGTCGAACCACACGCCCGCCATGAACAGCGGCGGAATCACCGCCACGCCCAGGGCAAACAGGAACACCGCCGGGGTGTAGACCTTGGAAAAACTGTCGACAAAGCGCTGGGTCGGCGCCCGTGCGCCTTGGGCTTGTTCCACGGCGTGGATGATTCGCGCCAGGGTCGAGTTGTTGGCCGCCGCAGTGACTTTGTACTCCAGGGAACCGGCCTGGTTGATGGTGCCGGCGAAGACTTTATCGCCGATGGTCTTTTCAATCGGCAGGCTTTCCCCGGTGATCGGTGCCTGATCGATGGTGGATTGACCGGCAGTGACTTCACCGTCCAGGCCGATACGCTCGCCGGGTTTTACTCGGACGATCGCACCAAGTTCAATGCTTTTGACCTCTTGTTCCATCCATGAGCCGTCAGCCTGGCGCACGGTGGCCTGCTCCGGGGTCATCTGCATCAAGCCGCTGATGGCATTGCGCGCCCGGTCCAGGGACTTGGCCTCAATCAACTCGGCTACCGTAAACAGGAACATCACCATCGCCGCTTCCGGCCACTGACCAATCAGGATGGCGCCGGTCACCGCGATGCTCATCAGCGCATTGATGTTCAGGTTGAGGTTTTTCAGGGCAATCCAGCCCTTTTTGTAGGTGGTCAAGCCGCCGCTGAGGATCGACACCAGCGCCACCAGTGCGATCACCCAAGTCGGTGCCACACCGGTGAAGTGCAGCACTTCGGCACCCAGGGCGCCCACGCCCGACACTGCCAATGGCCACCAATGCTTCTTGGCCGGCGGCGCGGCGGTGGGGCTGCCTTCCTCGATAGGGTCGGCCTGCATACCGATGGACTTGATCGCCGCAATGATCGGCGCAGTGCTCGGCAGATCATGGGTGACGCCGAGGATGCGGTTGATCAGGTTGAATTCCAGTTGCTGCACGCCGGCGAGCTTGCCCAGTTTGTTCTGGATCAGCGTCTGCTCGGTGGGGCAGTCCATGGCTTCGATGCGGAAAGTGCTCAGGCGCGAGCCGGCGGTGGGCGCTTCGCTCAGGGTCACCACGGCAGGCCCGGCAGCGCCGGAACAGCAGGAGCCTGAGTGGCCGTGGCTATCCACCGGCGTGAGTTTTGCCGGGGCGTGATCATGTGGGTGGTCATGAGCATGGTCATGATCGTGCTTGTGGTCGTGCTTGTGCGGGGTGTGAATGGAGTGGCTCATCAGGTCGCGTCCGTAAAGGTGCCTGTTGCCAAGTAAAGACCCTGTAGCCACTATAGGGTCAAGCACCCATTTGGAGATTGCTGCGATGAAGATCGGCGAACTGGCCAAACTCACCGACTGCCCGGTGGAAACCATCCGTTATTACGAGAAGGAAAGCCTGCTGCCACCGCCTGCGCGCACTGAGGGCAACTACCGGGTCTATACCCAGGCGCACACCGAGCGGCTGATCTTTATTCGCAACTGCCGCAGCCTGGACATGACCCTCGAAGAAATCCGCAGCCTGTTAGGGCTACGCGACAGCCCCCAGGACCAGTGCGAAAGCGTGAATGCGTTGATCGACGAACATATCCACCACGTAAAAGCGCGGATCGACGGATTGTTGGCCTTGCAGGAACAACTGCTGGACCTGCGCCAACGTTGCGGCGGTGGGGATCAGTGCGGGATTTTGCAGCAGTTGGAGGTCAGCGGCGGGATTGCGGCCAGTGAGGCCGAGCCTTCACATGTGGGCCGAAGCCACGGCCACTAAACTCAAGCGAACACGCAACCCATGTGGGAGCTGGCTTGCCTGCGATAGCGGTGGGCCCGCGACATTGATGTCGCCTGACACTCCGCTATCGCAGGCAAGCCAGCTCCCACAGTTTTTTACCGCGTTGGGCCGTTAGATAGCCACGTCGGCCTTGATGCTCGGGTCGGCGTCGTAGCCCACGATCTCGAAGTCTTCGAACTTGTAGTCGTAGATCGAAGCAGGCTTGCGCTTGATCACCAGCTCCGGCAGCTTTTTCGGCGTGCGCGCCAACTGGGTCTGGATCTGTTCCATGTGGTTGCTGTAAGCGTGGGTGTCGCCAGTGGTGACAATGATCTCGTGAGGGATCAGGTCGCATTGCTGGGCCAGCATATGGGTCAGCAACGCCAGCGCGGCGGTGTTATACGGCAGCCCCAGGAATACGTCAGAGCTGCGGATATACAGCTGCATCGACAGATGGCCGTCATGCACGAACGCCTGATACAGCAAGTGGCACGGCGGCAGGGCTTGCTTGCCGTTGCGCGCGTTTTCCTGCGGGCTCTGGGTTTCGTCCGGCAGGTACTCGACGTTCCAGCCGTGGAACAGGATGCGGCGGCTGTTGGGGTTGGTCTTGAGCGTGTGCACCATGTAGTCGATCTGGTTGATCGTGCCGCCGTCCTTGGTGGGCCAGGCGGTCCACTGCTCGCCGTACACCGGGCCCAGGTCACCGTCTTCGGTGGCCCACTCATCCCAGATCTTCACGCCATTTTCGTTGAGCCATTTGATGTTGGTGTTGCCGCTCAACATCCAGATCAGCTCGTTGGCGATGCTTTTGAAGTGCAGTTTCTTGGTGGTCAGCAGCGGGAAGCCGTCGGCCAGGTTATGCCGATACTGACGGGCGAACACGGCCTTGGTGCCGGTGCCGGTGCGGTCGCCCTTGGTCAGGCCATTGGTCACGACGTCGTGCAGCAGTTCGAGATATTGCTTCATGTGAGTACCTGTATCGTTGAAGCCGAGGCGGGCAAACCTCGGCGTTCGAATTTAAAGCGCGGCGTTCTTCAGCGGCTGCGGGCGGTTGTAAGCCCACCACAACATGCCCAGGCCCGCCAGGATCATCGGCAGGCTGAGCACCTGACCCATGGTCAGCCAGCCCCACGCCAGGTAGCCCAACTGCGCATCCGGCACCCGAACGAACTCGACGATAAAGCGGAAAATCCCGTAGAACAGCGCGAACATACCCGACACGGCCATGGTAGGGCGTGGCTTGCGCGAGAAGAGGTAAAGAATAAGGAACAGCGCCACACCTTCCAACGCGAACTGATACAGCTGCGACGGGTGGCGCGGCAGTTGCGCCGGGTCGCTGAACGGCGGGAACACCATGGCCCACGGCACGTCGGTCGGCTTGCCCCACAACTCGGCGTTGATAAAGTTGCCAATGCGCCCGGCACCCAGGCCGATCGGCACGAACGGCGCCACAAAATCCATCAACTGGAAGAACGACTTGCCGTTGCGGCGCCCGAACCACCACGCAGCGATCATCACGCCGACAAACCCGCCGTGGAATGCCATGCCGCCCTTCCACACTTCGAAAATCAGCGTCGGGTTGGCGATATACGCAGACAGGTCGTAGAACAGCACATACCCCAGGCGCCCGCCGACGATCACCCCCATCGACATCCAGAACACCATGTCGGAGAGCTTCTCCTTGGTCCAGGTCGGGTCGAAACGGTTCAGGCGCCGGGAAGCCAACAGCCAGGCACCGCCGATGCCGATCAGGTACATCAACCCGTACCAATGGATTTTCAGCGGACCAATGGCCAGGGCCACCGGGTCGATCTGCGGGTAAGGCAGCATTGCGACTCCTCGTTAAAACATTTAGTCATGACGCACCGGACCATGCCGATGTGCGATTAAGCCTGCGTTACAGCGGCGAGATCAAATTAAGAAGTTCACATACACGCCAAATAGCCCGGCATGTTAACGGATGGAAGGTGAACGGCCCAACTTCGTTACGATGGAACGCCTGCACATCTGTGGGTAGAGTGGCAAAAACACAAAAGGGGTCACCCGATGTGCCTGATTGTTTTCGCCTGGCGACCAGGCCATGCCCAACCGCTGATCGTCGCGGCCAACCGCGATGAGTTCTATGCCCGCCCCAGCCTGCCGCTGGCCCAGTGGCTGGATGCGCCGCAGGTCTATGCTGGCCGCGATCAGGAGGCCGGGGGCACTTGGTTGGGTGTCAACTCGGATGGGCGTTTCGCTGCGCTGACCAATATCCGCGACCCGCACCAGCCACCGGCACGCAAGTCGCGGGGCGAGCTGGTGGCGCGCTTTCTCAGTGGGTCGCTGCCCATTGATGACTATTTAGCCGACGTTAACAGACGTTCGATTGAATATTCCGGGTTTAACCTGCTGGTGGGGACGCGGGATGAGCTGTGGCATTACAACGCCAATGATACCGAGCCTACGCTGCTGAAGGCTGGGGTTTACGGGTTATCCAATGCCGGGCTGGATACGCCCTGGCCTAAGTTGGTGAAGGCCAAGGCGGCGTTCAGCGCAGTACTGGAGAACCCCGAGCCTAAGGCACTGCTGGGAATTCTCAGCGACCCGCAGACCGCCCCGTTTGCTGAACTGCCGGACACCGGCGTAGGCCTGGCGACCGAAAACCTGCTATCGAGCGTGTTTATCGCCAGCCCCAGTTATGGGACACGGGCCAGCACGGCGCTGATTGTGAATGCCGATGGGACGCGCAGGATGCTGGAGCGTAGCTTTGGCCCACACGGCGGGCGGCTGGGCGAGGTCGAACTGGAAATCTGACGGCGCTTGGACTGACGTCATCGCAGGCAAGCCAGCTCCCACATTTGGAATGCAGTTCCCTGTGGGAGCTGGCTTGCCTGCGATGAAGGCGCCTCGGTCTAGAGGGTTTTCGCCGAGGCCGGGTTGATCATCCGGGTCAGCCCGAGGTTCTTCAGCGCCAACTGCAACGAGCTGTGGATAACTTGCGGGTTGTCGATGGTCATCAACTGCGCGAGCAAATCCTTGGCCATGCCCAGGTCAACCTGGCGCAACATCCACTTCACCTTCGGCAAGTTGGTGGCGTTCATCGACAGGCTGTCAAAGCCCATCGCCATCAGCAACACCGCAGCGGCCGGGTCGCCAGCCATCTCACCGCAGATACTCACCGGCTTGCCTTCGGCATGGGCGTCGCGCACCACGTGTTGCAACGCTTGCAACACCGCCGGGTGCAGGTAGTCGTAGAGGTCGGCCACCCGTGGGTTGTTACGGTCCACCGCCAGCAGGTACTGGGTCAGGTCGTTGGAGCCCACCGAGAGGAAGTCCACCTGCCGCGCCAACTCCTTGGCCTGGTATACCGCTGCGGGAATTTCGATCATCACGCCAATCGGCGGCATCGGTACGTCGGCGCCTTCGTCGCGTACTTCGCCCCAGGCGCGGTGGATCAGGTGCAGGGCTTCTTCCAGCTCATGGGTGCCGGAGATCATCGGCAGCAGGATACGCAGGTTGTTCAACCCCTCGCTGGCCTTGAGCATGGCGCGGGTCTGGACGAGGAAGATTTCAGGATGGTCGAGGGTAACGCGAATGCCACGCCAGCCAAGGAAGGGGTTGTCTTCCTTGATGGGGAAATACGACAGTGACTTGTCGCCGCCAATGTCCAGGCTGCGCATCGTCACCGGTAGCGGGTGGAAGGCCTGCAGTTGCTCGCGATAAATCGCCAGCTGCTCCTTCTCGCTCGGAAAACGCTGGTTGATCATGAACGGCACTTCGGTGCGGTACAGCCCCACCCCTTCGGCGCCGCGTTGTTGCGCGCGGGCCACATCCGCCAGCAGGCCGGTGTTGACCAGCAGCGGCACGCGGTGGCCGTCGAGGGTGACGCACGGCAGCTCGCGCAACGAATCGAGGCCCTGGGCCAGTTGCTTCTCTTCTTCCACCACTTCGGCGTATTGCTTGCGCAGCACGTCGCTGGGGTTGGTAAATACCTCGCCGCGATGACCATCGACGATCATGTCGATACCGTCGACCTTGGAGTACGGCAGGTCCACCAGGCCCATCACCGTCGGGATACCCATGGCCCGGGCCAGGATCGCGACGTGGGAGTTACCCGAGCCCAATACCGAGACCAGGCCCACCAGCTTGCCCTCAGGCACTTCGCCGAGCTGAGTGGCCGTCAGCTCTTCGCTGACCAGGATGGTGTTATCGGGGAAGACCATGTTGGTGCTGCGGTCTTCCTGCAGGTACGCCAGCAGGCGGCGACCCAGGTCGCGCACATCCGAAGCCCGCTCGCGCAGGTAGGCGTCGTCCATCATTTCGAAACGGTTGACGTGATCGGTGACCACCTGGCGCAACGCGCCCTGGGCCCACTGGCCGGTCTTGATCACGGTTTTGACTTCGTTACCCAGGGACGCGTCGTCGAGCATCATCTGGTACACGTCGAACAGCGCACGCTCTTCAGGGCGCAGCTGGGTGGCCAGCTTGTTCGACAGGTTGCGCATGTCGGCGCGCACGCCTTCCAGGGCGGTCTTGAACAGTTTGATTTCGGCTTCGATGTCGTGGACGGTCTTGTCCGGCACCACATCGAGGTCGGCCGGCGGCAGCATGACCACCGCCGTACCCACCGCAGCACCCGGCGAACCGGGCACGCCGACGAACTTGGCTTCCTGGATACCCTTGCCCTGGCGCCCCAGGCCGCGGATCGAGCCGGTGGCTTCGGCGTGGGCGATAACCCCGGCCAACTGCGCGCTCATGGTCACCAGGAAGGCTTCTTCACCTTCATCGAACTGGCGACGTTCTTTTTGCTGGATGACCAACACGCCGACAACGCGGCGGTGGTGGATGATCGGCGCCCCCAGGAACGAGGCGTAGCGCTCTTCACCGGTTTCGGCGAAGTAGCGATAACGCGGGTGGTCGGCCGCATGTTCGAGGTTCAGGGGTTCTTCACGCGTCCCCACCAGGCCCACCAGACCTTCATTGGGCGCCATGCTGACCTTGCCGATGGAGCGCTTGTTCAAGCCCTCCGTGGCCATCAGCACAAAACGGTTGGTCTCGGGGTCCAGCAGGTAAACCGAGCAGACCTGGCTGCCCATGGCTTCCTTGACGCGCAACACAATAATCCCCAACGCCGCCTTGAGATCCTTGGCGGAGTTAACTTCCTGGACGATCTTGCGCAGCGTATTGAGCATGGCTCGGGGTCGAACTCCGTCGTCAGTCGCGCGCTAAAAGGCGCGGGGCAAGCTCTTTGAGAGCGCGGCGGTAAACCTCGCGCTTGAATGTCACCACCTGGCCCAACGGGTACCAATAGCTGACCCAGCGCCAGCCATCGAACTCCGGTTTACCGGTCAAATCCATCCGCACCCGCTGCTCGTTGGAGATCAGGCGCAAAAGAAACCATTTCTGCTTCTGGCCGATGCACAGCGGTTGGCTGTGGGTACGCACCAGGCGTTGCGGCAAACGATAGCGCAACCAGCCACGGGTACAGGCCAGAATCTGCACATCTTCACGCTCAAGGCCGACTTCTTCGTTCAACTCACGGTACAAGGCGTCTTCAGGGGTTTCGTCGGGGTTTATCCCACCTTGAGGAAACTGCCAGGCATCTTGGTTGATTCGGCGAGCCCATAGCACCTGTCCGGCATCATTCGTAAGAATAATCCCGACATTAGGACGGAAACCATCGGGGTCGATCACGGCAACAACCTCGCAAACGCATGTCGCCGCATTGTTCCACAAAGATTGTTCCAGCGGCAACGAGGCTTCTTACCTTATGTGCACTCTTGTGAAAAGACCGTATTCTGGACGCCTTTTTACAGACTTTTCAGCGAGTAACTGCAATGCGCCTGGCTTTATTCGACTTGGACAACACCCTTCTCGGCGGTGACAGCGATCACGCCTGGGGCGATTACCTGTGTGAGCGTGGGATTCTCGACCCGGTGGCCTACAAGGCCCGCAACGACGAGTTCTACCAGGACTATCTGGCCGGCAAGCTGGATAACGCCGCTTACCTGAACTTCTGCCTGGAAATCCTCGGCCGCACCGAGATGGCCCAACTGGACGAGTGGCACAACGACTATATGCGCGACTGCATCGAGCCGATCGTGCTGCCCAAGGCGGTGGAACTGCTGGCCCAGCACCACGCCGCCGGCGACAAGCTGGTGATCATCACCGCCACCAACCGCTTCGTCACTGCGCCAATTGCCGCACGGCTAGGCGTTGACACCCTGATCGCCACCGAATGCGAGATGGAAAACGGCCGCTACACCGGGCGCAGCACTGATGTGCCGTGCTTTCGAGAAGGCAAAGTGACGCGCTTGAATCGCTGGCTGGAAGAGACTGGGTACAGCCTGGAAGACAGCTACTTCTATAGCGACTCGATGAATGATTTGCCGTTGCTGGAGCAGGTGACGCATCCGGTGGCGGTGGATCCGGATCCGAATTTGCGCGCTGAAGCGCAGAAGCGGGGCTGGCCGGTGATCACTCTGCGCAGCTGATGACGCTATCGCAGGCAAGCCAGCTCCCACATTTGGAATGCATTCCCCTGTGGGAGCTGGCTTGCCTGCGATGAAGGCGACGCGATCTAACGCTTTAAACCGGCTTGGCGCCCATCAGCCCTGCAATCGCCACAAACCCCACCAGGCTGACCACCGCCAGCACCAGGGTAAAATTCAGGCTGCCGCCCTCACCCTTGCGCAGGCGATTAAGGCGCGCCACCAGCCAGAACCACGCCAGCGCCGCCACGGTGTAGAGGATGCTGGAGCCTAAAATCCAGGTTTGCCCCAGGGGCCAGCCGATCAGGTGCACCAGCCACCAACCGGTGAACGGCATACTGACCAGGCAAATGCCCATCAGCAGCCACACGAACGCCCATGGGCGTTGCACGATGACCGCCGGGCCGGCACTGCGTTTACGCCAGGCCAGTACGGCCAGGCCGAGGCCGCTGAGCAGCAGCAACACGGTGGCGGTGATGTGGATAACCTTGAGGGTGGTCAGTGTTTCCATGGTCTCGATTCCTTAAAGGCCGCTCAGTCAGCGTAGTCGCTCAACCGAGGAACAACTGGTAGGCCGGGTTTTCGCTTTCATCCCAGTACGGGTAGCCGATTTCAGCCAGGGCTGCCGGCACCAGGTGGCGCTCGTCCGCCGGCACCTGCAGCCCGGCGACCACACGCCCGTCCGCTGCACCGTGGTTGCGATAGTGGAACATCGAAATGTTCCAGCGCCCGCCCAGCTTGTGCAAGAAGTTGAACAAGGCGCCCGGACGCTCCGGAAATTCGAAGCGAAACACCACCTCATCGCTGACTTTGGCCGCATGGCCGCCCACCATATGGCGAATGTGCAACTTGGCCAGTTCGTTTTCGGTCAGGTCCAGCACGGGGAAACCCTGGCTGGTCAGGCTGGCGATCAGTGCGCTGCGCGGATCGTTTTCCGGGTGGGTCTGCACGCCGACGAAGATGTGCGCTTCGCTGCCAGAGTGGTAGCGGTAATTGAATTCGGTGATCTGGCGCTTGCCCACGGCCTCGCAGAACGCCTTGAAACTGCCCGGCTGCTCGGGGATGGTTACCGCGATGATGGCTTCGCGGCCTTCACCCAGCTCGGCACGCTCGGCCACATGGCGCAGGCGATCGAAGTTGACGTTGGCGCCAGAGTCGATGGCGACAAAGGTCTGGCCGCTGACGCCGCGAGTCTCGACGTACTTCTTGATCCCGGCCACGCCCAACGCGCCTGCCGGCTCGGTGATGGAGCGCGTGTCGTCGTAGATATCCTTGATCGCCGCGCAGATTTCATCGGTGCTGACGGTGATCACTTCATCCACATGATCCTTGCAGATGTCGAAGGTGTGTTGACCGATCTGCGCCACCGCCACGCCATCGGCAAAGATTCCCACGGTCGGCAGCACCACGCGCTCGCCTGCCGCCATGGCGGCTTGCAGGCAGTTGGAGTCGTCCGGCTCGACGCCGATGATCTTGATTTCCGGACGCAGGTATTTCACATACGCCGCAATACCGGCGATCAGCCCGCCGCCGCCCACCGGTACGAAAATCGCGTCCAGCGGCCCCGGGTGCTGGCGCAGGATTTCCATCGCCACGGTGCCCTGCCCGGCAATGGTGTGTGGATCATCGTAAGGGTGAATGTAGACGTAGCCTTTTTCGTCGACCAGCTTGAGCGAATAGGCCAGGGCTTCCGGGAAGGAATCACCGTGCAGCACCACTTTGCCGCCCCGCGAGCGCACGCCTTCGACCTTGATCTCCGGGGTGGTCTTGGGCATCACGATGGTGGCCTTGACCCCCAGCACCTTGGCCGCCAGGGCCAGGCCCTGGGCATGGTTGCCCGCCGATGCCGTGACCACGCCACGGGCGCGTTCCTCGCTGCTCAATTGGGTCAGCTTGTTATAGGCGCCGCGAATCTTGAACGAGAACACCGGCTGCAAGTCTTCGCGCTTGAGCCAGACCTTGTTGCCCAACCGCTCGGAGAGCTGGCGGGCAGTCTGCAAGGGAGTTTCCACGGCGATGTCATACACGCGCGAGGTGAGGATCTTTTTGACGTAGTCTTCAAGCATCGGCAGGCATCTACTTCACGAGTTGGGCAGGGCCAAGGAGTCTAACCCAGCGTTTGGGCGGGCGACCACACGAATCCGGAGGTTTTGTTGGGTTATACTCGCGCCCCTCGATAACTCCCCGCCCGTTCCGGAGCCCGCATGACCCAGGATCAACTCAAACAGGCAGTGGCCCAGGCCGCCGTCGATTTAATCCTTCCCAAACTCGACGACAAGAGCATCGTCGGTGTCGGCACCGGCTCCACTGCCAACTGCTTTATCGACGCGCTGGCCCAGCACAAGGGCGCGTTCGACGGCGCCGTGGCGAGTTCCGAAGCCACCGCTGCACGCCTTAAAGGCCATGGCATTCCGGTGTACGAGCTCAACACCGTGAGCGACCTGGAGTTCTACGTGGACGGCGCCGATGAAAGCGACGAACACCTGAACCTGATCAAGGGCGGCGGCGCGGCCCTGACCCGCGAGAAAATCGTCGCGGCCGTGGCCAAGACCTTTATCTGCATCGCCGACGCGAGCAAGCTGGTGCCTGTGCTCGGCGCGTTCCCGCTGCCGGTGGAAGTCATCCCAATGGCTCGCAGCCACGTAGCCCGCGAACTGGTGAAACTGGGCGGCGACCCGGTGTACCGCGAAGGTGTATTGACCGACAACGGCAACATCATCATTGATGTGTTCAATATGCAGATCACCAATCCGGTGGAGCTGGAGACGCAGATCAATGCCATCGTCGGTGTGGTCACCAACGGCCTGTTCGCCGCACGCCCGGCGGATGTGCTGCTGCTGGGTACCCCGGAAGGCGTGAAAACCCTCAAGGCTTAACAACACCACAACTCCAATGTGGGAGGGGCGGTGCGACGATTCGACTTGCTCCCGATAGCAGTGTGTCAGTCAGAATATCTGGTACTGATACACCCAATCGGGAGCAAGCCCCCTCCCACATTTGCAGCACTCCCCTCCAAAACCGTGCGCTCTGTCACGGCATCCCCTGCCCCGCCTGGTATCCAATCGGATACAAATTACAGCCACGCGACCCACGCGTTTAACAATGCGCCAATTTGCAGCCGCCCACGGAATGAGGCGCGCATTGTGCAAAGGGTCTGGGCTTTGAACATTCCCATCACCTCAAGGAAGACCTTGTGATAAAGCCCCTAGCCCTCGCCATCAGCGTTGCCGGTGCCCTGCTGTCCGCGCAAGCCCAAGCTTACGAGTACGGCCAGCACGCCAACACCACCCTGGAAAAACTGATCAATGACTACCCCGGTCGTTATCGCGGCACGGCCAATTTTGCCGGCGCTGCTGATTGGATGCAGAGCCAGATGGGCGCGGCCTATTCCATCAGCCGCCAGGACTTCACCTGGAGCAGCGGCAGCCGTGCTTCGCAAAACGTGGTGGCCTACGCCGCCGGCACCAAGCCGCAGTACGTGGTGATTGGCGCGCATTTCGACACCTACTTCGGCCGCCCGACCCTGCAAGGCCTGGATGACAATGGCTCCGGTGCCAGCGTGCTGACCGAGGTGGCGAAGAACCTCGGCGGCCTGTCATTGGAAAATGGCCTGCAAATCGTCGGATTCGGCGCGGAAGAAGAAGGTTTGCGCGGCTCCCGGGCCTTTGTTGACTCGCTGAGCGCCAGCCAGCGCGCCAATATGCTTGCGATGATCAATCTCGACAGCCTGATCACCGGCGACATGATGTATGCCCACGCCGGCCAGAACAGCACCGACAACCCGGCCCTGGCGTCATTGCGCGAGCACACGTTTCAGATCGCCAAGGAGTTGAATATCCCGCTATTCACCAACCCCGGCCTGGACCCGCAATACCCCAAAGGCACAGGCTGCTGCAGTGATGGTGAACCTTTCGAGCCGCTGAATATCCCGATCCTTTATGTAGAAGCCACCAACTGGGAACTGGGCGATCTGGACGGTTATACCCAGACCGACAACCCGAAAATCCCAGGCGGCTCGACCTGGCACGACCCGAGCGAAGACAACAAAGGCGTACTCACCGACGCCTTCGGCCAGGCGCGCATCGACCAGCGCCTGCGTGACTATTCACGCTTGCTCAGCCGCCTGGTGCTGGAACTGACCAACGCCGACCTGATGGCCTCGACGGCGTCCGGCGGTGCCGTCGCACGCAACATGCAGGACAACCTGCAACGTCAGCATCAAGCCATGGTGCGCCTGCACGATCGCCGCTGGCTGACCCTGCAGGCCGCCAGCCGCGAGGTGGGCAGCTTTGATGGCGAGATCGGCGTGGACGGCGAGTACAGCCCGGACAGCGGTTTCGACACGGCCCCCAACCCCGAAGCCCGACGCCTGGGCCTGCATGCCCTTGGCGATTATCAGCTGACCCCAAGCCTGAATATCGGTGCCAGCCTGAGCTACCTCAACGGGCGCGACAAACTGGAGCATCGCGGCAAACTGGACAGCGACACCTGGCAGGCAGCCGTGTACGCGCTGCTCAATGATGGCGGGCCAAGCTGGCTGGCCGGTGACCTGAGCATCGGCCACACGCGTTTCGATTCCAAACGCAACCTGATCATCCAGGCCAATGGCGGGCCGATCCTGCTCAATCAGCAACTGACGGGCGAGACTGATGCCCTGGCGTTGGGCGCGCGGGTGCTGGGCGGCTACGACTTTGACTTCGGTGCGCTCAAGAGCGGGCCTTTCGCCGGCCTGGACTACAGCCACTACCGCATCGACACGTTCCACGAAAAACAGAACCTGCGCACCGCCCTGCAGTATGAAGAGCAGTCTTTCGACTCCCTGCAAGCCAGCCTCGGCTGGCGCGTGCGTGGCGCTGTCGCCCTGCCCTACAGCCTGAGCCTGATGCCGTATGCAGACATCGCCTGGGTCAAGGAAATGGCCGATGGCCGCTTGGATGACCTGCAACTGACAGCCCGCGCCGATGGCCAGGCGCGCACCGCTCGGCTCGGCTCAGCAGACAAGAGCTTTGGTCGCGCACAAATCGGCAGCCAATTGGCGATCACCCCGCAGTTGGGGGTGTATGCCGAGGTCAATGGCCGCCTGGGTCATGCCGAAGGCAGCCAGACCGGCTATACGCTGGGCGTGCAATGGATGTTCTGATCAGGTTTTTTTGAACACGTAAAACAGGTTCGGCTCGCTGACCATATACAGCGTGCCCTCGTCATCCATGGCAATCCCTTCGGCCTGAGGCACGCGCTTGCTCAGGCCATGGCGCCCTTTAAGCAACGACAAACTGCTTAAGGGGCGACCGTCGATGTCCAGCTCCAAAACCAGGAACGATTCATCCGACAGCGCCAGCAGATGGCCGCTGCGCTCGTCGTATTGCAGGCTCGACAGGTCGCGCACAAACAGTCCGGCATCGCGCTTGGGGTTGTTGATCACGTGCACCGAGTAGGTTTTTTCCGCCTTGAAATGCGGGAAGCCATGCACTTCATAGATCAGCATCGGGTCGCGCTCCTTGGCGACGAACAGACGCTTGCCCACCGAATCATAGGCCAGGCCCTCGAACCCCTTGTTGCTGCCGATATGTACGCCGAGGGTCATCTGCTCCGCGTCGGCGGCGTCGAGGAAGGTTGTGTCGTCGTCCACATGCACCTTGATCAGCCGCTGCTGGCGCTCATCGCTGATGACGTAAATGTTGTCACTGATAAACTCCACAGCCTCTGCATCGCCAAACCCCACCAGTGGAATGCGCCGCAGGATCTTGCCCTCCAGGGACAGCTCCACCAGCTCGGCGTTTTTATTGGTGACGGTAAACAGGCTTTTGCGCACCGGATCGTAGGTGAGGGCCGAGACATCATCGTCGAGCCCTTCGATCACCTGGCCTTCCAGGGTCACGCGGTAATCTGCCAGGCCAATGGCGCGCTCATCGGCAGGCTGGCGCCACACCTGCCAGTTGAACCAGGCACGCTCGAACAGACGAAACTGCTGCGCAACGACCCCGGCGGCAACCAGGGCAAGCAACAGCAAGATGAAAACAGCAGGTTTGGGGCGGGCAAGTCGACGCATCGGGGCGGGCTCAGTGAAAAAACTGGCGAATAGATATCAAGGTCGCCTGAATTTAAACTTAAACGCGCCGAACTGTCTGGCGAATGCCGTTTATAAAGAAAAGTCTGACGTAATTCGTCAGTTATTTTTGCTTTTCAAAACGATAGAACAAGTTGGGTTCACTGACCATGTACAGGTTGCCGCTCTCATCCAGGGTCACCCCTTCGGCGCGCGGGATGGTGTCTTTCAGGCCGTTGAAGCCACCGAGCAAGGTCATGAAGCTGACTTGCTCGCCTGTTTCGTCCAGTTCCAGCAACAGGTGGGAATCGGCCGACAGCACCAGCAAGTGCCCAGTGCGCGGGTCAATGGACAAGGCCGAAAGGTTGCGCACATCCAGTTCGGTGCTGGCCAGCTTTTGCTTGTCGCCGGTCAGCGTGTTGCCATCGCTCTTCCACGTGAACAAGGCCGGCGGCCGCTCTTCGCCCAGTACAAGCTGCTGATTGCGCTTGTCCCACGCGATCGCTTCAAAGGCTTTGTTCTGGTCTTTGGAGGGGCCCAGGTCATGGCTTGGGAAATCAGCTTTGTTCAGCGCCGTGGTGCCGGCGTCCACCTTTACCACGGTCACGGTGTGATCGCGTTCATCTACCACGGCCATCGAGCCGTTTTCCATCACCGTCACGCCCTCAGGATTGTTCCAGCCATTGAGCGGCATCTTGCGCAATACGTCGCCTTGCAGGCTCAGCTCCACGAGAAACGGGTTTTTGCCCATGACGGAAAACAGGGTTTTGGTCTGGGGGTTGTAGGACAGGTCGGAAGCCTCATCCTTCTCCATACCGGGCAGCGGCTTGGCGTCGATGACCGCCTGATAGTCCGGGAGCCAAACACTCTCCTGGCGTTCAACCGGGCTCTCGAAGCGCTCCAGCACCCACAGCACACCGCGATCATCCCAGTGCATGGCCCAGGCCACGCCATACAGAATGGCACCGGCCAAGAATACCCAGGAATACCAGCGCATGGACAAGCGCGAGCGAAGCGAGGTTTTCGAAGTGGGTAGAGGCACGGCCATTGAGCGCTTTTCCGGAAAGTCAGCTGTATGGGATAGCACAGGATTCAACGGCCTGCGCGCAAGAGGCTGGGATTATCCGGATGGCGTGTGAAAAAAATGCAAAAGCCCATACTTGGGATATACACAAAACCAATGTGGGAGGGGCGGTGCGACGATTCGACTTGCTCCCGATTGCGGTCTGTCTGCCAGCTTATTTGTAGCTGACCCACCGCTATCGGGAGCAAGCCCCCTCCCACAGTTTGGCCGTTACTTAGCGCACGACGCTTTCGAAACGGTTCACACCCGCCAGCTCCAACACCAGCTCATCCCCCACATTCAACGGGCCTACGCCTGCCGGAGTGCCGGTGAGAATCACATCACCCGCCTGCAGGGAGAAGCAGCCCGCCATGTGCTGGATCATAGGCACGATCGGGTTGAGCATCTGCGCGCTGTTGCCATCCTGGCGCACTTCGCCGTTGATGGTCAGGCGTATGCCGATGTCGGTCACGTCCGCAAAGGTACTGCTGACGACGAAGGGGGCAAGCACCGCCGCGCCGTCGAAGCACTTGGCGATTTCCCACGGTAGGCCCTTGGATTTCAGCTCGGCCTGTTTGTCGCGCAGGGTCAGGTCCAGCGCCGGGGCGAAGCCGGAGATGGCGTCGAGGACTTCTTCGCGGTTTGGCTTGTTCGACAACGGCTTGCCGATCAACACCGCGATTTCCACCTCGTAATGCACCGAACCACGTTCGGTGGGAATCGCAAAACCACCTTCCAACGGCACCACGCAGCTACCGGGCTTGATGAACAGCAAAGGCTCGGTGGGCACCGGGTTATCCAGCTCCTTGGCGTGTTCGACGTAGTTACGCCCGATGCACACCAGTTTGCCCACAGGGAAGTGGATGTTGGTGCCGTCGACATACTTGTGCTGGTAGCTCATGGAACGACTCCTTCAGGTGCGGTTAAACCGCGAAGATTTTGCCAGGGTTCATGATCCCGTTCGGGTCGAACACGGCCTTCACAGCTTTCATGTACTCGATTTCAACCGGCGAGCGGCTGTAGGTCAGGTAATCACGCTTGGTCATGCCCACACCGTGTTCGGCGGAAATCGAGCCGTTGTACTTGGCGACGGTTTCGAACACCCACTTGTTCACGGTGGCACACTTGGCGAAGAACTCGTCCTTGCTCAGGTTTTCGGGCTTGAGGATGTTCAAGTGCAGGTTACCGTCACCGATATGACCGAACCAGACGATTTCGAAATCCGGGTAGTGTTCGCCGACGATCGCATCAATTTCGCTCAAGAATGCAGGCACTTTGGAGACGGTGACCGAAATATCGTTCTTGTACGGTGTCCAGTGGGAGATGGTCTCGGAGATGTACTCGCGCAGCTTCCACAGGTTGTGCAACTGGGTTTCACTCTGGCTCATCACACCGTCCAGTACCCAGCCCTGCTCGACGCAATGCTCGAACGTTTCCAGAGCATGGTTGGCGACTTCTTCAGTGGTGGCTTCGAATTCCAGCAGCGCGTAGAACGGGCACTCGGTTTCGAATGGCGCCGGCACATCGCCACGGCCGAGGACTTTAGCCAGGGCCTTGTCGGAGAAAAATTCGAAAGCGGTCAGGTCCAGCTTGCTCTGGAACGCGTGCAGCACCGGCATGATCGAGTCGAAGTCGGTGGTGCCGAGTACCATGGCGGTGAGGTTTTTCGGGGCACGGTCCAGGCGCATGGTGGCTTCGACCACAAACCCCAGGGTGCCCTCAGCGCCGATAAACAGCTGGCGCATGTCGTAGCCGGTGGCGTTTTTGATCAGGTCGCGGTTCAGTTCCAGCACATCGCCCTTGCCGGTAACGACTTTCATGCCGGCCACCCAATTGCGGGTCATGCCGTAGCGAATCACCTTGATCCCGCCGGCATTGGTGCCGATATTACCGCCAATCTGGCTGGAACCGGACGAGGCAAAATCCACCGGATAGTACAGGCCGTTTTCTTCAGCGACGTTCTGCAATTGCTTGGTGACCACGCCCGGCTGGCACACGGCGGTGCGATCGGTGAGGTTCACGTCGAGGATCTGGTTCATATAGTCGAACGACACCACCACTTCGCCATTGGCCGCGACTGCCGCTGCCGACAGGCCGGTGCGCCCACCGGACGGCACCAGTGCTACCTTGTGCTCGTTGGCCCAACGGACGATGGCCTGCACCTGCTCGGTGGTCTTGGGAAACACGATAGCGCTGGGCGCGGGGGCGAAGTGCTTGGTCCAATCCTTGCCGTAAGCCTCCAGGGAGTCGGCATCGGTCAGCACTTTGCCGGGCTCAACCAGGGTCTTTAGCTCATCAATCAGGGCAGGATGGGTCATCGACAGAACTCTCGAACAATTCATGGTCATCCTGAGAACGCTTCACGTCGCAGGAATAGGTGTTTAGCGGGGTGCGTATGCTAGCATACCGCCCCCGCAGGACAGACCCAAAGGGCGTTTCTGCGGTGACGGCTTTCCTGCCGTCCGGGTCAGCTTGCGCTGCTCGACTCCCTGCCAATTTTCTCCGGGATACAGGTTTACGCAGATGAGCAAGACTTCTCTCGATAAGAGCAAGATCAAGTTCCTTCTTCTGGAAGGCGTCCACCCATCGGCTGTCGACGTTCTGAAAGCCGCCGGGTACACCAGCATTGAGTACATCACCAGTTCTCTGCCGGAAGCCCAGCTCAAGGAAAAGATCGCCGACGCGCACTTTATCGGCATTCGCTCCCGCACTCAGCTGACCGAAGAGATCTTCGACCACGCCAAGAAACTCGTGGCGGTCGGTTGTTTCTGCATCGGCACCAACCAGGTTGACCTCAACGCAGCGCGCGAACGCGGTATCGCGGTGTTCAACGCCCCGTACTCCAACACCCGTTCCGTAGCGGAGCTGGTATTGGCCGAGGCCATCCTGCTGCTGCGCGGTATCCCAGAGAAGAACGCCTCCTGCCACCGTGGCGGCTGGATCAAAAGCGCGGCCAACTCCTTCGAGATCCGCGGCAAGAAGCTGGGTATCGTCGGTTACGGCTCGATCGGCACTCAACTGTCGGTGCTGGCCGAAGGCCTGGGTATGCAGGTGTTCTTCTATGACACCCTGACCAAGCTGCCATTGGGCAACGCGACTCAAGTCGCCAGCCTGACCGAACTGCTGGGCATGTCCGATATCGTCACGCTGCACGTTCCGGAAACCGCCGAGACTCAGTGGATGATCGGCGAGAAGGAAATCCGCGCGATCAAGAAAGGCGGGATCCTGATCAACGCCGCTCGCGGCACTGTGGTCAAGCTCGATGCCCTGGCCGACGCGATCAAGGACAAGCACCTGATCGGCGCCGCCATCGACGTGTTCCCGGTGGAGCCACGCTCCAACGACGACATCTTCGAAAGCCCGCTGCGTGGCCTGGACAACGTGATCCTGACCCCGCACATCGGCGGCTCCACTGCTGAAGCCCAAGCCAATATCGGCCTGGAAGTCTCGGAAAAACTGGTCAAGTACAGCGACAACGGTACCTCGGTATCGTCGGTCAACTTCCCGGAAGTGGCCCTGCCGGCTCACCCGGGCAAGCACCGCCTGCTGCACATCCACCAGAACATCCCGGGCGTGATGATGGAGATCAACAAGGTCTTCGCGGAAAACGGCATCAACATCTCCGGTCAGTTCCTGCAGACCAACGAGAAGGTCGGCTACGTGGTCATCGACGTCGACGCCGAGTACTCGGACCTGGCGCAAGAGAAGCTGCAGCACATCAACGGCACTATCCGTAGCCGCGTGTTGTTCTAAGGTTTCAACCGCACCACGAAAAAGGGAGCCCCTCGGGGCTCCCTTTTTTGCATCTGAACAAATCTTACTTGACGTTAACCGTGATGACTTTCGAGGCTACCGTAGGCTCGAACTGGCGATGCACGTTGTCGCCAGCCACCAGTTGCAAGGTGTGCTTGCCTGGCGTGAGGGTCAGCTCGGTCTCGGTTTGCGCCTTGCCGAAGTGAATCGAGGTAGCGGTGGCCGGGATCGCTTCGTTTGCGTTGAGCGCCCCCACTTCCTGATCTACCAGCAGGTGATGATGGCCGGCGCCCGGTACCTGTTTGTCGATCGGCTCCAGGTCCAGGCCCTTGATGCCAAATTTGACGGTGAAGGTTTTGTCGACAGTAGCGCCGTCTTTGGGCGAGACAATGAACACTTCAGCACCAGCAGGAGCCGGTGTGCGCGGCTGGTCGGCAGCGCTGGCCAACATCGAAGCACCCAGCAGCAGGGACGCCAGGGTTGCACGGGACAAAAGGGCTTTCATTCGCTTCTCCAGTTTTTCAGTGAAATCTGTAGGGTTATGACAACTTCGCGATAAATTGCGGTCCAAGGCACCCAACACCATAGCAAAACGATGCTGAACAGCGCCTCGTCCATTCGAATTCTCTAGGAGTGACCATGCGCTTTTCGCCTGGCCTGTTACTGTTGCTTGCCCTTCTGAGCCCATTGGCCCATGCCGAGCTGATCGATGACGTCAATGATCGCGGCGAACTGCGTATAGCCCTGGAAGCCAACACCCCGCCGTTCAATTTCAAGGAAGGCGACAAGCTCACCGGCTTTGAAGTGGAACTGGGTGAGCAACTGGCGAAAGAAATGGACGTACGCTCCTCGTTTATCACCACCGATGATGCCGACCTGATGAACGGCGTGGCGACCGGCAAGTACGATGTGGCAATCAACCATATCGCTATGACTGCCGAGCTGAAGGATCGTTTCGATTTCAGCGCCGCTTATAACGACAAACCTGAACTGGTGATCCCGTTTCAGAAGGGCAACCCCGCGTTCAAGAGCAGCCTGGACAAGGCGCTGGAGCGGGTGAAAGCGGATGGCCGCTTGAAGGCGCTGGCGCAGAAGTGGTTTGAAAGCCAAACACCGATAGTCAAGACACAGTAGGTCAAATGTGGGAGGGGGCTTGCTCCCGATTACTGAGTGCCAGTCACGGCATCTGTTGACTGAGCCACCGCTATCGGGAGCAAGCCCCCTCCCACATTTTGTCCAAGGCAAGACTTTAGAATCCTTTGCCTGCCTAAAACGGCTCGTTGCCCCGCCGGCGAAACCAGCCGGTCAGGGACAGGCGTTCGCGCGTGGCCGGCAGTACCTCGTGGGGCACCTCGCCCGACAAAAACACCACCAGGCAGCCGCCGGTGGGCACCACGTCATATTCGACGCCGCCCTTGAGGTACATGCGCAACTGGCCGCCATGCTCGGGCAGCCAGGCGTCGTTCAAGTAGATCACCGCCGAGACCATGCGCCGGTCGTCGTCACGAAAGCGGTCCACATGCTTGAGGTAAAACGCACCGGGTGGGTACATCGCGAAGTGGCTTTCGAAATCTTCCAGCCCAAGGAACAGGCTGCGGTTCATTGCCAGGCGCAGGCTGTCCATGACGGCCATATAGGTGTCGCAAACCGCCGCGTCGCCCTCTTCCAGCCACTGAATATGATCACCGCGAATACCCTCGCGAATCTCCTGGGCCGGCCCGCGCCCGACTGCCGCCGGTGCCAGCTCACCTTCGTCCGCACGTTTATGGCACTCAGCCGCCAGTTCCAGGGTCAGAGCCTGGGGCAGGAAGCCATTCTGCTGCGACCAGCCTTTTTCGGCCAAGTCGTCAACGATACGTTGCAGCAGCGGGTCATCGAGGGATATTTGCATGGCGCGCATAGTATCCATACGCCTGAGAATCCGACAGCGCCGTCGAGCGCCCGAATGCACTTTAAATCAGCTGTCTGATAGGACTTCTCGACAAATCCTACGCCCGACACGGACAATAGTGGCCGACTGACAGGAGTCCATATGCGTCGTTTGTTTTTTACCGTGTTGATGTTCTGCGTTTTGCCCGCCTGGGCAGACGGCCATGACCAGTTGTACAAGGTTGCCGGCTGGGCCGAACAACGTGCGCATTTCAATGACGCCCTCAGTGCCGCCCAGCAACGCTACCGCAATAGCCTGCCGCCGGCGGTGTACCAGGCGCTGGTGGACAACAGTAATAAGCGCTTTGGCGCCCAAGCCATGGATCAGCGTGCCGAGGCGCAACTGCGCAAGCACCTGGCCAACCCGAAACCGGCCCTGGCGTTCTTCCAATCGCCCCTGGGCCGCAAGATCGTCGCCGCAGAATTGCTGGCCACGCGCCGCGACCAGTTGGCGAAAAACGCTCAGGGCCTGCCGAAAATCCAGGCCGACGCCACCCGCAGCCTGATCATCGGCCATCTGGCCCAGGCCCTGCCCGCGCGCGAGGCCGGTGCAGAAGTCAGCCTGGCGATTGCCGGTGTAGCGGCCGACAGCTTGAGCCAGATGATCCCCGGTTTGCTTGGCGGCGGTCAGGCCCAGGGTATGTTGAATGGGCAGCGCGAACGGTTGATGCAACAAATCGACAAGGACCTGAACAACACGCTGTTGTACGTCTACCGGGATTTGTCCGACCCGGAGCTGGAAGAGTTCGCTACGTTTGCCGAATCGCCGGAAGGTAAGGCGTATTACCAGGCGGCCCTGGCAGCCATTCGCGCAGGGCTGGCTGTCGGCCAGAGCACCTCAAGCCTGACGCAGTAATTGTGGGAGGGGGCAAGCCCCCTCCCACATTTAAAATGCGTTAGTTCAGGTGATCGGTGAGGTACTTGAAGTACTCATTACGAATCTCTGGAATCTCATTGGCCAGGTGATGCCTGCCCCGCGGCAGCATCAACACCTCGGGCCGGTCGAACTTGCCGCGCAGCACCTGCAAATTGTGTTGCCAATCCACCGTCATATCTTCCTCACCCTGCACGATCACCGGCCGCCGTGGGCTGCGGGGTGCGGCTTCGATGCGTTTGATCCAGCGCGCCAGCGCCCCTACCCAAGCGGTGGGCAATTGGCGCGGCTGCAGTGGGTCGGCTTCAAGGAACGGTTTGAACGCAGGGTCGTTGGAGTTATCGCTGAAGCGTCGGGCGATGCCTTTGACGAACGGGCGCAGCAGGTAATAGCTGACCTGCGACCATCCCCAGGCACGCGGCCGCACCAGCGGTGAGAGCAGGAAGGTCTTGCCCTGGGCCGGGCTGTCGGCGCCGTGGTTGAGCAAGTGATCCACCACAATGGCGCCGCCGGTGCTTTGCCCGAACAGGTGCCAGGGTTGCGGCAATTGCAGCGCCTTGGCCTCAGCGAACAACGCCTGCACCACGCTCTGGTACACCGCAAACTCATCGATGCTGGCGCGCGGGCCGCTGGACAAGCCGTGGCCCGGCAAGTCGCAGGCGATCACCACAAAGCCCTGGTCCAGCGCCCAATCCACCACATGGCGGTACAACCCCATGTGGTCGTAGAAACCGTGGAACATGAACATCGTTGCCACCGGCGCAGGCGGCCACCATACCTGGGCCACCACTTCAAACCCGTCCACTTCCAGGCGCCCCAACCGGCTCACCGCCGGCACCTTGCGAGCGGCCAGGTCAAGCCCATAGAAACGTTGATAGACCCTTGCCTCGGCGCTAAGCGGTTGCGCGTCCACCAGGGGCCGCAAGCTTTCGCGCAGATGATCAGGGTCAAAGGTGACGGGCATAAAGGCTTCCAGACTGGCGGTGAAGATGAATATCGAGCTGCGATATTCATCTGTCAGGACAAGCATGGCAAGCTACGCGACCTGCGAGGATACCTTTGAATGCGACCGCCTTACCGCAACGCCCTGTTCGCCAGCCTGATCCTGGTTATCTGCGCCGGCGTGCTGTGGGCCGCGTATGACTGGTTCCAGGGCCGCTACCTGCGCGCCTTCAGCGAGCACACGGCGGTATTCTCCGGCGATGCGCTGCAACTGCCCGCCGCCCTCAGCGGCCCTGGCCCGATTCGCCTGGTGCACTTCTGGGACCCGGCCTGCCCGTGCAATGTCGGCAACCAGCAACACCTGGGTGAGCTGATCGAGCAGTACGAGCCCCAAGGGGTCGAGTTTTACGCCCTGCAAAAAGCCGGTAGCCACGGCACCCTGCCCGACAACCTGCGCCACATGAAAATCCTCGACGCCCTGCCCGGCGCCGATCGCATACCCGCCAGCCCGGCCGTGGGCATCTGGGACCGCACAGGCAAACTGGCCTATTTCGGCCCCTACAGCGAAGGGCTGACGTGCAATGCCAGCAACAGTTTTATCGAACCCATTCTCAAGGCCCTTGGAACCGGACGCGAAGTGAATGCCACTCACACCCTCGCGGTAGGCTGCTATTGTTCGTGGCCTAAGGATCTGTAGCCCGTCCACTCTGGTAAGGAATGTTCATGAAGCGCGTCTTGCAGATTTTCGCGGTGCTGATTGCGCTGGTCGCCCTCGGCGCCGGTTGGTATGTCTACAGCAAGCAGCCCACGCGTCAGGGCACAGTGCCGCTGGCCCACCTGCAAAGCTCGGTCACGGTGCGCTACGACGACCGTGGCGTACCGCATATCCGTGCCGAGAACGAGGCTGACCTGTACCGCGCCCTGGGCTATGTGCATGCCCAGGACCGGCTGTTCCAGATGGAGGTCATGCGGCGCCTGGCCCGTGGCGAACTGGCCGAAGTGCTGGGGCCCAAACTGCTTGAGACCGACAAGCTGTTTCGCAGCCTGCGCATTCGTGAGCGCGCCTTGAGCTACGCAGAGCACATGGACCCCGACTCAGCGTCGTCCAAAGCCCTGCAAGCCTATCTGGACGGGATCAACCAATATCAGGACAGCCACGCCAGCCCCATGGAGTTCGACGTGCTGGGCATCCCCAAGCGCCGCTTTACCGTCGAGGACAGCATCAGCGTCGCCGGGTACATGGCTTACAGCTTTGCCGCCGCCTTTCGTACCGAGCCGGTGCTGACTTACGTACGTGACCATCTGGGCAGCGACTACCTGAAAGTGTTCGATCTCGACTGGCAACCCAAGGGTGCGCTCAACCTGGCGGCCAGTGACTGGCAAACCCTCGGCGCCATCGCCGCCCTGAGTGAGCAGGCCCTGGCCGACAACGGCCTGCCGCAGTTCGAGGGCAGCAACGCCTGGGCCGTCAGCGGCAGCCATACCAAAAGCGGCAAGCCGTTGCTGGCGGGTGACCCGCATATTCGCTTCTCGGTGCCATCGGTGTGGTACGAGGCGCAGTTGCAGGCGCCAGGCTTTGAGCTGTACGGCTATCACAACGCGCTGGTGCCGGTGGCGTTCCTGGGGCACAACCTGGACTTCGGCTGGAGCCTGACCATGTTCCAGAACGACGACCTTGATCTGGTCGCCGAGAAGGTCAACCCGGACAACCCCAACCAGGTCTGGTATCACGGCCAATGGGTCGACATGACCAGCAGCGAGCAACAGATCCAGGTCAAGGGCCAGGCGCCGGTGACCCTCACGCTGCGCCGTTCGCCCCACGGCCCGATCATCAATGACGTGCTCGGCGAGAACGCGGGCAGCACGCCAATTGCCATGTGGTGGGCGTTCCTGGACACCGAAAACCCGATCCTCGACGGCTTCTACCAACTCAACCGCGCCGATACCCTGGCCAAGGCACGTGCCGCGGCCGCCAAGGTGTCGGCACCGGGCCTGAACATCATATGGGCCAATGCCAAGGGCGATATCGGCTGGTGGGCGGCAGCGCAGTTGCCGATCCGCCCGGCCGGCGTCAACCCGGCGTTCATCCTTGATGGCAGCACCGCCCAGGCCGACAAGTTGGGCTTCTACCCGTTCAGCGCCAACCCCCAGGAAGAGAACCCGGCACGTGGCTATGTGGTCTCCGCCAACGCCCAACCGGTATCGCCCACCGGCATGGAGATCCCGGGCTACTACAACCTCGCGGACCGTGGCCAGCAGTTGAACGCGCAGTTGAACGACAACAGCGTGAAGTGGGATGTAAGCAACAGCCAGGCTTTGCAACTGGGCACCACCACCGCCTACGGCCCACGCCTGCTCGCACCGCTGCTGCCGGTGCTGCGCGAAGGGATCAAGGACCCGGCTCAGCTCAAGCTGGTGGAACAGCTCGCAAGCTGGAAAGGCGACTACCCGCTGGACTCCACCAGCGCCACGCTGTTCAACCAGTTCCTGTTCAACCTTGCCGACGCGACCTTCCACCCGAAGCTGGGCGATGCACTGTTCAAGACCCTGATCACCACCCGTGTGATCGACGCCGCGTTGCCACGCCTGGCAGCCTCGGCGGACTCACCCTGGTGGGATGGCAAGCGCGCGGATATCGTCAAGCTCGCCTGGGACAACAGCCTGGCCCACCTCAAGACGACCTTCGGCGACGACCCGGCGCAGTGGCAGTGGGGCAAGGCGCACACCTTGACCCATGGTCATCCGCTGGGCATGCAGAAACCGCTGGATAAGCTCTTCAACGTCGGCCCGTTCGCCGCACCGGGCAGCCACGAAGTGCCGAATAACCAGACCGCCGCGATCGGCCCGGCGCCATGGCCAGTGACCTATGGGCCTTCGACACGGCGCCTGATCGACTTCGCCGACCCTGCCCACGCACTGACCATCAACCCAGTGGGGCAAAGCGGCGTACCGTTTGATGCTCACTATGGTGATCAGGCGCAAAGCTATATCGAAGGCGGGTATGAGCAGGCGCATTTCAGTGATGAGGAAGTGACGGCCAATACCCGAGGCACCTTGAAACTGTTGCCTGCCAGATAGCTGTTTATCGCTACACCGGCGCCGCAAAGTTAAGCCTGAACTGTTGCGGCGTGACGCCCAGGCGGCGATTGAACACGCTGCGCATGTGCTGGGCGTCGCGAAATCCGCATTGATAGGCCACCGTCTTGAGTGGCGCCGGGCTGCTTTCGAGCATCACCCGCGCCGCATCCACCCGCGCTCTCTCGACAAATTCCGCCGGCGTGATCCGCGCTTCACGGGCGAACACCCGGGAGAAATTACGCGCACTCATATTGGCCGCCCTGGCCAAATCGGCAATGGTCAAATCCCCGGTCAGGTTGGCCAGCACGTACAACTGCACCAGCGCCACCGCCGAATTGGCCTCGGCATGGGGAGTGAGAAACGGGCTGAACTGCGATTGCCCGCCCGAGCGTTGGGTGAACACCACCAGGCGCTTGGCCACGCTCAGCGCCACTTCCGGGCCGTGATCCTGGGCCAGCAGGTACAGCGAAAGATCGATACCCGCCGTGACCCCGGCCGAGGTGTAGAGGTTGCCGTCCTGCACATAGAGACGGTCGGCCTCGACCTGGGCAGAAGGGCACAGGCGCGCCAGGCTGGCGGCGTCATTCCAGTGGGTAGTGACAGTTTTACCGTCCAGCAGACCGGCGCGGGCCAGCATGAAGGCGCCGTTGCAGATCGAGCCGAAGCGCTGTGCCCTGGCAGCGGCACCGCGCAGCCACTCATCAAACTGAGGGCCGAAATCTTCGAAAGGCAGTTGCGGGCCGCCCGCTACCAGCAACAGGTCGTAGGGCTGCCGGGCTTCGCTGTAGTGCTTGTGCGCCTGCAATGACAGGCCATTGGAGGCAGCCAGAGTGCCGTGGCCGAAACCGATCACCTCCAGGCGGTAGTGATCGTCAGGCGCCAGGAAGCGGTTGGCCTCGCAGAACACATCCATGGGCCCGGTCACGTCCAGTGACTGGACGCCGGGGAAGATCAGGATCGCGACGGTTTTGTGCATGGGAGACCTTTATCTCTGGGCTGACGCAAAACCCTGTGGGAGCTGGCTTGCCTGCGATGCAGACACCTGGGCTCATCAGGTATACCGAGGTGATGCTATCGCAGGCAAGCCAGCTCCCACATTAGATCGCGCGCAGCCTTGGCGCGATGTGGCAGCACATTGGCCGAAAACGCTCCCTCGTCTCGATAGCTGCGTCGCCCAAGCGCGAACAGACTGGATGCTTTCCAGAGGAGCACCACCATGAACACCACCATCGCCGGCATCAAAATCCCCGACAGCGCCTTGGCCAAGGCCACCACTGAATACATCCGCGACATCGAATCCGACCTGCTGTACCACCACTCGCGCCGGGTATTTCTGTTCGGCGCTTTGAGCGGAGAGCGCAAGCAACTGGCCTACAACCCGGAGCTGCTGTACGTCGGCGCAATGTTCCACGACCTGGGCCTGGTGGAGGGTCATCGCAGTGACGACCAGCGTTTCGAAGTGGACGGTGCCAATGCCGCCGCCGCGTTCCTCAAGCCTTACGGGCTGAGCGATGACGATATCGAACAAGTGTGGTTGTCCATCGCCCTGCACACCACGCCGGGCGTGCCGCAACACCTGCGCTCCACCGTGGCGCTGGTGACCGCCGGGGTGGAGATGGACGTGCTGGGCATGGACTACGCCGCATTTTCCACGGTGCAGCGCGAAGCGGTGGTGCATGCGCATCCACGGGGTGAAGGGTTCAAGGAGTGCATCATCTGCGCCTTCGCCGACGGCTTGCGCCATCGCCCGCAGACCACGTTTGGCAACGTGAAGACGGATGTGCTGGTGGACCAAGAGCCGGGGTTCAGGCCGATGAATTTTGTGCAGGTGATTCGCACGTCGCCGTGGTTGGCGTAGCTGAGTTGAAATGCGATCAAATGTGGGAGGGGGCTTGCCCCCGATGGCGGTGTGTCAGTCAGCAAATCTGATACTGATACACCGCTATCGGGAGCAAGCCCCCTCCCACATTTGGACCTCACCCAGCTTTAGACCGGGGCTGGCGCCCGGCGCTTGTCCGGCTGTTGCCAGCCGTCAGCCGCGGCTTCTTCGATGGCTTGCTGGATGGCCTTCTTGCGATGCTCTTCGGCCCGACGGCTGAAGAACCACACCAGGAAGGTCACCAACGACACCGCCAACAGGATCAGGCTCGCCACCGCGTTGATCTCGGGTTTAACCCCAAGGCGCACCGCCGAGAACACTTCCATCGGCAAGGTGGTGGAACCCGGGCCCGATACAAAGCTGGCCAGTACCAGGTCATCCAGGGACAGCGCAAACGACATCATGCCGCCCGCCGCCAGCGACGGCGCGATCATCGGGATGGTGATCAGGAAAAACACCTTCCACGGCCGCGCGCCCAAATCCATCGCGGCTTCTTCGATCGACAAATCCAGCTCACGCAAGCGCGCCGACACCACCACCGCCACATACGCCGCACAGAACGTCGTGTGGGCGATCCAGATGGTGACGATGCCACGTTCCTGGGGCCAGCCGATCATCTGCGCCATGGCCACGAACAGCAGCAACAGCGACAGGCCGGTGATCACTTCAGGCATGACCAACGGCGCCGTCACCAGGCCGCCGAACAGCGTACGGCCCTTGAACTGGCTGATACGCGTGAGCACAAAGGCCGCCAACGTGCCCAGCGCCACCGCGGCCACCGCCGTGTAGCAGGCGATTTCCAGGGAACGGGCCACCGAGCCCATCAACTGGGTGTTGTCCAGCAGGCCCACGTACCACTTGATCGACCAACCGCCCCACACCGTCACCAGCTTGGATTCGTTGAACGAGTAGATCACCAGGATCAACATCGGCAGGTAGATAAACAACAAGCCTGCGACCAGCATGAAGCTGGAGAAACGAAAGCGCTTCATATCTTGCCCTCCAGCTCTTTGGCCTGGCTGCGGTTGAACAGAATGATCGGCACGATCAGGATCGCCAGCATCACCACGGCCAAGGCAGAAGCCACCGGCCAGTCACGGTTGTTGAAGAATTCCTGCCACAACACTTTACCGATCATCAGGGTTTCCGGGCCGCCGAGCAGTTCAGGGATCACGAACTCGCCCACCACTGGGATAAACACCAACATGCAGCCGGCGATGATGCCGTTCTTGGACAGCGGCACGGTGATTTTCCAGAAGCTGTTGAAGGTGCTCGAACCGAGGTCGGAGGCAGCTTCGAGCAAGCTCTGGTCGTGTTTGACCAGATTTGCGTACAGCGGCAGGATCATGAACGGCAGGTACGAGTAGACCACGCCGATATACACCGCGATGTTGGTGTTGAGGATCTGCAACGGTTCACTGATCAGCCCCATGGACATCAGGAAGCCGTTGAGCAAACCGTTGTTGCTGAGGATGCCCATCCACGCATACACGCGGATCAGGATCGCGGTCCAGGTCGGCATCATGATCAGCAGCACCAGCACGGTCTGCATCTCTTTGCGCGCCGTGGCGATGGCGTAGGCCATCGGGTAGCCGATCAGCAGGCACAGCAGCGTGCTGAAGAACGCCATCTTCAACGAGCCCAGGTAGGCGGCGATGTACAACTCGTCGCCCGCCAACAGGCTGTAGTTGGCCAAGTTCAGCACCACTTGCAGCTTTTGCTCAACGTAGGTGTAGATCTCGGTATAGGGCGGGATCGCCACGTCGGCTTCGGCAAAGCTGATTTTCAATACGATGAAAAACGGCAGTGCGAAAAACAGAAACAGCCAGAGGAATGGAATCCCGATGACCACCTGCTTGCCATTGGGGATTATGCGATCCAAGCGCCGCTTGAATTTCTTCATGTTCATGAGCGAAGTACCACGCCGCTGTCGTCTTCCCACCACACGTAAACCTGATCACCCCAGGTTGGGCGCTGGCCACGGCGTTCGGCGTTGGCGACGAAGGACTGCACCAGCTTGCCACTCGGCAGCTCCACATAGAACACCGAGTGACCGCCCAGGTAGGCGATATCGTGCACCTTGCCGCTGGACCAGTTGTGCTCGCAGGTTGGCATTTCGGTGGTGACCAGCAGTTTTTCCGGGCGAATCGCGTAGGTCACCGACTTGTCTTCCACCGAAGTAGCGATGCCGTAGCCCACGTAGATGTCGCGATCCAGGTCCGGGCACTTGAGCACCGCATGGCCTTCGGCGTCGTCCACCACCTGGGTGTCGAAGATGTTCACGTTGCCGATGAACTCGCACACCAGGCGGCTGGTAGGGGTTTCGTAGATGTCGATCGGGCTGCCGATCTGGGCAATCCAGCCCAGGTGCATGATCGCGATACGCTCGGCCATGGTCATGGCCTCTTCCTGGTCGTGGGTCACCATCACGCACGTCACGCCGACGCGCTCGATGATCTCTACAAGCTCCAGCTGCATCTGCGAGCGCAGCTTCTTGTCCAACGCGCCCATGGGCTCATCAAGCAACAGCAATTTCGGGCGCTTGGCCAGGGAACGGGCCAGGGCTACACGCTGGCGCTGGCCGCCGGACAGCTGGTGCGGCTTGCGCTTGGCGTATTGGCTCATCTGCACCAGCTTGAGCATCTCCGCCACGCGGGCGTCGACTTCGGCCTTGGGGATCTTGTCCTGCTGCAGGCCGAACGCGATGTTCTGCGCCACGGTCATGTGTGGGAACAGCGCATAGGACTGGAACATCATGTTGATCGGCCGCTCGTAGGGCGGCATGTCGGTAATGTCCACGCCGTCCAGGTAGATGCGGCCTTCGGTTGGGCGCTCGAAACCTGCGAGCATACGCAGCAAGGTGGACTTGCCTGAACCCGAACCGCCGAGCAAGGCGAAGATCTCGCCTTTCTTGATTTCCAGGGACACATCGTCCACCGCAATCGTCTCGTCGAACTTCTTCGTGACCCGGTCGATTTTGACCAGCACCTTTTTCGGTGTCTGGTCGCCCTCGAGGGCTTTCTTATAGGCGCCGGAGGCAACTGCCATTTACGAAACTCCCAAAAAAAGAGTGCAGCTCGCCCAATACGGGCCAGCCTTGGATAGTTTGAGCCTTACTTGCCCGTCTTGACCTTGGTCCAGCTACGGGTCATTAAACGCTGCACTTTCGGGGGTAGCTCGAAGTTGACGAATGTCCGCTCGAGAACCGCCTGCGGTGGGTAAACCGCTGCGTCGGTGCGTATCGATTGTTCCATCAGCTTGTCCGCCCCGGGGTTAGGGTTGGCGTAACCGACGTAATCACTGACCTGGGCGATCACCTCAGGTTGCAGCAAATAGTTGATGAAGGCATGAGCCTCTTTAACGTTGCTCGCATCCTTGGGGATCGCCAGTACGTCAAACCAGAGGTTGCCGCCTTCCTTGGGAATTGCGTAGGCGATGTTCACGCCCTTGCCCGCCTCGGCCGCGCGGGCCTTGGCCTGGAACACATCACCGGAGAAACCGGCAGCCACGCAGATGTTGCCGTTGGCCAGGTCCGAGATGTATTTGGAGGAGTGGAAGTAAGTCACGTAGGGCCGCACTTTGAGCAGCTTCTCTTCGGCCTTCTTGTAGTCGGCCGGGTTGGTGCTGTTAGGGTCCAGGCCCATGTAGTTGAGCACTGCCGGCAGCATTTCATCGGCCGAATCCATGAACGACACACCGCAGGTGGCGAGCTTCTTCATGTTTTCCGGTTCGAACAACACCGCCCAGGAATCGATATGGTCGACGCCCAGCACTTCCTTGACCTTATCGACGTTGTAGCCAATGCCGTTGGTGCCCCACAGGTACGGCACCGCGTACTGGTTGCCCGGGTCGTTCTTTTCCAGGCGCTTGAGCAGGGCCGGGTCGAGGTTGGCGTAGTTTGTCAGCAGTGACTTGTCGAGCTTCTGGAACGCCCCGGCCTTGATCTGCTTGCCGAGGAAATGGTTGGACGGCACGACCACGTCATAGCCGGTACGCCCGGCGAGCAACTTGCCTTCCAGGGTTTCGTTGGAATCAAACACGTCATACACGGGCTTGATGCCGGTGGCCTTTTCAAAGTTGGCCAGGGTGTCGGGGCCGATGTAGTCCGACCAGTTATAAACATGCACCGTCGATGCGGCCTGCACGCTGACAGCCAGCGTGATACCTGCACCCACCAGCAAGGCTTTGCGAAATAAAGAAATTGGCAAGTGGAGGTCCTCTTAAATAGTTGGGCCCAAAGTTGTTGCCCGGCAACAAAACCGGCGCGCAACTTACCCTCGATAAACCGATCCGGCAAAACTTTCTTTGATCTAATTTGTGGGAGAGGGGCTTACCCCCCTCCCACAGCTGCCAGGGCTTACTTGCCCGACTTGATCTTGGTCCAGCTACGGGTCATTTCACGCTGGGTCGCGGCCGGCAAGTCGGCAATCGCGTAGAGCTTGGCCTGCACGTCCGCCGACGGGTAGATGCCCGGGTCGCTGGTGATGTCTTTATCGACCAGTGCGGTGGCTTTCTCGTTACCGTTCGGGAAACGCACGCTGTTGGTGATCGATGCCATGACTTCGGGCTTGAGCAGGTAGTTCATGAAGGTGTAGGCGGCCTCGACGTTTTCGGCATCCTTGGGGATAGCGACCATGTCGAAGAAGCTGCCGGCGCCTTCTTTCGGAATGTCGTAGGCGACTTTGACTTTGCCACCGGCTTCAGCCGCCCGGGACTTGGCTTGCTGGATGTCACCCGAGTAACCCACGGCCACGCAGATGTTGCCGTTGGCGAGGTCGGAAATGTACTTGGACGAGTGGAAGTAACCGATCGAAGGACGGATCTTCAAGAACAGGTCTTCAGCCTGCTTGAGATCGGCTTTCTTCTGGCTGTCGGTCGGCAGGCCCAGGTAATGCAGCGCGATTGGCAGCATTTCGGTTGGCGAGTCGAGGAAGCTCACGCCGCAGCTTTTCAGCTTGGCGATGTTTTCCGGCTTCATCAGCACATCCCACGAATCGATCTTGTCCACGCCCAGCGCGGCCTTGACCTTCTCCGGGTTGTAACCGATGCCGATCGAACCCCACATGTACGGGAACGCGTGCTTGTTGTCCGGGTCGCTGACCGACACGGCCTTGAGCAGGGATTTGTTCAGGTTGCTGTAGTTAGGCAGCTTGGACGTGTCCAGCTCCTGATACACGCCGGCCTTGATCTGCTTGGCCAGGAAGTTGTTCGACGGCACGACGATGTCGTAGCCGGACTTGCCTGCCAGCAACTTGGCTTCCAGGGTCTCGTTGCTGTCGAACACGTCGTACACCACCTTGATGCCCGACTCTTTTTCAAAGTTGGCGATGGTGTCCGGTGCAATGTAGTCAGACCAGTTGTACACGTGCAGCACTTTATTGTCTGCCTGGGCCGCGCCCGCCATTGCGCCCATCAGGGACAAGGCGAGGAGGGTCTTGCCAGCGTTTTTCAAACCTAATGCCTTCATTGGGTGATGCTCCGATTTTTCTTTTTTGGGCCGCACATTGTTTATGTTTCGGGCCCAGCCAAAGGGCAACAAAACAGGACGACAGTCTGGCAAGTTCAGGGGCCCGCTTTCAACCGGCCCCCGCATTTATCTACTCAGCCCTGCAATGCCGCCAACGTCAGGTCCAGGCAATGACGGGCCTTGGTCACCAGCTCGTCGATTTCTGCCTGGCTGATCACCAGCGGCGGTGAAATGATCATGGTGTCGCCCACGGCGCGCATGATCAGGCCATTCTCGAAGCAGAAGGTTCGGCAGATCATGCCGGCGCCCTTGCCTTCATGACGCTTGCGCGTGGCCTTGTCCTGCACCAGCTCGATCGCACCGAGCATACCCACGCCGCGCACTTCGCCCACCAGCGGGTGGTCAGCCAGCTCCCTCAGACGTTTCTGCAAATACGGTGCCGTTTCGTCGTGTACACGGCTGACGATTTTTTCATCGCGCAGGATACGGATGTTTTCCAGGGCCACGGCCGCTGCGACCGGGTGGCCGGAGTAGGTAAAACCGTGGTTGAAATCGCCCCCTTCGTTGAGCACCGCCACCACTTCGTCGCGCACGATCAGGCCGCCCATGGGCACGTAGCCTGAGGTCAGGCCCTTGGCGATGGTCATCATGTGCGGCTTGAGGTCGTAGAAATCGCTACCGAACCACTCACCGGTACGGCCGAAACCGCAGATCACTTCGTCGGCGACAAACAGGATGTCGTACTTGGCGAGAATTTCCTTGATGCGCGGCCAGTAGGTGGCGGGTGGCACGATCACACCACCAGCTCCCTGGATCGGCTCGGCGATAAAGGCGCCGACGTTGTCCACGCCCAACTCCAGAATCTTCTCTTCCAGCTGGTTGGCGGCCCAGATCCCGAATTCTTCAGGGCTCATGTCGCCGCCTTCGCCAAACCAGTAGGGTTGAGCGATGTGGGTGATACCCGGGATAGGCAGGTCGCCCTGCTCATGCATATAAGTCATGCCACCCAGGCTGGCGCCGGCCACGGTGGAACCGTGGTAGCCGTTCTTGCGGGCAATGATGGTTTTCTTGCTCGGCTGGCCCTTGATCGCCCAGTAGTGGCGGACCATGCGCAACATGGTGTCGTTGCCTTCGGAGCCGGAGCCGGTGAAGAACACATGGTTCATGCCGGCGGGCGCGACTTCGGAAATGACTTTGGCCAGTTCAAGCACCGGCGGGTGAGCGGTCTGGAAGAACAGGTTGTAGTACGGCAGCTCTTTCATCTGTTTGGCGGCGGCGTCAGCCAGTTCGTCGCGACCATAGCCGATCGCCACGCACCACAGGCCGGCCATGCCGTCGAGGATCTTGTTGCCTTCGCTGTCCCACAGGTAAACGCCGTGGGCTTTGGTGATGATCCTTGGGCCTTTCTCTTTCAATTGCTTGAAATCGCTGAACGGCGCCAGGTGGTGATCATTGCTCAAGGCTTGCCATTCACGGGTTTGCGGGTTGTTGCTGGACATACCAATCTCCTAGACTTTTCAGTGAAGGGCGCGCCGTTTGAAGGGCGCGCCCGGCGCATCAGACGGCGAAGAGCAGGAATTCCCGCTCCCACGAACTGATCACGCGCTTGAAGTTTTCATGCTCGGCCCGCTTGACCGCGACGTAGCCTGTGATGAACTTTTGCCCCAGGTATTTCTCGATGGTCTTGCTGTTTTCCATACGCTCAAGGGCATCTTCGATGGTCAACGGCAGACGCAGATTGCGGCGCTCGTAACCACGGCCGACTACTGGCGCGCTCGGGTTGTGGCCTTCGACCATGCCGATGTAGCCGCACAGCAGGCTGGCGGCAATCGCCAGGTAGGGGTTGGCATCGGCGCCCGGCAGGCGGTTCTCCACGCGGCGGTTCTGTGGGCCGGCATCTGGAACGCGCAGGCCGACGGTGCGGTTCTCTTCGCCCCACTCCACGTTCACCGGCGCCGAGGTGTCGGGCAGGAAGCGGCGGAACGAGTTCACGTTCGGGGCGAACAGCGGCAGCAATTCAGGGATGAACTTCTGCAGGCCACCAATGTGGTTGAGAAACAGCTGGCTCATGGTCCCGTCTTCATTGGAGAAGACGTTCTTGCCGGTGGCGATGTCGATGATGCTCTGGTGCAGGTGCATCGCGCTGCCGGGCTCGCCGGTCATCGGCTTGGCCATAAAGGTGGCAGCCACGTCGTGCTTGAGCGCGGCTTCACGCATGGTGCGCTTGAACACCAGGATCTGGTCGGCCAGGGACAGGGCATCGCCGTGACGGAAGTTGATTTCCATCTGCGCGGTGCCGTCTTCGTGGATCAGGGTGTCGAGGTCCAGCTCCTGCAGTTCGCACCAGTCGTAGACGTCTTCGAACAGCGGGTCGAATTCGTTGGCCGCTTCTATAGAGAAAGACTGGCGGCCAGTCTCCGGGCGCCCGGAACGGCCAATCGGCGGTTGCAGCGGAAAGTCCGGGTCTTCGCAACGCTTGGTCAGGTAGAACTCCATCTCCGGCGCCACGATGGGCTGCCAGCCGCGGTCGGAGTAGAGTTTGAGGACTTTCTTGAGCACGTTGCGCGGCGACAGCTCGATCGGGTTGCCTTGCTTGTCGTAGGTGTCGTGGATCACCTGAGCAGTGGGCTCGATGGCCCAGGGCACCAGGAATACCGCGTTCTGGTCGGGGCGGCAGATCATGTCGATGTCGGCCGGGTCGAGCAATTCGTAATAGATGTCGTCTTCGACATAGTCGCCGGTCACGGTCTGCAACAGAACGCTTTCGGGCAGGCGCATGCCTTTTTCGGCGATGAACTTGTTGGTCGGCGAGATTTTGCCCCGGGTAATACCGGTGAGGTCGCCAATCATGCATTCGACTTCTGTGATCTTGTGGTCTTTCAACCAATCGGTGAGCTGGTCGAGGTTGTTACTCATAAATGCCTCTGGGCTGGGTTTCCTGGCATCCGTTAAAAGCCAGGCGTTGGTTGACGCAGCATCCGCGTCGTTTGTTCATTCAGGGTAGGAGCTTACCTGCCATTTGCCCAAGGGTTGCATTCCTCACGCCAAAGTTGTGCAGAATCATGATCGGCACGGCGAATATGGGCGGGTGGGTGGCGCAGGCGTTGGTAAAGAGGAGGTCGGACGGGCCGTCAAGAATATTGGCCGGTGCGTGAGCATTCACGCGGGACGAACGGACTGCGCACAATGTGTGGCGCAAGCACGCAGAGACGCCGAATGGCGGCAGGTGAAACATGAAGCACCCCGGTATTATTGCTGTTATGGGTTTGAATCGAGCTTAGCCTTGTTCATTTTTTTACACAACACCCCCGTAAAAAATACAACACGGCCCGCTCAAGCCTGCAGGTCCAAAGACCTTTAAACCCAAAAAACCGCCCCAAAAAGCCCCAAAAAAGGCTTCATGGCGCTTTTTTAGGGCAAAAAATGCCTCGCTTGACTTCGGCAAGCCGTTCGGGTTGACTGAAACCAGAAAAGATCAATGATTGATATTTTTAACAACAAAGGTGTTGCATCATGTCGGTACCCCCGCGTGCCGTTCAGCTTAACGAAGCGAACGCGTTCCTTAAGGATCATCCTGAGGTTCTGTACGTAGACCTTCTAATTGCGGATATGAATGGTGTGGTGCGCGGCAAGCGCATCGAACGCACCAGCCTCCACAAGGTTTACGAGAAGGGCATTAACCTGCCTGCCTCTTTATTTGCCCTGGATATCAATGGCTCGACGGTGGAAAGCACCGGCCTGGGCCTGGACATCGGTGATGCTGACCGAATCTGTTATCCAATCCCCGACACCCTGTGCAATGAACCCTGGCAAAAGCGCCCTACCGCGCAATTGCTGATGACCATGCACGAACTTGAAGGTGAACCTTTCTTCGCCGACCCGCGCGAAGTGCTCCGCCAAGTTGTAAGCAAGTTTGACGACCTCGGTCTGACCATCTGCGCCGCCTTCGAGCTTGAGTTCTACCTGATCGACCAGGAGAACGTGAACGGCCGCCCACAACCGCCCCGCTCGCCGATCTCCGGCAAACGCCCGCACTCGACACAGGTCTACCTGATCGACGACCTCGACGAATACGTCGACTGCCTCCAGGACATTCTGGAAGGTGCCAAGGAGCAAGGCATTCCGGCCGATGCCATCGTCAAGGAAAGTGCCCCGGCGCAGTTCGAAGTGAACCTGCACCACGTGGCCGACCCGATCAAGGCCTGCGACTACGCAGTACTGCTCAAGCGCCTGATCAAGAACATCGCCTACGACCATGAGATGGACACCACCTTCATGGCCAAGCCTTACCCAGGGCAGGCAGGCAACGGGTTGCACGTACACATCTCCATTCTGGACAAGGACGGCAAGAACATCTTTGCCAGCGAGGATCCCGAGCAGAACGCCGCATTGCGTCACGCGATCGGCGGTGTGCTGGAGACCCTGCCCGCCCAAATGGCGTTCCTGTGCCCCAACGTCAACTCCTACCGTCGTTTCGGCGCACAGTTCTATGTGCCGAACTCGCCGTGCTGGGGCCTGGACAACCGCACCGTAGCGATTCGCGTACCCACCGGCTCTTCCGATGCCGTGCGTATCGAACACCGCGTGGCCGGTGCCGATGCCAACCCTTATCTGCTGATGGCTTCGGTCCTGGCGGGTGTACACCACGGTCTGACCAACAAGATCGAACCGGGCGCTCCGGTGGAAGGCAACAGCTACGAGCAGAACGAGCAAAGCCTGCCGAACAACCTGCGCGATGCCCTGCGCGAGTTGGACGACAGCGAGGTGATGGCCAAGTACATCGATCCTAAATACATCGATATCTTTGTTGCCTGTAAGGAAAGTGAGCTGGAAGAGTTTGAACACTCCATCTCCGACCTTGAGTACAACTGGTACCTGCATACCGTGTAAGCGGTTGCGGCATTGAAGAAGCGCCACAGGCTTAGGGTCTGTGGCGTTTTTTTATGGGCTTATTCCGGGAGACCGAATTGGTCTCATCGGGAGCAAGCCCCCTCCCACACTGACCGAGTTCCAGATTTGGAATGGGGTCAACTGTGGGAGGGGGCTTGCTCCCGATGGCGGCCTGGCAGACAACACACCTCCCTGCTCATACAATGCCCGCTGCCTTGTAGGAGACTTCCATGCCCACCCGCCCCGCCGCCCCTCGCAAACCCCGCGCCCGCAGCCAGGCCCGGATCGACGCGATCCTTGAAGCCGCCCGCGCCTTGCTGGCTGCCGAAGGCGTGGCCGGTTTGTCGATCTACAGCGTGGCCGAGCGTGCGCAGATTCCGCCGTCGTCGGTGTATCACTTCTTCGCCAGCGTGCCGGCTTTGCTGGAGGCGTTGACCGCCCAGGTACACGCCGCCTTCCGCGCCGCCATCCAGGCGCCCATCGAACATGACTCACTCAAGCATTGGCGCGACCTGTCCTACATCGTTGAACAGCGCATGCTCAACGTTTACGACCAAGACGCTGCAGCACGTCAGTTGATCCTGGCACAGCACGGGTTGACTGAGGTGACCCAGGCCGATCGTCAGCATGATCTGGAATTGGGGGACTTGATGCTGGAAGTGTTCAACCGCCACTTCGAAGTGCCGAGCTTGCCCAAGGATGTGGATGTATTTGCCCTGGCGCTGGAGTTGAGCGACCGCGTGTATGCGCGCTCAGTGCATCAGCATGGGCTGATTACGCCGCGTATGGCTGAGGAAGGAATGCGGGTGTTTGATGCCTATGTGGGGCTCTACTTACCCGCATATTTGTCCAAACGGGCCTCATCGCAGGCAAGCCAGCTCCCACATTTTTGATCTGTGAATACATTCAAATGTGGGAGCTGGCTTGCCTGCGATAGCGAGCTCAAGAGCGACGCGAATCACAATTTTGCAATCGACACCTCAGTCGATTTCACAAAGGCAATCACTTCACTGCCAATCACCAGCTCTAGCTCTTTCACCGAGCGAGTGGTAATCACCGAAGTGACGATGCCCGAGGCAGTCTGTACATCGATTTCCGACAGTACGTCACCGACCACGATTTCCTTGATGGTGCCTTTGAACTGGTTACGCACGTTGATGGCTTTAATAGTCATGATGTTTTTCCTGTGTGGGTTATTGAGCCCAACGCAATTGCGTCGGCAGCGGTGAAACAGGTTCGGGTTCCGGCGGTGAACCGGGCAGCGACAGCACGCGGTTGAGCACCTCGGCCTCCAACGCGGCCAGGCGGTGTGAACCACGGGCCCGTGGGCGTGGCAGGTCGACGGCGAGGTCGAGACCGATTTCGCCGTCTTCGATCAGAATCACCCGATCGGCAATCGCCACGGCTTCGCTGACATCGTGGGTCACCAGCAACACAGTGAATCCGTGCTTGCGCCAGAGGTTCTCGATCAGTTGCTGCATCTCGATGCGGGTCAGGGCGTCCAGTGCGCCCAGCGGCTCATCGAGCAGCAACAGGCGCGGTTGGTGAATCAACGCGCGCGCCAGGGCCACGCGCTGCTTCTGGCCACCGGACAAGGCCGCCGGCCATTCATTGGCGCGCTCGGCCAGGCCCACCGCTTCCAGGGCCTCCAGCGCCCTGGGGCGCCAGTTGCCCGTAAGGCCGAGGCCGACGTTGTCGATGATCTTTTTCCACGGCAGCAAACGCGCTTCCTGGAACATCAATCGTGTGTCTTCAATCGCCTCGTGCAGCGGCGCGGAGCCGGCCAGCAGCTCGCCGCCACTGGCCTTGTCCAGCCCCGCCAGCAAGCGCAACAAGGTACTCTTGCCGCAGCCGCTGCGACCTACCACGGCCACGAATTGACCGGCCGGAATATGCAGGTCGATGTCCTTGAGCACTTCGCGAGTGCCGAAGGATTTGCGCAACTTGCGCACCGCCAGGGGAATGCCCTTGAGCAGGCGCGGGGGTTGTTGAGCTGTCATGCCGCACCTCCTTTGACTTGATACGCCGGGTGCCAGCGCAGCCATACCCGTTCCAGGCCACGCGCCGCCAGGTCGGCGAGTTTGCCGAGGATCGCGTACATCACGATGGCCAGCACCACCACATCGGTTTGCAGGAACTCACGGGCATTCATCGCCAGGTAACCGATGCCGGAACTGGCCGAGATGGTTTCCGCCACGATCAGCGTCAGCCACATAAAGCCCAGGGCAAAGCGCACGCCCACCAGGATCGACGGCAGCGCGCCAGGCAGGATGACTTGCCAGAACAGGCTGAACCCCGACAGGCCATAGCTGCGCGACATTTCCACCAGCGCCGGGTCGACGTTGCGGATACCGTGATAGGTGTTCAGGTAGATCGGGAACAACGTGCCGAGTGCCACCAGGAAAATCTTCGCGGTCTCGTCAATGCCGAACCACAGGATCACCAGTGGAATCAGCGCCAGGTGCGGCACGTTACGAATCATCTGCACAGAGCTGTCCAGCAAGCGCTCGCCCCACTTCGACAACCCGGTGATAAAGCCCAGGGCCAAACCAATGCTGCCGCCGATCACAAAGCCCAGGCCAGCACGCCAGCCACTGATGGCCAGGTGTGTCCAGATTTCGCCGCTGACCACCAGGTTGACTCCGGCTTCGATCACCGCACTGGGCGCCGGCAAAATGCGCGTCGACAACCACCCCGCCGACACCGACAACTGCCACACCGCCAGCAACAAGATCGGCAGCACCCAGGGCGCCACGCGATGGCTGAATTTTTCAAAGTCCATAACGGCGCCTCAACTCTGTGACGCAGCTTTGGGAAGGATGTCGTTGGCGACCATCTCGCCAAACGGGCTGACGTAACCGGCGCTTTTCGGCAACTCGGGACGTTCGATATCCAGATGCGGAAACAACAGTTCGGCGACCCGATACGACTCTTCCAGGTGTGGATAACCGGAGAAGATAAAGGTGTCGATACCCAGGTCCGCGTATTCCTTGACCCGCGCCGCAACCGTTGGGCCATCGCCGACCAGCGCCGTGCCTGCCCCGCCACGCACCAGGCCGACGCCGGCCCACAGGTTGGGGCTGACCTCCAGGTTGTCACGGCTGCCGCCATGCAAAGCGGCCATGCGTTGCTGACCGACCGAATCGAAACGCGCCAGCGACGCCTGGGCGCGGGCAATGGTGTCGTCGTCCAGATGGGAGATGAGTTTGTCGGCGGCTTTCCAGGCCTCTTCGTTGGTCTCGCGCACAATCACATGCAGGCGAATGCCGAAGCGCAGGGTACGCCCGAGTTTCTCGGCCTTGGCGCGAACCTGGGCGATTTTTTCCGCGACAGCAGCCGGCGGCTCGCCCCAGGTCAGGACCATTTCCACCTGCTCGGCCGCCAGGTCCTGGGCCGCTTCGGAGGAACCGCCGAAGTACAGCGGCGGGCGCGGTTGCTGGACCGGTGGGTAGAGCAGCTTGGCGCCTTTGACGCTGATGTGCTCGCCGTCGTAGTCCACGGTTTCGCCTTCGAGCACGCGGCGCCAGATGCGCGTGAACTCCACCGATGCCTGATAGCGTTCTTCGTGGCTGAGGAACAAGCCATCGCCAGCCAACTCTTCCGGGTCACCGCCAGTTACCAGGTTGAATAACGCACGACCACCGGACAACCGGTCCAGGGTGGCGGCCTGGCGTGCGGCCACCGTCGGGGAAATGATCCCGGGGCGCAGAGCAACCAGGAATTTCAAACGCTGGGTCACTGGAATCAGCGAGGCAGCCACCAGCCACGAGTCTTCGCAGGAGCGACCGGTAGGGATCAACACCCCGCCGAAACCCAGGCGGTCAGCGGCCTGGGCCACTTGTTGCAAATAACCGTGATCGACGGCGCGGGCGCCTTCGGCGGTGCCAAGGTAATGGCCGTCGCCGTGGGTAGGCAGGAACCAGAAAATATTGAGGCTCATGGAGTTGTCTCCTGAAGGAATCGGATTACGGCGCTTTGGCAACCGCGGCGGGTGGCGTCCAGATCACGTCCTTGATGCTCAAGGGCTTGGGGATCAGTTTGAGCTGGTAGAAGCTGTCGGCGATTTTCTGCTGGGCCGCGACCACTTCCGGGGTCAGGAACAGCGCACCGTAGCCCTGGCGTTTCACCGAGGTCAGGGTGATGTCGGCGGGCAGGCCCAGCAGCGGTGCGACTTGTTCGGTGACTTCCTGCGGGTTGGCCTTGGACCACTCGCCCACCGCGCGCACTTCTTCCACCAGCGCCCTGATCACTTCAGGGTGTTGCTCGGCGTAGGGCTTGGTGGCCAGGTAGAACTGATGGTTGTCGGCAATGCCGGTGCCGTCACGCAGGGTTCGGGCTTGCAGTTGTTTCTCGGCGGCGGCCTGGTATGGGTCCCAGATCACCCAGGCATCCACACTGCCGCGCTCGAAGGCGGCACGGGCATCGGCAGGTGGCAGGAATACGGTTTTCACGTCGGTGTAGTTGAGGCCGGCATCTTCCAGGGCTCGCACCAGCAGGTAATGCACGTTGGAGCCTTTGTTGAGCACAACCTTTTTGCCTTTGAGCTCGGCGACCGATTTGATCGGTGAGTCTTTGGGCACCAGGATCGCTTCACTGGTAGGCGCGGGCGGTTCGTAGGCGACGTAAAGCAAGTCGGCGCCGGCCGCCTGGGCAAACACCGGTGGCGTTTCACCGGTGACGCCGAAGTCGATGGAGCCGACATTCAGGCCCTCAAGCAACTGCGGGCCGCCGGGAAACTCGGTCCACTGCACCTGCACACCTTGGGCGGCCAGGCGTTTTTCCAGGGTGCCCTTGGCCTTGAGCAGCACCAGGGTGCCGTACTTCTGATAACCGATCCGCAGGGTCTCGGCGGCTTGGGCTTGAACAATGGCGCCGAAGGACACAGCCGCAGCAAACAGTGCGACCAGACCACGACGCAAGATGACAGTGCGCATGGCGCTCTCTCCACAGTTGCGATTAGGGTTTTGGCTGCACCTGCTTGGCCGTTGGCGGCTGAGTAAGGTGAGTGTTTCTCGATTTTCGGGTAAGGGTCAGATGCTCCAGCGAGCACTCAACAAGCGTTCATTCAACACATCGGGGTCCAGCGGCTTGGGTCGTCGGGCCATGGCGCTGTAGAGCTGCTCCAGGGCTTCGTGCAAGCGTCGTTCAAGTACCGGCACCAGTTGCGCCTGGACGCTGCCTTCGCCATAGGCGATCTGGCTGTCTTCGGCGAAAATGCCGTGGAGCAATTCCTGGGCTTTCAGGGCCGACAACACCGGTTTCAAGGCATAGTCCACCGCCAGCATGTGGGCGATGCTGCCGCCGGTTGCAATCGGTAATACCACCTTATGGGCCAGGGCGCGTTCGGGCAGAAGGTCCAACACGGTTTTCAGCGCGCCGGAAAACGACGCCTTGTACACCGGTGTGGCGATCACCAGGCCGTCGGCATTGGCCACCTGTTGCAACAGGTCGATGACCTTGGGGCTGTCGAACCGTGCGTGCAGCAAGTCTTCAGCCGGGAAGTCGCGTATCTGGTAACTCACCACCTCTACGCCCTGCTGTTGCAGCCATTGACGGGTTTTATCCAGCAACACCCCGGAGCGCGAACGCTGGCTGGGACTGCCTCCAAGTGTTACGACCAGCATGCAGGAGATTCCTTGAGCAAGTGTCGGCGGTTCGCTGTACGGCGATGGCGCCAAGATGGAACAGACCATATCAGTAGATTTATATATCTATAAATCTTATTTATTCATTTGTTTATTCCATAAATACATAAGCCGTTTATCAATCGCCAGGCGAAAAAAAAGGCCGTGAAAACGGCCTGAAAACCCCTGCTGTGTGAGACGGTTTGCAACTTGATGCCTTTGCTGTTCATGAGGCCGCCATCGCGGGCAAGCCCGGCTCCCACAGGGGAATGCGGTCAACTGTGGGAGCCGGGCTTGCCCGCGATGGCGATATCCGCCTTAACGATTGGGTTGTGGGGTGAGGCGCAGGTACGGCTTCACCGCGCGGTAGCCCTTTGGAAAGCGCTTCTTGATCTCTTCCTCGTCCTTGAGCGACGGCACGATCACCACCTCATCCCCATCCTGCCAGTTGGCCGGCGTGGCGACCTTGTGGTTGTCGGTCAGTTGCAGCGAGTCGATCACCCGCAGGATTTCATGGAAGTTGCGCCCGGTACTGGCCGGGTAGGTGATAGTCAGGCGGATCTTCTTGTTCGGGTCGATCACGAACAAAGAGCGCACGGTGAGGGTGTCACTGGCGTTGGGATGGATCAGGTCGTAGAGGTCCGAGACCTTGCGGTCGGCGTCGGCCAGGATCGGGAAGTTGACCACGGTGTTCTGGGTCTCATTGATGTCTTCAATCCACTTGTGATGCGAGTCCACCGGGTCTACCGACAGGGCGATGGCCTTGACGCCACGTTTTGCGAATTCGTCCTTGAGCTTGGCGGTGAAGCCCAGCTCGGTGGTGCACACCGGGGTGAAGTCTGCCGGGTGGGAAAACAACACACCCCAGCTGTCGCCCAGCCATTCGTGGAAGCGAATCTTGCCGGCGCTGGAATCCTGTTCGAAGTCGGGGGCGATGTCGCCCAGTCTTAGGCTCATGGTGTGGCTCCTGATGAGTGCTTATGGAGCCCACTGTGCATGGATTTGGATTTATTTAAAAAGAATAAATATCGATTTATCTAGACGATAAAGGAATATTAAAAATGTGTTCATTGGACTTGGGCACAGGCGAAGATCAACATTGTTTTCAAGGTTCGAGAAGGCCTTGAGTCGCTGTAGTAAAGAGGGTTTCAGGAAGGGCTTGCGGGGGTTGAGCCCGACTTGAAAGCAGTACACCTTGCCCGGCATTGCGCCGGGCAAGGCTTTACAGTCTTACAACAGCGGGATCGAGTAGCTGACGATCAGGCGGTTTTCGTCCTGGTTACGTGCGTTGGCGATGTCGCTGCGCCACATAGCGTTTTTCCACGCCACGCCGACGTTTTTCAGCGGACCTTCCGGTACGACGTAGGCAACAGTGATGTCACGTTCCCACTCGGACTGGCCGGTGAACTCGGCACGGTTGCTGGCAACGGTGTCGATATGATCACCCTTCAGGTAAACCACACCAGCGGTCAGGCCAGGTACGCCCACCTTGGCGAAGTCGTAGGAGTAGCGAGCTTGCCAGGTGCGCTCGCCGGCACGGGCGAACTTCTGGATCTGCATGTCGGTAGTGATGTAGGCCGACGAGCCGTCACCCTGGTTCAACCAAGGGAAGTCGCTGCTGCCGTTGCTGACCTGGTAACCGCCACCGAAGGTGTGGCCGGCAACCGAGTACAGGAACAGGCCGCTGTACAGGTTGTTGTCGACTTTGCCACGACCGGAGTTGACGCCACCGTAGTTGCCTGTGGAGAAGTAGGCAGACTGGTTGCCGTTGTTACCGTCGTCGGAGCTGTTGAAGTAACGCAGATCAGACTTCAGCACGCCAGGGCCGATAGCCCAGTTGTGGGTCAGGCCCAGGAAGTGTTGCTTGTAGAAATCTTCCAGGTTGCCGTAGTAGTACTGGGCGGTCAGGTCCTTGGTGATCTTGTAGTCACCACCGGCGTAGTAGAACTTGTTGCTCGAACGCCAGTTCACGCCACGGCTGTTGGCGCCGGAGATGGACAGGCTTTCGTTGTTGCTGGAGTTACGGCCCTTGGCTTTTTCGATCTGGCCGGCAACCAGGGTCAGGTCCTTGATGTCGCTGGAGGTGATCTGGCCACCCTGGAAGGTCTGCGGCAGCATACGACCATCGTTGGTGACGATGACCGGCAGCTTGGGCTGCAAGGTACCCAGCTTCAGTTCGGTCTGGGAGATCTTCGCTTTGGCGGTCAGGCCCAGGCTGGAGTAGTTATCAACGGCTTCGCCATTGGACTTGCTCGGGAAGATGGTGCCGCCATACGAGCTGGCGGTCGCGCCGTTGGTGCCGCCGCCGGAATCCAGGCGAACACCCAGCAGGCCGATAGCGTCAAGACCGAAGCCGACGGTGCCTTGGGTGTAACCGGAGATGAAACGCAGATCGAAGCCTTGGCCCCACTCTTCGTTCTTGTTCGCACCAGCACCTTCACGGTTGTCGGTGTTGATGTAGAAGTTACGCAGGCCCAGTGTGGCCTTGCTGTCTTCGATGAAACCGGCGGCGCCTGCTTGCTGGGCGATTGCGCCCAAAGCTACAGCCACAGCCAAGGTGGACTTCTTCATGTACCGCTCCTCTCGTTTCTAATTTTTGTATTTCTTTGGCCCCGGGTCTGACGCCCTGGATCCACAGATGCGCGATTAGCGCCAGATAGTGACTAGCAAGTCAATCGTAACCTTGTGTGTCTACTACCTTCGTCTAATCGCAGTTGATTTGGTCCCTGCAGGGTAATGAGTTTTTCATACACCCAAAAAGAATTGTTTCATTCTTTTTCATACGATTCGGGAATAAGCGGATGCGTGAAGCGGGTGGGTCGAGTGACACGAACCGCTCCATAAGCTAATTCCTAAAGGGTATTTACCAGTGCTTTTTTAGATCGATTAGTGTGACCGTACGGTTGCATACGTCACTCACGATCAAAAAGGCGACGCCATCATGGCCAAACGCACATCCTCCCGTCAATTTGTTACAGTTTTTGTATCGGTATTACTTTCTTTTGGTGTCAGCGCGGCCGATTTGACGGTCGGCTACCAGACCGGCATCGATCCCAGCAAAGTCCCCCAGGCTGACGGCCTCTACGAAAAAACCATTGGTGAGAAAATCGCCTGGCGCCGGTTCAACAGTGGCCCGGAGGTGGTCACGGCCATTGCCTCGGGTGATGTACAAATCGGCAACCTCGGTTCCAGCCCCCTCGCCGCAGCCGCTTCGCGCAATCTACCCATCGTCGCGTTTATCGTATCGGCACAGATCAACGCTTCTGAAGCCCTGGTAGTGCGTAATGGCAGTGGCATCGACAAACCCGAAGACCTGATCGGCAAAACCATCGCCACACCCTTCGTCTCAACCTCCCATTACAGCCTGCTCGGCGCCCTGAAGCATTGGGGGCTGGACACTAAACAAGTCAAAGTGGTGAACCTGCAACCGGCCGAAATCGCCGCCGCCTGGAAGCGCGGCGATATCGACGGCGCATTCGTGTGGTCACCGGCCCTGGGCGAAATCCGCAAGACCGGCAAAACCCTGACCGATGCGGCGCAGGTGGGCCAATGGGGCGCACCGACGTTTGAAGTGTGGGTAGCACGCAAGGATTTCGCCGAAAAACATCCTGAGGTAGTGGCCAGGTTTGCCAAGGTCACCCTCGATTCATTCGCCGACTATGCCGCGCATAAAGACAGTTGGACGGTGGATTCGGAACCGGTGCAGAAGATCGCCAAATTGACAGGCTCCAATGCCGACGATATTCCAGAGTTGCTGGCGGGCACGACGTTTCCCGATGCGCAGGCACAACAGACCGAAGCGCTGCTCAAGGGCGGCACGGCGAAGGCGATTGGGGAGACGGCGAAGTTCTTGAAGGAGCAAGGCAAGGTGGAGACGGTGTTGCCGGACTATTCGGCCTATGTGACCGACAAATTCATCACACAATAAATACAGTCTTCGGTGGGAGCTGGCTTGCCTGCGATGCCAGCATCTCGGTCGTTCAGATAAACCGAGGCGCTGCTATCGCAGGCAAGCCAGCTCCCACACAGAGCCGTACTCTTTTACAGGGCCTTTTCAAAGATCTTGGAGTTGCGCTGATAGTTGTACAGCGACGCACGCGCCGACGGCAGGCGGTCCACGCTGCTCGGCACAAAACCGCGCTCACGGAACCAGTGGGCCGTGCGCGTGGTGAGCACGAACAAGGTCTTCAACCCCTGAGCACGTGCACGGGTCTGGATGCGTTCGAGCAACACATCGCCGCGTGCGCCGTGGCGGTACTCCGGGTTCACCGCCAGGCACGCCAGCTCGCCCGCATCCGAATCCGCAATCTGATACAGCGCTGCGCACGCGATGATCATGCCTTCGCGCTCGACCACGCTGAACTGTTCGATTTCCCGCTCCAGCACTTCCCGCGAACGACGCACCAGAATGCCCTGCTCTTCCAGCGGGCTGATCAGGTCCAGCAAACCGCCGACGTCTTCGATCGCCGCTTCGCGCACCAGTTCGAATTGCTCCTGGGCCACCAGCGTACCGCCGCCGTCGCGGGTAAACAGCTCGGTGAGCAAGGCGCCGTCTTCGGCGTAGCTGACGATATGGCTGCGCCCTACTCCACCCCGACAGGCTTCGGCAGCGGCATCGAGCAGCTCGGCTTGATAGTTGCTGCCCAGGCGTTGCAGGTGCGCAGGCACTTGCTGCGGGCGCAATTCACGTACCAGACGGCCGTTCTCATCGATCAGGCCGGGATCGGCACCGAACAGCAGCAATTTGTCGGCACCCAGGTCGATGGCGGCACGGGTGGCGACATCTTCGCAGGCCAGGTTGAAGATTTCACCGGTAGGCGAGTAGCCCAACGGCGACAACAGCACGATAGAGCGCTCGTCCAGCAGGCGGTTGATGCCTTTGCGGTCGACCCGGCGGACTTCGCCGGTGTGGTGATAGTCAACGCCCTCAAGCACGCCAATCGGGCGCGCCGTCACCAGGTTGCCGCTGGCCACGCGCAGGCGCGAGCCCTGCATGGGCGACGAGGCCATGTCCATGGACAGGCGCGCTTCGATGGCGATACGCAGATGGCCGACAGCGTCGATCACGCACTCCAGCGTCGCCGCATCGGTGATGCGCAAGCCTTCGTGGTAAGCCGGGGTCAGGCCGCGTGCTTCAAGGCGGGTTTCAATCTGCGGACGCGAACCGTGCACCAGCACCAGCCGCACACCCAGGCTGTGGAGCAGCACCAGGTCGTGGACGATATTGCCGAAGTTGGGATGTTCCACACCGTCGCCAGGCAGCATGACCACAAAGGTGCAGTCGCGGTGGGCGTTGATATAGGGCGAAGCGTGACGAAGCCAATTAACGTATTCGGGCATAACACCTGGGCCTGTAATAAAAAGCAGCCGAAAAAGGATGAGTCGCAAAAACGCACAGCGGGCTGATGGTTATCGTCGGAACAGGCTTGGCGACACGCTCGCTCTCCTTATGTACGAATGGGCAAGGGTTAATTTATGCAGGTTTCAGGCAGTAATGTTCGATCAGTTCCCGCAATAGACGCACTGTAGGCGTCAAGCGTGACATTTCGAGGTACTCGCCCGGCTGGTGGGCGCAGGCGATGTCGCCGGGGCCAAGCACCAGGGTTTCACAACCAAGGCGCTGAAGATAAGGCGCTTCGGTGCCGAACGCTACTGCTTCGGCACGATGACCGGTCAAACGTTCCGCCACCCGCACCAACTCGGTGTCTTCGGGCTGCTCGAAAGGCGGCACTTCGGGGAATAGCGGCGCGTAGTCGATCTTGACCTTATGACGCTCGGCCAAGGGTTCGAGCTTCTGCCGGATCGCCGCACGCAGCACTTCAGGGTCCATGCCCGGCAAGGGTCGCAGGTCGAACTCCAGGGAGCACTGGCCGCAGATGCGATTAGGGTTGTCGCCGCCGTGGATACAGCCGAAATTCATGGTCGGCTGCGGCACGCTGAATTGCGCGTTGCGGTATTCGCGCTGCCAGGCCAGGCGCAGGCCGCGCAGTTCGCCGATGGCGTCGTGCATGGCTTCGAGGGCGCTGTGGCCCAGGCTTGGGTCCGACGAGTGGCCGCTGCGGCCAAGGATGTCGATACGCTCCATCATCACGCCTTTGTGCAGGCGGATCGGCTTGAGCCCAGTTGGCTCACCGATCACCGCCGCCCGTCCCAGCGGCCTCCCCGCCTCGGCCAGCGCACGCGCGCCGGACATGGAGCTTTCCTCGTCACAGGTGGCGAGGATCAGCAGCGGCTGCTTGAACGGCTGGTCCAGCAACGGCAACACCGCTTCAATGGCCAGGGCAAAAAATCCCTTCATGTCGCAACTGCCCAGCCCCACCCAACGACCATCGACTTCCGTCAGCTTGAGCGGATCGGTCTTCCACAGCGCCTCATCATAAGGAACCGTATCGCTATGGCCCGCCAACACCAAGCCACCGGGGCCGCTGCCGAAACTGGCGAGCAGGTTGAACTTGCCAGGGCTGACTTGCTGGATGTCGATAGCGAAACCCAGGTCGCCCAGCCACGCGGCGAGCAGATCGATCACCGGGCGGTTGGTCTGGTCGAGAGACGCTTGGGTGCAACTCACCGACGGCGCGGCGATCAAGGCGGCGAACTGCTCTTTCATGGACGGTAACGGCATGCGCGGTCTCCCAACTTCCCGGATGAACCTCACTATAGAGGCATCTGCCCAACACAATAAACCGTTGCGGCACGTTGCCGGGCTCAGTCCTGTACACTGCACGACCTTGGCAGCCACACTTTTCCCCGGCTGCGCTCCCGATCCTGGATTTTCCGGCCATGCAGAAAGAAACCGAAATCAAGCTCCGCGTCAGCCGCGAAACACTCGCCGCGCTACGTGAGCACCCGCTACTGAAAAAACGCAACAAAAGTGGCTGGGAACGCCGTGAGTTGATGAATCAGTACTTCGACACCCCCGAGCGCGACCTGGCGCAGGCCAAGGTCGCCCTGCGCCTGCGCAAGGACGGTGACGACATCATTCAGACCCTCAAGACCCGTGGCCAAAGCGTCGCTGGCTTGTCGGAACGCAACGAGTACAACTGGGACCTGCCCAAAGCCAAGCTCGATGTGAAGAAACTCGACGGCGAGTGCTGGCCCGAGCAACTGGCCGAGTTGGACAAAAAGACCCTCAAGCCGATCTTCACCACCGACTTCGTGCGTGAACGCGCCGAAATCGCCTGGGGCCGTGGCAAGGCCAAGGTGGTGATCGAAGCCGCCCTGGACCTGGGCCATGTGGTGGTTGGCAAGCAGAAGGAAGAAATCTGCGAGCTGGAACTGGAATTGCGCGAAGGCGAACCCGCCGCCCTGCTGGAGCTGGCCGCCGAACTGGCTACGACCCTGGCGCTGATGCCCTGTGACATCAGCAAAGCCGAGCGCGGCTACCGCCTGTATGACGCGAGCAGCTACTCATTGAGCCTGCCGGCACCGCAGATCCACGCCGAAATGCCTTTGGATGATGCTTTCGCCGCAATCATGTGGCACCTGTTGGGCAGCAGCCAGCGCCTGGCCGAGCAATACCGTTTCAACGGCCACTGGCGCTTGCTGCAGGACTGGGTCGAGAACCTGGGCGAGTTGCGCGCGCTGATCGGCAGCCTCGGCCAGGCCGCGCCGCGCCAATCCACCAGCGAACTGCGCAGCGCCCTGGATGCACTGCTGGAAGACTGGCGTCCGCTGGTCCAGGCCGGTGACGACGATGAAGACATTCGCAAAGCCGCACCGGAGCAGTTCATCGAAGAATTGCAAGATGTACGCTGGGGCCTGTTCTCACTGAATACCTCGCGCTGGCTGCTGGCTCGCACCTGGACCGCTGAGCGTAACGTGCGCGGCAACCGCCAGGGCGCTGCGCAAATCACCAACTGGCTGCCGCGCTTGCTGGCCGACGACGCCGTCGCCCTGCAACTGCCGCGCTACCAGCAACAGCCCGAAGACCTCGCCGAGCAACTGCCGCGCATCGAACGCATCCAGGCCTGGCTGCACCATGCGCGCCATGTGGTAGACATTGCGGAACTGGACCGTTTGTACGGCGAGCTGAACAAGCTGGCGCAGTTGGCTAACCAGCCGATCACCGATGAATCGCTGGATGCGCGTATGCACCAGGCGATTGCGGTGTATCAGAACCGGGCCTGGAAGACCCTCCTGCGCCTGTAAAATCGCCATCGGGAGCAAGCCCCCTCCCACACAATGTGGGAGGGGGCTTGCTCCCGATGAGGCCCGCCCTGTCAGCGCAATACTGGCAGGCTGGTAGTGGACTTGATCTCCGACAACGCCACGATGGAGTTGACCTCCTGGATCCCCGGCACCATCGATAACTTCTCGAAGAAAAACCGCTCATACGCCTCGATGTCCGAAGTGACGATGCGCAGCAGAAAATCCACCGACCCCATCAGCACATAACACTCCAACACCTCCGCAAATCCGCGAATCGCTTCGGTGAACTCAGTGAAGTTGGAGCGGCCGTGAGCGTTGAGTTTGATCTCGGCGAAAATCTGCGTGTTGAGCCCGATTTTCTTGCGGTCCAAGAGGGTGACCTGGCCCCGGATCACGCCCTCTTCCTTGAGCCGCTGAATGCGTCGCCAGCACGGAGACTGCGACAGGCCGACCTGCTCGGCGATCTGTGCGCTGGAGAGCGAGGCGTCCTCTTGCAGCAGGGCCAGAATGCGGCGATCGTAGACGTCCAACTCGCTGTGCATAGAAATACCTATGAAAGTGTATTTTTTGAATTGATTGATTCGATAATGCGCCAATAAGGCTCATCTTAGATAAGAAATCTCCCTAGGCGAATGTGAAAATTCCTCCAGTCGATTTTGGAGAGTCAGTATGCACGCCGTCGAAACCGCCCACCCTGTCACCCGCGTCGATGCGTGGGCCGTCAACAGCGCCCACTGTCAGGCGCACTATCGGATCGTCGCCGAGGCTGAGCCCGACGTGCTGTGCCGGGTGCTGAACTACTTTGCGCTGCAGTTCCTGACGCCAGCCCACGTCAATATGAGCCGGGACGTCGACCTGCTGAATATCGATATCGTGATCGACGGCCTTAGCTGGCACCGTGCCCAAGTCATCGGTGAAAAGATTCGAAACCTGATCAGTGTCTGCGACCTGGAGCTGTGGCCGGCTGATGCCGAGCGGCCTCAGGCACTGGCGGCGACGGCGCGGTAAAAACCTGCAATACACCTGGGAACGAGGATTTCCAGCGGCTGACTAGTCTGGGATTACACCCCAAACCGCCCAGGAAACCTGCATGACCGCTGCCTCCCTCGACCAACCCTTGGAACTGCAACAATTATTGCCGGCATTGATCGAGCAAGGGCTGATTACCGCACAGGCGGCCCATAGCATTCAGGCAGCATCTTGCACTCAACATCCCCTGGAATGCATCGCAGCCCAAGGCCCTTGTCTTGAGACCCTGACCCAATGGCTGGCACAACATGCAGGTCAGCCTTACCTGCGCATCGACCCGTTGAAGATCGACGTGGCGAGCGTGGTGCCGTTGATGTCCCATGCCTTCGCCCAGCGCCACGGCATTCTTGCGGTCGCCGTGGATGCCCAAAGCGTCACGATCGCCAGCGCCCAGCCGTACATCAGCGCCTGGGAAGCCGGGCTCGCTCAAGTGCTCAAACGCACCATCAAGCGCGTGGTGGCCAACCCCCGCGATATCCAGCGCTGCCTCCACGAGTTTTACCGCTTGGCCAAGTCAGTCAGCGGCGCCGATCAGAAAATGGCGATACCCGGCAACGTCGAACTGCTCAGCCTCGGCGCCAGCGACAAGGAGCCCGATGCCAATGACGCGCATATCGTCAATATCGTCGACTGGCTGTTGCAATACGCCTTTGCCCAACTGGCCAGCGATATTCATATCGAACCCTGTCGCGATCAGGGCCGGGTGCGTTTTCGCATCGACGGGCTGTTGCATGACGTCTATCAATTTCCGCCTCAGGTCACCACCGCAGTGGTCAGCCGCTTGAAAAGTCTTGGGCGAATGAATGTGGCCGAGAAACGCAAACCCCAGGATGGTCGCGTCAAGACCAGGAACCCGGCAGGCGCGGAAGTGGAATTGCGCCTTTCGACCCTGCCGACCGCGTTTGGCGAAAAGCTGGTGATGCGGATTTTTGACCCTCAGGTGCTGCTCAAGGACTTCGACCAGCTGGGCTTGTCGAGCGCCGATCAGCAGCGCTGGCACGCCATGACTCGGCAAGCCAATGGCATCATCCTGGTCACAGGCCCGACCGGCTCGGGCAAGACCAGCACCCTCTACACCACCCTCAAGCAACTGGCGACCCGAGAGGTCAACCTGTGCACGGTAGAAGACCCGATTGAAATGGTCGAGCCGGCGTTCAATCAGATGCAGGTCCAACACAACATCGACCTCAGCTTTGCCAGCGGCGTCCGCGCCCTGCTGCGCCAGGACCCGGACATCATCATGATCGGTGAAATCCGTGACCGGGAAACCGCCGAGATGGCCATACAGGCCGCACTGACCGGGCACCTGGTGTTCTCGACCCTGCATACCAACGATGCGCCCAGCGCCATCAGCCGACTGCAGGAGCTTGGCATTGCTCATTATTTGATCAAGGCCACACTCATAGGCGTCATGGCGCAGCGTCTGGTGAGGGTTTTGTGCACCCACTGCAAGCGTGTGACGGGTGTGGAGAACATAGGCTGCTACGAGGCCGTCGGTTGTATGGAATGCCGTGACAGCGGTTATCGAGGCCGAGCCGGGCTGTATGAAATCATGCCGTTGGACCCAGCGCTCAAGGCGCTGGTGACTCCCGGTACGGACATACAGGCGCTACGCCGTGAGGCGCTCGCGCAGGGCATGAACAGCTTGCGCATGGCCGGCATCGATAAAGTGAACGCCGGCGTGACCACGATGACGGAAATATTACGGGTCACGCCTGGGGATTCAGAAACAAATCCTTTATTTGTTGGGCCGTGAAACCGTCCTTATCGGTGACCAGACCGCTACAATCGGCCCAACGTCGTTCACTGACATCTTCAGATAAGGAATCGCTATGCAGATCGGAACCGTACTGCTTCTTTTTGTGGGCTTGGCCATCGCCATCCTGTTCATGGGTTTCAAAGTGGTGCCCCAGGGCTACCAATGGACGGTCGAACGTTTCGGCCGCTACACCAACACCCTCAAGCCCGGCCTGAACATCATCATCCCGGTCATGGACCGCATCGGTCGCAAGATCAACGTGATGGAAAGCGTGCTGGATATTCCGCCCCAGGAAGTCATCACTGCCGACAACGCCACCGTGCAGATCGATGCCGTGTGCTTCTTCCAGGTGGTCAACACCGCCCAGGCGGCCTACGAGGTCAACAACCTCGAACACGCAATCCGCAACCTGCTGCAAACCAATATCCGTACCGTCCTGGGCTCCATGGAGCTTGATGCCATGCTCAGCCAGCGTGATGGCATCAACGAGAAGCTGCTGCGCACCGTGGACGAAGCCACTGCGCCGTGGGGCATAAAGATCACCCGTATCGAGATCAAGGACATCAGCCCACCTGCCGACCTGATGGCCGCCATGTCCGGCCAGATGAAAGCCGAGCGAATCAAGCGTGCACAGATCCTCGAAGCCGAGGGCCTGCGTGCGTCGGCGATCCTGACGGCCGAAGGCAAGAAGCAGGCGCAGATCCTTGAAGCCGAAGGTAGCCGCCAGGCCGCGTTCCTGGAGTCCGAAGCACGTGAGCGTCAGGCCGAAGCCGAAGCTCGAGCGACACAAGTGGTGTCCGAAGCCATCGCGTCGGGCAATGTGCAGGCGGTCAACTACTTCGTCGCGCAAAAATACATCGATGCCTTGGGCAAGCTGGCGTCGGCCAACAACAGCAAGGTCATCCTGATGCCGCTGGAAGCCAGCCAGGTGATTGGCGCCGTGGGCGGTATCGGCGAAATCGTCAAGGCGACTTTCGGCAACCAGAAAGGCTGAGGCCAACACCATGTGGGACTTTTTGCTGCATTTGTCGTTCTGGGACTGGTTGGCGCTGGGCACCGTGCTGTTGATTCTTGAGGTGTTCGGCGCCGGCGGGTACCTGTTGTGGATGGGTATCGCCGCGGCCGCAGTGGGGGTGATCAAGTTCCTGGTCCCGCCACTCGGGCTGGAGTGGCAACTGCTGCTGTTCGCCATGCTGTCGATCCTGACGGCCGTGTATTGGTGGAAGCGCCAACGCAGCAGCGCCAAGGTCAGCGATCAACCGGGGTTGAACGAGCGCGGCTCCGAATTGATCGGGCGCACCTTCATGGTTCATCAGGCGATTGTGGATGGCCGGGGCAAGATTAAAGTCGGCGATGGCGTGTGGATGGTCACCGGTGCCGATGCCCCAGCAGGCGCTCAAGTACGCGTGGTTGGCCAGGATGGGGTGATTTTAGAGGTTGAAACTGTTTAGTCAGTGATGGAACTGGATCGGCTTAACTACAATCAAAACGTACAGATAACCCACCGGAGTCACCCATCATGCGTCTTAAATATGCTGTCGCAACCCTCGCTGTGCTTTCCCTACCTGTCGGCTCAGCCATGGCCGATAGCTTTTGGCGTAATGTCATCTCGTCGGGCGCCACCACTGGCTCGACTTACCTGACATTCAAGGACCACAAGCTGGTAGTCGCCGCCCAGGACGACGCGGGCAGCTTCGTCGCCAGCGACGGCGGCATCCGCGGCCCGTACCTGGAAGCGGCCATGCAGAAGGTCCGCGCCGACAACCCTGGCCTTCAGGCCACGGACATGGAACTGGCTAACGCCATCCTGGCGAAGAATGCTGTAACCGAGTAACAGCCGCACCGATAAAAAATGCCGCTTTTTCAAGCGGCATTTTTTTGCCTGCCCTATGACGAATCGTTCATAAGCGACAGGCTATATTCAGTCTTGCCGTGCAACCATGCGTTACTGACACGTTTAACATTCATCGCCTATCTTGAACGGATGCCTTCTTCGTCATGAGCCAACAGCCTTTCCTGCCGTTTTCCAAACCGACCATTGATGAAGCCACCATTTCGGCAGTCGGCGATGTCCTGCGTTCCGGCTGGATCACCAGCGGGCCAAAAGTGCAGGCGTTCGAGGCGCAGTTGTCGGAATACTTTGGCGGGAGGCCGGTGCGCACCTTCAACTCGGGCACCTGCACCATGGAGATCGCCTTGCGCATCGCCGGTATCGGGCCTGGGGATGAAGTCATCACGACACCGATTTCCTGGGTGGCCACCGCCAACGTCATCCTCGAAGTCGGCGCTACTCCAGTGTTCGCCGATATCGACCCGATTACCCGCAACATTGACCTGGCCCAGGTTGAGGCGGCAATCACACCACGTACCAAAGCGATCATCCCGGTCTACCTGGCGGGCTTGCCCCTGGACATGCCGATGCTTTACGCGCTGGCCAACAAGTACAACCTGCGTATCGTCGAAGACGCCGCGCAAGCCTTGGGCTCCAGCTGGGACGGGGAACGCATCGGTGCAACCGGTGACTTCGTGTCGTTCAGCTTTCAGGCGAACAAGAACATCACCTCATCCGAGGGTGGCTGCCTGGTGTTGAACAACGCCGAGGAGGCTCGCCTGGCAGAGAAGTATCGCCTGCAGGGCGTGACCCGCACCGGTTTCGATGGCCTGGATGTGGATGTCCTGGGCGGCAAGTTCAATATGACCGACATCGCCGCCGCCATTGGCCTGGGGCAGTTTGCGCATATCGAGAAGATCACGGCCCACCGCCAGCACCTGGCACGCCACTACTTCCAGTGCTTTGGCAGTGACTTCGAAGAGAAATATGGCGCGCAACTGCCGCCGGCGGATTTCGAGAACAGCAACTGGCACCTGTTCCAACTGGTGTTGCCGGAGCGCCAGGACGGCTTGCCTGCTCGCGCAACGTTCATGGAGCAGATGCAGGCCCACGGCGTTGGCATTGGCTATCACTACCCGCCGATCCACTTGCTGAGCCTGTATCGGGCACAGGGTTTCAAGGAAGGCATGTTCCCGGTGGCGGAGCGTGTTGGGCGTTTGATCGTGTCGTTGCCGATGTTTACGGCGATGACAGAGGCGGATGTGGAGCGGGCTGTAGCGGCGGTTAAAGCGGTACTGAAAAAAGACTGAACACAACCAGCAGGCACACCCCAATCAACTGTGGGAGCTGGCTTGCCTGCGATGCGGGCACCTCGGTGTATCGGTGACACACGGGTGATCCAATCGCAGGCAAGCCAGCTCCCACATTGATGTGTGCTGTTGCAGCTATTGCGTTTAGTCGCCGATGGCGGCTTTGTAGCCGGCGGCATCCAGCAGTTTGTCCAGTTCAGCCTTGTCGCTTGGCTTGAGCTTGAAGATCCAGGCGCCATAAGGGTCAGAGTTCAGCAGCTCAGGGCTACCACTCAGCTCTTCGTTGACAGCAATCACTTCGCCGGCAATCGGCGAGTAGATATCCGAAGCTGCTTTGACCGACTCCACCACACCCGCCTGATCTTGAGCGGCAAACACCTTGCCCACTTCAGTCAGTTCAACAAACACCACATCACCCAAAGCTTCCTGTGCATGGTCGGAGATGCCGACAGTCACGGTGCCATCAGCTTCCAGACGGGCCCATTCGTGACTTTCGGCAAAACGCAGGTCGGCAGGGATATTGCTCATAGTCTGTGTCCTCAAGAAGAAATGTCAGCGGCCATTAGCCTGCCGGAAAATAGTTAGATCAAGGTTTTACCATGGCGCACGAAGGTCGGCTTGACCACTCGAACCGGGTACCACTTGCCGCGGATTTCCACTTCGGCCCGGTCGGCAGTCGCCGCCGGTACGCGCGCCAGGGCAATGGATTTGCTTAGCGTAGGCGAGAAACTACCACTGGTGATCTCTCCTTCGCCAACATTGGCGATACGAACCACCTGGTGAGCGCGTAAAACTCCACGCTCTTCCAGCACCAGCCCGACCAATTTGAACTGCACACCGGCCGCCTTTTCCGCTTCCAGCGCAGCACGACCGATAAAATTGCGCCCGGCAGGTTCCCAGGCAATGCTCCAGGCCATATTGGCCGCGAGGGGCGATACCTGCTGATGGATATCCTGGCCGTACAGGTTCATGCCGGCCTCCAGGCGCAAGGTATCGCGAGCACCGAGGCCGATAGGTGAAATGCCCGCGCCCACCAGATCATTGAAAAAACCCGGTGCCTGGTCGGCGGGCAGGACAATTTCCAGACCGTCTTCGCCGGTGTAGCCGGTACGGGCGATAAACCAGTCGCCGTCGGCATGGCCTTCGAACGGCTTGAGCTGGTGGATCAGGATGCCACGGGACTGAGTCACCAGTTCGGCGATCTTATGCCGGGCATGAGGCCCTTGGATGGCAAGCATGGCCAATTCGGACCGCTCATGCAGCTGCACCTGGTAATCGCCCAGTTGCGCCTGCATCCAGGCCATATCCTGATCGCGGGTGGCGGCATTGACCACCAGCCGGTACCCGGTTTCGGTTCGGTAGACGATCATATCGTCCACCACTCCGCCTTGCTCGTTGAGCATGGCGCTGTACAGCGCACGGCCGCAGCCGTGCAATCGATCGACGTCATTGGCCAGCAGGTGCTGAAGCCATTCCTTGGCCTGAGGGCCGGTGACATCGATTACGGTCATATGAGATACATCGAACACCCCACAGTCGCGCCGCACCTGATGGTGTTCTTCAACCTGCGAGCCGTAATGCAAAGGCATATCCCAACCGCCAAAATCGACCATTTTCGCGCCGAGGGCGAGATGCAGGTCATACAAAGGCGTACGCTGTCCCATGGGTTTCTCCTTCCGGGCTTGGCGAAGGTGCGTAGAGCTGCCACTTGTGCCGAACACCTTGATTTACAAGGCCCGCAGCCACATACAGCAGGTCGATCCGAAAGACGGAGCGCACCGAATGCCGCGCATTGTAGCCTCATGCCGTAGGACTGGCACCTAACCGATTTGCCGAGCAGAGCGACGGATCAGCCCGATGACCGGCAACAACCCGACCAGCACCAGGGTCAACGCCGGCAAAGAAGCCCGCGCCCATTCACCTTCACTGGTCATCTCGAAGATCCGTACCGCCAGCGTGTCCCAGCCAAACGGGCGCATCAGCAATGTCGCGGGCATTTCCTTGAGTACATCCACGAACACCAGCAGCGCCGCGCTCAAGGTGCCGGGCAACAACAACGGCAGATACACTTTGCAAAACAGTCGTGGACCGCTCACCCCAAGGCTGCGTGCAGCTTCGGGCAATGACGGGCGAATGCGCGCCAGGCTGTTTTCCAAAGGCCCGTAGGCCACTGCCAGGAACCGTACCAGGTAAGCCAGCACCAATGCCGACAGGCTGCCCAACAGCAAGGGCCTGCCCGCGCCGCCCAGCCAGCCGGACAGTGGCACCACCAGTTCGCGGTCCAGGTAGCTGAACGCCAGCATGATCGACACCGCCAGCACCGAGCCCGGCAAGGCATAACCGACATTGGCCAGGCTGATACCGGAGCGAATCGCCCGGGTCGGCGCCAGGCGGTTGGCAAAGGCCAGGATCATCGCCACGCTGACCGTAATCAGCGCGGCAATACCACCCAGGTAGAGGGTGTGGACGATCAGGCCCGTATAGCGCTCATCCAGGTCGAAGCGCCCGCGCTGCCAGAACCAGGCCACCAGTTGCAGCATCGGGATCACAAACGCACAGGCAAATACCAGGCCGCACCAGGCGCTGGCCGCCACGGCCTTGAACCCGTGCAGGTGGTACAACGCCTTGCCGCGTGGCCGCTCATTGCTCGGTCGGCTGGCCCCGCGCGCGCGCCGCTCGCCATACAGCACCAACATCACAACCAGCAGCAACAGGCTGGCCAGTTGCGCGGCGCTGGAAAGGCTGAAAAAGCCATACCAGGTTTTGTAGATAGCCGTGGTGAAGGTATCGAAATTGAACACCGAGACGGCGCCGAAATCTGCCAGGGTCTCCATCAACGCCAGGGCCACACCGGCACCAATCGCTGGTCGCGCCATCGGCAACGCCACGCGCCAGAATGCTTGCCATGGCGATTGCCCCAATACCCGCGCCGCTTCCATCAAACCCTTGCCCTGGGCCAGAAACGCAGAACGTGCCAGCAGGTAAACGTAGGGATAGAACACCAGCACCAACACGATGATCACGCCGCTGGTGGAGCGCACTCGCGGCAAGCGCAGCCCATTGCCGAACCATTCGCGCAGCAGGGTTTGCACGGGCCCTGCAAAGTCCAGCAGACCGACGAACACGAAGGCCAGCACATAAGCCGGGATCGCAAAGGGCAGCATCAGCGCCCAATCGAGCCAACGTCGCCCGGGGAATTCGCAGAGGCTGGTCAACCAGGCCAGGCTGACGCCCAGCAGCGTCACACCAATACCGACACCGAGTACCAGGGTCAGGGTGTTGCCCAGCAAGCGCGGCATCTGGGTGTCCCAGAGGTGGGACCAGATCTGGTGGTCGATGCTTTGCCAGGACAGCAGCAGTACGCTCAGCGGCAGCAGCACCAGGGCGGCGACGGTGAAGACCGGCAGGTACCAGCGGCGTTGGGCGGGGTGGGCCAAGGAAAAGCTCTCTATAGAACAGACTATTCGAAGACAAACACAAAACAATGTGGGAGGGGGCTTGCTCCCGATAGCGGAGTGCCAGTCAATGATGATTAGACTGATACCCCGCTATCGGGGGCAAGCCCCCTCCCACATTTAGATCTGTGGCAATTTACACATTCAGTTCCAGCCAGCGCGATCCATCAGGCGAATGGCTTCAGCCTGGCGCTTGCCCGCCACTTCTACCGGCAAGGTATCGGCCACGAACTTGCCCCAGCTCGCCACTTCCGCCGATGGCGGTACCGCCGGGTTGGCCGGAAATTCCTGGTTCACGTCGGCAAAGATTTTCTGCGCCTCAGGCGTGGTCATCCACTCCACCAGCGCCTTGGCTGCTTGCGGGTGCGGCGCGTGCTTGGTCAGGCCGATGCCCGACAGGTTCACATGCACGCCACGGTCGCCCTGGTTCGGCCAGAACAGTTTCACCGCCAGATCCGGCTTCTGCTTGTGCAGGCGGCCGTAGTAGTAGGTGTTGACGATACCCACGTCGCACTGTCCGGCATTGATGGCTTCCAGCACGGCGATGTCATCGGAGAACACGTCGGTGGACAGGTTGTTGACCCAGCCCTTGACGATCTCTTCGGTCTTGGCCGCGCCATGGGTTTCGATCAACGTGGCGGTCAGTGACTGGTTGTAGACTTTTTTCGCGGTGCGCAGGCACAGGCGGCCTTCCCATTGCTTGTCTGCCAGGGCTTCGTAGGTGGTCAGTTCGCCCGGTTTCACCCGCTCGGTGGAATAGGCGATAGTGCGCGCACGCAGGCTCAAGCCGGTCCAGGCGTGGGCCGATGAGCGATATTGCAACGGGATATTCTTGTCGATCACAGCGGAAGTGAACGGTTGCAGGATGCCCATTTGCTCGGCCTGCCAGAGGTTGCCGGCGTCGACGGTGAGCAGCAGATCGGCGGTGGCGTTCTCGCCCTCGGCCTTGATGCGCTGCATCAGCGGCGCTTCCTTGTCGGTGATGAACTTGACCTGCACCCCGGTCTTCTTGGTGTAGGCATCGAATACCGGCTTGATCAGCTCATCGATGCGCGAGGAGTAGACCACGACTTCGTCGGCTGCCTGCACGGTGGTGCTGCCGATCAGGGTGAGTGCCAGGGCAGTCAGGAGGCGCTTGGGTGCCAACATGGGTGCGGTCTCTCATTTGCAAATTGAGGGCAAATGATAAGGACTCACATTTGGTAACGCTCGGTGGAGGCGTTACCAGATGTTGCACAGCCCGAATATGCGCGAGGGTTGAGGGCCTCATCGGGGGCAAGCCCCCTCCCACAGGGGACTGTGTTTCAATTCAGGGTTTAGCGAGTTCTGGTAGATCGCCAGTCAAACCTAGCGCCTGGCGCACAAACACTGCCTTGGCTTCGGGCATCTGGTCGACGAATTTCAGGCCGGCATTACGCAGCCAGCGCAGCGGCAGTTGATCCGCCTGGAACAAGCGCTCAAAGCCTTCCATTGCCGCCATCAACGCCAGGTTGTGAGGCATGCGACGCCGCTCGTAACGACTCAGGACCTTAACATCTGCCAGGCGCTCGCCGCGCTCGGTGGCCGCCAACAACACCTCGGCCAATACCGCCGCATCAAGAAAGCCCAGGTTCACGCCCTGCCCCGCCAACGGGTGAATCACGTGGGCAGCATCGCCGATCAGCGCCAGGCCCTCGGCCACGTAGCGTTTGGCATGGCGCTGGCGCAACGGCACGCAAACGCGCGGGTCGGCACTGACCACAGTGCCCAGGCGGCCCTCGAAGGCGCGCTCCAGCTCCCGGCAGAAGCGTTCATCATCCAGGGCCATCAGGCGCTCGGATTCAGCCGGCGTGGTCGACCAGACAATCGAACACCAATCTTCCTGCCCATCCCGTACCAGCGGCAGGAACGCCAGCGGGCCGGTATCGGTAAAGCGTTGCCAGGCCGTGCGCTGGTGCGGCTGGCTGCTGCGCACGCTGGTGACGATCGCGTTATGCAGGTAATCCCACTCGCGGGTCGGGGTGCCGGTCAGGCGGCGTACTGCGGAGTTGGCGCCATCGGCGGCCACCACCAGCGGCGCACGCAACTTGCGCCCGTCAGCCAGGGTCAGCAGCCAGTCATCGCCGGAGCGGCGCATCTGCTCAAGGCGCGCATTGGCCAGCAGGCCGAGGTCGCAGTCGTGCAAGCGCTCCAGCAAGGCATCCTGCACCACACGGTTTTCGACGATATGCCCGAGCACCTCGGCATGCACGCTGGCTGCCGAAAAGTGAATCTGCCCGGTACCGCTGCCGTCCCACACCTGCATCTCGCCGTAAGGGCTGGCGCGACGCTCGACGATGCCGTCCCACACGCCCAGGCGTTCGAGGATGCGCTGGCTGGCAGCGGACAACGCGCTCACCCGCGGTTCAAATGCCGCATCCGGCTCGAACGGTTTGACGCTTAGCGGGCTGCCGTCGAGCAGCAGCACCTGCAAGCCGCTGCCCTGCAATGCCAGCGCCAGGGCGCTTCCGACCATTCCGGCCCCGACAATCAGCACATCTGCGCGCATGTCCATGCTTTAAGCCTTGTCTCGTGTGCGGCACAGGCCGCCAATAAAGTGATGGGCCGGCTCAAACATCGGAGCGCACCCCCAGCCCCATGGCCTGGCGGGCGAACCAGCGTTTGGCCGGCGGCAACAGATCCAGGCCGAGCAAGCCCAGGTTACGGCCCAGCGCCATTAGCGGCTGGCCGCTGCCAAACAAGCGTGTGACCTGATCGGAAAAGCCTACGGTCAGTTGTTGGTCCAGGCGCTGGCGATCCCGATAGCCTTGCAACGTCGCCAGGTCACCTGGCACTGCCGGGCCGGCCAACAAGGCTTCGGCCAAGGCATTGGCATCGCGCAGGGACAGGTTGAACCCCTGCCCGGCAATCGGGTGCAGGCTGTGGGCGGCATTGCCGAGGACCGCAAGATGCGAGCGCACTTGCTCTTCAGCTTCCACCAGGGTCAGCGGGTACAGATGACGGGCGCCCACTTGCTTGAGGGTGCCCAGGCGATAACCGAATACGCCCTGCAACTCGCTCAGGAAGCTGCGCTCGTCAAGGTCGGCCAGGCGCTGGGCGTCCATGCCGATGCGGGTCCAGACCAGCGCACAGCGGTTGTCCGGCAGCGGCAGCAAGGCCATCGGCCCCTCATCGGTAAAGCGCTCGAACGCTTCGCCATTGTGGGCTTCGCTCGGGGTGATATTGGCGATCAGTGCGCTCTGGTTGTAGGGCCGGGTCTTCACGCCAATGCCCAGTTGCTCGCGCAGGCCGGAGCGGCCGCCGTCGGCCAACACCGCGAGGTCGCATTCCAGCACGGTTTCATCGCTGAGGGTCAGGCGATAGCCATCAGGCAGCGGCTCCATGCGCGTGACTTCCGCGGGGCAGCGCCAGCCGACGACGTCTTTATCCAGGCCTTGCCATAGGCATTGGCCCAGCCAGGCGTTTTCCACCACATAGCCCAGAGCCGGTACGCCCTCTTCCATGGCGGACAAGCGCGCGGTAGAGAAACGCCCGCGGTCCGATACGTGGATCTGCTTGATCGGTTCGGCGCGGCGGGCAATGTCCTGCCACAGGCCCAGACGCTGATAAATCTGGCGGGCACCAAAGGACAGCGCCGAAGAACGCGCATCGTAACTGGGCTGGTAGCTGTCGCCCGGGGCAAAGGGTTCGATCAGCACGATCTTCCAGCCACGTGCCTTGGCCCCAGCCTGCAACGCCAGGGCCAGGCTGGCACCCACCAGGCCACCACCAATAATCGCCAGGTTGACCCGGCTCATCGGGCAGCCGCCATCAGTGCTTCGATCTCGGCAACGGTCTTGGGCACCGCGCCGGTCAGGATTTCACAGCCTTGCTTGGTCACTATCACGTCATCCTCGATGCGTACGCCAATGCCACGCCATTTCTTTGCCACGTTCTGGTTGTCCGGGGAAATATAGATGCCCGGTTCCACGGTCAAGGCCATACCGACTTCCAGCACTCGCCATTCACCGCCGACCTTGTACTCGCCCACATCATGCACATCCATGCCCAGCCAGTGGCCGGCGCGGTGCATGTAGAAAGCGCGGTAGGCTTCGCTGGCGATCAGTTCGTCAACGTCACCTTGCAGCAACCCCAACTTCACCAAGCCGGCGGTGATGACCTGCACGGTAGCCTCATGGGCCTGGTTCCAATGCTTGTTCGGTGCGATCTGCTTGAAGGCGGCTTCCTGGGAGGCCAGCACAATCTCGTAGATCGCCTTTTGCTCAGGCGAAAACTTGCCGTTGACCGGCCAGGTGCGGGTGATGTCGCTGGCGTAGCAGTCGATCTCACAACCGGCGTCGATCAGCACCAGGTCGCCATCCTTGAGCAGCGCGTCATTCTGCTGGTAATGCAGGATGCAGCTGTTGCGTCCGGCGGCGACGATGGAACCGTAGGCTGGCATTTTCGCACCGCCCTTACGGAACTCGTAATCCAGCTCGGCCTCCAGGCTGAACTCATGCAAACCCGCACGGCTGGCCTGCATCGCCCGCACATGGGCCGCGCAGGAAATGCGCGCCGCTTCGCGCATCACCCTCACCTCTGCCGCCGATTTATACAGGCGCATGTCGTGCAGCAGATGATCCAGGGCAACGAATTCGTTCGGTGGCTGGGCGCCCAGGTGCGCCTTGGAGCGGATCACGTTGATCCACTCCATCACATGCCGGTCGAATTCGGCATTGCTGCCCATGGCCGAATATACCCGGTCGCGGCCTTCGATCAGGCCGGGCAGGATGTCGTCGATATCAGTGATAGGGAATGCGTCGTCGGCGCCAAAGTCGCGGATCGCGCCTTCAGTGCCGGCGCGCAGGCCGTCCCACAGCTCGCGCTCAGCGTTGCGCTCACGGCAGAACAACACGTATTCGCCATGCTGGCGACCGGGCATCAGCACGATCACCGCTTCGGGCTCGGGAAAGCCGCTCAGGTACTGGAAGTCGCTGTCCTGGCGGTACACGTGCTCGACATCGCGGTTGCGGATGGCCACGGCGGCTGCCGGCAGGATCGCGATGCTGTTGGGTTCCATCTGCGCCATGAGCGCCTTGCGGCGACGGGTGTATTCCGCTTTGGGGATATGAATCATGGGCAGATGGGGTTCCTTTCTTAATGCAGCGAAGGCTTGGGTGCAGCAGGTTCAGCAGACTTTTTGGTCTCGGTGAACAGCAGCAACGGCGCGACGCGCAGGTATTCCATCACTTCCATGTAGTCGCCTTCGCCGTCTTCGGACTCTTCCAGGGCATCTTGCACCTGGGAGATGGCTGCCAGGTCCTGCAGCACTTCCTTGGCGTCGGTGCTCAGCTCCAGGCCACCGGCGTTCACGCCGAAACCGTGGAGGAAACCCTGGCACCACTGGCCCAGGGCAGCAGCACGCTCGGTGAGTGGGGCGTCGTCGGTCGGCAGCAGCAGAACCACGGTGACGTCGTCACCGGTCAGCTCGCCCTTGACCATCTCTTGCAGGCCGATCAGCGCGTTACGCACGTTTTCGGTCGGTTCGGTTTCCAGCAGCTCGGCCACGTCGGCCAGCCAGTTGTCGGCATCAAAGCCCACGCCGGTGCAGCTGCGGCCCAACAGCACGCCGTGCAGTTCGGCAGGCGAGCATGGGTGACCGCTGGTGCTCAGCAGTTTGGAAAAAGCGTCGTACGGGGAATTCTGAATGGGCATGGTGAGCTAGGCGCCAGACGGCGCAATGTCTAGAATGGAGCGCTGTATCCTAGCACCGGCAGACGCACCAAGACTATCGAGGGCGTCAGATCGTTTATCCTGCAGTTGCCATTCATCAGACAAATCCAGTGGAACCCAATGGAAGACACCGACCTGCAAGCGCTGATGGCCAGACTCGAACTGCTAATTGATCGGGTCGAGCAACTAAAGAGTCAAAACGGACTCCTATTAGCTCAGGAAAAGACCTGGCGCGAGGAACGCGCTCACCTCATTGAAAAAAACGAAATCGCCCGGCGTAAGGTCGAATCGATGATTTCGCGCCTGAAGGCCCTGGAGCAAGACTCATGAGTTCAAGCAATAGCGTTACCGTGCAGATCCTCGACAAAGAATATTCGATCATCTGCCCCCAGGAAGAACGCAGCAATCTGGTGAGCGCTGCGCGTTACCTGGACGGCAAGATGCGTGAAATCCGCAGCAGCGGCAAAGTGATCGGCGCCGACCGCATCGCCGTGATGGCCGCGCTGAATATCACCCACGATCTGCTGCACAAGCAGGAACGCCCTGACGTGCAGGCCAGCGGCTCGACCCGCGAGCAAGTGCGTGACCTGCTCGAGCGCGTGGATCTGGTGCTTTCCACCGATTCCGACGCACCCAAGGGCTGATTGCCGAGTCTGTTTAAGGTATACTCGCCCCACTCCCTGGCGTGTTTGCCAGTCGGCGATGTCCCTGAGCCGATTCGCACTACCCTGGAAGTTGCACGTTGGGCTGGTGTGCATGTCCGCTAGACGGAAAGCCTTAAAGCCTACTGCTTCTTCCACCTTGAACTTTCGGGTTCAAGGGCTAAGTCGACAGCGGCTCTGTCGGGGAGCCTGAATTCCCAAACTCAATGCCAGTCCCAGGACTGGCATTGTTTTATGAGCCGATAAGCCATGACCGAACCTGCGCCGCTGTCCCGTCCGCAACTTCGACGCATGTTGCGCAAGGCCCGCCGTGCCCTCACGCCGAGCGAGCAGCGCCAGGCCGCCCTTGGCCTGTACCGGCAACTGGCGCAGCACCCGCTGTTTCGCCGGGCCAAACATATTTCCTTATACCTGCCGACGGACGGCGAAATCGATCCGCGCCTGCTGCTGCGCGCGGCGCAGCGCCGTGGCAAGGCCACCTATCTGCCGGTACTGAGTGCCTGGCCGCGCACCAAGATGGTGTTCCAGCGCGTGCGGCCTGGGGATAAGTTGTCGCCCAACCGCTTTGGCATTCTTGAGCCGCGGGTCAATGTCCACCAGCAGCGCAAAGTCTGGGCGCTCGACCTGGTGCTGTTGCCGTTAGTGGGGTTCGATAGCGAAGGCGGACGCCTGGGCATGGGTGGCGGATTCTACGACCGCAGCCTGGCCTACCTGGCCAGGCGCAAAAGCTGGCGCAAGCCGACCTTGCTGGGGTTGGCCCATGAATGTCAGCAGGTAGACCGCTTGGCGCAGGCAAGTTGGGACGTGCCGCTGGCGGGCACTGTCACCGATAAGCACTGGTATGTTGCACAAACGTCGCTGGAACCAGCGACGCCTTGAAGCCTTATTAACGCTTGAATTGTTGCTGCACTGGCGAGAGTTCAACCGGTGCGTCGGCCTTGTTCGACCACAAGCTCTGGGCATACCCGGTGGTCACAACGCCCAGACCAAACAAAATAACCAAAATCCATAGTAAATCCGGTTTACGTTGCATCGATTGCCCCCCTTCAGGCACCTCGTACACGATGACAACAACGTTCCAAAGTAGTCCGTTGCAGCTGCGCCAAGCCTAAAAGCGCGCATTCTGCGGTAACGTGAACCAACACGCAAACCTTGACGCCAACCGACTGTCGGTTTGTCATGCAATTGCCCGACAACTTGCCCAATGCCTTTTTCAGGAGCCCAAAAATGGCCTACTGGCTGATGAAATCCGAGCCTGACGAATTGTCCATCGAGGACCTGGAAAAGCTCGGCGAAGCGCGCTGGGATGGGGTTCGCAACTATCAGGCGCGCAACTTTCTGCGCGCCATGGCGGTGGGCGATGAGTTTTTCTTCTATCACTCCAGCTGTCCGGAGCCAGGGATTGCCGGCATCGGCAAAATCGTCGAGGCCGCCTACCCGGATCCTACAGCGCTGGAACCGGACAGCCATTATTTCGACGCCAAGGCCAGTGCGGAGAAAAATCCGTGGAGTGCCATCACCGTGGGCCACGTCAACACCTTCCCCAAGGTGCTGGGCCTGGGCTATCTAAAGCAGCAAACCGCTCTTGCCGAAATGCCGCTGGTGCAGAAAGGTAGCCGGCTTTCGGTCATGGCGGTCACGCCTGAACAATGGACGGCCATCCTTCAGCTGCTTTAACTGACCGATATCAAGACCCTCACGGGCCAAACCCATCACACTGGACGCTAACGCCGCAGGATGCAGCCATGTCTACGAACCACCATACGTCCCGTCTGTTCGCCATCGCCCTGATCGTCCTCTTGCTGGGGGCGGGGGCCTTTGGCTACTGGCGTTCGACCCAGGACCGCCTGCCCGAGGGCTTGAGCATGGGCAATGGGCGCCTGGAGTCCACCGAAGTGCAAATCGCCGCCAAGATCCCCGGGCGCCTGGCCGAAGTGCACGTGGATGAAGGCGACAAAGTGCTCAAGGGCCAGTTGCTGGCACGCATGGACACCCGCACCCTGCAAGCCCAGCGCGCCCAGGCCGAAGCAGAGGTGTTACGCGCCAGGGAAAACTTCGCCTCTGCTGAAGCCAACGTGCAGTTGCGCCAAAGCGAGCAACTGCTGGCCAGCCAGGAACTCAAGCGCACCCAAGAGCTGTACCGGCGCGGCTTTGCCAGCAGCCAATTGATCGACCAGCAGCAAGCTCGCCAGAACACCGGCAATGCGGCGGTGATCGCGGCCCAAGCCCAAGTCAACGCAGTGAAGGCCGCGATCGGTGCGGCCCAGGCCCAAGTCGCCCAACTCACCAGCGAAATCGACGACAGCAGCCTGCGTGCGCCCATCGACGGCATCATCCAATTGCGCTTGGCCGAGCCGGGCGAAGTGCTCGGCGCGGGTGGTCGCGTGTTGCTGCTGATTGACCCCAATGACCAGTACATGAATCTCTACCTGCCCGCATCCGTCACCGGCCGCCTGACCGTCGGCAGTGAAGCGCGCATCCTGCTCGACGCCCTGCCCCAGCAAGCGCTGCCGGCCAAAATCAGTTTTGTCGCGGCCAAATCCCAGTTCACTCCCAAGGAAGTCGAAACCCGCGATGAGCGGCAAAAACTGGTGTTCCGCGTCAAATTGCGCCTGACTCAGCCCAGCGCCGTGCCACAAGCCAAACCGGGCATGCCCGGCGCGGGCTATGTACGCACGGCCGATGTCGACTGGCCGGCCAACCTGCAATGAGCGGCCTGGCGCTGCACGCCACGGGGATCAACCACCGCTACGGCAAGCAACAGGCACTGCTCGACGTTGCCTTCAGCTTGCCAGCCGGTACCCGCTGCGGGTTGATAGGTCCGGACGGCGCCGGCAAGTCGAGCCTGCTGGGTCTGATCGCCGGGGTTAAAAAGCTGCAGGAGGGCCAGTTGCAGGTGCTCGGCGGTTCCATCCAAGACCGTCGCCACCGCAATAGCCTGTACGCGCGCATTGCCTTTATGCCCCAGGGCCTGGGCGGCAATCTGTACCCCGAGCTGTCCATCAGCGAGAACATCCGTTTCTTCGCCACCTTGTTCGGCCTGTCGAAAGCCGATTGCGACCAGCGCATGCACAACCTGCTGCTCGCCACCGACCTCGCACGCTTTGCCGAGCGCCCGGCAGGCAAGCTCTCTGGCGGCATGAAACAGAAGCTCGGCTTGTGCTGCGCACTGATCCATGATCCGGACCTGTTGATCCTCGACGAACCCACCACCGGCGTCGACCCGCTGTCCCGCCGGCGTTTCTGGGAGCTGGTAGATAGCGTACGCAGTGAGCGCCCGCAACTGACACTGCTGGTGGCCACCGCCTACATGGAAGAGGCCGAGCAATTCGAGCATTGCCTGATGCTCGACCGTGGCAGGTTGATCGCCGATGGACTGAGCCGCGAACTGGCGGCGATAACGCCCAGCGGCAAGCTGGATGAGGCCTTCACCCACTTCCAGGGCGACAGTGCTCACGACAGCCAGCCGCTGGTAATTCCACCGCGCACAGGCGGCAACGCCGATATCGCCATTCAAGCCCACGACCTGACCCTGCGCTTTGGCGATTTCACCGCGGTGAACAACGTCAGCTTTGCCATTGGCCGCGGCGAGATCTTCGGCTTCCTCGGTTCCAACGGTTGCGGCAAGACCACCACCATGAAAGTGCTGACCGGGCTGATGCCGGCCACCGAGGGCAGTGCAATCCTGCTGGGCAAGCCGGTGGACGCCAAGGACCTGGCGACCCGCAAGCGCGTAGGTTTCATGTCGCAGAGCTTCTCGCTGTATGGCGAACTGAGCGTGCGCCAGAACCTGGTGCTGCATGCGCAACTGTTCGACTTGCCCAAGGCCGACAGCGGTCCGCGCATTGATGAACTGATCCAACGTTTCGACCTGGGTGAAGTGGCCGAACAGCCCTCCGGCGAGTTACCCCTTGGCCTGCGCCAGCGTTTGTCCTTGGCGGTTGCGGTGCTGCATCGCCCGGAAGTGCTGATCCTCGATGAGCCCACCTCGGGTGTCGACCCGGCGGCACGGGATGATTTCTGGCGGTTGCTGATCGAGTTGTCGCGCCAACAAGGCGTGACCATCTTCCTGTCCACCCACTTTATGAACGAAGCCCAGCGCTGCGACCGCATCTCCTTGATGCATGCCGGCAAGGTGTTGGCCTGCGACACGCCCGAGGCGCTGCAACAGCAGTTCCACGGCGATACCCTGGAGGCGGCTTTCGTCACCTGCCTGGAGCAGGCCCAGGGCGAACCCGAATCCAGCGCGCCCCGTGCAACGGTCAACGATGCCCACGCGCCGCCCGCGAGCAAACACGGCTTCAGCCTGGCGCGGTGGTTAGCCGTGGCCAGCCGCGAAGGCAAGGAGCTGCTGCGCGACAAAGTACGCATGGCCTTCGCCCTGCTCGGGGCGATGTTCATGATGGTGATCTTCGGCTACGGGATTTCCCTGGACGTGGAAAACCTCGCCTTCGCCGTCTACGACCAGGACCAGACCCCGCAAAGCCGCGCCTATCTAGAGGCATTTCGCAGTTCGCGCTATTTCGCCGAGCAAGCACCCATTCGCGACGCCAACGAATTGCACCGGCGCCTGCAACGTTCGGAAATCAAGCTGGCCCTGGAGATCCCACCCGGCTTTGGCCGTGACCTCTACGCCGGCCGCCAGCCCACCGTCGCGGCCTGGCTCGACGGCGGCATGCCGTTTCGCGCTGAAACCAGCCGCAACTACGTGGAGGCCGTGCACCAGGGCAACCTTGCGCAACTGGCTGAACTCAGTAGCTTACCCTTGAACAACCGGGCCGCCGTCAAGCTTGAAACACGCTTTCGCTACAACCAGGACGTGGTCAGCGTGAATGCCATTGGCCCTGGCGTGATGGCGCTGATCCTGGCGTTCATTCCGGCCATGCTCACCGCCCTCGGCATTGTGCGCGAGAAGGAGCTGGGGTCGATCACCAACTTCTATGCCACACCACTGACGCGCCTGGAGTTCCTGTTGGGTAAACAGGCGCCCTATCTGGTCGTCAGCCTGGTCAACCTGGCACTGCTAGTGGCGATGAACCGCTGGTTGTTCGGTGTACCGTTCAAAGGCAGCGGCCTGACCCTGGCTTTCGGTGGCCTGTTGTACGTGCTGGCGACCACGAGCATGGGTCTGCTGATCTCGGCGTTCACCCGCACCCAGATCGCGGCGATCCTCGGCACCATGATCATCACCAGCCTGCCGACCATCCAGTTTTCCGGGCTGATCGTGCCGCGTTCGTCCCTGGAAGGTGCGGCGGCGCTGATGGGCATGCTGTTTCCGGCCGGGCACTTTCTGGATATTGCGGTGGGCACCTTCACCAAGGCCCTGGACCTGCGCCAGTTGTGGCCACAATGCCTGGCCTTGTTCGGATTTTTCGTCGGTTTTACCGGGCTGAGCCTGGTGATGCTCAAGAAGCAGGAGGCCTGATGCACAAGCTCGCCCATATCCTGCGCCTGGGGCTCAAGGAACTCACCAGCCTGCGCCACGACAGCGTGTTGCTACTATTTCTGTTCTACGCCTTCACCGTGGCGATCTACATGCCCGCTGCCGGTTCAGTGATTGGCGTGCACAACGCCAGCGTGGCCTTTGTCGATGAAGATCACAGCGCGCTCTCGCGGCAAATGGCCGAGGCCCTGCAACCACCGGAATTCCAGGCGCCGGCGCCACTGGCCTACGACCAGCTGGACAGGGTCATGGACAGCGGCCAATACACCTTCGTCGTCAATGTACCGGCGAATTTCCAGGCCGACCTGCTGGCGGGGCGCCAGCCGGGGGTGCAGGTGAACGTTGATGCCACGGCGATGAGCCAGGCATTCATGGGTGCGGGTTACATCGGGCGGATTTTCCAACGCGAACTGCTGACCTACAGCAGCCAGGCCGATGCTGCCGGCAAAGCTCCGGCCCTGCTGACCACCCGGGCGTTGTTCAATACCAACCTGGAAGGTGGCTGGTTCCTGGCGGTGATCCAGATCGTCAACAACATCACCATCCTCGCCATCGTGCTGACCGGCACCGCCCTGCTGCGCGAACGCGAGCACGGCACCCTCGACCATCTGCTGGTGCTGCCCCTGACCGCGCTGGAGATCATGCTGGCAAAAATCTGGAGCAACATGCTGGTGGTGGTGTTGTGTACGTGGCTGTCCCTGGAACTGGTGGTCAAAGGCTTGCTCGGCGTGCCGCTGGCCGGGTCATTGGGCCTGTTCCTGCTGGTGACGGCCCTGTATTTATTTGCGAGTACTGCGTTGGGGATCTTCCTCGCCACTCTCGCCCGCTCGACGCCGCAGTTCGGCCTGCTGGCGATCCCGGTGATCATTCCCATGCTGTTGCTCTCTGGCGGCAGTACGCCGCTGGATAGCATGCCCGAATGGTTGCAGTGGGTGATGCAGGGCTCGCCATCGACGCATTTTGTAAGCTTGAGTGCAGCGATTCTATTCAGGGATGCGGGGTTGAGCGTGGTGTGGCCAGACTTGCTGGCCCTGACGGCGATTGGCTTGGTGTTTTTTGCGGTGGCGTTGGCGCGGTTTCGCAAGAGCCTGGCTTCCTGAGACGCCTGGCAGGACCTCGCGAATGGCGCTAAGCGCCGGCTTTACTGGATGATCAGATTGTTGAAGAGCAAATCTTCCACCATCGGCTTGCCGGTCTCGTCATTCATCACTTGCTGGGTTTGTTTCAGGGCTTCCTGACGCAGCTTTTCCTTGCCTTCGACCGTACTCATGGCCTCGCTGGTCTGCTGGGTAAACAGCGCCACCAGCTGGTTGCGGATCAACGGATCGTTGGCTTTGACCGCCGCAGCTGCTTCGGTGCCGGTCACGCGCAGGGCGATATCGGCCTTGTAAACCTTGAGCTTCGCCGTGCCATCCAGGCCATAGTTGCCTACGAATGGCGGCGTCAGGCTGATATAGCTGACCTTCGGCGCCTCGCCTTCCTTGGCCTCTTCGGCCTGGACAGCCATCGGCAACGTCAGGGCCAGCATCAACAGGATCCACGCTTTCACAGTTCATTCCTCGAATTCGTTTGCCCGGTAGCATAACGCTAGCAAGGCTGAGCACAAGCTTATGGGGGCTTATCAGGCGCGGGTATGCTCGTTGACCCACGGGCGCACCCTCCTACACTTATCGGCCACGATGCCAAAAGGAATAGTCCGATGAAAGCTGTGCTGTGCAAAGCCTTCGGCCCCGCCGAAACCCTGGTGCTGGAAGAGATCGCCAGCCCTGCGATCAAGAAGAACGAAATCCTGCTGGACGTGCACGCGGCCGGGGTGAACTTCCCGGATACCCTGATCATCGAGGGCAAGTACCAGTTCAAGCCGCCCTTTCCATTCTCACCCGGTGGCGAAGCGGCGGGCGTGGTCAGCGAGGTGGGTGAGAAAGTCAGCCACTTGAAGGTCGGTGACCGCGTAATGGCGTTGACCGGTTGGGGCAGCTTTGCCGAGCAGGTCGCGGTGCCTGGCTATAACGTGCTGCCGATTCCGCCGAGCATGGACTTCAACATCGCCGCCGCCTTCAGCATGACCTACGGCACCTCGATGCACGCGCTTAAACAGCGCGCCAACCTGCAACCCGGTGAGACCCTGCTGGTGCTAGGCGCCTCCGGCGGTGTGGGCCTGGCCGCGGTGGAAATCGGCAAGGCCATGGGCGCACGCGTGATCGCCGCCGCCAGCAGCGCCGACAAACTCGCGGTGGCCAAGACGGCCGGGGCTGATGAGTTGATCAACTACAGCGAAACCAGCCTCAAGGACGAGATCAAACGCCTCACCGGCGGCAATGGCGCGGATGTGATCTACGACCCGGTGGGCGGCGACCTGTTTGACCAGGCCGTCCGCGCCATCGCCTGGAACGGCCGCCTGCTGGTAGTGGGGTTTGCCAGCGGGCGCATTCCCGAATTGCCGGTGAACCTGGCATTGCTCAAGGGCGCGGCGGTAGTTGGGGTGTTCTGGGGCTCGTTTGCCCAGCGCCAGCCGCAGGATAACGCGGCGAATTTTCAGCAGTTGTTCACGTGGTATGCCGAGGGCAAGTTGAAGCCGTTGGTGTCGCAGGTGTATCCGCTGGAGCAGGCTGCCCAGGCGATCAATGATCTGGGGCAGCGCAAGGCAGTGGGTAAGGTCGTCGTCCAGACACGCTGATTGATCTGAAATGCGGTCCTTGTGGGAGGGGGCTTGCCCCCGATAGGAGTCGGTCAGTGAGTACATGAGTGACTGAACCACCGCTATCGGGAGCAAGCCCCCTCCCACATTTTGATCCCCAGTGCTCAAGAGAACTGATCACGACCCACACTTATCTATTAGCGACATGTTCGTAAAAGAACATGCAATTGCTCTCGTTTCCTGTGTTTGCAGATAAGAGGCGATGCTATTTTCGGTAACGAAACTGTAACATTCGCATCCGCAGTCAAAACAAGAAATTTGGAGCTCTTGAATGTTTGCTTTCTTTCGACCTGCCGCACACCAGGCGCCTCTGCCTGAAGAAAAAATAGACAGTACCTACCGACGGCTGCGCTGGCAGATCTTCGCTGGTATTTTCTTCGGTTACGCCGGCTACTACCTGCTGCGCAAAAACTTCTCCCTGGCCATGCCCTACTTGATCGACGAGGGTTACACCCGTGGTGAACTGGGCCTGGCGATGTCGGCGATTGCGATTGCCTACGGTTTATCCAAGTTCCTCATGGGGCTGGTGTCCGACCGCTCCAACCCACGTTACTTCCTGCCGTTCGGCCTGCTGGTTTCAGCGGGGGTGATGTTCATTTTCGGTTTCGCACCTTGGGCAACGTCCAGCGTGACCATGATGTTCATTTTGCTGTTCATCAACGGCTGGGCCCAGGGCATGGGGTGGCCGCCGAGTGGGCGGACAATGGTGCACTGGTGGTCGCAGAAAGAACGCGGCGGCGTGGTGTCCGTGTGGAACGTGGCGCATAACGTCGGCGGTGGCTTGATCGGCCCGCTGTTCCTGCTGGGCATGGCGTGGTTCAACGACTGGCATGCTGCCTTCTACGTGCCGGCCACCGTGGCCCTGGCGGTCGCGGCGTTTGCCTTCATCACCATGCGCGACACCCCGCAATCGGTGGGCTTGCCGCCTATCGAGAAGTACAAGAACGATTACCCGGAAGGCTACGACGCCAGCCACGAAGACGAATTCAGCGCCAAGGAAATCTTCGTCAAGTACGTGCTGCGCAACAAAATGCTGTGGTACATCGCCTTCGCCAACGTGTTCGTCTACCTGTTGCGCTACGGCGTACTGGACTGGGCGCCGACCTACTTGAAAGAAGCCAAGCACTTCACGGTCGATAAGTCGTCCTGGGCGTATTTCTTCTATGAGTGGGCCGGTATCCCAGGCACGTTGTTGTGCGGCTGGATGTCGGACAAAATCTTCCGTGGCAATCGCGGCCTGACCGGTATCGTGTTCATGGCGCTGGTCACCGTGGCGACCCTGGTTTACTGGCTCAACCCGCCGGGCAACCCGATGATCGACATGATTGCGCTGTTCTCAATCGGCTTCCTGATCTACGGCCCGGTCATGCTGATCGGCCTGCAGGCGCTGGAGCTGGCACCGAAAAAAGCCGCCGGCACTGCCGCGGGTTTCACCGGCTTGTTCGGTTACCTGGGCGGTTCGGTAGCAGCCAGTGCGGCCATGGGCTACACGGTTGACCATTTCGGCTGGGACGGTGGTTTCGTGCTGCTGATTGGTGCCTGTGTACTGGCGATCGCGTTCCTGATCCCCACGCTGTGGCACACCAACAGCGTCAGCTCGGCGCGTTAATCGGCAGAGCAATCCCTGGCACAACGCTTGAGCCGCGCCTCCAGGTTTTTATCTGGCATGGCGTGGCTACGCAGGGCGTTCACGGTCTGCTCGACATAATCGCGAGTCGTGCCGTAACGCCCGCAAGCGCTTTGCAGCACATGATTAAGCACAATATCGGGCAAGTTGCCGGCATAGCTGGGCAAGTGCCGCTCCAGAACAAACCCCAACGCCTGCACGGTGCTGCCATCTTCCAATCGGCAACTGAGCCAGTGCGGCCGGTACGAGGGGTAAGGCATCTCACGCTGCCATAGGGCGTAAAGCGAGGCCTCCAACTGGTCCTCCGGCAAGCGGTAGGCAAACCCGCTGCAGGACCCGCCGCGATCCAGCCCGAACACCAACCCCGGCAACTCCGGCGTGCCCCGATGCTCGTGGGACCACAGGTACAAGCCGCGGTGATAACCATGAACCCGTGCGCGCACCCGTTCGGTCGACGAACATTCAGGGCGCCAGATCAGCGAACCATAGGCAAACAGCCACACTGGCCCACCCTTGTGCCGGGCCATAGTGGCCTGCATCGAGCTCATTAATTGTTCGTGAGTGAGTTGCGGCCCAAGATCGAGCCGCGGAGGGTAAGCCAACTGCAAAAGATCGGTTTCAATGGCGGTCATGGCGAAAAGCGGTGCGCCTCCTGTGTGTTACCAGTTGTAAGCGACTTTACCGTAATAGAACGCGCCGCTGTAACCGTACGGCGAAAAAGTGCTGTAGGCGAGATTGCCGCCGCTGCTGGCGTAAGCATTAACCTTCTCTGGGTATTTGTCGGTAACGTTGTCGCCCCCAAGGGTAAAGGTCCAGTTCTTGAGCTTGTAGTCGGCTGACAGGTCCAGCACCCAGGCGGCTTTGAAGGTCTGGTCGTTGACCTTGTCCGCCTGATAACTGGTGAACTCACCATAGCGCACCAGGTTAGTGTGCAGCGCCCAATTACCGAAGGTGAAGTCGTTGCCCAGGCTCAGTTTGTGCTGGGGTGTGGTGTCGCCCAGCAAGCCGATACGTTCGCGACGGTCCACTCGCACCAGGTTGGCCCCCAGGCTATCGAGTACCGCCGGGTTGGCTTTCACATCGGTGACCTTGGTGTGGTTGTAGTTATAGCCCAGGGTGCTGTTCCAGCGAATGCCGTTATCGAGCTGGTATCGATAGTTGGCTACCAGATCGACGCCATCGGTGCTGGTGTCCGTGGCGTTGGTGAAGTAACGGGCCGTGGTGTAGTTGATATTGCCGACGCCATTGGCTTGCAGGTAAGCCACCGTGGCCGGGTTGAGATTGAGGTTAGACGACAGGCTGATGCGGTCGCGGATGTCGATGCGGTACACATCGAGCGTGACGGTCAGGTCATCGGCCGGCTCCAGCACCAGGCCGAGGCTGTAGTTGCGCGACTTTTCCGCCTTGAGGTCTTCGGCACCGAGCAGGCGTGCCACCTGACTGTTGGCCGGGAAGGTGCCGGCTTCCTGGATGGTGCTGCCGATCAACTGCGATGAGGTGTAGGCAAAATTCTGCTGGGCCAGGGACGGCGCACGGAAACCGTTGGAGATGCTGCCGCGCAAGGCCACCTGGGGGGTGAAGTCGTAGCGGGCCGACAGCGAGCCGCTGACGTTGGAGCCAAAGTCACTGTAATCCTCATGGCGCACGGCGGCCGAGGCGCTGAGTTTTTCGGTGAAGTTGGTTTCCAGGTCCAGGTACTGTGCCCAGTTATGGCGTGTGCTGGTGCCGGCGTCGGCATCACGGAAGCCTCCCAGGCCGGAACTGCCGGTCTGGTAATAGGACGCTGGCTCGCCCGCCTCGATTTCATAGCCCTGATGCAGGTATTCACCGCCGAACGCCACGGAGACCGGATACGGCAGAAAGCCCACATCGAACTCACGGGACAGGTCCAGGCTGACTTGCTTTTGATCGTTGCTCAGGGTGCCGTTGTTGAACTTGCGCGGCGTTGCCAGGCCCAGGGAGGTGTTGATGGTTTCGGTGCCCAGTTCGTACTGATTCTTGCCGTAGTTGGCCGACAAGTCGTAATGCCAGTCGTAGGCCAGCAGGCCGCGCAGGCCCACCACCAGCGAGGTGTCTTCCAGGTTGCCTTTGATCAGTGGCAGGTAGCCGTTGGGGTTGAGTGCGGCAATGTTATTGGAAGCGTTGCTGGCCCGGTAGAACGCCGCTGTTTCACCGCGGCGCTTGCTATAGCCACCGAAGGTGTAGAACTCGGCTGCATCGCTGAAGGAATATTCCGAGTTGAACTGGAACTTGCCTTCATTGGTGGCCGGCTCACCTTGGCGGAACACACGCTGGCCGTAGGTGGTGGAGCCAATACTGCCTGGGCGGTAATCGTCGCCGGCGCGGTTGGTGTAATCGTTGTCGGCGCCTTCGGCAGACAGGTTGATAAAGCCATTGTCGCCCAATGCCAGGCCCGTATTACCACTGACATTACGCTGGATGCCATCACCCTTTTTGTACTCACCAAACTTGCTGGACACCGAGCCGCCATGGTCGGCGTGCTTGAGGATCACGTTGATCACCCCGGCGATCGCATCGGAGCCGTAACGGGCAGAAGCGCCGTCGCGCAGCACCTCGATATGGTCCACCGCCGACAGCGGGATAGCATTCAAGTCTGCCGGGGCCGAACCGCGCCCAACCGCACCGCCCAGGTTGACGAAGGCACTGGTATGTCGACGCTTGCCGTTGACCAGTACCAACACCTGGTCCGGCGACAAACCGCGCAACTGCGCCGGACGCACCAGTTCGGCCCCGTCCACCAGGCTTGGCCGGGGGAAGTTGATCGACGGTATCAGCCGCGCCAATACGGCACCCAGCTCATCGGAGCCGGTACTGCGCAGGTTTTCACCGGAGATTACGTCGATTGGCGACAGCGATGCACTGGCGGTGCGCTCTTGGGCGCGGGTGCCGGTGACGATCACAGTGTCGAGTTTAGGTGCATCAACCGCAGAAGTTTCGTCTGCCAGAACTGGATTGAATCCCACAACGGTCAGCAAATTGGCCGACAAAATCGCCGTGTATAGCGCGTGTTTTCTGTAGCTCCCCATACCGCTCCCCTTTGAATCAAAAATAGAACTGCAATACGCGAAGTTCGTACGATCGATCCGGCTGGCGGGCGGTGGCGGTCAGTATCTGGTTATGGTCGGTGAAGTCGGTAGTCCGTTGCGATATAGCTTAAAGATATTCATCATCCAGAATAAATACCTTAAAAGAATAAGCAAAAGCATAAGCACGCTCGCCCATTCGTCAGGATCCACGCGTCTAATCCCGGTAATTTCAGCCCCGGTTCAGCCTGGGCGCGTGCCAAGCCGTCAAACTGGCGCGCCTGTAACGACCCACTTAGCCGTTCATCAAATCGACTACCGAGGTCGCCATGAAAAAATTCCGATTGCCTGGCCTGTTATTGCTTGCCCAGGCCACCACTGCACTGGCTAGCGAAACGCCAACGGCGACTGACGACAAAGGCTTCTGGTACGCCCAGACAAGCGTCTACACCCGGCACTTTGCACCCGACCCGCAACACAACAACAAACAGGACCTGATCGGCCTGGAGCGCAATGAGGCGTCGGGCCTGGTGTATGGCGGGGTGACCTTTCGCAACTCGTTCCGCCAACGCTCGTACTACGCCTATGCGGGCAAGCGCTATGACATGGCCGACTACCCGGTGTATGCGAAGTTGACCGGTGGGTTGATCCAGGGCTATCGCGGCGAGTATCGCGACAAGATCCCGTTGAATCGTTTTGGCGTAGCGCCAGTGATCATTCCGTCCGTGGGTACCCATTACGGGCCGGTCGCGGCGGAGCTGGTGTTGCTGGGGTTCAATGCAGCGATGGTGACGACTGGCTTACGCTTCTGACACGACACTGCCCCCTGTGGGAGCTGGCTTGCCTGCGATAGCGGTGCGCCAGTCGGCAAATGAGACACTGACCCACCGCTATCGCAGGCAAGCCAGCTCCCACATTATTCAGCGCAACACTTCAGGGCCGTGGGGCATAGGCAAAGACATCGGCGCGCATACGGTGCGCATCCATACCGGCATCGACCAATGCATCCAGGGTGCCGTAGATCATTGCTGGCGAACCACTGGCGTAGACATGCACGCTATTGAGGTCGGCAATGTCTTCGCACACCACAGCGTGCAGCAAACCGCAGCGCCCTTCCCAGCCACAGAGGTCGCTGACCACTTTGTGCAGGAACAGATTGGGCAGTTGCAGCCACTGATCCCAGTGCTCGATCTGGTAGAAATCTTCCGGGCGCCGTACGCCCCAGTACAGGTGCACCGGGTGCTTGAAGCCCGAAGCGCGGCAGTGCTCGATCAGACTGTGCATCTGCGCCATACCGGTACCGGCGGCCATCAGCACCAGCGGTCCGTCCGGCAACTCGGCCAGGTGGGTGTCACCGAACGGCAGTTCCACACGGGCCATCTGGTTGCGCTGCAATTGTTTGATAAGGTTGCGCGCACTGTCCTCGCGCACCAGCACATGCAGCTCCAACTCACGCCCGGCATGGGGTGCAGAAGCCAGGGAAAACGCCGACTTCTCGCCGTTCTCCCGTTCGAGCATCAAGTATTGCCCGGCGTGGTAACGCACCGCCTTACCGGCCGGGGCGCGCAGGCGCACACGCCAGACATCGCCGCCGACTTCCACGCACTCGATCAATTGGCATGACAATTTGCGCAACGGCAACTCTCCTGGCGCGAGTACGCCATCCCACAACACAATGCAGTCTTCCAGCGGCTCGGCGATGCAGGTATAGAACTCGCCATGGTCGCGCACTTCACCGGCTTGGCTTACCCGGCCCTCCACCAGCAACGCCGCACACACATGGCACACGCCATTGCGGCAGGCCTGGGGGCATTCGTACCCCAGGCGGCGTGCACCTTCGAGGATTCGTTCGCCAGGGACCAGCTCCAGTACAGCGCCGGAAGGTTGCAGGGTTACACGCATCAATCTATTCCCAATTCTTTCCAGATCGCATCGACACGCGCGGTGACGGCTTCATCCTTGACGATCACCCGGCCCCACTCGCGAGTGGTTTCACCCGGCCATTTGTGGGTGGCATCCAGGCCCATTTTCGAACCCAGGCCCGATACCGGCGAGGCAAAGTCGAGGTAGTCGATCGGCGTGTTATCGATCATCACGGTATCGCGCTTGGGGTCCATGCGCGTGGTGATGGCCCAGATCACATCGTTCCAGTCCCGCGCATTGATGTCGTCGTCGGTCACGATAACGAACTTGGTGTACATGAACTGTCGCAAAAACGACCACACACCCAACATGACGCGCTTGGCATGGCCCGGATACGACTTCTTCATGGTCACGATGGCCATGCGGTACGAACAGCCCTCGGGCGGCAGGTAGAAGTCGGTGATTTCCGGAAATTGCTTCTGCAGGATCGGTACGAACACTTCGTTGAGCGCCACTCCGAGAATCGCCGGCTCATCGGGTGGACGCCCCGTGTAGGTACTGTGGTAGATCGGTTTGACCCGATGGGTGATGCGCTCGACGGTGAACACCGGGAAGCTGTCGACTTCGTTGTAATAGCCGGTGTGGTCGCCGTAAGGGCCTTCATCGGCCATCTCAGCCGGGTGAATCACGCCCTCGAGGATAATTTCGGCGGTAGCCGGCACCTGCAAGTCGTTACCGCGGCACTTGACCAATTCGGTGCGATTACCGCGCAACAGGCCGGCGAAGGCGTATTCGGACAAGCTATCGGGCACAGGTGTCACGGCGCCGAGAATGGTCGCCGGGTCGGCCCCCAGGGCCACAGACACCGGGAACGGCTTGCCCGGGTGTTTTTCACACCACTCTCTGAAGTCGAGTGCGCCGCCACGGTGGCTCAGCCAACGCATGATCACCTTGTTGCGGCCAATGACTTGCTGACGGTAGATGCCGAGGTTCTGGCGATCCTTGTTCGGGCCTTTGGTGACAGTCAGGCCCCACGTGATCAGCGGGCCGACATCGCCCGGCCAGCACGTCTGGACCGGGAGCATGGCCAAATCGACATCATCGCCTTCGATGACCACTTCCTGGCACACCGCATCCTTGACCACCTTGGGCGCCATGGCGATGATCTTGCGGAAGATCGGCAACTTCGACCAGGCGTCCTTCAAGCCCTTGGGCGGCTCGGGCTCCTTGAGAAACGCCAGCAACTTGCCGATCTCGCGCAGCTCGCTGACCGACTCGGCACCCATGCCGAAGGCTACGCGCTCGGGCGTACCGAACAGGTTGCCCAGCACCGGGATATCAAAGCCGGTCGGGTTTTCGAACAGCAGCGCCGGGCCCTTGTTGCGCAAGGTGCGGTCGCAAATCTCAGTCATTTCCAGTACCGGAGAAATCGGCATCTGGATACGTTTCAACTCTCCGCGCTGCTCAAGTTGCTGCACGAAATCCCGAAGATCCTTGAATTTCATTAACCATGCCACCCGTAAAATAGGCGTACATCCTACCTGCTCTGAGGGCGGCTGGCAGCTTAATTGGCCGTCAAGCTGCGTGATTGCAACGAACTGAACAATGGCTCAAGGAAGGCTTCAATGTGTCGCGCCCCCACGTCTGACAGATGGTTATCGTCGGTATACAGCGCGCGGCCATTGAGTTCGACCCGGCACAAACCATCGGCGCCGCACAGCAGGGGCGCAGGGTCCAGCACCGCGACACCACTGTCGGCAGCCGCCAGTTCGTCAAACAATTGCGTGATGAACGCCTGGCGCTTCACATGCTCGGCCACGGCCAGCCCTTCACCACTCACGGGCCGGTTCATCATCGCCAACCGGCTGAGACGGTAAGGCACGATGATTTCCTGCAGCGGCACTTCCTTGACCAGCCATACCTTATGGCCGGCAGCACGCAAACCCTGGATGCGTTCGCGCAAGCCTTGGGCGAAGCGTTGCTCGGCGACGGCACGCACATACTGGCCAGTGCCGGGGTCTTTGAGCGCATGCTCCTTGTCACCCGACATTTGCCCATACACATACAGGCTCCAGCGGGCGGCCAACACCACATCGCTGAATGTCTGCTCAGCCATGGCCTTCTCGACGCGACGGTTGAAATGCGCGCAGCGGGCAATATTCTCCAGGCCATCGAGGGGAATACAGCCGGCAAAACTGGCTTCGACCAGGCTGATATCGTGACGATCAGCGCCCTCTTTGAGTGCCGGTATCAGCGCGGTAGCGTGACTGTCACCCCATACCAACGCTGAAACCGATTGGTCTTTGGGGCCGAAATGGCAGAACAAGCGTTCATCGGGCGTATCTTTGTCGGCCATGCACGCCAGCAGGTCCGGGCTCCACTTCTTGGCTTGGGCAAAGCGCAACGCCTGCTCGGACAAGCGCGAAGGCACGCCGTCAGCTTCGCGTATCGCAAGGCCAGTGAAGCCCAGCCCCAGAATGCCGACCATGGCTGACGCCAGAATCGCCTTACGCGAAGCCAGCAAACGTTTTTCCCGGAACGGCGTTTCCACGAAGCGCCAGGACAGATAGCCCAGCACCAGCGAAAGCAGCATCAGCCCCGCCAGTTCCAGCGCGCTCAAGCCATCCACCGCGGCGTAGTTGGCGTACACGAATACCGGCCAGTGCCAGAGGTACCAGGAATAAGAGATCAGCCCGATACCCACCATGATCCGCGTGCCCAACAGGCGAGCGACCCAAGTCTGTTGCTGGCCGTTGGCCCAGATCAACCCGACCACACCCAGCACAGGCAACAACGCAGTCGCGCCTGGGAACGGCGTTTTCGCGTCGTAACCCAATACAGCGATGAGGATCAATGCCAGGGAAGCCAGGCTGATTCCTTGCGCCAAGGCCGGCGAGGCGCGCCATTCACGCTTGGGCTGCACCGCCAGCATCGCACCGGCCAGTAGCTCCCAGGCCCGCAGATGCAACAGGAAGAAAGCTTTCTGTGGCTCATGCTGAACCGCCCAGACGCTCATGCCAAACGACGCCAGCAGCACCGCGAACAATGCCAGGCGCCAGTGCTTCAAACGGCTGGAAAGCAAGGTCAGCAGCAATGGGAAGAAAATATAGAACTGCTCTTCTACCGCCAATGACCAGGTATGCAGCAAGGGCTTGATGTCCGATGAGGCATCGAAATAGCCGTGCTGGCGCGAGAACAACAGGTTCGAGGTAAAGGTCACCTGATAATGCGCAGACCGCCCCAACTCTTCATAGTCCTTGGGCGCCAACAGAAACCAACCCACTGCCAGTGTCGCGGCGATCATCACAAACAGCGCGGGCAAGATACGCCGGGCACGACGAGCCCAGAAGTCGATGAAACTGAAGCGTCCAGCTTGACGCTCTCGCCAGATAATTGACGTGATTAGAAAGCCCGAGATGACGAAGAAGACGTCAACGCCAACAAAACCGCCAGTAATGCCAGGGACACCAAAGTGGAACAACACGACTGCAAGGACAGCGATGGCACGCAGGCCATCGATGTCTCTGCGGTAAGCAAGGGTGGTCATAAGAATGTGGTCAGTCTGCGACGAAAGGGATGAGCGAAGTCACGCGTCAATTTTTGTTACTTAACGGATACTTATGCCACAAAAATCGCAGAATCTCGACGCAAAAAAAATGGCGCCCCATTAAGGGCGCCATTTTTTTGGACCTGAAACGCTGTATTACTTGCGTTTCATCGACAGGAAGAACTCGTCGTTGGTCTTGGTGGTTTTCAGCTTGTCGATCAGAAACTCGATGGCAGCCACTTCGTCCATCGGATGCAGCAGCTTGCGCAGGATCCACATACGCTGCAGCTCGTCGTCAGCGGTCAGCAACTCTTCGCGGCGAGTGCCGGAGCGGTTGATGTTGATCGCCGGGAACACACGCTTTTCAGCAATGCGACGGTCCAGGGGCAGCTCCATGTTGCCGGTACCCTTGAACTCTTCGTAGATCACTTCGTCCATCTTCGAGCCGGTTTCAACCAGCGCGGTGGCGATAATGGTCAGCGAGCCGCCTTCTTCGATGTTGCGCGCGGCGCCGAAGAAACGTTTCGGTTTCTCCAGGGCGTGGGCATCGACACCACCGGTCAATACCTTGCCGGAGCTCGGGATCACAGTGTTGTAGGCACGGGCCAGACGGGTGATGGAGTCGAGCAGGATCACCACGTCCTTCTTGTGTTCGACCAGGCGCTTGGCCTTTTCGATCACCATTTCGGCTACCTGCACGTGGCGGGTTGGCGGCTCATCGAACGTCGAGGCAACCACTTCGCCGCGCACGGTGCGCTGCATCTCGGTCACTTCTTCCGGACGCTCATCGATCAACAGTACGATCAGGTGAACTTCAGGATTGTTACGGGCGATGTTCGCTGCAATGTTCTGCAGCATGATCGTTTTACCGGCTTTCGGCGGTGCGACGATCAGGCCACGCTGGCCTTTGCCGATCGGGGCGCACAGGTCGATCACACGACCGGTCAAGTCTTCGGTGGAACCGTTACCGGCTTCCATCTTCATGCGCACGGTCGGGAACAGCGGGGTCAGGTTCTCGAAGAGAATCTTGTTTTTCGCGTTCTCGGGGCGATCGAAGTTGATCGTGTCGACCTTGAGCAGGGCGAAATACCGCTCGCCCTCCTTCGGAGGACGGATCTTGCCAACGATGGTGTCACCGGTGCGCAAGTTGAAGCGACGGATCTGGCTCGGCGAGACATAGATATCGTCTGGGCCGGCGAGATAGGAAGCGTCTGCGGAGCGGAGGAAGCCGAAGCCGTCCTGGAGAATCTCCAGCACGCCATCACCGGAGATTTCCTCGCCGCTTTTCGCGTGCTTCTTGAGCAGGGAGAAAATCACGTCCTGCTTGCGCGAACGGGCCATATTTTCTATGCCCATTTCTTCGGCCAGTTGGAGCAGGTCGGTAATCGGCTTTTGCTTGAGTTCAGTCAGATTCATATAGGAATGACGTAATCATTTATGGAGGGGGGAAATTAAGCTTTTGGCTTAATGAGGCCGCGCCGCAGAGAAGGCGACAGGATCGCGTACTAATCGAAAAGGAATGCGTCGGCGACGGCTTGCAGGGGGCAGTGGAGAAACCAGTGCGGGGCCGAATGTACCACCTGAGTTTCGGAGCGTCTAGCCCTGCTTTACGAAAAAGCCCCGAGATTTTCGGGGCTTTTTTGACGACGCTTAGATGTTCGCGTCGAGGAATGCAGCCAGTTGCGACTTGGACAGCGCGCCAACCTTGGTGGCCTCGACGTTGCCGTTCTTGAACAGCATCAGGGTCGGAATACCACGCACGCCGTGCTTGGCCGGGGTTTCCTGGTTTTCGTCGATGTTCAGTTTGGCAATGGTCAGTTTGCCTTCGTAGGTGGTTGCAATGTCGTCCAGAACCGGAGCGATCATTTTGCAAGGGCCGCACCATTCAGCCCAGTAGTCAACCAGCACCGGGCCAGCAGCCTTGAGTACTTCGGCCTCAAAGGTCGCGTCGGTGACGTGCTTGATAAGATCGTTGCTCATGGATGTCTCCGGATTGTAAGCAAAAAAAACGTTGCCCATCATAGCTGCCCTTCCCTCGTTCAGGAAGCCGCCTCTGATTGAGTCTTGCTATGGTGTTGCATGAGTGGGGATATAGCCAACTCATGGCGTCACGGCAGTCACAAACACGATGCCTGTTCGCAACGCCGCATTGCGAACGTGTTCCTGCATGGTTTTCTGCGCTGCCGCACTGCTGCGCCGGGCCAAGGCGCGCAGGATTTTGCGATGCTCCTGCCAGGTCTCCATGGCTCGCTCCGGCCGGATGAACGGTAGTTTCTGGCTCTCCAGAAACACCTCGGCGCTGGCACTGAGAATACTCACCATGGCCTGGTTGCCGCTGGCCAACAGGATGCGCTGGTGAAATTCAAAGTCCAGCCGGGCGGCGGCTTCGAAGTCACCCGCTTTGAGGACCTTGCGCATCGCCTCGACATTGTCTTCCAGGCTGTCGAGCTCGTTCGTGGTCAATGTGACTGCCGCCAAACCCGCAGCGAACCCTTCAAGCGCGTAACGCAGCTGGAAGATGTCCAGCGGTGTGGCCTGCGCCGCAAACGGCCAGGCGAGCTCGGATGGCGGGTCCGGCGCCAGCACGAACACGCCCTTGCCCGGCTGTACACTGACCACACCCAATGCGCTCAAGGACGATAAGGCCTCGCGCAACGACGCCCGGCTCACGCCCAACCGCATCGCCAAATCGCGTTGCGAAGGCAATGCCTCGCCCGGCCCAAAGCCTTGCTCCTTGATCAGTTTGCGGATGGCTTGCAAGGCCGCTTCCGGTACGGCTTGGGCAATGGAATTCATAAAAAACTCAAGGTTCCCGTCAGCTGAAGAGCTAGTTGTAAAGCTATTGAAGTCTGTCGGCAAGCCACGCCCCAAAGGGGCCCGTGCGTTTTTTACGGCGCTCGAAAAGGGTGCGAAAAATCTCGCAACTGTTCAGACCAGTAAGACCATGGCACTTCAACGAATCCGTGCCTTACAGACCATTCCGAGAGAGCTGGCATGGGCTGTGCACTGAGCAAACTCAGAAAATTCCTTCGCCTTTTTCGGAGAGTTGCCATGACCAAGCGCTACAGCGCCCTGCTCACTGCCCTGTTTGCCAGCCTGATGCTGAGCCAGGCACCCGCCCAGGCTAATGGTCTGGACGATATCGTCGCCCGTGGCACCCTCAAGGTCGCCGTGCCCCAGGACTTCCCGCCGTTTGGTTCGGTCGGCCCCAACATGCAGCCACGTGGCCTGGACATCGACACCGCCAAGCTGCTGGCCGACCAGCTCAAGGTCAAGCTGGAACTGACCCCGGTCAACAGCACCAACCGCATTCCGTTCCTTACCACCGGCAAGGTGGACCTTGTGATCTCCAGCCTGGGCAAAAACCCCGAACGCGAAAAGGTCATTGATTTCTCCAAGGCTTACGCGCCGTTCTACCTCGCGGTGTTCGGCCCACCCGAGGCGGCAATCAGCACGATCGACGACCTCAAGGGCAAGACCATCAGCGTAACCCGCGGCGCCATCGAAGATATCGAACTGACCGCCGTGGCGCCCAAGGAAGCCACGATCAAGCGCTTTGAGGACAACAACTCAACCATCGCCGCTTACCTGGCCGGCCAGGTCGACCTGATCGCCAGCGGCAACGTGGTCATGGTCGCAATCAGCGAGCGCAACCCCAAACGCGTCCCCGCGCTGAAGGTCAAGCTCAAGGATTCGCCGGTGTACGTAGGCGTGAACAAGAACGAGCCGGCGTTGCTGGAGAAGGTCAACCAGATCCTGGTTGCGGCCAAGGCGGACGGCAGCCTGGAAAAAAACGCACTGCAGTGGCTCAAAGAACCGCTGCCTGCTGACCTCTAAAGCGGAGTTGAACGATGGCCTATCAATTCGACTTTGTGCCGGTGCTGGCCAATACCGACCTGCTGCTGCGCGGCGCGTTGTTTACCCTTGAACTGACGGCCATCGGCGCCCTCCTTGGGGTTGCACTGGGCACCGTCGGTGCCGTGGTGCGGGCGTGGAAGATCCAGCCGTTTGCATGGATCTTTGGTGTGTATGTCGAATTGATCCGCAACACGCCGTTTCTGGTGCAGTTGTTCTTTATTTTCTTCGGCCTGCCGTCCCTGGGGTTGAAAATCACCGAGTGGCAAGCCGCTGTGCTGGCAATGGTGATCAACCTGGGGGCGTACTCCACCGAGATCATCCGCGCCGGGATCCAGGCCATCCCGCGCGGGCAATTGGAAGCCGCCGCCGCGCTGGCGATGACGCGCTTCGAAGCGTTCCGTCACGTGGTACTGCTACCGGCGCTGGGCAAGGTGTGGCCGGCCCTGAGCAGCCAGATCATCATTGTGATGCTCGGTTCGGCGGTGTGTTCGCAGATCGCCACCGAAGAATTGAGCTTTGCCGCCAACTTTATCCAGTCGCGTAATTTCCGTGCCTTTGAAACCTATGCCCTGACCACCCTGGTGTACCTGTGCATGGCGCTGATGATTCGCCAACTGCTCAACTGGATCGGCCGGCGGTTTGTGATGAGGAACAGTCGATGAGTGAGTTCACCCTCTGGGACATCGTGCGCAACCTGCTCACTGGCCTGCAGTGGACCCTGCTGCTGTCACTGGTAGCATTTGTGGGCGGTGGCCTGATCGGCCTGCTGGTGATGACGATGCGCATCAGCCGCAAAGCTTTCCCACGCAATATTGCCCGCACCTATATCGAACTGTTCCAGGGCACGCCCTTGCTGATGCAGTTGTTCCTGGTGTTTTTCGGCGTTGCCCTGCTTGGCGTGGACATATCGCCCTGGCTGGCAGCTGCAACCGCATTGACCCTGTTCACCAGCGCTTACCTGGCCGAAATCTGGCGCGGTTGCGTGGACTCCATCGCCCATGGCCAATGGGAAGCCTCGGCCAGTCTGGCCCTGAACCCTTTTGAGCAACTGCGTTTTGTGATCCTGCCCCAAGCGCTGCGCATTGCCGTTGCGCCAACGGTGGGTTTCTCGGTGCAGGTGGTCAAAGGCACCGCCGTGACCTCGATCATCGGCTTCACCGAACTGACCAAGACCGGCGGCATGCTCGCCAACGCCACCTTCGAGCCGTTTATGGTCTACGGCTTGGTGGCCCTCGGTTATTTCCTGCTCTGCTACCCCTTGTCCCTCAGTGCGCGCTACCTGGAAAGGAGACTGCATGCCTCTGCTTAGAATTTCCGCCCTGCATAAGTATTACGGCGATCATCACGTCCTCAAGGGCATCGACCTGACGGTGGAAGAAGGCCAGGTTGTGGCGATCATCGGCCGCAGCGGCTCGGGCAAGTCCACCTTGCTGCGCACCCTCAATGGCCTGGAGTCGATCAATGACGGTGTGATCGAAGTCGATGGCGAATACCTTGATGCCGCCCGCGCCGACCTGCGCAGCCTGAGGCAGAAAGTCGGCATGGTGTTCCAGCAGTTCAACCTGTTCCCGCACCTGAGCGTCGGCGAAAACGTGATGCTGGCACCGCAAGTGGTGCAAAAAGTGCCCAAGGCCAAAGCGGTACAGTTGGCCAGGCAAATGCTCGAACGCGTTGGGCTGGGCGAGAAGTTCGACGCCTTCCCCGATCGGCTGTCCGGTGGTCAGCAGCAACGGGTCGCCATTGCCCGCGCGCTGGCCATGTCACCCAAGGTGCTGTTGTGCGATGAGATTACCTCGGCCCTGGACCCGGAGTTGGTCAATGAGGTGCTCAGCGTGGTGCGTCAACTGGCCCAGGACGGCATGACGCTGATCATGGTCACCCATGAAATGCGCTTTGCCCGGGAAGTTGGCGACAAAGTGGTGTTCATGCACCAAGGCAAAGTGCATGAAATCGGCGACCCGAAGGTGTTGTTTGCCAACCCTGGTACCGTAGAGCTCGCCAACTTCATTGGCTCGGTTGAACAGCCGGGCTGACCAGTTCAAAAATGCCCCGTGCCTCCAGGTGCGTCTCCCTGCGCACCGACAAGGCATCGAAGGGCAATTGGGTATCGATATCGACCTGGGCGGTGAGTCGCCGCCCTACCACCGGCATCCCTGCTGCTCGAGCCACCAAAACCTGGCCGGGCAACAACTGGCCTCTGTCCGCCTCACCTGGCACGTGGGCAGCCGACCACCCGACGGTACGCCCATCTACCTGGGCATGCTTGATACTCAGCCGCAAATGCCCCTCGCGACCGAACCGAAATCCCTGCCCATCGGCTGCCGCGCCAACAAAACGCAACGCCATGGCCGCAGGCTCGGCGCAGAGTACATTGACACTCAACGAGCGGGTTGCCAGTACCACGGTAGTGGTTTCAACCAGGGCATCCCTGCGTATCTGGCCATAGTCGATACGCGGCTGGCCCAGCGACAGGTGGCAGTTTTCAGCCATCGCATCAAGCGGCGCCAGCAGTGTGCAAAACAGCGCCAAGGGCGGGCTCAGGGCCTTTTTAATCACCTCGGCATACCGCCGATGCGGCTTCATAAAATTTGTCATTGTCAGGCTTGGCCTCAGGGTCAATGTGCAGTAGGCAAGTGGAAGAGTCCGGCAATGAAACCCGCAAGCTTTGCGACTCCGTAACGTCGTTGAGGAAAATCATGCCCTCACCTACTACGCTGGTGAGAAAGCGGTTGCCCTTGCCCAATACCGAAGCGCCCTGAGGTAACGGTCGGCCGTGCTGATCGCTCGCAGTCACCAGCATTCGGCGTACTTTCACTACGTCAAAATCCACGGTATTGAACGAACCTCGGCCCGCCGTAAGCACTTGGGTGCCGTTTTTCAGGTCCACTCGTTTGGGCAAGGATTGAGTCTGCACTTCGACTCGGCTGTTGGTGTAGGCCGGCAAGCCCGCGATCACCGCTTGGCCGTTGAAGTCGGTCCAGACAGGGCCTTGCGGCGTCTGGATTTTTGCGGAGCCGATATCGCCGACCGAGACGATGCCGAACGTGTCTTGCACGCTGTAAGGCGACAAGGTCACCCCGCCTTCATGCGCCACTGCACCGCCCCGCAACTGCCCGGTATAGCTGGTGCCCAGGGAATCGCGGCTGACGCCCAGGCCCACTTGGGTATAGCGCGGCAACAGGTCCACCCGCCCGCGCACTGACTGCTCCCGGGCCCGCATGTCACGCTCGATGCCGACTTCGTAATTCACATACTCGTTGACCCTTTCGCTGAGCGCGGTACCCGCAGTGAAGTGGTCCCCACGGCGGCTCGTGAAGCTGCTCACACGCCGATCCCCGCCCAGCGGCACGCTGACCTGCAACCGCAAGGACAAGTCGTGATCCAAGGCACTGTCACGCCGGCTGCCATCCAGTGGGGCGTCTCGGCGGGCCCGCGTACCGCCCACTTGCGAGTCCGCGATAAATGCGACATCGACGCGACCGAGCGACTTATTCCAGGAGGCGAATACGTGCTCGCTCGTCTGCCCGCCAAATTGAGCACTGCGAGTGTAGTTCAGCGAAAATATGCCCAGTGTGGGGTCGGCCCAGCTCATGCCCGCGGTGTATTGGTTCTTGAAGTGCGAGTTCAGCTCATCGCCCCTGAGCGACCGACCGGCCTCAGTGACCTCGCGATAACCGCGCGTCTGGGTGGTTGCACTTAAGTTGACATCTAGATCGGCAACCAGTGGGCTACTCACGGAGACGCTGCTGCGTGACCCGGACACCGCGTTGTGGCTGTCTCGGGACAGGTTATGTCGTGCGCTCACAGAGACCCGCTGGAAAAATACACTGCTCAGAGTGCCACCTGCGGCCCAATAGTCATCGGTACTCAACAACCCAAAACCCGCAGACGCATCGCGCCCCAGCCCCCAGGTGCCACTGCCCATGGCGACCACCGGTGATGGCCCCTCTTCACCTGCAGTTTTGCGCAGCTGGCCAATCGAAAAGTAATAGCCCGGCGCCGATGGGGCAGCACCCGCGAACGAAGCCGCCGGCACGACAAAACTGCGCCTGGCGCCACGCACGTCAATCACACTGACATCAAGGTCACTGGTGCCATTGAGCAGCGGTACCCCAGTCAACCGAAACGGCCCTTCGGGCACCAATGTACTGTGGATCAACACCCCGGACTGGCGCACTTCAACTCGCGACTGGCTTTGGGCCAAGCCTTCGACCACCGCATTATTGCCGCCCGCCGGGGCCCTGGACTGCCCATCAGGGGAGAACTGCAAGCCGGACAGCTGGATCCCGCCAAACAGCGGGTTATTACTGGAGAGCTGGCCCACCTGGAAGGTCGACTGCAACGCGGCGATATCCCGTTGGGCATAGGCATGCAGGTGCTCGGTACGGGTATGGCCGTTGTCGGACACATAGAACTGGCGACTGCGAACAATCCAGTCATCCAGGTTGAAGCCCGCTTCGGTATAGGCCGACACGAACCGGGTCGGGCCGCTACGCGAGTGGCTGTCATAACCCAGTACGTCATAGTTGAACAACGCGGCCGCGCCGCCCCGGGAAGAACGCCCGCTCTCCCATTCGGGTTCACGCAAAGCCTGGGTCGGCACCACCAGCGCCACTTCGTCAGTACCGGGGCGCAAGCGCACCATGGTCGCCGGGAACGCACCGAGGAAGTCATGACACGCCTGGTCGGGTGTGGCGCCTTCTCGAATGATCTCCCGAGGCTTTACCAACCCCGCCTTCTCCAGCAACCCGGGAGTGAAACACAGCCCTCCCTGCGAATCGAACCGAGCATCAACCAGCCCAAGGGGGTTGCCATTGACGCGCAATCCCACCATTTGAATACCTTCACGAAAGCGCGCCGCACTGCGAAAGTAATCGGAGACCTGGGGGTCTATGCCGTGGGTCGTCAGCGCAGCCAGGTCAAATCCCTCACCAAGCTCCAGCGCAGCCGTCATGCCAGGCAAACCCCATAGCACCGTGAGCCCAATGAACAATCTGGATTTGCAGGGCCGGAACGGGCCAGCAATACCGCGCGCCGAAGAAACGATCATGAACCGATCAACGCGCATCTGTGTTGACCGGTGCACGGTAGCTATCTACCGAAAATCCATAGACCGTGGCGGGTTGAATCTCAACCTGCGCCACATCGCTCAAAGCACCGTCAACCTTCAACGCCAATGCCTCACCCGGCAAGACATAGGTGCGCGGCAGTGTGGCTTGAACGCCTTGTGGAAGCAGCTGCACATGCGGCGCCAGGCGTACGACGTAAGCGCTGTCGTTGTGGACGGTGAGTCGCTCTGCGACCCGTTCCCACCTCAGCAGCTCCCACGGCGTTTGGTGGCGTGGCAAGTCTTTGGGATGCAGGATCAACGGCAGATTCTGCCGAAGAGTGATACCGATGGTCGCACCGTCCGCGGCACGCGCCTGGGGAATGCCCTCAAAAGATACGCGCTTGAGCCGTTGGGTCTTGAGCGGCTGCTTCAACGTGCTGATGAAACGCACCAGTTGCGTATCCCCCGCTTCCACACGGGTAATGGGAGGCGTGACAATCAGTAGCGGCTCCAGATCTTCAGGCACGTTTTCAATAACAGAATGAAGCAACGCCGGCCCTGCATCGGTGTTCTTGATATTGATCGAGGCTTCGCCAACTTCTTCGTAAAGCACGACCACAGTTGTTTCCGGCAACATCCCGTCCGCCGTAGCAACCACACTGAAAAACACACTCCATAGCCACGTAAGACTTATTAAAAAAACACGCACTCAATATTCCCCACAACTTATGAAGTTGACGTTTGGCCATCCAACGCCCAAAGAAAAACAGCCAACAAGAAAGGGTTGGCTTTCTTGATCGGCTGCTTTCGGTTGTTTAGATGTAACTCAATACAAGCGTGGCGCGCCCATCTATGGAGATGTCGCGGCTCAGGTCCAAGTCCTGGGCCTTGTTGATCACTGCTTTCACCGCCACCGTGGCTGTCAGCTGGCTAATAGCGGCAGGGGTGACGGTCACGCTATTACGCCAGGAGTACTGGCTGGGCGATTGGGCAACCCTGCCGTCGCTGTTCTGCCAGGCACCGAGCCCGGTGCGCATGATCGGAAACAACGTTGTTCCGGTAGAGCGGAGGTCCCTGAGGGTGACCGAATAGCCACCAGTGCGCCGGGACGCTGCCATCCCCAGACCGAAATTCTGCGCTTCGGAAAAGCCCGCCCCCAGGATGCCTGCCACCTTGCTCCCCGCTTGCAGATCGGTAAAGGTGAGCCCGAACCTGGCAGGCGTAGTGCCGCAGTTGATAACCAGAGACGTGGTCCTCTCTTCACGGGGGTTGAATGCCGTGCGAGACAATTCGCCGGAGCGAATAGTGCCGTAGTCGATGATGCCACTGCCCGCCAGGCTGAGGTTGCACGCTGCAGGCGTGATCGTCCCCCTGACGACTAACTGGGCGCTCGTGTTTGCCTGAACCTGCAGGGTCGCAGCCAGACATGCGATGCCGAAAGTCAATCCAATAATTTTTTTCATGTTCGTCCTGTCACTTGAAGTTAGCAGGCGCTCTTTATTTTGGTTTTGGCGACTCCGTCGCCCAACAGCTTATTGTCCCTGATACAAAAACTATAAATAAATAACACCCCGGCAGAATTGCCGAGTGACAGTCTGGCGCGTAGATGCCCGGATAAAAAATCAGACAGCACGGTATTTATTGTAGGCTCCAGCCAGCATAAAAATTACTTTAACCTATCGACCTTGTAGTCTTGAGCAAGATATAGAACAACATCTAGCCCCACTCACTGTAGGAGAAATTATCTAAATACTTACAACTGCATCCGGTTAAAACGTCTTACATCGTCGAAAAAGTTTGTTTGCTGGAAACTTGCGAAGCAGCCCTGAACTTTCCAAAATTTTCCTACAGACCACATCGGGAAAATTACCGAAGCACAACGCGTTGGCTCCAGCGGTCGATCGTGGCACGATGGCAAGGTTATCGACCGAGATCCCCAAACCATGCCGCAATCCCAAGCCAAGAATCTGTCCTTGATCGCCGCCATCGACCTGGGCTCCAACAGCTTTCACATGGTCGTGGCCAAGGCCCAGAACGGTGAGATCCGCATCCTTGAGCGGCTCGGCGAAAAAGTGCAACTGGCCGCCGGGATCGACGACGAGCGCAAGCTCAATGAAGAATCCATGCAGCGCGGGCTCGACTGCCTCAAGCGATTTGCGCAATTGATCAATGGCATGCCGCCTGGCGCCGTACGCATCGTCGGCACCAACGCGTTGCGCGAAGCCCGAAACCGCAATGAGTTTATCCATCGTGCCGAGGAAATCCTCGGGCACCCGGTGGAAGTTATCTCTGGCCGTGAAGAGGCGCGCCTGATCTACCTTGGTGTGTCCCACACACTGGCCGACACGCCCGGCAAACGCCTGGTGGCGGACATTGGTGGCGGCAGTACCGAGTTCATCATCGGCCAGCGTTTCGAGCCACTGCTGCGTGAAAGTCTGCAGATGGGATGCGTGAGTTTCACTCAACGTTACTTCAAGGACGGCAAGATCACGCCGGCGCGCTATGCCCAGGCTTACACGGCGGCGCGGCTGGAGATCATGAGCATTGAACATGCCCTGCACCGCCTGACCTGGGATGAAGCCATCGGCTCGTCCGGCACCATCCGCGCCATCGGCCTGGCCTTGAAGGCTGGCGGCCATGGCACTGGCGAGGTGAATGCCGAAGGTCTGGCGTGGCTCAAGCGCAAGCTGTTCAAGCTGGGGGATGCGGAGAAAATCGACTTCGACGGCATCAAACCTGATCGCCGCGCCATTTTCCCTGCGGGCCTGGCGATTCTCGAAGCCATCTTCGACGCCCTCGAACTGCAACGCATGGACCACTGTGACGGCGCCCTGCGCGAAGGCGTGCTCTATGACCTGCTGGGCCGTCATCACCACGAAGACGTGCGCGAGCGCACCCTCAGCTCGCTGATGGAGCGCTACCACGTCGATCTGGAACAAGCCGCCCGTGTGGAGCGCAAAGCCTTGCACGCTTTCGACCAGGTGGCCGCCGATTGGGACCTGGAAGACGGCGTCTGGCGCGAGCTGCTCGGCTGGGCTGCCAAGGTGCATGAAGTGGGCCTGGACATCGCCCACTACCATTACCACAAGCACGGCGCCTACCTGATCGAGCACTCGGACCTGGCTGGGTTCTCCCGCGAAGACCAGCAGATGCTCGCGCTGCTGGTGCGCGGCCATCGCCGCAATATTCCCAAGGACAAATTTGCCGAATTCGGCAAAGACGGCATCAAGCTGATTCGCCTGTGCGCGCTGTTGCGCTTTGCAATCCTGTTCCACCACATTCGTGGCACCCAGGAAATGCCCCAGGTAAAACTGCGCGCTGCTGATGACAGCCTGGAAGTGATCTTCCCCAAGGGCTGGCTGGATGAAAACCAGCTGACCCAGGCGGACTTCGCCCAGGAAGCGGAATGGCTGACGCGGGTGGGGTTCAGCCTGAACCTGCGCTAAAGCACACTGCAAAACAAATGTGGGAGGGGGCAAACCCCCTCCCACATTTTTTAGACCTTGCTGGTGCTGGGTTTTAGTTCACCGCAAGAATCGGGCTACCCAACTTCTCCAGCAACGTCGCCTGCGCGCTGCGCGGGTTCTGGTTGCCGGTCGGGGTGTTGCGTACATAACGCCCGTCCGACTGCAGGCTCCAGCTGTGGGTGTTGTCGGTAAGGTAGCTTTCCAGCTCCTTCTTGACCCGCATGATCAGCTTCTTGCCTTCTACCGGGAAGCAGGTCTCCACACGCTTATCGAGGTTGCGTTCCATCCAGTCGGCGCTGGAGAGGAACATCTGCTCTTCACCACCGTTGAGGAAGTAGAACACACGGGTGTGCTCCAGGAAGCGGCCGATGATCGAACGCACGTGGATGTTATGCGACACGCCGACAATACCCGGACGCAGGCAGCACATGCCACGCACCACCAGATCGATGCGCACGCCCGACTGGCTGGCCTTGTACAGCGCGCGGATGATCTTCGGATCGGTCAGCGAGTTGAACTTGGCGATGATGTGCGCCGGCTTGCCATCGAGGGCAAACTGGGTCTCGCGGGCAATCATGTCGAGCATGCCCTTCTTGAGGGTGAACGGCGCGTGCAGCAGCTTTTTCATGCGCAAGGTCTTGCCCATGCCGATGAGCTGGCTGAACAACTTGCCGACGTCTTCGCACAGTGCGTCGTCGGATGTCAGCAGGCTGTAGTCGGTGTAGAGCTTGGCGTTGCCGGCGTGGTAGTTGCCGGTGCCCAAGTGGGCGTAGCGCACGATCTCACCGGCTTCACGGCGCAGGATCAGCATCATCTTGGCGTGGGTCTTGAAGCCGACCACGCCGTAGATCACCACCGCACCGGCCGCTTGCAGACGGCTGGCCAGTTGCAGGTTGGACTCTTCGTCAAAGCGCGCACGCAACTCGATCACCGCGGTGACTTCCTTGCCGTTACGCGCAGCATCCACCAACGCATCGACGATTTCCGAGTTGGCGCCACTGCGGTAGAGGGTCTGGCGCACGGCCAGAACATGCGGGTCCTTGGCGGCCTGGCGCAGCAGGTCGACCACTGGGGTGAACGACTCGAAGGGGTGCAGCAATAGAATGTCCTGCTTGCTCACAACGCTGAAGATGTTCTCGCTGTTTTGCAGCAGTTTCGGGATCTGTGGCGTGAACGGCTTGTATTGCAGCTCAGGATGGCTGTCCAGGCCGGTAATGCTGAACAGGCGCGTCAGGTTCACCGGGCCGTTGACCTGGTACAACTCGGATTCGGCGAGGTTGAACTGCTTGAGCAGGTAGTCCGACAGGTGTTTGGGGCAGGTGTCCGCCACTTCCAGACGCACCGCATCGCCATAACGCCGCGAGAACAACTCGCCACGCAGGGCGCGAGCCAAGTCTTCGACGTCTTCGGAATCCAGTGCCAGGTCGGCGTTACGGGTCAGGCGGAACTGGTAGCAGCCCTTGACCTTCATGCCCTGGAACAGGTCATCGGCGTGAGCATGGATCATCGACGACAGGAATACATAGTTGTCGCCAGCGCCCCCTACCTCTTCCGGTACCTTGATGATGCGTGGCAACAGACGCGGGGCCGGGATAATCGCCAGACCCGAATCGCGACCGAAGGCATCGATACCTTCAAGCTCGACGATGAAGTTGAGGCTCTTGTTCACCAGCAGTGGGAACGGGTGCGTAGGGTCCAGGCCGATGGGGGTAATGATCGGCGAAATCTCGTCCCGGAAGTAACGGCGCACCCAGGTCTTGATCTTGGCGGTCCAGTGACGACGACGAATGAAGCGGACCTGATGCTTTTCCAGTTCCGGCAGCAGGATGTCGTTGAGGATTGCGTACTGGCGGTCCACATGACCATGTACCAGCTCACTGATGCGCGCCAACGCCTGGTGCGGTTGCAGGCCGTCGGCCCCGGCTTGTTCACGGGCAAAGGTGATCTGCTTCTTGAGGCCGGCAACGCGAATCTCGAAGAACTCATCCAGGTTGCTGGAGAAGATCAGCAGGAATTTCAGCCGCTCCAGCAACGGGTAGGACTCATCCAGCGCCTGCTCCAGCACGCGGATGTTGAATTGCAGTTGTGACAACTCGCGATGGATGTACAGGCTGCTGTCATCCAGGTTGGTGACCACGGCCACCGGTGCCGGCGCAGGTGCTTCGGCAACCACCGCTGGCGGGGCAGGCTCCAGCTCCGGCGGGGTCTGGGAAACTTGTTCAACCACCGGGTGAGCGTCTTTTACGGCAACTTCGGAGAGTCCTTCGGTATTCATCGAGTGTTCCTGTGAGGGCTATTGTTGCTCTCTAAGCAATTGGGCAGCGCGGGCGGCGAAGTAGGTCAGAATGCCATCAGCGCCGGCACGTTTAAAGGCAGTCAGGGATTCGAGGATCACCCCTTCACTCAACCAACCATTCTGGATCGCCGCCATATGCATGGCGTATTCACCGCTGACCTGATAGACAAAGGTCGGCACTTTGAATTCCTCTTTGACCCGATAAAGGATGTCCAGGTACGGCATCCCGGGCTTGACCATCACCATATCGGCGCCTTCGGCCAGGTCGGCCGCCACTTCGTGCAGCGCTTCCTGGCTATTGGCCGGGTCCATCTGGTACGAAGCCTTGTTGGCCTTGCCCAGGTTCAGCGCCGACCCCACCGCATCGCGAAAGGGGCCGTAATAGGCGCTGGCGTATTTGGCCGAGTAGGCCATGATTCGTACATTGACGTGACCGGCCAGCTCAAGGGCTTCGCGAATCGCCTGGATACGGCCGTCCATCATGTCCGACGGCGCAACCACCTGGGCGCCCGCCGCTGCGTGCGACAAAGCCTGCTTGACCAGTGCATCGACGGTGATGTCGTTCTGAACATAACCCTCTTCGTCAAGAATGCCATCCTGGCCGTGCGTGGTGAACGGGTCCAACGCCACGTCAGTGATCACCCCAAGCTCCGGGAAGCGCTCGCGCAGGGCACGGGTGGCGCGCTGCGCGATCCCTTGCGGGTTCCAGGCTTCGGCGGCGTCCAGAGACTTGAGCTGCGGTGGGGTAACCGGAAACAGCGCCAGTGCCGGGATCCCCAGTTCGACCCAACCGGCCGCCTCGATCAGCAACTGATCAATGGTCAAACGCTCCACACCCGGCATCGAGGCGACTGCTTCCCGACGATTTTCACCGTCGAGCACAAAAACCGGCAGGATGAGATCGTTCGTCGTCAGTACATTTTCACGTACCAGGCGGCGAGAAAAATCATCACGACGATTGCGACGCAGACGAGTGGCGGGGAACAGGCGATTGGCAGGGGTAAAGCTCACGACAGACTCCTGAGCCCGCGTTTACGGGCGAGCGTTGCAGTTATAAGCGGCCATTATGACGAAGGAATGACAGTTGTGCTTATCGATGCGACCTGTAGTCGCATTCGTCATTTATGTAGGAATTGTTCACTTCGTGACACATCTCGATACTTTCATGAATCTTCGTGAAGGCGTAGGCTGCGCGTTCATTTCGCCAGCACCCCAGACCATGCTTCAACAATTTCTGCATGACTTCGGCTACTTTGCCCTCTTTCTCGGCACATTTTTCGAAGGCGAGACCATCCTCGTACTCGCAGGCTTCCTGGCGTTTCGTGGCTACATGGATATCAACCTGGTGGTGGTCGTTGCCTTTTTTGGCAGCTATGCCGGCGACCAGCTTTGGTACTACATGGGGCGCAAGCACGGCCGCAAGCTGCTGGCACGCAAGCCGCGCTGGCAGTTGATGGGCGACAAGGCACTGGAGCATATCCGCAAGCACCCGGATATCTGGGTACTGAGCTTTCGCTTTGTCTACGGGTTGCGCACGGTGATGCCCGTGGCGATCGGCCTGTCCGGTTACCCGCCGATGCGCTACCTGATCCTCAACGGTATTGGTGCGGCGATCTGGGCCGCTGCACTGGGGGCTGCGGCCTATCATTTCGGTGCGGTGCTGGAAGGTATGCTCGGCAGCGTCAAGAAGTACGAGCTATGGGTACTGGGCGCCTTGCTGGTACTGGGCTTTGGCCTGTGGCTGCGACGTCGCTTCAAGAATGCTCGCATCGCCCGCCAAGCGTGTGCCGAGGCCAAGGCGCGACAGGCTGTCGAGCAAGCCTCGGTCGAAACGCCTAAGACGCCAACCGAGTAAAACGGCCTCTGCAACAGTAGAGACCAATCACGCTGAGCAGGCTGTAGCTCGCCAGGCCCAGCCAGGCGAGAGGGCTGGCAGGCCACAAGCCGACCAGCGGCGCCAGCCATACCAACGGCAGGTTCAGCGCCAGGCGCGCCAGCTCGGCCTTCAACGCCCATGGGCGATTCTCCAGTGCCACCCCCAACGTAAACAGGCCCAGGGCCATCGCGCCCCAGCCGAGCACCAACGCCGCCGCAGGCAAGCCCTCACCGAAATTCATCAGATAACTGCCAAAGCCCACATAAGCAGCAAATTGCAAGGCGATGTAGACCTGCTGCCGCGCATCCAAAGGCACTTCGAACTTGCGAAACTGGCTCAGGTCCGGCTTGGCTATCGGGTATTTGGCTTTGACGTCCGCCGGGCGCCAGCCGGTGCGCATGAACCAGATGCGCAACTTGTCCCACCAGCTCTCGGTGCGCCGGGCGTCACTCCATAACTGCGCATAAAACTGCAGGTTGGCCCACAGCGGGTTCCAACTGGCCAGGGGTGTGGTTACCCCAAAGATCACCGGCTCGTTGTCGTCTTCCTCTTGAAAAGTACCGAACAGCCGGTCCCAAATAATGAACACCCCGCCGTAGTTACGATCCATGTAGAGAGCATTCTGTGCGTGGTGGGCCCGATGATTGGACGGCGTCACGAAGAACCACTCAAACCAGCCCAGCTTGGGAACGTGGCGGGTATGGACCCAGAATTGATACAACAGGTTGAGCGAAGCCACGCTGATAAACACCACCAGCGGCACGCCGACCACAGCCAGAGGCAGGTAGAAGATCCAGCTCAGCAGAAAACCGGTGCTGGTCTGGCGCAAGGCGGTGGTGAGGTTGTAGTCCTCGCTCTGGTGATGCACCGAATGCGCGGCCCACAGGATATTGCGCTCATGGCCCATGCGATGCAGCCAGTAATAACAGAAGTCATAGAACACAAAGGCGAACACCCAGGTCCAGGCACTCTGGGCCGACAGCTCGATGAGCGCCAGGTGCTTGAGGGCGAACGCGTAGGTCAACAGGCCCACGCCCTTGGTCAGCAAACCGGTCGTGGTGGACAGCACACCGGTGCTGAGGCTGTTGATGGCGTCCGCTACTCGGTAGTTGCGTGCACCGCGCCAACGGTCGGCCAGCAGCTCCACAACGATCAGGGCGATAAAAAACGGTACTGCGTAAGGCACAAAGTCCATGGGCTAGTCCGGTCTATTTTTGTTACATCAAGATTAGGTGCAGCGACGTGAGATCCCATTGGCAACAGGTTACAAATTAGTAGACATTTAACGCCATGAATCAGGAGAAATGCCCATGAGCAAAAAGATTGCAGTGATCCTTTCCGGCTGTGGCGTATACGACGGCGCAGAGATTCACGAGAGCGTGATCACGTTGCTGCGCCTGGACCAGCGCGGCGCTCAAGTGGAATGCTTTGCACCCGATATTGCGCAATTGCACGTGATCAACCATCTCACCGGCGAAGAAATGCCCGAGTCGCGCAATGTGCTGGTGGAGTCTGCGCGTATCGCCCGGGGCGCAGTGAAGGATATTGGCCAAGCCAATGCCGCCGACTTCGACGCCCTGATCGTGCCGGGCGGGTTTGGCGCAGCGAAGAACCTGTCGAACTTCGCCGTGGAGGGCGCCGGCTGCAGCGTCAACCCGCAGGTGCTGGAACTGGCTGAAGCGTTTGCCGAAGCAGGCAAGCCGGTGGGGTTGATCTGCATCTCTCCGGCCCTGGCCGCGAAGATCTACGGCCCTGGCGTGACCTGCACCATCGGTAACGATGCCGACACAGCGGCTGCCCTGGACAAGATGGGCGCCACGCACCACGAATGCACGGTGGAAGATATCGTCGAGGACAAGGCGCGCAAGCTGGTCAGTACGCCGGCGTATATGCTCGGCAAGAACATCAGTGAAGTGGCGTCAGGGATCAACAAGTTGGTGGATCGGGTGCTGGAGTTGACCCACGAGAACGACTGACGGGTAGGCGCCTGTGGCGAGGGAGCTTGCTCCCTCGCCACAGGTCAGGCTGGGCGCATAAGACGTGTAAGGATTCGGTCCAGGGCATTGGCAAACGCCTGCTTATCCTTCTCGCCATGGGGCGGTGGTCCGCCGCCCATCTGACCTTGCTCACGCAGGTCGGTGAACAGGTTGCGCACCGCCAGGCGCTCACTCATGTTCGCAGGGCTGAACTCCTTGCCTCGCGGATCGAGGGCCGTGACGCCCTTCTTCACCAGCCGATCGGCCAAGGGCACGTCACTGCAAATCACCAGTTCGCCGGGTACGGCGTGCTCAACCAGGTAATCATCGGCCGCGTCGGGGCCACTGGGCACCACGATCAGCTTCACACAGGAAAAGCTCGGCTTGATCTGGCTCTGCCCGGCCACCAGCACCACCTCGAACTGGCGCTTGAGGGCAAACTTCACTACCTGGTCCTTGGCCGCCCGAGGGCAGGCGTCGGCGTCGATCCATACCCGCATGCTACGCCGCCGCCCGGCGCTTCTCGGTCAGCCGGCTGCGGCCATACAGCACCACAATCGCCAGGATCGCCACGGCCTGCGCGCCCAACGAATACGCATCGGCATGAATGCCCAGCCAGTCGAAGTCAAAGAACGCCACCGGCCGCGTGCCGAAGATGCCCGCCTCCTGCAAGGCCTTGACACCGTGCCCGGCGAACACCACCGACAGTGCGCACAGCAACGCAGCGTTGATGCCGAAGAACAGCGCCAACGGCAACTTCGCCGAGCCACGCAGGATCACCCAGGCCAGGCCCACCAGCAGCACCAGCGCAGTGGCACCACCGGCCAGCACCGCGTTGTGCCCGGCAGGGCCGGCCTGCAGCCACAGGGTTTCGTAGAACAGGATCACTTCGAACAGCTCGCGATAAACCGAGAAGAACGCCAGCACGGCAAAACCGAAACGGCCGCCGCCGCCCACCAGGCTGCTCTTGATGTAATCCTGCCAGGCCGCCGCGTGACGCCGGTCGTGCATCCACACGCCGAGCCATAGCACCATCACGCTGGCGAACAGCGCCGTGCAGCCTTCGAGCAGTTCTCGCTGGGCCCCGCTGACGTCAATCACATACGCCGCCAAGGCCCACGTAGCCAAGCCTGCCAACAGCGCCAGGCCCCAACCGACGTTGACGCTGCGAACCGCCGACTGCTGGCCGGTGTTACGCAGGAAGGCGAGGATCGCCGCTAGCACCAGAATCGCTTCCAGGCCTTCGCGCAACAGGATCAGCAGGCCAGAGATATAGCTCAATGACCAGCTCAGGCCATCGCCGCCCAGCAAGCCGGCGGATTCAGTGAGTTTGCCTTTGGCAACGTCCAGACGCTGCTGCACCTGCTCCATAGGCAAACCATCCTGCAACGATTGCCGATAGGCCATCAGGGCCTTCTCGGTGTCTTTGCGCACATTGGCGTCGACGTTATCCAGGGAGCTTTCCACCAGCTCGAAGCCTTCCAGGTAGGCAGCGACGGACAAATCATAGGCCTGCTCGTGGTCGCCGTTGCGGAAGGCCGCGAGGCTCTTGTCCAGCGTGGCGGCCGTGTAGTCGAGCAACTGCGCGGGACCACGCTGAACCTGTGGCGGCTGTGCACGCTGGGCGCGGAACGTCGCCGCAGCGCCAGGGCCGTCAGCGGCGAGCACTTCATTGGGGGTCTGGCGCGCCAGGTCGGCGAGGTTGAACGCCTGCTCGCTTTTGGCGGCAGCCGGGTCGGCGGTGAAACCGGCGATATAGGTCGCCAGGTCCCAGCGCTGGCGATCGTCCAGTTGGTCAGCGAACGACGGCATATCAGTGCCTTCGACACCCAGACCGAGGGTGTTGTAGATCGCATACAGGCTCAAGCGATCCAGGCGCGTGGCGTCACGCAGGTTAGCGGGGGGCGGCGTCATGCCCATGCCAGCCGGACCATCACCGGCGCCGACAGTGCCGTGGCACACCGAACAATGCTGGGCATAAAGCGGCGCGCCGCGTGTCGGGTCCGGCGTGATGGCCGGTGCTTGGCTGACTTCATACGCCACGGCCAGCTTGGCGCCCAACTGACGAGCCTGGCGGGCCACGCTCGCGCCGTCCTGATGGGCGGTGACCGCCGCCAGCAATTCATTAACGCCGCTTATCAACTCAGCGCGCTCGGGTTTGTCGGGCAGATCAGCCACCAAACCCTGCAGCACTCCGAGAAACTCCACCTGCTCGCGGTATTCCGAGTCGTCTACCACCTTGCCTGCCTCTACCGTAGGCGGGTAGTCGGCGCCGATGTAATCCAGCAAATGCAGGGCCTGTGGCGCGCCTTCGGCGGTCGCGGCCAAGAGATTGAAGCTGCACGACATCAGCGCCGGCAACAGCAGCCACGCAAGAAAGCGGAAAGGGGCAGTCATGAATGAATCTCAAGTGGAAATACGAAGTAACACTATTGTTGAGCTTTAATGAATTCGACTCAAGGTGTTATTTCATATCACCCCTAAATCCAATATGGGAGGGAGCTTGCCCCTCCCACATTTCGATTCGGTTTCGGCAATTACGCCGTAGCGCGATGCAGGCTCGCAAGGAAACCCGCAGCGCCGACAAACAAACCTGCGAATGTGCGGTTTACGCGTTTCTGTTGTTTAGGCGTACGCAACAGACGCAAGACTTTCGACGCCAACCCCGTGTAACCCGCCATCACGATCATATCGACGCTGATCATGGTCGCACCGAGGATCAGGTACTGAATCAACAGCGGCGCCTGCGGGTTCACGAATTGCGGCAACACCGCCAACATGAACACCAGGGCCTTGGGGTTGCTGGCGTTGACCAAAAAGCCGCGGAACATCATCGCCATCGGCTTCCCGATCGTGCGCACGGCGGCGTCATCGGTCATGTCCATGGGCAGGGCGCGCCATTGCTTGATGGCCAGGTACACCAGGTAGGCCACGCCAAACCATTTGATCGCATAGAACGCGGTAGACGACGCCGCCAGAATGGCCCCCAGGCCACCCGCGACCACGGCAATCTGCATCGCCAGGCCCAGTTGCAGGCCAATGGCGTTCCAGTAGCCACGGACAAAACCGTATTGCAGGCCGCTGGACATCGAGGCGATGGCACCGGCGCCAGGAGAAAGGGAGATGATCCAACTGGCCAGGAAAAAGGCCAGCCATGTGTCGAGAGCCATTGTGCACCTCAGAAGGGAGTCAGCGATTGTGCCTTTAAGCTAACTCTACCGACCGAAGGCTGGCTATAGATTTTTACAAGATGTAAACGCTAGCGGTCGCCCGGAAATACATGGGTGCCAGGCCAACGGCGCACCGAGCGCTGAAAGAACAAGCTGTTAGGCACTTGCACCATCGCGCTGCTGGTCCCGGCTTCTTCTACTTCGATCAATGTGGTGTAAAGCAGGTTGATCGCCACGACCCTGCCCTTCACGCCGGGTTTGTCGACGGTGTCCACCAGCTCGACAATATCCCCAAGGCGGAACGGCCCGACGGTGAAGATCAGAATTGCGCACAACAGGTTGGACAGCACCGACCACATGGCGAAGAACGCCACTGCCGCTACCGCGACAAACCCTGACAGCGCCGTCCACAACACCGTGGCAGACACCCCCAGGCGCCCCAGCACAAAGATCAGCGCACTGCCCATGATCAGCCAGCGCAAGCCGCCGCGCAGGGGCATCAGCAGTTGCGGCGGGAACGGGTAACGCTCACCCAGGCGCGTCAGGCCCTTGGCGACGAAGCGCTGGGCCAGGTAGCCGGCCAGCAGGATCAGCAGGATTTGCACGCCGATCCATACGGGCTCGACCCATTGCGCCGGTACCGGCAGTTGCAACGCTTCCATCAGGACAGCGCCTCCAGCTCCGCTTGCAAGGTTTCGAGCAGTTCGAGGGCCTCCATCCAGGTTTCCTCCAATTGCCCTTCGCGCACCTTGAGCTTGGCCTGTTCGGCCAGCAGGTCACGCAGCTCATCCTTGCGCGCCGCCTCGTACACGGAGCTATCACCCAGGCTGGTTTCGATCTTGGCCAGGCGCTCGTGCACCTTGCCCAGCTCGGCTTCCAGCTTGTCGGCCTCACGCTTGTGCGGCGCCAGCTGCTGGCGCAGCGCGGCGGCGGCCTGGCGCTGGGCTTTCTTGTCGGTCTTGTCCGGGTTGACCGGGGTGTTGCTGGCCGGCGCATTGCGCAGGCGGTAATCGGTCAGCCAGCGTGCGTAGTCGTCCAGGTCGCCGTCGAATTCTTCGACCTTGCCGTCGGCCACCAGCAGGAAGTTGTCGGTGGTGCTCTTGAGCAGGTGGCGATCGTGAGACACCACCAGTACCGCACCGCTGAACTCCTGCAGGGCCATGGTCAGTGCCAGGCGCATCTCCAGGTCCAGGTGGTTGGTCGGTTCGTCGAGCAGCAGCAGGTTTGGACGGTCCCAGGCGATCAGGGCCAGGGCCAGTCGGGCTTTTTCGCCCCCGGAGAAATTCAGCACTGGCTCGTCGATACGCGCCCCCCGGAAGTCGAAACCGCCGAGGAAGTCGCGCAGGGTTTGCTCGCGCTCGGTGGGCGCCAGGCGTTGCAGGTGCAACAGCGGGCTGGCCTTGGCATCAAGCGAGTCCAGTTGATGCTGGGCGAAGTAGCCCACCACCGTGTTCTCGCCACGGGTCAGGCGGCCAGCCAGTGGCTCAAGCTCACCCGACAGGTTCTTGATCAGCGTCGACTTGCCCGCGCCGTTGGGGCCGAGCAAACCAATGCGTGCGCCCGGCGTGAGCTGCAGCTTGACCTTCTCCAGGATGGTCTTGTCGCCGTAGCCCAAGCGAGCGTCCGACAGATCGAGCAGGGGGCTTGAGATCTTCACCGACTCACGGAACACAAAATCGAACGGCGAATCGACGTGGGCCGCCGACAGTTCTTCCATGCGCTCCAGCGCCTTGATGCGGCTCTGGGCCTGACGGGCCTTGGTGGCCTGGGCCTTGAAGCGGGCGATGTAGCTTTCCATGTGCGCACGTTGCGCCTGTTGCTTTTCAAAGGCCTGTTGCTGCTGGGCCAGGCGCTCGGCACGGGCACGTTCGAACGCGGTATAGCCGCCACGGTAGAGGGTGATTTTCTTCTGTTCGACGTGGGCGATGTTGTCGACCACGGCGTCGAGGAAATCCCGATCGTGGGAAATCAGCAGCAAGGTGCCCTGGTAGCTCTTGAGGAAATCTTCCAGCCACAGGATCGCATCGAGGTCCAGGTGGTTGGTCGGTTCGTCGAGCAGTAACAGGTCGGAGGGGCACATCAGTGCCTGGGCCAGATTCAGGCGCATGCGCCAGCCGCCGGAGAAGTCGGCGACCGGGCGGTCCATCTGTTCGTTGGTAAAGCCAAGGCCAGCGAGCATTTTGCGGGCACGGGCGTCGGCGGTGTAGCCGTCGGCACTGTCCAGCTCGGCGTGCAGGCGGGCCTGGGCGGCACCGTCCTGGGCTTTTTCGGCTTCGGCGAGGTCGTGTTGCACCTGGCGCAGGCGCAGGTCGCCATCGAGCACGTAGTCGATCGCGATGCGGTCCAGGGTGTCGATCTCCTGGCGCATATGGGCGATGCGCCAGTCGGCCGGCAGCAGGCAGTCCCCGGAATCCGGGGTCAGCTCACCGAGCAGCAAGGCGAACAACGTGGATTTGCCGGCGCCATTGGCACCGATCAGGCCGGCTTTGTGACCGGCGTGCAGGGTCAGCTCGGCGTCTTCGAGAAGACGTTGCGGGCCACGCTGTAATGTTAGGCTTTGAAGTCGGATCATAATGGCGGCGGAGTCTACCAGCTTCGTTGGCCGCTGGCTTGGGTGTGAATATGTGCGCTGACCTGTGGAGCTTTGCCCTTTCTACCTACGCTCGCCCGGGTGTAGAGGCCGCTTGCCTGCGTTTGCAGGAACAAGGCGCGGATGTATGCCTGCTGCTGTGTGGTGCCTGGCTGGAGCGGCGCGGTGTGGCACATACACCTGAGCGGGTGCAGGCGCTGCAACAGCTTGCCCGTCCGTGGCGGGTGCAGGTTGTCGAACCGTTGCGATACCTGCGCGTGCAATGGCGAGCCCTGGCGCAGCAGGATACGCAGCTGGCATCGTTGCGCGAGCGGGTCAAAGCCCTGGAGCTGGAGGCTGAACGAACACTGCTGGCGCGCCTGGAAACCTTGGCGCAGGCATGGCCGATCAATGAGGTGGTGGGTCAGTACGAATGGCTTGAAGGCCTGGCGACCGAAGCCGCCAACCTTGACCACGACGCGCTGCAGGCGCTGCGCGTCGCGGCCACCGACGCTTAGGAAGCGCTGGCTGGGGTGGTGCTTGGCGCTACCGGTGCAGGCGTGGTGCTGGCCGATGCGGTTGGAGCGGTAGATGCTGCCGGTGCCGCTGGAGTGGCTGGCTTGGCGACTGCTGGTTTGGCAGCAGCAGGTTTAGCGGCTGGCTTGGCTGCTGGTTTCGCGGCTGCAGGTTTGGCGGCTGGCTTGGCTGCTGGTTTGACGGCAGCAGGTTTGGCGGCTGGCTTGGCTGCTGGTTTCGCGGCTGCAGGTTTGGCGGCTGGCTTGGCTGCTGGTTTCGCGGCTGCAGTTTTAGCGGTTGGCTTGGCTGCT
>NZ_SPKO01000032.1:132681-165828 GCF_023127795.1 Pseudomonas sp. W2Jun17 | reverse complement strand
GGTCGCGCTTGAGTTCAGGCAATCTGAAAATCCGACTTTTTCAACAGAATCGGCCGAAATCCGCCGATCCCCCCCTCCCAACAAATCCAGACCTAAACCCGCACCTCCTCAACCCCCATGCCTCTCCACCAAAAAATCCACAAACGCCCTAACCCGCGCCGGCATCGCCCCTCCCCCTACAAACACCGCATGAATCGGCTCCACATCCCCCGGGTTAAAGTCCTCCAGCAACACCACCAACTCCCCCCGCTTCACCTCCTCCACCACACTAAACGCCCCAATCCGCGCAATCCCTGCCCCCAGCTTTGCCAACTGTGCCAATGCCTCGCCACTGTTGCCCTCAATCGTCCCCGCCACCTTCAACGAAAACTCCCGCCCATCCGCCCTGAACGGCCAATCCGGCGCCGCTCGGCGAAAGTTGAAGCGTAGGCAGTTGTGCCGGAGTAGATCCTGCGGCAACACCGGGGTGCCATGTTTTGCCAGGTAGTCCGGTGAGGCGACGATCACCTGCCCGGTGGAGCCGATATGACGAGCAGTCAGGGGGCTGTCGGCGAGGGGGCCGAAGCGGATGGCGACGTCGGCCTGGCCGCCGAGGATGTCCACCACCTCATCGCCGAGCATCAGGTCGACGACGATGGCCGGATAGCGGGCGCTGAAGGCGGCGATCAGCGGGACGATGGTCATGCGGCCATGGGCCAGGGCGGCGCTGACTCGCAGGCGGCCGCGTGGGGTGCCTTGGTCGGTGATGGCGTCTTCGACTTCGGCCATGTCTGCGAGGATGCGCCGGGCGCCGCGCAGGTAGGCTTCGCCTTCGGCGGTGAAGGTGATGGCGCGGGTGGTGCGCAGCAGCAGTCGGGTGCCGATGCGCTTTTCGGTGCGGGTGATGATGCGGCTGATGGACGAGGGTGTCAGCCCCAGGGCTCGCGCCGCGCCCGACAGGCTGCCGTGCTCGGCAACCATGGCGAACACTTCCATCTCTCCTGACCGACCGCCGATGTCCATTTGTGCCTCCTGCGCAAAGCTGTAGTTCCCAAGCGAGGGCTACTGCTTGAAAAGGCTGGATTGTAGCATTCGGCACACAGATGAGGAGTCAACCATGCGTATCAATCCACCCCTTGTAGCCTTGTCCATCGGTGCCTTCGGCATCGGGGTCACGGAGTTTGCGCCCATGGGCATGTTGCCCGGTATTGCCGCCGATCTTGGTGTCTCCATTCCAGCCGCCGGGCTGCTGGTGAGTGCTTATGCCATGGGCGTGCTGATCGGCGCGCCGATCATGACCCTCGCCACGGCGAGAGTGCCGCGTCGTTATTTGCTGATCGGGCTGATGGCGATTTTTACCCTGGGCAATTTGTTGTCGGCGCTGGCCACCAACTACCAGACCTTGATGGTCGCAAGGCTGGTGACGTCGCTGAACCACGGGGCATTTTTCGGCATTGGTTCGATTGTGGCAGCCAGCGTGGTAGCGCCGGAGAAACGCGCGGGAGCGGTCGCGGCGATGTTTCTCGGGCTGACCTTGGCGACCATCGGCGGCGTGCCGCTGGCGACCTGGTTTGGCGAGAACTTTGGTTGGCGCACGGCGTTCTGGGGGATCAGCGGCCTCGGTGCGGTGGTGATGGCGGCGCTGTGGTGGGCGTTGCCGAATGCACCCGCGCCTAAAGGTGGCAGCCTGATGGCGGAAATCCGCGTATTGGGCCGCGGGCCGGTGCTGGCCGCGTTGGCGCTGACCGTGGTGGGCTCCAGTGCGATGTTCACGGTGTTCACTTACATCGCGCCGATTCTGCGCAACGTCACCCACGCCTCGACCAACTTCGTCACCGGGATGCTTGTGCTGTTCGGTATCGGGCTGACCCTGGGCAACGTGTGGGGCGGCAAGTCGGCCGACCGCTCGGTGGACCGTACCTTGATCACCTCGCTGGTGGTGTTGATTGCCGTGCTGCTGGCCTTCTCGATGCTGATGCAATGGCCGCTGCCTGCCGCCGTTTCGATCCTGCTATGGGGTGCCGCCAGTTTTGCGCTGGTACCGCCGTTGCAGATGCGTGTGATGGAGGCCGCCAAGGATGCGCCTAACCTGGCGTCGGCGATGAACATCGGCGCGTTCAATTTTGGCAATGCGATTGGTGCCGCGCTGGGTGGCGCGGTGATCAACGCCGGGCTGGGCTACCCGGCCATTTCCCTGGCAGGCGCAATCATGGCGGGCCTGGGCTTGATGATGGTGCTGGGTTTGGCCTGGCGCTCGCGGCGTGCGGGTTTACGCACTTGCCGGGAAGCCGTGCAAGCCTGAACAGCAGGCTGGAAAGCCCCACCCAACTGCCTTATAACTACGCCCTTCAGTCAAGGAGACGCGTAATGAAAACCATGGTAGTGGGCGCCAGCAAAGGCCTGGGCAAGGCGCTGATCGAGGGGTTGGGCGAACCCGGGGATACGCTGATCGGTGTATCCCGCAGCCGTCCAGAACAGCTCAACCACAAGGCTGATGTGCAGGTGCGTTGGATCGAAGCCAACCTGGCCGAACCCGCCAAAGCTGCCCAGGCCATTGAAGCCTCGGTGGCCGAGAGTGGGCTGGATACCTTGATCTACAACCTGGGTATCTGGGAAGAATTTGCCTTCGACCCGGCGTACAACTTTTTGGCCGACAGTGATGAGCAGCTCGAAGCCATTGTCACGTGCAACATCACCGCTACCTTGTTGCTGATCAAACGCCTGCTGCCGGTGCTGCTCGACAGCGCCAACCCACGGATCATCCTGACTGGCTCGACCTCCGGCCTGCCGCAAAGTGGCCGCCCGGAGGTGGCCTTCGGTGCCTCCAAGTTTGCGCTGCGCGGGATTGCCGATGCCTTGCGTGAAGGCTATCGGCATCAGCGCCTGGGCGTGACCTGCCTGAACCTGGGCTACCTGAACACCGAAGACCCGTTGAGCACACCGCTCGCAGTGGCGGCGCAACGCGGTGAAGGCCAGTCGATTCCGGTGCATGACGTGGTGCAAGTGGTGCGTATGACGCTGAACTTGTCGCCGGCCAGTTTCGTCAAGGACATCACCTTGCCGGCGATCCTGGATGAGCGGTTCTAAACGGGGTAGAACGCCCGCGGTTATCGTCTAGACTTCACGCACCTTCCAACCCGAGGAGCCTTGCGATGAACAACAAAAATACGATCTGCCTCTGGTACAACAACGATGCCCTGGAGGCGGCGACCTTCTACGCCAACACCTTTCCCGACAGTAAAGTGGGGAACGTTCACCATGCGCCTGGCGACTACCCGGCCGGCAAGCAGGGCGAAGTGTTGACCGTGGAATTCACCGTGCTGGGTATTCCCTGCGTCGGCCTGAATGGCGGCCAGATGTTCAAGCACAGTGAGGCGTTTTCCTTTCAGGTGTCTACGGATGACCAGGAAGAAACCGATCGCTTGTGGAATGCCATCGTCAACAATGGTGGGCAGGCAAGCGCCTGCGGCTGGTGCAAGGACAAGTGGGGGTTGTCGTGGCAGATCTCGCCACGGGTGTTGGTCGATGCGGTCACCAGCAAAGATCCTGCCGTCGCCAAGCGTGCGTTTGAGGCGATGATGAAAATGACCAAGATTGATATTGCAACTATAGAAGACGCTGTGGCCGGACGTTGATGTGCATGATGTCGATCCGAACTTGAAGGCCGCCACCTTTCATACAGATCACAAACATCCTTATTCGCAAAGGAGATTAAAATAATAAATTCAAAAACTATTTAATATAAAATACTGTGAACTCTTACAGTTATCGCAGGCTTACCGGCCGTGTAGTTTTCAAGTCGTACATATCTCCCCCACGAAGGGGGCCTACTACGACATAAGGAAATGAACATGGCCCACAATCCAATGGGTACGGACCCTAGCGATTCCGAGAACGATCCGATTTTTAACGCCACCACTCAAAAACGCAACGTGGTCGATCCACGCACAGGCCTATTCGAGGCCTTTATTCCCCTCCCCTCAATCGTCGGTAACGACGGCAGCGGCCCTGTGTTTGAAATGGGGCTTCACTGTGCCCCCACCTTCAATAACCTGTTCGCATTGGGGGATGGCTGTTTTTTTGGGCTAACCACTTATAGCACTGCGCATAACCGTTTAACATTGCACTCCGGCGAAGTACTAAATATAAAAAAAGGTATCGATCCTGACCCACAAAACGATGCCGTTAATGTCTCCTGGTTCAACAACCAACTGACCGTGATGCGCAAGGACACAAGACATGAAGTATTGGAATTGCTGGACAACACAGGCATCTATGTACCAAAAATATTGACAACCTATAATCCCGACCTCAAGGAGTCGAAAAACTTATATTTCACATGGACATCAACGCCCCACGTTATAGAGGGCAAAACGTATTATCAACTTCAATTAACAGGCATCACGGACAGCACCAAGCGAAACCTGCTCAAGATTGAATACACGCCCCCCGCGCCCGATACATCGCCGGCCATTGGGACAGTCAAGATTATGTTCTGGCCTGATGATGCAACTCAAACCCTCACCTACACGTTGGCACTTAAAGATTACGCCCTGCAGTCCGTTACCCTCGGGAATACTCACAAAACCACCTTGGAGTATTTGGACCATCCGGTGTGTGGTTGGCTGTTGAACAAGATCACCAATGTCGACGGACTCCAAGAGGCGGTCGAATATAAAGACAACGGACTGACATTTCCGGACAACCCACAGTTGTCAGCGTTGCCTTGCGTCAGTACTCACACGCTCACCCCAACGGGTGGCGGCACGCCTGTTATTACAACCTATGCGTATGAGCGTCAAGATGAAAAAAAATACCGGACGATCATGGCTGAGGGCGTACCGGCCATTCGCACCACGGTTTATCAATACGACGATGAACATGACGTCAAGACTGAGACGCTCTCCCAAGGTTCTGCCAAAACCCTGACAGCGTATAACATGAGTAAGGATGATGACCTTGATAGTCGTGAAACCCGAGTAACTTACCAACAAGCGAACAGAAGCCGGACAACGACGAACAAGAATACTTTTAACGATAGTTCTGGCCTTATCAAAAACCAACAACAGACCATTACTACCGAGATGGACTATCTACGCTCGTTTACAGACCCGATTTACAATTTTTTGAAACATAGCAACGGTACGCTAAAAGCCCGCGAATTACTAAGCGCAATCGCACGCGCTTCCAAGGAAGAACAAAATGACAAACCGGGCACTCAGTGGGAAACCGCAGACTATACATATGAGAGCCTGTTCCCATCTGCCGCGCTGGATACCAAGTTTGTCGAAACACCCGGTTTACTGGCAATCATCCCTGGGCTGTCCGACTTGATCCCCGGCTTGCGTAATGTTGCCGAGTTCGAACTTCACCGATATGAAATGACCCCCTCGCTGGAGGCCAGACTTTACAGTACGTTGCAATGCAGTTTAGCGACGGATAAATTTGCCGATGCCGCGCTGGTAGGCCAACAGTACGAATACTTCGAGGCTAACGTTACAGAGGAAGGCAATGTCATCGAAGACTTTCGCACCGGACGTGTGAAGAGCATCCGCCGGTCGACATTGGGCAATAAACATTTGGCGCCCCTGGTGAGTGACCCTCTACGTTCGTTCGCCTATGCCTTGGGGGGCGTGGGTAATATCGAACTTACCACCACAACGACCGAAACCGATGAACAAGGTAACAGCCGCACCTCTTCGGAAACCAAGAGCACTCTTGACGGACGCCTCATTCGCCAAGTCGACGTTGATGGCAACCGCACCGAGTACAGCTACAACAATAACGGCCAACTGAGCACTTTGACAGTGTGCGCGCAGAGCACTACCTATCGCCAAGTCACCACCTACACTTACCCGGCCCCCGGGCAGATACAAATGACCACCCCCAATGGGCAAACCCGCTTGAGTCAATACGATGGCCAAGACCGACTGGTCAGTGAATACTTGATCGAAGATGGCCAAAAAAAGCTGATCAAAGCCGTCAGCTACGACCGTATTGGGCGTGAACTACGTACCACCCAGTATGATTACCAGAATATGCCACTCCAACTCCTTGAATGGCAGGAGTTGAAATATGATGACTGGAATCGGGTCAGCGGACGACGCTACAGCAACGGCAGGGAAGATTTCGATCTCAAAGACCCCATCGCACTGACGCTTACACAATGGACCGGCAAGGCAACCGACAAGCACAGAACAATTACCACCTATAACTTGGATGAGACCATCAAGAAGATTGAATGGAGAGGCAAGGAGGGCAACATTTATCAGACCCAGACTGCCACCTATACCCGCGCCAGGCAGATCAAGCAACTGCACACGGATGGTGAACTGGGCGATACAACCATTGATTACGCTTACGATGGCAGTGGCCGTCTGTTGAGCGAAAAACATAGCGAAAAGAACAACGGAATACTGGCCCCCAGCCTGGTCTACACCTATTACTACACTTACCCTAAACACTGGCTGATGACCGAAGCCACCCAGATCGATATCGAATTCTCGAATAACCGCCACATACTGGGCAAACGCACCATCGACAGTTGGGGCCGAGTCACCTCACTCACCCGCGGCAAGTGCACTGAAACCTATACCTATATAGGCGCCAGCTCAGTCCCTGCGTCAACCCAAACCGCCGATGGCACTCTACTCCAACATGAATACATCAAGGAACTTGGCAACCGCTTGGCAAACACCGGCACGACCAACCGCACCGAGCAGCAATCTTACACCTACGCGTATGGGGCACAGAAGATCTCGTCAGCGAGCGAGGGCGAAAAGTTTCTCGAGTACAATCATGACGCCAACCTGTATATAACTAATCAGCATATACAAACTCAGCCCGGTCAAACCAAAGAGACATTTTCCGAGTATTCACACGGTGGACGCCTGCTCACCAATACAGACCCTACAGGTAATAAGACACTGTTCCTTTACAGCGGAGATCAACGCTATGCAGCCAACAATTTCCACTTTACGTGTAGCCATAATTATGACAGTCAGGGACTTTTGAGTAAGGAGCTGATTATTGGTCCTATTAACTCAACCGATCCGAAGGTCACTTTCGATGTGACATATACCTACGACGCAGAACGGCGTGAAACCAGTCGCCGATTTACACTCAGTGGCAAAGTTGATCTCAAAATAGAGAGTGCGTATTACGGCGACGGCAAACTGAAATCGGTGTTCTTGAAACAGGACAACATCGTGCTGGGGTCACGCATCATGGCTTACACGCCGGGCGGGCGACTCAAGTCCTATACCACCACGGGCGTATGGCGACCCAAGACCCCAAAAAACCAGGACATCGACAAGCAAGAGTTCACTTACGATGCATTGGGAAATGTCACCACTTGCGTCACAAGCTTTGGTGGGTTCAAGAACACCACAACCAACAGCAACGATAGCCTGAATGGTTTTCGGTTGGCGACAGTCTACAACAGCCATTCGGACTACCCCGAAGCCGCCACATTGAGGTACGACGCAGCCGGGCGGGTGACACAGGACGCTTCGGGAAAAAAATACACGTATGACTGGCTCGGTCGATTGATCCAGGCCGGGAGTATCCGTTATAGCTATGATCCCTCCGACCGCCTGATGATCCGGGACAACAACGGCGTGCAAACTCAACTCATCTATGACGGGCTAACGGTGTGTGGAGAATATTCGACTGCCAATAACGACAGCAGCCGGGAGCTGAATCCCGGGAGCGAGGGCTGTACGGTTCTACAGATCAAACGCTCGGGCGTGAAAAGAACCCTGTTTGAACTCAGAGACGTCCATGGCACGGTATGGGCCAGCTATGACCTTCAGGCCCAAACTCTCAGGCATCACGCCTATACGGCATACGGCGAGCAATCCCCGGCCGAGACCGATTCCATGCTGGGTTTCAAGGGCGAATTCCTTGATGCCGATACGGGTCAATACGTTTTGGGGGCGGGCGGACAAGGACGCTATTACTCAGCTTCCAGCATGTGTTTCTACACTCCGGACAGCCTCAGCCCTTTCGGGCCAGGTGGCCCTAATCTGTATGCCTACTGCGCCGAGGGTGATCCAGTCAATTTCAGCGACCCCAGCGGACATTTTTCAGTGAATGACGCTTTGTGGAATCAATGGCAGGGCCAAGGGCGCGAGCCTGGACCCATCTCGCTCGGGCCCGATAATCCATTGGGCACCTGGATTTTCGGTGCGATTGGCATATTGGCCGCCATCGTGAGTGGGGGCACATCTTTACTGCTTACGGCTGCGCTGGTCGGGCTCGCGGTCGTGTCATTAGCGGCAAATATCGCGTCGGTGCTTACCCAAGATACCAATCCTGAACTCTCGAGTATTCTCGCCTGGGTATCCTTGGGCACAGGAGTATTGGGCGGCGGGGCCATGCTCGTTAAAAAAGTCGCCTCTCTTGCCCTGTACCTGGGGCGCTCTGGAATCGCGATGGCCAGAAACCTTCTTTCTAGAACCGTCCCGAACTTGATCCCAAGACTTAGACGACTCGGACAATTCAAAGACTATCGTCGCTTGTACGGGGATTTTGCAAATGGCAAGCCCCCATACATGGTCGGGCGGATACCAGGCAAGGCTGTGAAGGCATTGGAAGAAGGAAAGCGGGCCAAAAACTTCTTTACTGCGGCTGAAGCCAACACGGTCGCATTCTTTACCACTGGGACGCTTGGAAATACTGAAGCCTTTGACTCTGATGTGGCTAACCAAATCAATAACACCATTGGCGACTTAACATGGTTACCTTGGGGCTCTTTTATGAAACTTTGGCTGAAGGTTCGATAGCTCGTCCGATAGAGCCATAAAAGCGTCCGGCTATGCCTAGAAATGGCCATAGCCGAACGCCGATGTGGGAGCGCTCGAGCTTTAGCGAGGCCGCGATGGCGGTGGGTCAGGCAACATAAATGCCGACAGTGCCGCCGCCTTCGCAGCCTCGCCAAAGCTCGACAACCACCATATTTGATCTCCACCATCTCCCCTCCTGCGCATCACCCATGCGCCAAAAAAAGTCATGCATCGGACCGCCCGGTTGCGACCCGGGCGATACCGGCCTATGTTTCAAGCCATGCTGTGATTTGCTGTCCCCCACCCTGTGCCCATCCCGTAACCAGGTGACGACATGCCCACCCTATCCCGCCCTGCCGTACTTGAACTGATCGGTAACACGCCGCTGGTCAAGGTCAGCCGCTTCGATACCGGCCCTTGCACGCTGTTTCTAAAGCTTGAATCGCAAAACCCTGGCGGTTCCATCAAGGATCGCATCGGCTTGGCCATGATCGACGCCGCCGAGCGTGATGGGCGCTTGCGTCCTGGCGGTACCATCATCGAAGCCACCGCAGGCAATACCGGCCTGGGCTTGGCGCTGGTAGGCCGGGCCAAGGGGTATCGGGTGGTGCTGGTAGTGCCCGACAAGATGTCCACGGAGAAAGTGCTGCACCTGAAGGCCATGGGCGCTGAAGTACATATCACCCGCTCCGATGTGGGCAAGGGCCACCCGGAGTATTACCAGGACGTGGCGGCACGGCTGGCCAAGGATATTCCGGGCTCGTTCTTTGCTGATCAGTTCAACAACCCGGCCAACCCACTGGCCCACGAAACCAGCACCGCGCCGGAGATCTGGGCGCAGACCCAACATGACGTCGACGCGATTGTGGTCGGCGTCGGCTCGGCCGGCACCCTCACCGGCTTGACGCGTTTTTTCAAGCGTGTGCAGCCCGATCTCACGATGGTACTGGCCGACCCGGTGGGTTCAGTCATGGCCGAATACAGCCGCAGCCGGCAACTTGAAACGCCTGGCTCCTGGGCCGTGGAAGGCATCGGCGAAGACTTCATCCCGTCGATTGCCGATCTGTCCAGCGTGCGCCACGCCTACTCCATCAGCGATGAAGAGAGCTTCGACCACGCCCGCCAATTGCTCAAGGCCGAAGGCATTCTCGGCGGCTCGTCCACCGGCACCCTGCTCGCCGCTGCCCTGCGCTACTGCCGCGAGCAAACCGAGCCCAAGCGCGTGGTGACCTTTGTGTGCGACACCGGCACGCGTTATTTATCGAAGGTTTACAACGACCAATGGATGAACGACGCCGGCCTGCTGCAGTACAAACATTACGGCGACCTGCGCGACCTGATCGCCCGCCGCTTCGAAGACGGCCGTGTGATCAGCGTGAGCCCCGACGACACCCTGCTCACTGCGTTCCAACGCATGCGCCTGGCGGATGTGTCGCAACTGCCGGTGCTGGTAGACGGCCAACAATTGGCGGGCGTGATCGACGAATCGGACATTCTGCTGGGCCTGCACCATGACGCGGCGGACTTTTCCATGACCGTCGCCAGCGCCATGACCGACACCTTGCACACCCTGCCCCCCAGCGCCAGCCTGGCCGAACTGCAGGCAGAACTGGATCGCGGCCTGGTCGCCATTATTGCCGACGCCTCGGGCTTCCATGGCCTGATCACCCGCGTCGACCTGCTTAATCACCTACGGAGATCCCTTGCATGAGTCAGCCCGATAAAAGCGCGTTTGCCACCCGTGTGATCCACGCCGGGCAGTCACCCGACCCGACCACGGGCGCGCTGATGCCGCCGATCTACGCCAACTCCACTTACCTGCAAGACAGCCCCGGTGTGCACAAGGGCTTCGACTACGGCCGCTCCCACAACCCCACGCGTTTTGCCCTGGAGCGCTGCGTGGCCGACCTTGAAGGCGGCAGCCAGGCCTTTGCATTTGCGTCGGGGCTGGCGGCGATTTCCACCGTGCTCGAATTGCTCGATGCCGGTGCGCATATCGTTTCGGGCAATGACCTGTATGGCGGCACCTTCCGGCTGTTCGACAAGGTGCGCCAACGCAGCGCTGGGCACCGTTTCAGCTATATCGACCTGAGCGACTTGTCGGCCTTTGAAGCGTCGTTGCAGGACGACACGCGCATGGTCTGGGTCGAGACCCCGAGCAACCCGCTGCTGAGCCTCACCGACCTGCGCGCCGTCGCACGCATCTGCCGTGCCCGCGGAATTATCTGCGTGGCCGACAACACCTTCGCCAGCCCGTGGATCCAGCGGCCGCTGGAACTGGGTTTCGATATCGTGGTGCACTCCACTACCAAGTATCTGAACGGGCATTCCGATGTGATCGGCGGTATCGCCATTGTCGGTGACAATCCGGACCTGGCCGAACGCCTGGGCTTCCTGCAAAACTCGGTCGGTGCCATTGCCGGGCCGTTCGATGCGTTCCTGACCCTGCGCGGCGTGAAAACCCTGGCGCTGCGCATGGAGCGCCATTGCAGCAATGCCCTGGAGCTGGCCACCTGGCTGGAAGAGCAACCGCAAGTGGCGCGAGTGTATTACCCCGGCCTGAAATCCCATCCACAGCACGCGCTGGCCAAGCAGCAAATGCGCGGTTTTGGCGGGATGATTTCGGTGGACTTGAACAGTGACCTGGCCGGTGCCAGGCGCTTTCTGGAGAACGTCAGGATCTTCGCCCTGGCCGAGAGCCTGGGTGGTGTGGAAAGCCTGATCGAACACCCCGCGATCATGACGCACGCGAGCATCCCGGCGGCCACGCGGGCGCAGTTGGGGATTGGTGATGGGCTGGTGCGGTTGTCGGTGGGGGTTGAGGATGTGGAGGATTTGCGAGCGGATTTAGCCCAAGCCTTGGCACACATCTAACGTCAAATATCGAGCAAAATGTGGGAGGGGGCTTGCTCCCGATAGCAGGGTGTCAGTCACTGTATTTGTTGACTGATACACCGCTATCGGGAGCAAGCCCCCTCCCACATTAAATCAACTGCGTAATCAGCCTTGGGTGATGTTGGCTCGTGCACTGTGCAGCTTCTTGTAGCTGTCGATCAAGCGCAGATGCCGGTCCAGCCCTTCGAGCTTCATGCTGGTCGGCGTCAACCCGTAGAACCGAACACTGCCGTCGACCGAGCCGATCACCGCGTCCATGCGCTCATTGCCGAACATGCGCCGGAAGTTGGCCTCGTAGTCGGCCAGCTCCAGGTCGTCATCCAGCTCCATCTCCAGCACCGCGTTCATCGCCTGGTAAAACAGGCCACGCTCGACAGTGTTGTCGTTGTACTGCAGGAACATCTCCACGCATTCCTTGGCTTCTTCATACTGCTTGAGGGCCAGGAATATCAGCAGTTTCAGCTCAAGGATGGTCAACTGGCCCCACGCGGTGTTGTCGTCGAACTCGATGCCGATCAGGGTGGTGATGTCGGTGTAGTCGTCCAGCTCGCTTTCAATCAGGCGTTCGACCAAGGCTTGCAGCTCGTCCTCGTTGAGGCGATGCAGGTTGAGGATGTCTTCGCGAAAGAACAGCGCCTTGTTGGTGTTATCCCAGATCAGGTCGTCCACCGGGTAGATTTCCGAATAGTCCGGCACCAGGATGCGGCAGGCGGTGGCGCCCAGGTGTTCGTACACCGCCATGTAGCACTCCTTGCCCATGCCTTCAAGAATGCCGAACAGCGTCGCGGCTTCTTGGGCGTTAGAGTCTTCACCGTGGCCCGAGAAGTCCCACTCGACGAACTCGTAATCCGACTGGGCGCTGAAGAAGCGCCACGACACTACGCCGCTGGAGTCGATAAAGTGCTCGACGAAATTGTTCGGCTCGGTCACCGCCTGGCCTTCGAAGGTCGGCTGCGGCAGATCGTTCAAGCCTTCGAAGCTGCGGCCTTGCAGCAGCTCGGTGAGGCTGCGCTCCAGCGCCACTTCCAGGCTCGGGTGCGCGCCAAAGGAGGCAAACACGCCACCGGTGCGCGGGTTCATCAAGGTCACGCACATCACCGGAAATTCACCGCCCAGGGATGCATCCTTGACCAGCACCGGGAAACCCTGGGCCTCCAGCCCCTCAATACCGGCGAGGATGCCAGGGTATTTGGCCAACACTTCGGCAGGTACATCCGGCAGGGCGAATTCGCCTTCAATGATTTCGCGCTTCACCGCCCGCTCGAAAATCTCCGACAGGCACTGCACCTGAGCTTCGGCCAGGGTGTTGCCGGCACTCATGCCGTTGCTCAGGTAGAGGTTTTCGATCAGGTTGGACGGGAAATACACCACTTCACCATCGGACTGGCGCACGAACGGCAGCGAGACAATGCCTCGGGCTTCATTGCCCGAGTTGGTGTCGAACAGGTGCGAACCGCGCAACTCGCCCTCGCGGTTGTAGATCTTCAGGCAGTAGGCATCGAGGATTTCACTCGGCAACTCATCGTCCGGGCCCGGCTGAAACCAGCGCTCATCCGGATAATGCACGAACGGCGCATTGGCCAGCTCTTCGCCCCAGAACTGGTCGTTGTAGAAGAAGTTGCAGTTGAGCCGCTCGATAAACTCGCCCAGCGCCGACGCCAGTGCGCCCTCCTTCGTCGCGCCCTTGCCGTTGGTAAAGCACATCGGCGAATGCGCATCGCGCACATGCAGCGACCAGACATTGGGCACGATATTGCGCCACGAGGCGATCTCGATCTTCATGCCTAGCCCGGCGAGGATGCCGGACATGTTGGCGATGGTCTGCTCCAGCGGTAGGTCCTTGCCAGCAATGTAGGTGCCCGCCTCGGACGTGGAATTGGGCATCAACAACGCCTGGGCGTCGGCGTCGAGATTTTCCACCTGCTCAATCACGAACTCCGGCCCGGCCTGCACCACTTTCTTCACGGTGCAACGGTCGATGGAACGCAGGATGCCCTGGCGGTCCTTGTCCGAGATGTCCGCCGGCAGCTCGACCTGGATCTTGAAAATCTGGTTGTAGCGGTTTTCCGGGTCGACGATGTTGTTCTGCGACAGGCGAATATTCTCCGTGGGAATATTGCGCGTCTGGCAGTACAACTTCACAAAGTACGCCGCACACAACGCCGACGAAGCCAGGAAGTAATCGAATGGCCCCGGTGCCGACCCATCGCCCTTGTAGCGGATGGGCTGGTCGGCAATGACCGTGAAGTCATCGAACTTGGCTTCAAGCCGAAGGTTGTCGAGAAAGTTGACCTTAATTTCCATGCGGGCACACCAGAATAACGAGCTAAACAAATTGGCGGCCATTATGAAGCGTTTCGCCGGGAAGTCTCAGGGTTTTGCGTGTGGGTTGCCGATCGGTGGTAACGTCCAACCGACCTGTAGGAGCGAGCAAGCCCGCTCCCACACTTGAATCGCGATACTCATCCCTACAAGGACAGGCCATGGAACCGATATCGACGAACGCTGCACTGGTGATCATTGATATGCAGAGAGGCATGGCCGATCCCGCCCTGGGCCGCCGCAACAACCCAGACGCCGAACTGCGCATACAACAGTTGCTCAATGCCTGGCGACAGGCGCAACGCCCGATCGTCCATGTGCGGCATATCTCCCGCTCTCCCGGCTCGGTGTTCTGGCCAGGCCAACCAGGCTGTGAATTCCAAGACACGCTGCAACCCCTGGGTCACGAGCATGTGGTGGAAAAAAATGTACCGGATGCCTTCATCGCCACGGGCCTGGAACGCTGGCTGCACATGCGCTCGATCAAACAACTGGTGATCGTAGGCGTCATCACTAATAACTCAGTGGAGGCCACCGCACGCTCTGGGGGCAACTTGGGGTTCGACGTAATCGTGGCGGCGGATGCCTGTTTTACTTTCGATCAAACCGACTTGTCGGGACGCCTGTGGCTCGCCGAAGACGTGCACGCGTTATCGCTCAGTAACCTCGCGATGGACTATGCCAGGGTGCTCCAAAGCGGTGAAATCCTCACCCATTGTTAACAGAGAGGGCGGACATGAATCAGGGCAAGCGCATTGTGGTCATTGGCGCCGGTATCGTCGGGGCTTCACTGGCCTATCACCTGGCCGGCAAGGGTGCGAAGGTGACGGTGGTCGATGCCGGTGACGTTGCTTGCGGGGTCACGGCTACTTCGTTTGCCTGGATAAACACTACCTGCGACGCACCCGACCCCATCGCCTCATTGCGCAGTGCTGCGATTGACGCGTATCACCGCCTGGAACATGAGTTGCCCGACGTGAAGATACGCTGGACGGGCGCCCTGTGTTACGGCCCAAACATTCAACCCAGGGCGAACTCACGGATCACTCGTGAGCGTATCCAGGCACTTGAGCCGCAGTTGAAAAACCCGCCTGAATTCGCTCAATTCAAAGCCGAAGAAGGCGCACTGGACGCTGTACAAACCACCCATGCGTTAATAGCCGCCGCCCAGGCCCTCGGTGCCAGGCTGCTGACACACAACCCAGTGCTGGGCTTCAGCAGGCAGGGTTCGCAGGTCACCGGCGTTGAAACCAGCCGGGGCGTCATCCATGCCGACAGGGTGGTGCTCGCAGCCGGAACGGGCACGGCAGCACTGACAAGCCTGCTGGGTTTGCCCTTGCCGATAGACGCCTCGCCAGCGATTTTCATCCGCTACAGCGCCCCGCCCGGGATTGTGCACACGCTCATTTCCAACCCTGAAATGGAAGTACGCGAAAGTGCAGAGGGTATTTGGCTGGCAGCCGAAGACTACCTTGGCAACGCCCCGGAACATCAGCCCGCCGCCATCGCCCGCCGCACCGCCCTGGCCATTGCCGGTGAGCTTGAGGGCGTCACTTCCATCCAGCCACAACTGGCGTGCGTCGGGCTCAGGCCCATCCCCGTCGATGGCCTGCCGATCATTGGCGAGTTGCCGAGTGCCAACGGTGTGTATGTCTGCGTGATGCATCCAGGCGTGACACTTGCGGCCATCGTGGGGCAGTTGGTCAGTGAAGAGATCATGGAGAGCATAACGTCCCCTGCCCTGGCGCCTTGCCGACCCGAGCGCTTTTTCAATCCTGAAATGAGTTAGACGATTCCGGGCGCTCACGCATTCGATTGATTCCTGTCTCCAGCCGCTGAAACCATCCAACTTAAAAATGCGCGCAATCGCGTGCTGAACGTCTCGCACTCGGCGCTTGGGTTGCGTGCTTCAAACAGGAAATAGGCAATGTGTACGCGCATCGAGGGGTAATGCTCAACGAATAGCGCGACGTATTCTTCCAGCGTATGCGGCCACATCCGTGCTTCTTTTGGGCGCAGGGTATGGGTGGCGCGGATCAAGGCCCGCGAAGCTTCCCGCTGCAAGCGATGGCGTATGTGTTCAGTGCTGGCCTGTTCGATGCGCACCAGGTAGCCGGTGAGCGCCTGCTCGAAATCACCATTGACCGCCAAGGCGATAGCCCGGGACGGGCGAAACGCTTCGAAGTGCTGTGACAGGTCTTCGCCCCAGACACAACGGCAATGATGTTTGAGCCAGAAGCCCCAACTGTTTCGGTTTTCATGTGCCAAGACTTGAGCACGATGACCGATGTCGAAATCGATCTTGGTGACTTGCCGATGCCGTTGCTCCAAGGCGATTCGAGCCGCCTCCAATTGCTCAAGCACGGGCGCATCCGGTGGTTCGATCAGTATCAGCGTGAGATCCAAGTCGCAAATCCCGACCTCGGCCTGGCCCCGTGCGACGCTGCCATACAGGTAAATCCCGTGCAGCCCCAACGCGGGCTGGGACAGGGTGGCGCAGATATCCACCAGCACGGGCTTGAATTCGGGTTGTATAGGCGCATCGGCGACGGTGAGGATAAAGCCGTCGGCATCGATACCCGCAGGTTGTTGGGTGCTCATGGCCGATGCACCTTGATCACCAGCCCTTCTTCTTCACTCGGCACGCAGAAGTGGCGAGTGATCAGGTCGAACTCGGCGTCGGTCGCGGCAAAGTCATGCTCACCCCGGACGTTACGCTCATTCAGGCGGGCGCGGCAGCAGTGGTCTTCGCTGAGCACAATGGCCGCGTGCTCGGCAGCCAGGGTTTTGGCGAGCGTGGACTTGCCGGAGGCGATCTTGCCGCACAACAGATGCAGGGTTGGCATAAAACGATTCCTTGTTGGGGCCAAGCAGGATGAGTCATGGAGCTGGCGTCGTAAACACATCCAGGTACATCTGCCAGGAAACATCTCCACCTCTCAATGAACTTTCTGACAAATGACAGGCTCCTTTCCTATGCGAAGTCAGCGCGCCCTGAGTCCAGGGTGCAGAACGATAAGGAGCCGCCACCGACATGACTACCCCACCCACCTACCCCGTCGTCAGACCTGGCCCGCTGCATGGGACCTTACTGGCCGGCACCGTGCCGTTGTTTCTCGGCGCCTTGCTCAGTGATATCGCCTACGGCCAGAGTTACCAGATCCAATGGGCCAACTTCGCCTCCTGGCTGATCGCCGGGGCGCTGGTCTTCTGTGGTTTTGCCCTGTTGTTTGCGCTGGTCAACCTGGTGCGTGCCGAACACAAGGGCGGGCGCCCCGTGGCGTATTTCCTGCTGTTGCTGGCTACTTGGGTACTCGGGCTGATCAATGCCTTCCAACACGCCAAGGACGCGTACGCCATGATGCCCACCGGCCTGGTGCTGTCGGCGATTGTCACCGCCCTGGCGATCATCGCCACCTGGATCGGCTTGACCAACCTGCGCTCAGGAGCTGCCCGATGAAACCACTCAACACATTGACCGTGCTTAGCGCTGCCCTGTTGCTGAGTGCCTGTGGCGGCGAAGGTGACAAGACCCAGGCCCGCGGCCCCGATCCCAAGCTGCCCGAACAACAAAGCAGCCTGCTGCCGAGCATGAAGATCGCCGAGCCCACGCCTTGGGGCGAACAAAAGCCCAAGGTGCCCGAAGGCTACAGCGTGACCGCCATCGCCACCGACCTGGCAATCCCCCGCCAAACTCTGGTGTTGCCCAACGGCGACATCCTCGTAGCCGAAGGCCGTGGCGGCAGTGCGGCCAAGCTCAAGCCCAAGGACGTGATTGCCAGCGTGATCAAGGCTCAGGGCAACACCAAGGTCAAAGGCGGCAACCGCATTACCCTGCTGCGCGATGCCGACGGCGACGGCACCTATGAACTCAAGACCGTGTTCGCCGACAACCTCAACGCCCCCTATGGCCTGGCATACGCCGACGGCAAACTCTATGTGGCCAACCAGGACGCGCTGGTGCGTTTCGATTACGCCGACGGCCAGACCAAGGCCAGTGCGCCGCCGGTCAAAGTCACCGACCTGCCGGCGCAGATCAATCACCACTGGACCAAGTCCTTGGCGGTCAGTGATGACGGGCGCCAGCTGTATGTGGGCATCGGCTCCAACAGCAACATCACCGAACGCGGCATGGAAGTGGAGATTGACCGCGCCATGGTCTGGCAGATCGACGCGGCCACTGGCGCGCACAAACCCTACGCTACCGGGCTACGCAACCCCACGGCACTGACCATCCAACCGGGCTCCGGGCAACTGTGGACGGTGGTCAACGAACGCGATGAACTCGGCCCCGACCTGGTGCCGGACTACCTGACGTCAGTGCGCGAAGGTGCCTTCTACGGTTGGCCCTACAGCTACTGGGGCCAGAACGTCGACCCACGCGCACAACCGCAGAACCCAGCCAAAGTAGCCTCGGCGATCAAGCCCGATTACAGCCTGGGTTCCCATGTGGCCGCGCTGGGGGTGGACTTTTCCATCCCGGCCATGGGTGAAAAATTCGCCGAGGGTGTGTTCGTCGGCGAGCACGGCAGTTGGAACCGCGACGCGCCGGTGGGCTACAAGGTGATCTTTGTGCCGTTCAGCAATGGCAAGCCGGCGGGCGAGCCTATCGACTTCGCCACCGGCTTTCGTGGTGACGACGGCAAGACCCGTGGGCGCCCGGTGGGCGTGACGGTGGACCCCAAAGGTGCGTTGATCATTGCCGACGACCTGGCCAATACCCTTTGGCGCGTCACCCGTAATAAATAACCGGGTGTGACAGGGGCGGCGACGCCCCTGTCAGTCGTCCTTGTGCAATTGCGCTTCAAGCCAGGCCAGCAACGCAGCCACCTCCCCCCGACTGCTTGCCCCATGCTGCCTGTACACCGAAATAGCCTCCGGCAGAAACACGCTTTCAGCACAGGGGCGCACCAGTGCCCCACTGTCAATCAGCCTGCTGGCGGTGCGACGCCAGCCCATCGCAACACCGTGCCCTTCCACCGCCGCCTGCAACATCAGCGGGTAGCTGTCGAAGGTGGCACTGCGCGCATCTTTGGCCAACACCCGCCCGAACACCTGCAGCCACTCATCCCACTCCATCAAGTGTGGAGGCTCAGAGCTATGGTGCAAAAAGGTGCACGGCTGTAACTCACCGAGCGGTAACGGCTGCTGCGGGCACAGGTAGGCGGGACTGCACACCGGAAACACTTCATCAGAAGCGGTAAACATCAGCGTATGGGCACCACTGGCGCGCCGGGTACTTTGCAGGGCTACATCGAAGTGGCCCTCGAATTGCGTGATGGGCCGCGTGCAGGTCACCACCTGGATCTCGACCTGCGGGTATTGCTGGTGGAAGGTCGACAGGCGCGGCATCAACCAATAAAACGCCTCGCACAACTGGCACAACAGCACCACCCGATTGCGTTGCGGCGCCGTGCGCAGCTGAGCCGCGCCATCACTGATGCTTTGCAACGCGGCACTGACCACCCGCCCCAATTCACGCCCCTCTTGCGTCAGGAACACCGCACGGTTGCGCCGACTAAAGAGTTTCACCCCCAGGTTATCTTCCAGCCCGCGAATCTGCCGGCTGACAGCCGCCTGGGTGATGTGCAGCTCATCGGCCGCCTTGGAAAAACTCTCCAGGCGCGCAGCGGCTTCAAACGGCAACAGGCTGGCGAGGGGCGGTAAGGTTTTGCCAAGTAGATTCATAATCTGAGGTAATGCATCAAGGGCCGAGAACTCGTTTGTAGCACAGCCGTGCGGCTGGGCACCATGGATCCATTACTTCATGGATCAGCCTGATGAGCACTTCCCAAGCTTCAGTCTTTACCGGCGTGATATGCGCGGTGGTCGCCACCCTTGGCTGGGCACTGAACTTCATTGCGCCCTACGTCACCGGGGCCTACAGCCTCTACGATCTGATGGCTGTGCGCTTTCTGATAGCCGGCGGGCTGGGCATCGTCTGGATGATTGTGTGTCGATCGCAACTGCGGATACTCAGCCATGGCCAGTGCCTGCTCGCGGCACTGCTGGGCGCACTGGGTTGCCTGGGCTACGGCGTATGCATTGCAGGCGGCGTGATCGTCGGCGGCCCGGTGCTGACGCCAGCGTTTGTCGGGATGGTCCCGGTGCTGCTGGCGCTGATAGGCAACGCCAGCGATAAAACCCTGCAGTGGCGTCAACTGGTGATGCCGTTGCTCTGTCTCTCGGTGGGGCTGTTACTGGTCAATATCAGCAGTCTGCACCAGCCCTCTTCGGGCAGCGGCTCCTGGTTGGCCGGTCTGTTTTTTTCTTTGGGCGCCGTCGCCTTATGGATGGCGTTCAGCGTGATCAACCAACAGCAACTGGCGCACCTGCCGGCCAAGGTGACAGGTGTGTGGACCGCCCTGATGCTAGTGGGGGCCGGTGCCGCTGCGCTGATCATCCTCCCGTGGCTATACGTGTTGGGCGTGTTGCGGTTGCCCACCCTTGGCGCTGGCTGGAGCCAGGCATGGCCGCTGTATGCCTGGAGCCTGGTGATCGCCGTGATGTCCACCGTCGTCGGCGCCTGGGCCTGGAACGCCGCGACGCGGCGCCTGCCCATGGTATTGAGCGGCCAGTTGATTGCCCTGGAATCACTCTTCGCCAGCCTGCTGGGCTTGTGGTTTCACCAGCGCTGGCCAACGCCCATGGAAACAGCGGGCCTGGCCGCGGTATTGATCGGCGTAGTAATGGCAGTTCGTATCATCTTGGCGGACGTAAAGACCGTCACAACCCACGATGCTTTAGGGGAGATTCAATCATGACCCACGCGAGTGATGCCTTGGCACTGCGCGAAACTTTCGACTTTCACGGGCAGGCGGTGCGCTGGGGCCAACTCGGTACTCAGGGCCCGGCCTTGGTGATGGTGCATGGCACGCCTTTCTCTGCTCATGTGTGGCGACGCATCGCGCCATTGTTCGCCCAGCACTGTCGAGTGTTCTATTACGACCTGCTCGGCTACGGCCAGTCGCAAAAGGCGCCGGGGCAGGACATCTCCCTCGGCGTGCAAAACACCTTGCTGGCCGCACTGCTTGAACATTGGGGCCTGGAACGTCCTCATCTACTCGCCCATGATTTCGGCGGTGCCACGGCACTGCGCGCGCATCTGCTGGATGGCTGCAACTACGCCAGCCTCACCCTGATCGATCCCGTTGCCCTGGCGCCCTGGGGTTCGCCGCTGATTCAGCATGTGCGTCAGCACGAACGGGCCTTCAGCGATGCGCCGGCATACATCCACGAGGCGATCGTGCGCGCCTATCTTCAGGGCGCCGCTTTCAAGCCGCTGCCTGCCGAGGTATTGCAAGCTTATGTCACGCCCTGGATGGGCGAGATTGGCCAGGCCGCTTTTTACCGACAGATCGTGCAAATGGATCAGCGTTATACCGATGCGATAGAAGATCAACTCGCCAGCGTCCGTTGCCCGGTGCTGTTGCTGTGGGGTGAGGAAGATCGGTGGATCCCGCTGGCGCAAGGCGATGCACTCGCTGGCAGATTGGACGGGGCACGCTACCTGCGTATCCCCCATGCCGGGCATCTGGTGCAAGAAGATGCACCAGAAGCCATCGTTGCCGCGCTGATGGCGTTTCTACGGTTGCCTGAAGCGGCCCCTAAAGATCAGTAATTTCCTTGTGACGGGGCACCAATGCCTTCATCACGCTCCAGGCCACCAGGTAAGCCAGGGCGCAGATGGCAAACATGATCATGTAGCCGGTGTGGATGTCGTTGATGGACTTGTAGTAGTCGAACACCCAACCGCCGATCTTGGTCATGACCACACCGCCCAGGCCCCCTGCCATGCCACCAATGCCGACCACCGAGGCCACGGTTTTCTGCGGGAACATATCGGACACGGTGGTGAAGATATTGCACGACCACGCCTGGTGCGCCGAGGCCCCCACGCCAATCAGCAGCACCGGTACCCAGAAGCTCAGGTAACCCAGAGGCTGTGCCAGCAACACCACCAGCGGGAACAGCGCAATCACCAGCATGGCTTTCATACGCCCGTCATAGGGTGCATCGCCGCGCGCCATGAAGTAGCTCGGGAACCAGCCGCCACCGATGCTGCCGACCATGGTCATGCTGTACAGCACCGCCAGCGGCATGACGATATCCGCGCCTTTCATGCCGTACTGCGCCGACAGGTAGGTGGGCAACCAGAACAGGAAAAACCACCACACACCGTCAGTCATGAACTTGCCAAAGGCGAACGCCCACGTCTGGCGGTAAGTCAGCAGTTTGAACCAGGAGACTTTCTTTGCGTTGGCGCCCGTAGGCTCAGGAGTGAAAGGCTGTACGGTCTGATCGCTGCGGATATAGGCCAGTTCTTCAGCGGACAGTCGTTTTTGCTGTTCCGGTTTTTCGTACACGGCGGCCCAGACTGCCACCCACACAAAGCCCAACATGCCAATGACTATAAATGCCGCTTCCCAACCCCACCAGCCTGCGATCAACGGCACGCAGATCGGCGCCAGGATCGCGCCGACGTTGGCACCGGAGTTGAAGATGCCGGTGGCCAGTGAGCGTTCCTTCTTGGGAAAATATTCAGCGGTGGCCTTGATCGCGATAGGGAAATTACCCGCTTCGCCGATCGCCAACACGGCACGTGACAGCATGAACCCGGCAATCGACACCGGAATCACCGCCAGGCCGACAGCGCTGCTGACCGCCGCAATGCCCTCGCCCATCGGCACCGAAAACGCATGCATGATCGCCCCAGTAGACCAGATGCCGATCGCCACCACATACGCGGCCTTGGTACCGATCTTGTCGACAAACCGCCCGGCAAACAGCATGGCAATCGCGTAGACGAACTGGAACACCGCGGCGATGTTGGCGTAATCGGTGTTGCTCCAGCCAAATTGTGTCGAGAGTTGCGGCGCCAACAGGCTCAGCACCTGACGGTCGAGGTAGTTGACCGTGGTCGCGAAAAACAGCATCGCGCAGATCGTCCAGCGATAGCTGCCGACCGCCTGGCCGACACGATAGGCACTGATGGGCTCGTTCAGATTCATGGCATCACTTTTTTATTTTTGTTAGGTAGGACACATGTAACGTCATATGTCGTCGTACAACTATGGCTTTTATATCGGGACGCCTGCGCAGTGTCAATCTGAACAAGCACCGTTTATCGAGGAATTACGTAAGTACGAAAAACGTCAGGTGCCAGCAGTTGTAGGATGACAAACCCGCAACACCAGGCTGGGAGCTTGGCCAGGTACGTCGTCCAGCAGGCCGAAGGGCTGCATGCCAATCTTCTCCAGTACGCGGATCGACGCGGCATGATCGGGTCGTACCAGACCGAAAACCTCGGGCAAACCCAAGGTTACAAAAGCCAGCTCCAACGCGTCACGGCCCACCTCGGTGGCGTAGCCCTGCCCCCAGGCTTCGACGGCAAAGCGATAACCGAGGTTGATGCGTCGTTGGGTCAGATAGTTAAGCGGTGCAATGCCGCCAAACCCGATGATGTGTTCGGGCGCTTCTTTACGGGCAATCGCCCACCAGCCGTAGCCGTGAGTGGCCCATTGCGCCATCCAGTGAGCCAACAAGCGTTGAGCCGTCGCAAGATCGGGCATGGGCCCGGCCGGGTTGAACAGATTGGTCTGCGGATCACCGAAGATCGCAAACAACCGCTGGACATCGGCCAGTCGTGGTTGGCGGTAGATGAGGCGTGAATAGCGGTTTGGCATACAAATGACGTCTCCATTTGCGGCATGAGCCTGCGAGCGGAGTTTAGCCAATATCGCTATCGTCGCCGCAGTCAGTTAAGCGAACGAAATGCTCAAAGCAGCGACGACCCAATGTGGGAGAGGGCCTGCCCCCGATGGCGGTGAGTCAGTTAATAATAAGCGTCTGGCAGCACTGCTATCGGGGCAAGCCCCCTCCCACATTTAAATTTGGTTGAGGCGTGGATTCGCACGCCGCCGCGAGGGCACTCACACGATATTTTCGCTAATGCGAGAAAAAACACCCGATGCGGTGAATTTTTTCGTGTCCACTTGTATCTGAACTGACAGAGCGGTGCCATCGTAGCGATGGCACCTCCCCGTTCAGCTTTAGAGTGGCCCGCATGAAACTACGGAAAAAACGCGTCAAACCCATCGGCTTGAAAGACATCACCATTGTCGACGACAACAAGATGCGCAAGGCGATCACCGCCGCCGCCCTTGGCAATGCCATGGAATGGTTCGACTTCGGCGTGTATGGCTTTGTCGCCTATGTGCTGGGCAAGGTGTTCTTCCCCGATGCGTCCCCCAGCGTACAAATGATCGCCGCATTGGGTACCTTCTCGGTGCCCTTCCTGATTCGCCCACTGGGCGGTCTGTTCTTCGGTGCCTTGGGAGATAAGTACGGACGGCAAAAAGTCCTCGCTGCCACCATCGTGATCATGTCCCTGAGCACCTTCGCCATCGGCTTGATTCCCGGCTATGCCTCCATTGGCATTTGGGCGCCAATCCTGCTGCTGCTGTGCAAAATGGCCCAGGGCTTCTCGGTAGGCGGCGAATACACCGGTGCGTCAATCTTCGTGGCCGAATACGCCCCGGACCGCAAGCGCGGCTTCCTCGGCAGCTGGCTGGACTTCGGCTCGATTGCCGGTTTCGTCCTCGGCGCGGGTGTGGTGGTACTGATCTCCACCGTGCTCGGCGAAGCGGAATTCGAATCCTGGGGCTGGCGCCTGCCGTTCTTCCTTGCCCTGCCCCTGGGCATCATCGGCCTGTACCTGCGCCACGCACTGGAAGAGACTCCAGCGTTCCAGCAGCATGTCGACAAGCTTGAACAGGGCGACCGCGAAGGCCTGAGCCACGGCCCTAAAGTCTCGTTCAAGGAAATCGCCACCAAACACTGGCGCAGCCTGTTGACCTGCATCGGGATCGTCGCGGCGACCAACGTGACGTACTACATGCTGCTCACCTATATGCCCAGCTACCTGTCGCATAACCTGCACTACGCCGAAAACAGCGGCGTGTTGATCATCATAGCGATCATGGTCGGCATGTTGTTCGTGCAGCCATTCATTGGCTTTGTCAGCGACAAGATCGGCCGCAAGCCGTTCATCATCGCCGGCAGCATCGGCCTGCTGTTTCTGTCGATCCCGGCGTTCATGCTGATCACCAGCGGCAAGACCGGCTTGATCTTCAGCGGCCTGCTGATCCTGGCGATCGTGCTGAACTTCTTTATCGGCGTGATGGCCTCGACCTTGCCAGCAATGTTTCCAACGCACTTGCGCTACAGCGCCCTGGCTAGTGCATTCAACGTCTCGGTGCTGATCGCCGGCGTCACGCCAACCGTCGTCGCCTGGCTGGTGGAAAGCACCAACGACCTGTACATGCCCGCCTATTACCTGATGGTGTTCGCCGTGGTCGGCCTGGTCACGGGCCTGACCATGAAAGAAACCGCCAACAAGCCACTGCGCGGCGCGGCGCCTGCGGCATCCGACATGGAAGAAGCCAAGGAGCTGCTGCAGGAGCATCACGACAACATCGAGCAGAAGATCGAAGACATCGACGCCGAGATTGCCGCGCTGCAAGCCAAGCGTGAAAACCTGGTGCAGCAGCATCCACGGATTAACTAAGACCTGACTGTGCGTGGTCGCGCCAAGCGACCACGCCACTGGAGTGCCCAGCATGGTTTCAAGCGTCACCGCACAATCGTTACTCAGCGCAGACGAACGCGCCGCTATTGCAGAAATCGAAGCGACTACCAACATCCTCAAGCTGGTCACGCGCCTGACCGGGATGAGATTTGCCGGCATTGCCAAATTCACCGACCTGGAATGGGTGGTGTGTTCGGCCTACGACCCTCTGCAAATGGGCATCAATGTCGACGACGTACTCGACCTCGAAACTACCCTGTGCAGTGAGTTCTGCATCGACCCTCAAGCCCTGTTCATCCCGCAGATCAGCCATAACGGCCGCTTTGCCTCGCGCCCGGTGGTCAAGCAATACGCCATCGAAAGCTATGCCGGTGCACCGATCTTTTTACCCGATGGGCGCCTGTTCGGCGCGCTGTGCGCGCTGGACTCACGGGCAATGCTGTTCGATGACCCCAACCTGCCCGAAACCCTGAGCCTGTTTGCGCGGCTGATCGGCTGCATTTTCTACGCTAACCTGGCCCCGGATCAGTAACCCCCGCCCTGCCCCGCAGCGCGACCATGTCGCGCTTGGGTGGCACGCCAAACAAGCGACTGTACTCACGACTGAACTGCGACGGGCTCTCATAGCCCACTTTGAACGCTGCGCTGGACACGTCCTGGTGCTCGTTCAACATCAAGCGCCGCGCCTCATTCAAGCGCAGCCATTTCTGGTACTGCAGCGGGCTCATCGCCGTCAGTTGCCGGAAGTGATGGTGGAAGGTCGCCGCGCTCATTTGCACCCGCGCTGCCAATTCTTCCACGCGTAGCGCCGCATCGAAATTCAATTTCAACCAATCGATAGCCTTGGCAATCCGATAACCCTGCCCGTCCACCGAACAGATCTGGCGCAGGCGGCCAGCCTGGTCGCTTTTCAATAGGCGGTAATGAATCTCACGCTGGATCAACGGGGCGAGCACCGGAATGGCTTCAGGCTCCTCAAGCAACGCGACCAGACGAGCGAATGCGCTGAGCATACCGTCGGTGACCGTACCGATACCCACGCCTTTCAGCACCGCACGCTCTCGGGTTGGCGGCAGATCACCTTGGGCAATCAACTCGGCCAACATGCGCAAGTCCAGTTTGAACGTCAGCCCCAGGCAGGGTTGCTCGGGGCTGGCGACCAGCACCTCCGAGTTGGCCGGAATGTCCAGCGACGTCACCAGAAAGTGCGAGCTGTCGTAGGGGTAACCCTCACCACCGGCCCACAATTGCTTCTGGCCCTGCACCACCAGCACGATGCACGGTTCGACCATGCACACCACAGGCGCGGCCGGTTGTTCACGCCGATAGAACCCCAGCCCGGGAATCGGCATGGGGTAATCGCCGGGCGACGGGGTGCGCGACTCGATGGAGTGCGCGAGGGTTTGCAGGGACGCAGGGTGGATGCTCATAGCGGACTCGTTTGCCTCTTTGCGCAACTTTACTCCCGCACGCCTCGCGAGTCCCAGGTATACCGCGAGACTCAGAGGATCAGGCAAGTAATCTGGCGAATCGAACTATGGAACCTGGGGTTTGATCCGGAAAATGCGCAGGCCATTGACGCATTAACGGGTTTACGCCATGTCTGATACACCTACCAAAAGCAGTTGGGGCGCAGTGCTGGCGATGTCGCTCGCCGCGTTCGCCCTGGTCGCCTCCGAATTCATGCCCGTCAGCCTGCTGACACCGTTGGCCGCCGACCTGCACATCACCGAAGGCCAGGCGGGCCAGGGCATTTCCGTATCCGGGGTGTTTGCCCTGCTCACCAGCCTGGTGATCGCCTCGATCGCTACACAGGTGGACCGCAAGCGCCTGTTGATGGCGTTGACGCTGCTGATGATTATCTCCGGCACCGTGGTAGCGTTCGCGCCCAATTACCTGGTGTTCATGCTCGGTCGAGCCTTGATTGGCGTGGCGATTGGTGGCTTCTGGTCATTGTCGGCGGCCACGGCGATGCGCCTGGTGCCGCAAGCGCAGATACCGCGGGCCCTTGCCATCGTCAACGGCGGCAACGCGCTGGCAACGGTGATCGCTGCGCCGCTGGGCAGCTTTCTGGGCGGGATCATCGGCTGGCGCGGTGCGTTCTTCTGCGTGGTGCCGGTCGCGGTGGTTGCACTGGTATGGCTGCTCGCCAGCCTGCCCGCGCTGAAAAACCAGGGTGAGGCGAAAACCGCCAATGCCTTGCGCCTGATGAAAAACCCCAAGGTGGCCTTGGGCATGTTCGCCGTCAGCGTGTTCTTCATGGGCCAGTTCATGTTGTTCACCTACCTGCGCCCGTTTCTGGAAAGCGTCACGCGGGTTGAGGTGTCTACGCTGTCGTTGATGCTGTTGGTGCTTGGCCTGGCAGGCCTGGCCGGTACGTTTTTGATTGAACGTTTCCTCAAGCACAACCTGTACCCGACACTGATTGCCATCCCGCTGATCATGGCAGGCCTCGCACTTGCGCTGGTGGAATGGGGCCATTCAACGATCATAACCACGCTATTGCTCGGCAGTTGGGGCCTGGTGGCAACCGCCGCACCTGTGGGCTGGTGGACGTGGCTGGCGCAGACCTTGCCCGATGACGCCGAAGCCGGCGGCGGATTGATGGTGGCTATCATCCAATTGGCGATTGCTGCCGGCGCCACCGTCGGCGGCGTGGCGTTCGACCTGAGCGGCTACCAGGCCACCTTTGAACTCAGTGCCGGCTTGCTGGTAGTCGCCACCCTGCTCGCCTGCCTGACGTCACGCCGTGCTGTGCAAGCTCGTGTTATCAGCGGTGCTACCTGAAAAAATGACTCGGCGTCTTGCCAAACTGTTTCTTGAACATGCTTGTAAAGGCGCTGGGGCTTTCGTAACCCAGTTCAAATGCCACGTCGATAATCTTCTGCCCTACCGCTATGCGCTCCAGCGCCAGCAGCAGCCGCGCCTGCTGGCGCCATTGGCCGAAGGTCATGCCGGTTTCCTTGCGAAACAGGCGCTGAATGGTGGTTTGATCCAACCCCAGACGTGCGCTCCAATCGGCGACGGTGGAGGCATCCCCCGGTTCGTCCTGCAACGCCAGGCAAATCTGGCTGAGGCGCGGGTCGGCAGGCTGCGGCAGGGACAGCGGCAAGTCCGGCAGGATCGCCAGTTCGTCGAGGATCAGGTGCATGATCCTGGTATCGCGTGAGTCCTCGGCATACGGCGGCTTCAGGCTGACCGAGGCCTTGATCAGTTCACTCAACAGCGGCGAAACCGTCACCGTCTTCGGCTCGGCTGGCAGGTTCGGGAAGCTGTCCGGGCGCACGAACACGCTGCGCATCTTCAACGTGCCCACGCATCGTAGCGAATGGACTTGCCCGCACGGCATCCAGAAGCCACGGTTGGGTGGCACCGTCCATTGATTCAGCGCCGAATACACCACCATCACCCCGCCAATGGCATAGAGCAGTTGATGCTTGTTGTGGCTGTGTTCCGGGATCACCCAGTTTTCCGGATAATCGGTGGCCGAGCTGATGACGGCCCAATCGCCTTCATCGATCTCTTGGAGAAATTTGTCTAGGGATTTGATTGTTTCGCCCTTTTTGCGATGGTTTATGCCCGAATTTCGCGAGACAGGCATTTTCTTCGAATTTAGCATAGCTTTCGAAACAATTAGAAATGGCTGCCAGCTAAAGTACTGTCTGCCCCTGTTCGCTGCCTTGTATGGAATGCCCGCATGTCGAGCCTCACCGCGACACCCGCCGCTGCCACCACGACACCCCAGGTAAGCCCTCTGGTCATGCGCGTCCTCGGCGCCTGCGCCCTGGCGCATATGATCAATGACCTGATCCAGGCCGTGCTGCCGTCGATCTACCCGATGCTCAAGGCCAACTACGGCCTGAGCTTCACCCAGGTCGGCCTGATCACCCTGACCTTCCAGTTGACCGCCTCCCTGCTGCAACCGTGGATCGGCTATCACACCGACCGCCACCCCAAGCCTTGGCTGTTGCCGGCGGGCATGGTGTGCACCTTGATCGGTATTTTGATGCTGGCGTTTGTCGGCAACTTCCCGGCGATTCTGCTCGCGGCGGGGCTGGTGGGTGTCGGCTCGTCGACCTTCCACCCGGAAACCTCGCGGGTCGCACGCCTGGCGTCCGGTGGGCGCTATGGCCTGGCGCAGTCGACCTTCCAGGTCGGCGGCAACACCGGCAGCGCGTTCGGCCCTTTGCTGGCGGCAGCGATCATCATTCCCTACGGCCAGACCCATATCGCCTGGTTCGGCCTGTTTGCGGTGTTCGCGATCCTGGTGCTGTATGGCTTGAGCCGCTGGTACCGTCACCACCTCAACCTGTTCAAGCTCAAGCAGGGCAGCCAGGCGACCCATGGCTTGTCCAAAGGCCGCGTGACTTTCGCCCTGGTGGTTCTGGCCGTGCTGGTGTTCTCCAAGTATTGGTACATGACCAGCCTGACCAGCTACTTCACCTTCTACCTGATTGAAAAATTCCAGCTGTCGGTGGCCAGCTCGCAGATGTACCTGTTCCTGTTCCTTGGCGCGGTGGCGGTCGGCACCTTCGCCGGGGGCCCGATCGGCGACAAGATCGGCCGCAAGAAAGTCATCTGGTTCTCGATCCTCGGCGCCGCGCCGTTCACCCTCGCCCTGCCCTACGTCGACCTGTTCTGGACCGCCGTACTCAGCGTGGTCATCGGTTTCATCATCGCCTCGGCGTTCTCGGCCATTGTGGTGTTTGCCCAGGAACTGGTGCCGGGCAACGTGGGCATGATCGCTGGGATATTCTTCGGCCTGATGTTCGGTTTCAGCGGGATTGGCGCGGCGTTGCTGGGGTTGCTTGCCGATAACCACGGGATCGAATACGTCTACAAACTGTGCTCGTTCTTGCCGTTGGTGGGCATCTTGACGGTACTGCTGCCTTCGACCAAAGGCGTTTGAACGAAGGCAGGTGAGTATTTACCTGATCAAACTGTGGGAGGAACTTGCGCCCGGTAAGCATAGGTATCTTCACAACTTTGGTGCGACGCCGAAACTGTGGGAGGGGGCTTGCTCCCGATGGCGGCCTCAGGGCCGATCAGGATGCTGGGTCAGACCGAGTACATATCCGTTATTTGGGTAACGGCCACTATTGGTCCCGCTCTTACAGCGGCTCACTTTTGAAAAGCGCAAAATTAAGCAAAACGCTCTTGCCCCACCACTCGGCACCTCGCTTAGGCTCGGTGTGCCCGTAATCCGACAGGTATTTGGGGGGCCGCCGCCACGCGCCATCCATGGCGCGGGGCGGCTAAACCGGCATCCCTGCCGGTTTACCCCCCAAATCCCTGTCGAATTCCGGCCAGCGTGGTTTAACGGGGCGCCTGAGATCAAAAGCAGATCAAGATCAAGAGCGGCTCGCTTCGCATCGTGGTTACTGTCGTTGGCATCTACCGTCAGGTGCGTCGCGAGAACCCATTAACGACGATATACAGCAGCGGCCCTACCGACACGAACACCGCCGTCAACAGGAAATACGGGATCAACGACGCCACGGAGCGCCCTCGTCCGCGCGCGTCCCGGTACATCCACACACACGCCAGCACCGCCATCAAATACAGGTCAATCACCACCTGTGCGGTATCAGGCCGCGACATCAGCTCGCGTCCAAATGCCAGCAGTGATTGCTCGGCCGTGAGCATCGTCGCCGCCGTGTAGAGGGTAAATCCCAGCAGGGCAGCCAGAGCAATATAGGGTCTGTGCATGGTCTCTTCCTTGAAGCGCAATGGTAGTCATCGCGGCCACCTTAGCTGGTTTTGTGAAATATCTGTACGTAGACTGCCGCCATCCCCCCACGTGAAGGCGGCGAAAAAACGTGATGCAAGTTACTGAAGTCTCCATTGCCCAATTGCGCGCTGCGCTTGAAGCCGGGCAGACCACGGCCGTTGAACTGGTCCAGGCATACCTGGCACGGATCGATGCCTACGATGGCCCGCAGACAGCTACGGCGCTGAACGCCGTGGTGGTGCGCAACCCTGACGCCCTGAAAGAAGCCGAGGCGTCGGATGCGCGCCGCGCCAAGGGCCAGACCCTGGGACCGTTGGAGGGTATTCCCTACACGGCCAAGGACAGTTACCTGGTCAAAGGTCTGACGGCCGCATCCGGCAGCCCGGCGTTTGCCAAGCTGGTGGCCCAGCGCGATGCCTTCACCATTGAGCGTCTGCGTGCCGGTGGCGCGATCTGCCTGGGCAAGACCAACATGCCGCCGATGGCCAATGGCGGCATGCAGCGTGGCGTGTATGGCCGCGCCGAAAGCCCTTACAACGCCGACTACCTGACCGCGCCATTTGCGTCCGGTTCTTCCAACGGCGCGGGCACTGCCACCGCCGCCAGCTTTGCAGCGTTTGGCCTGGCTGAAGAAACCTGGTCGAGTGGCCGCGGCCCGGCCTCCAACAATGGTTTGTGTGCCTATACGCCTTCCCGTGGGGTGATTTCGGTACGCGGCAACTGGCCATTGACCCCGACGATGGACGTCGTGGTGCCGTATGCGCGCACCATGGCCGACCTGTTGGAAGTGCTCGACGTCGTGGTGGCCGAAGACCCCGACAAGCGCGGCGACCTGTGGCGCCTGCAACCCTGGGTACCGATCCCCAGCGTCACCTCGGTGCGCCCGGCCTCATACGCCGCACTGGCCACCAGCAGCGAAAGCCTGGCCGGCAAGCGCTTTGGCGTGCCGCGCATGTACATCAATGCCGACCCCGACGCCGGCACCAGCGAAAAACCCGGTATCGGCGGGCCCACCGGGCAAAGGATCACTACCCGCGCCACGGTGATCGAGTTGTGGCAAGCCGCCCGCCAGGCGCTGGAGGCCGCCGGCGCCGAAGTGATCGAGGTGGATTTCCCGCTGGTATCCAACTGCGAAGGCGACCGCCCCGGCGCGCCAACGGTGTTTACCCGTGGCCTGGTGTCCAAGGAGTTCCTCCACGACGAACTGTGGGAGCTGTCTGCCTGGGCCTTCGATGACTTCCTGCGCGCCAACAACGATCCGGCGCTCAACCGCCTGGCGGATGTGGACGGACCAAAGATCTTCCCCCACGACCCCGGCACCCTGCCCAACCGTGAAGACGACCTCGCCGCCGGCATGGATGAATACGTGCGCATGGCCCAACGCGGCATCACACCGTGGGACCAGATCGGTACCGTGCCCGATGGCCTGCGTGGCCTGGAAACAACCCGGCGCCTGGATCTGGAAGACTGGATGGACAACCTCGGCCTCGACGCCGTGCTGTTTCCGACCGTAGCCGATGTAGGCCCGGCCGATGCCGACGTGAACGAAGCGTCTGCCGACATCGCCTGGAGCAACGGCGTGTGGGTGGCCAACGGTAACCTTGCGATTCGCCACCTGGGCGTGCCCACCGTCACCGTGCCGATGGGCGTGATGGCGGATATCGGTATGCCGGTGGGGCTGACGTTTGCCGGGCGTGCTTATGATGATTCGGCGCTGCTGCGCTTTGCCGCAGCGTTTGAAGCCACCGGCAGCAAACGCGTGATACCGCCACGCACACCGCCGCTGCCCAGCGAATAGGTGCAATTCAAATGTGGGAGGTATCTACACAACTTTGCAGTCGCCA
>NZ_SPKO01000032.1:73020-132618 GCF_023127795.1 Pseudomonas sp. W2Jun17 | reverse complement strand
TAAACCGGCAGGGATGCCGGTTTAGCCGCCCCGCGCCATGGATGGCGCGTGGTGGCGGCCCCCCAAATCCCTGGCGGATTACGGGCACACCGAGCCGAAGCGAGGTGCCGAGTGGTGGGGGCAAGAGCGTTTGGGTTACTTTTGCGCTTTTCAAAAGTGACCCGCTGTAAAAGCGGAACCAATAGTGGTCGTTACCGCAGCAATGGATATGTACTCGGCCTGATCCAACATCCTGGTCGGCCCTGAGGCCGCCATCGGGAGCAAGCCCCCTCCCACATTTTGCTGTATTTGCAATCAAGCACCGTGGCTTAGGGCAGCGTCACCTCGCGACGCTGCCACTCGTCCACCACATCACCCATAGTCTTGGGGACGCCATTGAGAATCCACGCCATAAAGGGGCGGTTGAACTTGAACGTCGGCCCGCACTGTTCACGCATGAAACGGCGCACGTTCTGAGTGTTTTTATAGCCCGGGGTCACCGGTGTCCCACGGGTGAGAGGGTCGCTGTGCCAGTCAAAAGCCATTTTTACCTCGGCTATGGGGTGGTGGTTACCACTCTAACCTCGAATCATTTCAGACCACCTCAAAATTTCACTTTCCTTCCCTGCCGAAATTATTGCATTGTTGTACGACGACATACCTCGTCGTATCCACCCAACAAAAACAAGGAACCCCCATGCCCAACCTCAAAGTGCTGATCGGCTTCCTGTGCCTGTTCTCCGGCTACGTCGCCGCTGCCCCCGCTGAAAAGGAAGTGGCCCAGGCAGTCGACCAGCTGACCCAAGCCATGTTGCATCTGGACGTCAAGCAACTTCACGCGCTGACATCCGACACGCTCACCTACGGCCACTCCAGCGGCAAAGTGCAGAACAAGGCGCAATTTATCGCCGACCTGCAAACCCACACCAGCGCCTTCAAGACTCTGGAAATGCAGAACCAGACCACCACCCTTAATGGCGATACCGCCCTGGTGCGCAACCACTTCCATGCCCTGGCGGTGAACAGTGGTGTGGACACGCCAACCGATATCGACAACTTCCAGGTCTGGCAGAAGCAACACGGCAAGTGGCTACTGATCGGGCGCCAGGCTTACAAATACTGAGCACAGCTCACCACGCCACCACTTTGCGTATCGTCTCCAGGGCCCCACGCAACTGCGCCATCGGCACCGATCCCAGGGCCACGCGCAGTGCGTGGGGCACCTGGGCCGAGACTGCGAACGGTTCGGCGGTGGACACGCAAATGCCTTCGCGCTGCAAGGTCATGGCGACTTGATCGGCACGAGCCTCTTCTGCCAATGGCAGCCACAGAAAATACGATGACGGATGGCTGACATACCGCACGCCCATCAGCACTTGGGCTGCCAATGCCTGGCGGGCTTGAGCATCCGCGCGTTTTTGCGCTTCCAGTTGCGCCACCGTACCGTCTTCGAGCCAGGCCACTGCAATCGCGCTCATCACGCCTGGCACGCTCCAGGTGGTGGCCATGATCGTACGTTCCAACCTGCTCACCCAAGCTGAAGGCGCCGCGATAAACCCTATGCGCAAACCGGCGGCGACATTCTTGGACAGCCCACCCACATACACCGTGCGCTCCGGGGCCAGTGCCGCCAACGGCGCAGGTGCATCTTCGGCGAGAAACGCATAGGCGCCATCCTCGACGATCATCAGGTTGTGCTGCCGGGCAATCGCCACCAAACGCTCGCGCTGCTCCAGGCTCAGTACCCAGCCCAGCGGGTTATGCAGGGTTGGCATGCTGTATACCGCACGTACCGGGCGCTGGCGACACAGGCTATGCAGATGGTCCAGGTCCGGGCCGGCCGTGGTCACCGGGATGGCGACGATTTCCAGGTGCAGGGTTTCGGCCAGCGCCTTGAAGCCCGGATAAGTCAGCGCATCCACCGCGATCACATCCCCAGGCTTGAGCAACGTCATCAGGGTCACCGCCAAGCCGTGCTGGGCGCCGCTGACCACCAGTACCTGCTCGGCGGCCACCGTGAGTCCTCGATTCAACAAGTGCCGGGCCATGGCGGCGCGCTCATGCACGCGCCCTGCATGGGGCTGGTAACGCAGCAGTGCCTCCAGATCGCCCGACAACGCCAACTGGCGCAACGCCGTGCGCAACAGCTCGGCCTGCCCAGGCAAGGACGGGTAGTTGAAATTCAGGTCGAGCAGGCCCGGCGCCACCGTCATCTGCCCGCTGCCCTGCCCCGGCGGCAAGGTGATTTCACGCACGTAGGTACCGCGACCGGTCTCGCCACTGACCAGGCCCATGGCTTCCAACTCGCTGTACACCCGGCTCGCGGTGACCAGTGCCAAGCCATGCTCAGCGGCCAACTGACGATGGGTGGGCAAGCGCGCGCCGGCAGGCATCTGCCCACTGCGGATGGCCTCGGCGAAGGTATCGACCAGCAATTTGTAGCGCGCACGGGGCATCGGGATGTATCCATGACAATTTTTTGATTGTCCTAATCTTCAGCCCTAGGATGAGCCGCACGCAACCCCACTTTCGGACATACCGCCATGGAACGCATCGCCCGCTTCGGCACCCTGGATGTCAGCACTCAGGGTTGGATCAACGGTTTTATCGGCGTGGTGATTTTCAGCGGATCGCTGCCGGCCACGCGCCTGGCGGTCATGGAGTTCGACCCGGTGTTCCTGACCATGATCCGCGCCACCCTCGCCGCCCTGCTGGGGGGCTGCCTGTTGTGGCTATTCAAGCAAAAACGCCCCACCCGTCAGCAATGGGCTCCCTTGGTGATCGTCGCTCTGGGCGTGGTGATCGGCTTCCCACTGCTCACAGCCCTGGCCCTGCAATACGTGACCTCGGCCCATTCAATCGTCTTCATCGGCCTGCTGCCCCTGGCCACGGCGGTATTTGGCGTGCTGCGTGGCGGCGAGCGACCCAGGCCAGTGTTCTGGTTGTTTTCCATCCTGGGCAGCCTGTTGGTGATGGGTTACGCCTTTGCCCAAGGCTTGAGCGCCGCCCCTGCAGGCGACTTGTTGATGCTGTTGGCGGTGCTGGTCTGCGGCCTGGGTTATGCCGAAGGCGCCAAGCTGTCGCGCAGCCTGGGTGGCTGGCAGGTGATTTGTTGGGCGCTGGTGGTGTCGCTGCCGCTGGTGGCACCGTTGAGCCTGCTGCTGGCGCCTTCGACCCTCAGCGGCATTAGCCTGCCGGCGTGGCTGAGCCTGGGGTACGTGGCGCTGTTCAGCATGTTGATCGGCTTTGTGTTCTGGTACCGCGGCCTGGCCCAGGGCGGCATTGCTGCAGTCGGCCAGTTGCAGCTGCTGCAACCTTTCTTCGGCCTGGCGCTGGCCGCGGGCCTGCTGCATGAGCAGGTCAGCCTGGGCATGGTGCTGGTGACGTTCGCGGTGATCGGCTGCGTGGCCGGGGCGAAGAAGTTTGCCCGCTGACGCGTGGCCTGCTAAACAGGGAAGTCGCCTGAACAATAACAAGGACTTTGCATGACCACCGCTTCTCTCCAAGACATCACCGCGCCAGAAGGCATCTGCTACGGCTGCGGCAGCAGCAACCCCCATGGCCTGCATATCAAGAGCCGCTGGGCCGAAGATGGCGTACACGTGGTCGCCGAGCATCAACCCGAAGCCAAATATAGCGGCTGGCCAGACCTGGTCTACGGCGGCCTGATCGCCATGCTGGTGGATTGCCATTCCAACTGGACCGCCATGGCCTACCACTACCGCGCCGAACAGCGCGAACCCGGCAGCCTGCCGCGCATCGACTGCGTCACCGGCAACCTGGGGATCAAATTCATCAAGCCCACACCGATGGGCGTGCCGCTGACCCTGCGCGCACGGGTCGAAGGCGACATCGGGCGCAAAAGCCGCGTGGTCTGCGAGGTGTACGCCGGTGACGTGCTCACGGCCATCGGCGATTCAGTTTTCGTACGCGTCGACACCGGGCAATTGGCCGCGGCCGCCCATGGTCGCGAGGCGTGATCCTGGTCTACAGTGACTGCAACCGCTGATCGAGGACTGCACCCATGCCCCGTCTTACCGCCAAGGACTTTGCTCCCGAACTGCTGGAACTCTACGACGGCTACGCCCACGGCAAGATCAACCGCCGCGAGTTTCTCGACCGTGCCGCGCTGTTCACCTTGGGCGGCCTCACCGCCTCGGCGCTGCTGGCAGCCCTGAGCCCCAACTACGCCCTGGCCGAACAGGTGAAATTCACCGATCCGGATATCGTCGCCGACTACATCACCTACCCTTCGCCCAAGGGCAACGGCACGGTGCGCGGCTACCTGGTGCGCCCGTCCAAGGCTGCGGCAAAACTGCCCGCCGTGGTGGTGGTGCATGAAAACCGTGGCCTGAACCCCTATATCGAAGACGTGGCCCGGCGCCTGGCCAAAGCCGGCTTCATTGCCCTGGCACCCGATGGCCTGACGTCCGTGGGCGGCTACCCCGGCAACGATGAAAAAGGCGTGGCGCTGCAACAGACTGTCGACCCGACCAAACTGATGAACGACTTCTTCGCCGCCATCGAATGGCTGATGCACCACGACAGCAGTACCGGCAAAGTCGGCATCACCGGCTTCTGTTACGGCGGCGGCGTGACCAACGCGGCGGCGGTGGCCTACCCGGAACTGGGCGCTGCGGTGTCGTTCTACGGGCGCCAACCCGAGGCCAAAGACGTGCCGCGCATCAAGGCACCGATCATGTTGCATTTCGGGGAACTGGATACGCGGATCAATGAGGGTTGGCCGGCGTATGAGCAGGCGTTGAAAGCTGCGGGCACGACGTATGAGGCTTACATCTACAAAGGCGCCAACCACGGTTTTCACAACGATTCGACACCGCGGTATGACGAGGCAGCAGCCAACCTGGCGTGGGAGCGCACCCTGGGCTGGTTCCGCAAATACCTCGCCTAACCGCCGCCTTCCACATTCTTATTCAATACACGTCTGCAACCACCCCTTGAACGCCAACATCGCGGGTGTCTCGTTGCGTGACTGCAAACGGGTCAACCAATAACTGCCGGTCGTGATCCCCACATCGAACGGCTGGCGGATCACATCGCTTTCCAACTGGCGTGAAAACATCAACGCTGGCGCCAGGGCCACACCGCTGCCTTGCAAGGCGGCCTCCATCATCGCCAGCGACGAGTCGAACACGATACTGCGCGGCACCAGGGTGTCTGCCGGCAACCCGGCAGCCTGCAACCAAAGGCTCCACTCATCGGCACGGTAAGAGCGCAGCAAGGTGTGCTTCAACACGTCGGCGGGGCTGTGCAATTGCTCGGCAATCTGCGGCACACACAACACCGTCAGCGGGGCTTCCAGCAAAGGGCAGGCCTCGGTGCCATGCCAGGCGCCTGCGCCAAACCGAATGGCGTAATCCAGGCCCTCGGCAGCGACATCAACGCGGTTGTTGTGAGTGGACAGGCGCAAATCAATAAACGGATAGCGGCTGTGGAAATCCGCCAAACGAGGCAATAGCCAGCCCACGGCGAAGGTGCCGACCGCGCCCACTGTCAGCACCTCGCGGTAGTGACCGCCCTCGAACTGGCCCAGGGTGTGGGCAATACGGTCGAAGGCTTCACGCAACACCGGCAACAGGGTTTCGCCTTCGCGAGTGAGCATCAGGCCGCGTGGCAGGCGCTTGAACAGCGTGACATTGAGCTGCGCCTCGAGGCTTTTGACTTGATGGCTGACTGCGGCTTGGGTCACGCATAGCTCGATGGCCGCGCGGGTAAAGCTCAAATGGCGCGCCGAGGCTTCAAAAGCGCGCAGGGCATTGAGGGGCAGATGGGAACGCAACAAGGCTTACCCCAATTTTTCTAATGGCTGGTGCGAGATATCATCGTTTGCTCCGGGTATAAAATCCACCTAGATTTGCCACGCCTGCGCAGGCTCTGATCATCATTGCCACTTTTACATGGAAGCGAATCACCATGAAATATCAGCCAAAGTACCTGGTTTCAGCTTTGCTGCTCGTATCCGGCGGCTGTATGGCCGCCACCGATATACGCCAGGTCGTGGACAGCAACGTCAAACCCTTGATGCAACAGCAAGGCATCCCCGGCCTTGCAGTCGCGGTGGTGAACCAGGGCAAGGTGCAATACTTTAATTACGGCGTAGCCGCCAAGGACACCCAGGCCGCGGTCACTCAAAACACGCTGTTCGAAATCGGCTCGGTAAGTAAAACCTTCACCGCTACCCTTGGTGGTTATGCCCAGGCCATCGGCAAGCTCAAGCTGTCGGACACAGCCAGCCAGTACTTGCCGTCCCTGGCCGGCAGCGCGTTCGATCGCATCAGCCTGCTGCAACTGGCGACCTATACCCCTGGCGGCTTGCCGCTGCAATTTCCGGATGCAGCCGACAGTGCATCGACCATGCTGGGCTACTTCCAGCATTGGAAGCCCACTTACGCTGCGGGTGAACAACGCTTGTACTCCAACCCCAGCATCGGCCTGTTCGGCTACCTGACCGCGCAAAGCCTGGGCCAGCCGTTCAACGTTGCCATGGAGAAGACGCTGCTGCCCAAGCTAGGGTTGACCAACACCTATGTCAGCGTGCGCACGGACAAAGCCAGCCAATATGCCCAAGGCTATGACAAGCAGCAAAAACCTGTGCGCGTCAGCCCCGGCGCGCTGGACAGTGAAGCCTACGGGCTCAAGACCACCAGCCAGGACCTCGCCCGCTATGTCATTGCGAACATGCACCCGCAAACCCTGGAACAGCCCGTGCAACAGGCCATCGCCGCCACCCACGCTGGCTACTACACCGTGAACGGCATGACCCAGGGCCTGGGCTGGGAGCGCTACCCCTACCCCATCACCCTGCAAGCGTTGATCGACGGTAACTCCACACCGATGGCAATGGAGCCGCACAAGGTCACCTGGCTCAACCCGGCCCAGGCGCAGCCGGCCAACGTGTTGTACAACAAGACCGGCTCTACCGGTGGCTTTGGTGCGTATGTGGCGTATGTGCCGAGCAAGGATATGGGCGTGGTGATTCTGGCCAACAAGAACTACCCGAATGCCGAGCGGGTAAAAGTGGCCCATGCGATCTTGAGTGCGATGGATCAGTAAGGCCGAAACAATCAACAAATGTGGGAGGGGGCAATCCCTCCCACCTTACATCCCCAGCCAATGCGGCAGCGCAAGGGAAATGAATGGCAAGTAAGTCACCATGATCAGGAACACCAGCAAAATCATCAGCCACGGCATCGCCGCGCAAATGGTCTGCCCCAATGTCAGCCCGGTCACCGCCGAGGTCACGAACAGGTTCAGTCCCACCGGCGGATGAACCAGGCCGATTTCCATATTCACCACCATCACGATCCCCAGATGAATCGGGTCAATCCCGAGCTTCATCGCGACCGGGAAGAAGATCGGCGCCAGGATCAGCACGATGGCCGACGGTTCCATAAAGCTGCCGGCAATCAGCAGCACCACGTTGACCATGATCAGAAAACCAATCGGCGTCAGCCCTTCGGAGATCACCCACGCAGTGATTTCCTGGGGGATCTGCTCCGTGGTCAGCACATGGGCAAACAGCATGGCGTTGGCGATGATGAACATCAGCATGATCGACAAGCGCCCCGACTCCAGCAGCACCTTGGGGCAGTCGCGCAGCGTCATGTCCTTGTAGATGAACAGCGCGACAAACGCCGAGTACACCGCCGCCACCGCTGCGGCTTCAGTCGGGGTGAACATGCCGCTGTAGATACCGCCGAGGATGATCACCAACAGCAACAGGCCCCAGAACGCCCGGCGTGCGCAACTGAGCCACTCGCGGAACGTCGCCCGTGGTTGCGCGGGTAGCTTCTTGATACGCGCGACGATGTAGATCGCGATCATCAACATCAGGCCCAGCAACAGTCCCGGGATCACCCCAGCCATGAACAGCTTGCCCACTGAGGTTTCGGTCGCCGCCGAATACACCACCATCACAATCGAAGGCGGAATCAGGATACCCAAGGTCCCGGCGTTGCAGATGATCCCCGCACCAAACTCCTTCGGATAACCGGAACGCACCATGCCTGCCACGGCAATCGAGCCCACCGCTGCCACCGTGGCCGGTGACGAGCCGGACAGCGCGGCAAACAACATGCAGGCCAGCACCGCCGCAATCGCCAGACCGCCACGGATATGACCGACACAGGCATTGGCAAAGTCGATCAGCCGCTGAGCCACGCCACCAGTGGTCATAAAGGCACCGGACAGCAGGAAGAACGGGATCGCCAGGAAGGTGTAGGCATCGCTGGTTTCAAACAGCTTGATCGCCAGGGAGCTCACCGAGTCCTGGCTGAACATCAGGATCGACACCGCGCCGGACAGCCCGAGGGAAATCGCAATCGGCACGCCAAGGAACATGAACACGAACAACAGCAGAAACAGACAGAGCACGGCCATCAGTGACGCTCCTCATGGCTGCCGGCCAACTTGCTGGCCTCCCCGGCCTCATCGGCCAATCCCAACCCGACCTGGCGGTGGGTAAAAATGCGGTAGAAAATTTCCAGGTAGCGAATCAATACCAAGGCAAAACCGATAGGCACGATCACCACGATGTCACCGACGTCGATACCGAACTGGTCAAGGTCCTCGGCACCGATATGCGCGGTCATTACCGCACTCACCCACTTGTAGCTGGCGACCATGAACAGGCCGGCGTAGGCCAGGCAGCACAGGCAGGCGAGCATCCCGAGCAAGCGTTGTACCGGGCGTTTGGTCAACCTGACCAGCGCGTCCACGCCCAGGTGGCCGGCGGTGCGTACTCCGTAGGAAATGCCGAAGAAAATCAACCAGCCGAACATGGCCTTGGTCAGCGCCACGCTCCAGGTCATGTCCTGGGCCCAGGTCATGGCGGTGTCGCCCAGGGCATTGAAGAAGTGACTGCTCCAGGCCCATTTATCCGCCAGAGCAAAGAACAGGGTGTAGATGTTGTTGAGCATGACGTAGACGAATGTCACCAGGGTCATGGCGGCCAGCAGGAAGGCAATAAAGCCTTCCTCCAGGTGCTCCCAGACGCGCCTTAGCGTTTGCATGGCAAAACCTCGCGAGGCAAATGAAATACCAGGGTGGAACTTGCCCAAATGTAGGAGGGGGCTTGCTCCCGATAGCAGTGTGTCAGCTTGCAGATCTGTCTCTGATCCACCGCTATCGGGAGCAAGCCGCCTCCCACATTGGATCTCAGTACACCCTGGGATTATTGGTTGGAAGCGTCCGCTGCCTTGATCAGCTCAGCCCCGATCTGGCCTTCGAACTTCTGCCACACCGGGCGCATGGCTTCGCGCCAGAGCGTGCGTTGCTCGGGGGTAAGTTCGATGATCTCGCTGGTCTTGGCATCGATGATCTTCTGCCTGGCCGACTGGTTCAGCGCTTCGGCCTGCTTGTTCACCTCGACAGTGACTTCGGCCATGATCTGCTCCAGCGTGCTGCGCACATCCGGCGCCAGGCCGTTCCAGAACTTGGCGTTGGTGATCACCATGTAGTCGATCAGGCCATGGTTGGACTCGGTGAAATACTTCTGCACCTCGTTGACCTTCTGGCTTTCATAGTTCGACCAAGTGTTCTCAGTGCCATTCACGGTGCCGGTCTGCAAGCCCTGGTAAACCTCGGCAAAGCTCATCTTGCGCGGGTTGGCGCGGATCGCCTTGAACTGCTCTTCAAGCACGCTGGAGGCTTGCACGCGAAACTTCAGGCCACGGGCGTCCTTGGGTTCGTGCAGGGCCTTGTTGGCGGAGAGTTGCTTGAGGCCGTTGTGCCAATAGGCCAGGCCGAGAATGTTCTTGTCCTGCATCGCAGTCAGCAGTTGCTTGCCCTGGGCGGCCTGGAAACGGTCGACGGCAGCCAGGTCGTTGAACAGGAACGGCAGGTCGTAGATCTGCACCTGTTTGGTGTACTGCTCGAACTTGGCCAGGGACGGCGCCAGCATCTGCACGTCACCCAACAGCAACGCTTCCATTTCCTTGCCATCGCCGAACAGCGACGAGTTGGGGTACACCTCGACCTTGACCTTGCCGGGCAGGCGTTCTTCGGCGAGCTTCTTGAACAGCAGCGCGCCCTGGCCTTTGGGCGTGTTCTCGGCCACCACGTGGGCGAACTTGATCACAATCGGGTCAGCCGCCTGGGCCAGGCCCGCGGCGAACAAGGTGGCGGCGCACAGCAGCGCCCGAGAGAGCTTGAGCATGGGAAATCACCTTCTTATTGTTGTGTTGTAAGGCAAAGTGCCTGATGTGCTGCATATTGAGAATTTCGAATTTTAGATACCTGCGTTCGGCCTGGCCGAACACCAACCTCAAGGAGCATGTCGATCCTGTGGGAAGGCTTATCCAGTCAGGGTTGGGCAGCCAGCAGTCTTTGTGCCCGCAGCAACACCGGCGCATCCACCATCTGCCCATCAATCTGATAGGCCCCTGCCCCATGGGCACTCGCCTCCACTACCCGCTTGGCCCAGGCCAGGTCTTCAGCGCTGGGCGCCAACGCCTGATGAATCACCCGAACCTGCTTGGGATGGATACACAACGCCCCGGCAAAACCCATTTCATAGGCGTGCCGGATCGAACTGCGCAGGCCCTCAGGGTCGTCGATGGCCGGATGTACGCCGTCCAGCGGTGCCACCAGATCGGCGGCGCGCGAATGCACGATCAGTGACAGGCGCGCCTGGTCGAGGGCAAACTCAGCAGCGCGGGAATGGCTGCTCAGGTTCAGATCCAGGGCCAGGTCCAAGCCACCGAACGACAGCCGCTCTACCAGCGGAGCATGGGCAATCTCGGCCACCGCCAACAAGCCGCGAGCGCTTTCGATGATCGGCCAGATGGGTTTGCCGGTGGCAGCCACTACGGCGACCTGGGCTGCGCTCTCGACCTTGGGGAGCAGCACACCCGCGACATTTGCATGAGCCTTGCAGAACGCCACATCCTCAAAATGCTCGACGTGTTCCGGCGCATTGATGCGCACCCACACCTGAGCCTCGGGGTGGGCCTGCAGGAACATCCCCAGGTTGCCCCGGGCCTGGCGCTTGAGCGGCTCTTCCACGGCGTCTTCAAAATCCACAATGACTGCGTCGGCGCCGCTGGCCAAGGCTTTGGCGAACCGCTCCGGGCGGCTGCCCGGCACAAACAACGCTGAACGAACTAAAGGCTTTGGCATCGCACACTTCCTGATCAGATAACGCCGCGCGCACGCAGGCTGTCGATGGCCTCACCGGAATAACCCAGCTGGTCGAGAATGCCCTGGCTGTGTTGCCCCAGTGCCGGCACACCATCCATGCGCGGGGTAAACGCGGCGTTACGCGCTGGTGGCAGCAGCGAGGGCAACGGCCCGGCCGGGCTGTCGACTTCACGCCAACTGTCGCGGGCCTTGAGTTGAGGGTGGGCCCATACGCCTTGCATATCGTTGACCCGCGCGCTGGCGATCTGCGCATCCTCCAGACGCTGAATCACCGCCTCGGCGTCCAACCGGGCAAAACTGTCCACGATAATCTGGCGCAGCGCCTCGCGGTTGGCCGAACGCTTGAAGTTGGCGCTGAAACGTTCGTCCGTCGCCAGCGCCGGGGTGAGCAGTACCTTGTCGCAGAACGCCGCCCACTCGCGCTCATTCTGCAACCCGAGCATCACCGTGCCGCCATCACCAGTGGGAAACGGCCCATAGGGGTAAATCGTCGAATGTGCTGCGCCCGCACGCGGGGGCGGCGGCGCGCCGTCGAAGGCGTAATACATCGGGTAGCCCATCCACTCCACCAGGCTTTCCAACATGCTCACATCGATACGGCTGCCCTTGCCGGTCGTGCCCCGCAGCAGCAACGCCGAAAGAATGCCGCTGTAGGCATACATGCCCGCGGAGATATCCGCGATGGAGCAGCCGGCCTTGGCCATCTGCTCATCACCCGGGCCGCCAGTCACCGACAGGAAGCCGCCTTCGCTCTGGATCAGCAGGTCGTAGGCTTTCTTTTTCTCGTAGGGCCCGCCTTCGCCATAGCCGGAAATATCGCAGACGATCAGCCTTGGAAAACGTTGATGCAGTGCCTCGAACGACAAGCCCATGCGCGCCGCCGCGCCGGGTGCAAGGTTTTGCACCAGCACATCGGCATCGGCCAGCAGCGCTTCAAGGATGGCGCCCGCCTCGCCCTGCTTGAGGTCCAGGGTCAGGCTTTCCTTTGAACGGTTGGTCCAGACGAAATGCGATGCCAGGCCGCGCACGCGTTCGTCATAACCTCGGGCAAAGTCACCGGCACCGGGGCGCTCGACCTTGATCACGCGGGCGCCGAGATCGGCCAATTGGCGGGTACAGAATGGCGCGGCAATCGCGTGTTCCAGGCTGACAACCGTGATGCCGTCCAGCGGTCGTTGATTACTCATGACAAATCCCTCAAAGCCAATGGGCCATGGACGCGGTGTTACGCAGGTTCCATACCTGCTCGATCAGGCCACTGGCCTGGGCGGGGGTACGGGCTCCGCTGAAGTGAGTCAGGCGCTGGAACTTATCCGCCAGTTCGGCGCGGCTCAGGGTGTTGCCCGGGTCGCCCTTGGGCTCGTCGATGGCACCGTGCAGCGTGCGCCCGTCAGTGGTGGTGACGATGACACGGCCCAGCCAGCGTTGCGGATAGGCACTATCGACCTCAGGGTCGAGGGTCATGCTGACCTTGTCGCGAAAGGCCGCGACCGCAGGGTCGGTCAACGCCAGCTGATGGAACTCGGGCAACCCTGCTTTGCCATGCACCGCGATCAGGCCAAGCACGGTGCCCATGGAGAATTTGGCCTGGTGCACGGTGGCCGGCACCGTCACCCGGCCGAGCACATCAATGGCGCCTTGATGCACGCGGGTTTCCACTCGGGAGATTTGCGCCGCGCTCAAGCCTTCACGCTGCATCACGTCCAGTAGCGCATCCGCAGCGGGATGGGTGTGGCGGCAGGAGGCGTGGAACTTGAACGAGGTTTCCACCAGCGCCCAGCGGCTACCCAAATCAGCGGACAACTTGCTAGGTTCTGAATCACTGGACATGCCCGCCGCCAAGCCTTGATCGCCTTCAAGGATATTGCGCGCACCGGTCAATCCATCGGCTGTCAGGTAAGCTGCCAGCAAGCCATCCGCTGCGGCTTTGGCCGTGTGCAGTTGCTTGGAGTCGGCGGCATCACGCAAGAACTCCCACAGCCCTGCCGCTTGAGTGCCGGCACTGCCGAGCAGGTTGATGAACTGTTCCTGGTTGAAGTCGAGCAATTTGCCCACGGCGACCGCCGCCGCCAGGGTGCCGACGGTGGCCGTGGTGTGGAAGATGCGGTAGTGCGAGCGGCCCAGGAACTCGCCGATGCGAATCCCGGCCTCATAACCGGCCACCGCAGCCAGCAACAGATCGCGACCCGATTTGCCCAGGTCCTGGGCGGCCGCCAGCGCGGCGGGAAACACCACCGTGGCCGGGTGCAGCACCGAACTGTTGTGCAGGTCATCCTGCTCCACCAGATGCGACGATGCCGCATTGACCAGTGCCGCAAAATACGCGCTGCTGCTGGCGCCGCTGACGATCACCTGGGCCGGGCCGCTGCTCGGCCCCATCTTCTGCGCATAGCGCTCGAACAGGGGAATCGGGTGTGCGCCCTGGCTGGCCAGCGCCGAGGCGAGCCAATCCAGATACAGCTCCTCGATGCGATCCAGTACGTGCTCGGGCAACTGCGAGTAGGTCAGATCAGCGAGGAATTGGCACAGGGCTTGGGTATGACGCATGCTCAGGCCCTCAGAAACTGCGTGGCAGTTCGAGCAGATGCTCGGCCACGTAGGACAGGATCAGGTTGGTGGAAATCGGCGCCACCTGGTACAAGCGCGTCTCGCGGAATTTGCGTTCCACGTCGTATTCGCAGGCAAAACCAAAGCCACCGTGGGTTTGCAGGCAAGCGTTGGCTGCTTCCCACGACGCCTTGGCCGCCAGGTACTTGGCCATATTGGCGCTGGCGCCGGCGTTCTTGCCGCTGTCGTATTCCTCGCAGGCACGCCAGCGCATCAAGTCGGCCGCTTCGATCTCGATATGCGCTTCGGCAATCGGGAATTGCACGCCCTGGTTCTGCCCGATTGGCCGGCCGAACACCACGCGGTCGCGAGCATAGGCGCTGGCCTTTTCGATAAACCAGCGGCCGTCGCCGATGCACTCGGCGGCGATCAGGGTGCGCTCGGCATTGAGGCCATCGAGGATGTATTTGAAGCCCTTGCCCTCTTCGCCAATCAGGCTGTCGGCCGGCAGCTCCAGGTTGTCGAAGAACAGCTCGTTGGTCTCATGGTTGACCATATTGGCGATGGGCTGCACGGTCAGGCCGTTACCGATGGCCTCGCGCAGGTCGACCAGGAAGATCGACATGCCTTCGGACTTTTTCTTCACCTCGGCCAAGGGTGTAGTGCGCGCCAGCAGGATCATCAGGTCGGAATGCTGCACTCGCGAGATCCAGACTTTCTGGCCGTTGATCACGTACTTGTCGCCGCGTTTGATCGCGGTGGTCTTGATCTTGGTGGTGTCAGTGCCGGTGGTGGGCTCGGTGACGCCCATTGATTGCAGGCGCAGTTCACCGCTGGCCAGCTTGGGCAGGTAGAAGCGCTTTTGCGCCGCGCTGCCGTGACGCAACAGGGTGAACATGTTGTACATCTGGCCATGCACGGTGCCGGAGTTACCGCCGCAACGGTTGACCTCTTCGAGGATCACCGACGCTTCGGCCAGGCCCAGGCCGGAACCGCCGTACTCTTCGGGGATCATTGCCGACAGCCAGCCGGCAGCGGTCAGGGCCTTGACGAAGGCTTCGGGGAAGCCTTTGTCTTCGTCGATCCTGCGCCAGTAGGCGGCATCGAACTCGGCGCACAAGGCGCGCACGCCTTCGCGGATGGCATTGAGTTCTTCGTTGTCATTGGGGTTCATGCGCGGCTCTCCGCCTGTTGTTCTTGGGTTATTCGAAATGCACCTGGGCGGTCTGCGCCAGACCTTCAGCGTTGCCGGCCCAAAGTTCTGCGACGCCGGTTGCGCTGATGCGCCCGCCTACTTCAAACGGCTGCGGTGCAATCAACGGGCGCACGCCGCGATAGATGAAACGGCGCAGCGTGGCTTCAGGGTGCGCCCGGCAGAACGCGCGCAGGCTCAAGGTAGCGATCAGTGGGCCATGCACCACCAAGCCGCTGTAGCCTTCAGTGGCGGTGACATAGGGATAGTCGTAATGGATGCGGTGGCCGTTGAAGGTCACGGCGCTGTAGCGGAACAACAGGGTTGGTGTCGGTTCCACCGCTTCTGTCCATTCGCCCCGGACCAGGGCATCGCCGCTGCCGGGTTTGGGCGGCGTGGGCTCGCGATAGACGATGTCCTGTTCCTCGCGGATCGCCAGGCGCCCGGCCTGGGAATAGTCGTGGCGCACCGTGACAAACAACAGCGAACCGGTGCGACCGGTCTTTTCTTCGACCTGAGTGATGGTCGACACGCGGGTCGCCGCCTCGCCGGCTCGCAGCGGGTGCACAAACTCGATACGCCCACCGGCCCACATGCGATTACGGTTATCGGCCGGTGGCAAGAACCCGCCGCGAGCCGGGTGGCCATCGCTGCCCAGGGCCGACTCCGGCAGCGGGTCCTGGAAAAAGCACCATTGCCACAATGCGGGTACGGCTGCACCGTCGGCAGGCACCCCTTCACCGAACGTGGCGGCGATGCGCTTGAGCAGGTTATGGCTCAGGTGGTCGTGAGCGGTCTCGCTTCGGCCGATCCAATCAGTGGCGCTCATCGGGTGCAGATCCTCAGGCAGTGGGTGTCTGCTGCCGATCATGCAAGGGCCTGCCCGTTCTGAGAATTTGCATTTCAATAAACCAGCGTTCGGTTATGCTGAACGCTGCCACCCTGTACCGGGAGTCTTGCATGCACTTTGATCTCGCCGACCTGCGCCTGTTTATCCATATCGCCGAATCCCCCAGCCTGACCCAGGGCGCCAAGCGCGCGTTTCTGTCGCCGGCCGCCGCGAGTGCGCGGATCAAGGCCCTGGAAGGTCAGCTCGACACCCGCCTGTTGTACCGCGACAGCCGTGGCGTGGAGATCACCCCGGCGGGCGAGCGCCTGTTGCACCATGCGCGATTGATCATGCGTCAGGTGGACTACCTGAAAAGCGAGTTCACCCAATACGGCGTGGACTCAGCCGGGCATATCCGCATCTTCGCCAACACCACGGCGGTCACCGAGTTCTTGCCGGAAGTGCTGGCGGGCTTTTTGTCCCAGCGCCCAGGCGTGACCGTCGACCTGCAGGAGCGCCTGTCTCGGGACATCGTGCGCGGCGTACTCGATGGCACCAGCGACATGGGCATTATTGCCGGTCCCGTGGAAGCTGCTGGCTTGCAGGTGCTGCATTTCAGTACGGATGAATTGGTGCTGATGGTGCCCGTCGGGCATCCCTTGGCCGATCAGCCTTCGGTCACCCTCGAACAAACCCTCGCCTACCAGCATATCGGCCTGCATGAAGGCAGCACGCTGCTGAGTTTCCTGCGCGAACACGTCGAGCGCCTGGGCAAGCAGTTGTCGCTGCGCATCCAGGTGTCGAGCTTCGAGGCGATCTGCCGGATGGTCGAGGCCGGCGTGGGCATCGGGATCATTCCCGAGTCCGCCGCCCAGCGCCACAGCCGCACCATGCAGTTGGTGACGGTGAAGCTGGACGAGCCTTGGGCGATTCGCGAGCGCAGCATTCTGGTGCGCGAGTTGGAGGCATTGCCGGGGACCATTCGGGCACTGATCGCCACATTGATGCCCTGATCTTGTAGGCGCGAGCAAGTTCGCTCCTACAGTTGGCCGTTAACAGTCTTTGACAGTTTCCCGACAAAGCACTCAAAGATTCTCAGCCCCCGCCGCCCTAGCATTCCAGCATCCAAATCATCATTCGGGTGCTCTTGATGTTTCGTAGACTGCGCGGTATCCCGCTATTGGGTTGCCTGCTGAGCAGTATCGGTTGCCACTCGCAACCGCCTGCTCCGCCGCCGATTCAAAAAGGCGATTACGGCGCGATCATCCGTTACCTGCAAACCCGCATACCCCGGGAGATGGTCCGGGAAAATGTGGCAGGCTTGTCGATTGCCCTGGTCAATGGCCAGGAGTTGATCTGGGCCCGTGGCTTTGGCCTGGCCGACAAGGCCCAGGGCGTGCCGGTTACGCCCAACACGGCGTTTCGCGCCGGGGGGATTTCCAAACTGATCACCGCCACAGCGGCGCTGCAGTTGGTGGAGCAACAGCGCCTGGCACTGGATGCACCGATCCAGCAAACCCTGCGTGAATTTTACGTACGCTCGCGCTTTCATGACGACCAGGCCGAAGCAGATCGCGCCATCACGTTACGGCGTTTGCTCAGCCATCAATCCGGCCTGCCCAGTGAGCACCTGCGTGACCTGCACAGCACCTATGCCATGGGGCAGATGCCGATGCGCGTGTCGGGCGTATGGCTGAGCAGCCCGCCCGGGTTTCAGGTGGCTTATTCCAACCTCGGCTATTCGCTGGTGGGTGCCGCCATCGAGCGCAGCAGCGGCAAAAGCTTCGAAGCCCAGCTACAAAGCAGCCTCTTGACCCCCTTGCACATGAACCAGTCCAGTTTCCTCGGCACCGGCGCGCAATTGAGCTTTCGCGCCCTGGGTTATGAGGACGGCAACGCCAGCACCGACGCCCAGGTACGCGACCTTGCCGCCGTTGGCCTGTGGGCCAGCCCCAAGGATCTGAGTCACTACGTGCAGATGTTGTTTGCCAAAGGCACCTACAAGGGCAACCGCGTGCTGGGCAGCGCTTCAATAGATCAAATGTTCACCCAGCAAAACACCGGCAACGCCTTGGATTTTGACTGCCAGATGGGCCTGGGCTGGTTTCTGGCGCCATGCGGTGACGAGCCGATTGCCCCCGGTGTGCGTACTTACCAGCACAGCGGCGGCGGCGATGATTTCGCCGCCCAGGTGACCCTGCTGCCGGACCAGCAACTGGCCGTGATCATCATGGCCAACGACAGCAATGCCGAAGAGATGGTGGTGTCGCTGTCCACCGACAGCCTGCGCCTGATGCTTGAAGCACAAACCGGCGAGCGCGCCTGCGCCGACGACTGCCAGGCTCCCGGCCACGGTCTAAAACTGCGCCACGTGCCAGCGGCCGTCGACCGCAAGCGCCTGGCCGGGTTCTACGCGACCCCCTGGGGCATATTCCGTATCAAGGATGACCGTGAGCGCCTGGCCGGCGAACTGGCCGGCTACACCTTCGACTTGTTGCGCGATGACCAGGGCTGGCTGCGTGCGCAGAAAAAGGTCCTGGGTTTTTGGCTCAAGGACCTGGGCGACCTGGGTCGCATCCAGCTTGATGTAGTGACGGTACAAGGCCGGCAGATGCTCACGGCCCGCAGCCACGGCCAACGCATTGCTATCGGTGAGCGCATCGAGCCGCCGACCCTGTCTACGGCTTGGGCCGACACCATCGGCACCTATCAGGTACTCAATAGCCATGAACCCGACGCACCGTTGAGCGGTATCAGCGTGCGCCTGGAAGACGGCTTCCTGGTGATACGCGGCCAATTGCACGACGAGCCTCTGACTGACTACATCCTGCTGCCGGTCGACAACGCCCACGCGGTACTCGCCGGCACCGGCTACGGCCTGGGCGACACCGTCAGCCGCCAGGTCAACGGGCTGAGCGCTTCGGGTTATTCCTTCAAACGCACCCAGTCCCCCCACACACCCTTGAATTTCTAACCTGGAGAAACACCTGATGCACGCAAAAAACCTGTGCCTGTCAGTGACCTCACTGTGCCTGCTTGCCGCCGCCGACACGGCGCTTGCCGAAGACTGGCAATACAGCCTCAAGGCCGGCATAGCCAACGCCCCCCGCTACAGTGGCAGCGACGAACGCATGACGGCGCCTGTGCTGGGCGGCAAAATCATCAGCCCTTGGGGCGTCTTCCTCGACACTGATACGGGCCTGGGCTGGGGTTATGAAGGCAATGCCTTGAGCTTCAGCGCATACGTTGGCGCAAGCGATTCGCGCAAGGATAAAAACGAAAGCATGCATGCCGGCTCCAAACGCCTCAAAGGCATGGGCGAGATCAAGTCACGCCCGCAATTGGGGGTGAGTGCCGCCTACAACCTCGGCGGTGTGATCATTGGCGCCACCCTGGAACATGCGCTTGAAGAAGATAAACACAAGGACACCGGCAAGGCTTTTACCCATCTGGAGTTGAGCCTGGGGACCAATCTCTATGAAGGCCGTTACGGTTCCGTCGATACCGCCATCAACAGCCACTTTGGTGACCGCGACTACCTGCAGACCTGGTACGGCGTGACCACCGGCCAAGCCGCGCGCAGCCGCTTCAAGGCATACAAGGCCAGCGGCGGCAATATCAGCAATGGCATGAACCTTACGTGGAGCTTGCCAATCAGCGAGCACACACAGTTCTCGACGCTGCTGGATGTGCAGTACCTGGCGGATAAAGCGGGCAAGAGCCCGATTGTGGAGCGCCGCTTGCAGACGTCGGTGATGGGGATGGTGGAATACACCTTCTGATTCAAGTTGGTAACCCAATCAAAATGTGGGAGGGGCAGTGCAGTATTCAAAAGGTGTTACTCGCCATACGCCCAGGTCATCCGAAACGACGCCCCGCCCCACTCCGAATCCAGCACTTCCACCTGCCCGCCATGCCACTGGCTGACGCGTTTGACCAATGCCAGGCCCAAGCCAAACCCTCCAGTACGGCGGTCGCGGCTGGCATCGAGGCGCAGGAACGGTTCGAAGATCTTGGTGCGGCCCTCCAGCGGCACGCCTGGGCCATCGTCATTGACCCGTACTTCATAGCCGTTGCCGAACTTGACCAGCGACACTTCCACGCGGCGATCGGCATAACGGATGGCGTTACGCAGCAGGTTGATCACCGCCCGCGCCATAAAGCGTGGCTCGATGCGGATAAAGTCGACCTCACAGGTACGCAGTGATAACTGCAACCCCTGTGCTTCGGCCTCCAGGGCCACACTGCCGATCACGCTGTCGAGCCAGCTGTGGGCTTCGATGTTCTCGCGGGTGACCTGGGTGGCACCGCGCTCCAGGCTGGCGTAGGTCAACAGTTCGGAAACCATTTCTTCCAGCTCGCCGAGGTCGGCGTACATATCGGCAATCAACTCGCTGCTCTGGCGTGGATCGATCTGCTGGCGCAGTTGATCAAGTTCAAACGACAAGCGCGCAATCGGCGTGCGCAATTCGTGAGATACGGCGTTGGTGAGTTCGCGCTGGTTGGCGATCAGGCTCTCGATGCGCTCGGCCATCTGGTTGAAGTGCCCTGCCAGTTCGCGAACGGTGGAGCGCCTTGGCAACAGGATGCGTGAGCCGAGGTCATTGTCACCAAAACGTTGCGCCGCCAGGCGGATATGCTCCAGGTCACGCCAGTGCGGGCGTACCCAGAAATACAGGACGATGGCCAGGCCTGCGCCCAGAAAGCCATAAGCCCACAGGTACAGCCATTTGGGTTCTTCCGGCAGCTGAATCTCAAGTAATTGCGGGCCGCCGTCAATCGCTGACAGGAACTTCATAAAATCCTCGCGTACCACCACTTGGTCACTCGCCAGGAGTTTCTGTTCGCGCTCGCTCAGGTGCTGGGCGTCGCGCTGCACCAGTTTCAGGCGCAAGCCATAATGCGGCTGCAGCTCATCCAGGCGTGCCTGGCGCGCCTCTCCCTGTACCGGTCGCAATTGTTCCACCAGGGCCCACGCCGGGCCGCGCAAGGCTTCACGGTTATACGTTTCGTTGGACTCGGGCATGTAAGCGTCCAGGCCATAGTTGACCAGCCAGACCGACCCGGCCAGGCCGAGCGCGAGGATCACATAGAGGCGCAGATACAAGCGCAGCATCTAAACCTCCCACGCGAACGGATTGAACAGGTAACCCTTGCCCCAGATGGTTTTGATGCACACCGGCTCGCGTGGGTTGTCGTTGAGCTTGCCGCGCAATTTGCTGATGTAGACGTCAACGCTGCGATTGAGGCCATCAAAGGCAATACCACGCATACGGTTGAGGATGTCATCGCGCGAGAGGATCTTGCCCGAGCTGCTGGCCAGTAACCACAGCAACTCGAACTCCATGGTCGTCAGATCGATGGTCTGACCGCCCAGGCTGACGACCCGGCAACTGCGATCAATCGACAAGCGGCCGAACTCCAGGGCACCCCGCGCCGCGGGCTCGGGCACCTGGCGGCGCTGCAACGCACGCAAACGTGCAAGCAGCACCGGCGGCTTGATCGGCTTGATCACGTAATCGTCAGCCCCAGACTCAAGGCCCAGGATATGGTCCAGATCGTCTTCCTTGGCTGTCAGGATCACGATGGGCGTGTCTGACACAGTGCGAATTTCGCGGCAAACATGCAGCCCGCTCTGGCCCGGAAGCATCAAATCGAGCACGACAATCCTGGGTTTGAAGTCCAGGAACGCTGCCAGGGCTTCATCGCCCCGGTGCACGACACGCGCCTCAAAACCATGCTGCGACAGGAACTGCGCGATCAGCCCTGCCAGCTTTTCATCGTCCTCAACGAGCAGGACCTTGCCCAGACCCAGGTTTTCCATAAGTTCTCAGTGTAGAAACGCAGATTGAAGTGCGCGCATTATAGGTAGCAAGCAGGCGCACAGAAGCAGCTGGCCAGTACGAGCCGATGAAACTTCATGCTTTTAAGAGTTTTTAACAAATAGCCTGCAATCTTTAACGCCATTCTCAAGGAGTTGTATGCGCAAGGATTACCTGGCGTTCTTCGTTTCGCTGTTCCTCTCGCGGCTGGCCGACCAGATCCTGCTGTTCATCGTGCCGCTGATCGTGTTCCAGACCACTCAAAGCGTGTCGTGGGCGGGCCTGGCGTTTTTTGTCGAATCGCTGCCGCGCTATCTGGCATTTCCGGTGTGCGGAGCCTTGTGCGACAGGTTTTCACCCGTACGCATTCTGCATATCAGCCAGGTGTATCGCGCGCTGGCCTGCGTGGTGGCGGTGGCGCTGTATGGGCTGTTCGACGGGATCCATTGGCTGGTGATGCTGTCCGCGTTGTGCGGGGTATTGACCACTCAGGGCATCATGGCGCGGGAGGTGGTGATGCCGCATGTCTTCCAGCATTACACCTACGCCAAGACCTTGTCCTATTCGCAGATTGCCGACCAGAGCGGCCTGGTGCTCGGGCCGTTGCTGGCAGCGTTGATGCTGCAGGTTTGGGCCTGGCCCTGGGTGGTGCTGGCCATCGCCGCACTGTTTGTTCTCGCTGACCTGGCAATGCTGATCTGGCAGCGCAACACCACGGTGAGCCCGCAAAGCCATGGGCAGCACCCGGGTATCTGGCTGCAACCGCTGCGCACCGCGTTTGGCCACATCCGCAACCTGGTGGAACTCAAGCGCATCATCATTCTGGCAGTCGGCGTGAACCTGATTATCGGGGTCACACTGGCCACCTCGGCCGCCATGGTTACCGGCCAATACGCCGCCGACAAGGATGCCTACGCCCTGCTGCAAGCCGCCGGCGCGCTGGTCACCATCGGGATTCTGTTTTACCTGGCACGCTCATCACTGCCGTTGAAAGTAATGGGTGGGCTGTCGTATTCGATGATTGCAGTCGGCGCGCTGATCACCGCCGTCAGCCCCGGTGTGTGGGCGTATGCCGTGGGCTTCCTGCTGGTGACGGGCTTTGACAAGATGTTCAACGTGTACCTGCGCAGCACCCGTCAAAAAGTGATCCCGGTGCAGGATTTCGGCAAGACGGTAGGCGTGATCACCTTGCTCAACAACCTGCCGCAGCCGTTGGCGGGCCTGATGATCGCCGTGCTGGCAGCGCCGTTGGGCACGCAAATGGTGATCCTGCTGCTCGCCGGGATCACCGCCTTGATCGGCGTGGCGGTGGCCTCAGGCTGGCACGCCACTGTGAAAGCGGAACTCGATGTCGGGTGATTCGATCAGCTCCTGCTCGGCCGCCCTCACCCGCTCGATCACCTGGGCGATGTCCTTGGCGTCGCCATACTGGTAGGCCAGCTTCAAGTAACCCTGGAAGTGCCGGGCTTCGCTTTTGAGCAAACCGAAGTAGAACTTGCCGAGCTCTTCGTCCAAATGCGGCACCAATGCTTCGAAACGCTCGCAGCTGCGTGCTTCGATAAAAGCGCCGACCACCAGGGTGTCCACCAGCTTGACCGGCTCGTGGCTGCGCACCACCTTGCGCAAACCCGAGGCATAACGGCCCGCGTGCAGTTGGCGCAGTTCAACCTTGCGCTTCTTCATCAGGCGCATGACTTGCTCGTGGTGCACCAGTTCTTCGCGGGCCAGGCGCGACATCATATTGATCAGGTCAACATGGCCGTGGTACTTGGCCATCAGGCTCAGGGCGGTGCTGGCGGCTTTGAATTCGCAGTTCTTGTGGTCGATCAGCAGGGTTTCCTGATCGGCCAGAGCGGCCTGGACCCAGGCGTCGGGGGTGCGGCAGCCGAGGAATTCGTGGATTTCGGGCAGGTTCATCGGGCTCACGGGCAAAGGATCACAAAAGGGCGCCGATTATACCGACCCCGCCGCAGACCACCAGCCACCGGCCTTGATGTGCATCAACATGACGTCTGGCGGGCAGCAACTATAGTTGTTGCATGCCTCTTCCTGGAGATCCCGATCATGCAAGCCATCCGCAGCATCCTGGTGGTCATCGAGCCCGAGCATTCGGAAAGCCTGGCCCTCAAGCGTGGCAAGCTGATTGCCGGGGTGACCGACGCACATCTGCACTTGCTGGTCTGCGACAAGAAACACGAGCATTCGGCGCTGTTGAGTGTGCTCAAGGAGGGTTTAAAGAACGACGGTTACAGCGTCTCCACCGAGCAGGCGTGGAACGAAAGCCTGCATGACACCATTATCGAGGTGCAGCAAGCCGAAGGCTGCGGCCTGGTGATCAAACAGCACTTTCCCGACAGCCCGCTGAAAAAAGCCCTGTTGACGCCGGCGGACTGGAAGCTGCTGCGCTATTGCCCGACGCCGGTGCTATTGGTCAAGACTGCTACGCCATGGGCTGGCGGAGTGATTCTGGCGGCCATCGATGTAGGCAATACCGACAGCGAGCACCGCTCACTGCACAATGCGATCATCGACCATGGCTTTGATATCGCCAGCCTGGCCAAGGCGCAACTGCATGTGATCAGCGCCCACCCGTCGCCGATGCTGTCGGCAGCCGACCCGACCTTCCAGCTCAAGGAAACCATCGAGGCGCGCTATCGCGAACAATGCAAGGCATTCCAGGACGAGTTCGACGTGGACGGCAGGCACCTGCATATCAAGGAAGGCCCGGCCGATGTGCTGATCCCGCATATGGCCCATCAGCTGCACGCGGCGGTGACCATCATCGGCACCGTGGCCCGCACTGGGATTTCGGGGGCGTTGATCGGTAATACAGCGGAGGTGGTGCTGGATGCGGTGGAAAGCGACGTGCTGGTGCTCAAGCCACAGACGTTGATGGATCACCTGCAAGAGCTTGCGACCAAGCCCTGACACCGATCCTTCAGGCAATGGAGATCAAATGTGGGAGCTGGCTTGCCTGCGATTGCGGTGGGTCAGCTGGCGCATTTGCTTCTGATACACCGCTATCGCAGGCAAGCCAGCTCCCACATTGAGCTCGTCAATCAGTTAGCCCAGCGCATCTTTCAAGAATCCCGGGGCGATATAGCGCTGGTAATGCGCCTCGGACAAGATAAAGAACTCCCGATCAATCGCATCGCGCAGGTCCGGCAAGGGCCAGTCGCGAAACTCCGGCAACAGCACCATGCCGTACGCCTCAAGGTTATTGATCACCCGCGCCCCGCGTGCGATCAACTGGTAGGCCCAGCAATACTCGGACTGGTGCGGCACGAAGCGGATCTTGCGTTGCTCCAACTGCCCGCGCAGGGTCTTGGGGTCAAACACCTCCACTTTGCCGGCCATCACCTGCACCAGCAGTTGCTCAAGCCTGAGCCAGACTGCACGCTTTTCTTCTTCGTTATAGCCATTCCACTGGATCACTTCATGGTGGAAGCGCTTGCAGCCGCGGCACACGAGGTCGCCGTAGACCGTGGAGCAGAGGCCGACGCAGGGGGTCTTGATGGTTTGGTTGGACATGGGCGACAACACGCAAATCAGCGAAACAGTGCGCCATGTTAGCCCTTTGTCTAAGGTTGATCACCCAGCAAACTTGGCCAGGCAACTTACCTTTAGATTTTTTTTGCCGTAGAATCACCCGGCCTTGTAAGGCGCCAATAATCCGCTGGAAGCTGTTTTCAAAGCGTCACGAGCACAGTCGTTCCTTCAGAACGGTGTTGGCGTGGTTTCGACCCGGTAGGTCAGAGCCCACGCCAACCCTCATCAGCTCCGTTCTGCAGGCGTAAAACTTTGAAAGCAGCTTCTGTAAAGGAATGCCGGCAGCGCTGGCTTTGCGGCCCAAAAAGCCCCTGAGCGCATGCGTGCCGTTCATTTCTGGATGAGCGTCCCGTGGGACCACTGATGAGGGTAATAACTGTGCTTGAAGCCTACCGCAAACATATCGAAGAGCGTGCAGCACTGGGTATCGTTCCCCAGCCGCTTAACGCCGAACAAACCGCAGGCCTGGTCGAGCTGCTGAAAAATCCTCCGGCTGGCGAAGAAGAATTCCTCGTTGACCTGATCACCAACCGCATTCCACCAGGCGTTGACGAAGCTGCCTACGTCAAGGCCGGTTTCCTGTCTGCCCTGGCCAAGGGCGAAGCCACTTCCCCCCTGATCGACAAGAAACGCGCTGTTGAACTGCTCGGCACCATGCAAGGCGGCTACAACATCGTGACGTTGGTCGAGCTGCTGGACGACGCCACCCTGGCGCCCGTCGCGGCCGCCCAACTCAAGCACACCCTGCTGATGTTCGATGCGTTCCACGACGTCGCCGAAAAAGCCCGCAACGGCAACGAACACGCCAAAGGCGTGATCCAGTCCTGGGCTGACGGCGAGTGGTTCCGCAACCGCCCTACCCTGGCCGACAAGATCAGCCTGCGCGTGTTCAAGGTTACCGGCGAAACCAACACCGACGACCTGTCCCCGGCGCCTGACGCCTGGTCCCGCCCTGACATCCCGCTGCACGCCCTGGCCATGCTGAAAATGGCTCGTGAAGGCATCGTGCCGGACGAGCAAGGCAAGACCGGCCCGATGAAGCAGATCGAAGAAATGCGCGGCCAAGGCTTCCCGATCGCCTACGTCGGTGACGTGGTCGGTACCGGTTCGTCGCGTAAGTCGGCCACCAACTCGGTACTGTGGTTCTTCGGTGACGACGTGCCTTACGTGCCGAACAAGCGTGCTGGCGGTTTCTGCTTCGGCAGCAAGATCGCTCCGATCTTCTACAACACCATGGAAGATGCTGGCGCATTGCCAATCGAATTCGACGTCACCAACATGAACATGGGCGACGTGATCGACCTGTACCCTCATGCTGGCAAAGTCTGCAAACACGGCACCGACGAAGTCCTGACCACCTTCGAAATGAAGACTCCGGTACTGTTGGACGAAGTTCGCGCCGGCGGCCGTATCCCGCTGATCATCGGTCGCGGCCTGACCGACAAGGCCCGCGCCGAACTGGGCCTGGGCCCTACCGACCTGTTCAAGCTGCCTGAAGCGCCTGTCGACACCGGCAAGGGCTTCACCCTGGCACAGAAGATGGTCGGCAAGGCGTGCGGCCTGCCGGAAGGCAAAGGCGTTCGCCCTGGCACCTACTGCGAGCCGAAGATGACCACCGTGGGCTCCCAGGACACCACCGGTCCCATGACCCGTGATGAACTGAAAGACCTGGCGTGCCTGGGCTTCTCGACCGACCTGGTGATGCAGTCGTTCTGCCACACCGCGGCGTACCCGAAGCCGATCGACGTGACCACCCACCACACCCTGCCTGACTTCATCATGACCCGTGGCGGTGTATCGCTGCGTCCGGGCGACGGTATCATCCACAGCTGGCTCAACCGTATGCTGCTGCCGGACACCGTCGGTACCGGTGGTGACTCCCACACCCGTTTCCCGATGGGCATCTCGTTCCCGGCCGGTTCCGGTCTGGTCGCGTTCGCCGCAGCCACTGGCGTGATGCCACTGGACATGCCGGAATCGATCCTGGTGCGCTTCAAAGGCAAGATGAAGCCTGGCATCACCCTGCGTGACCTGGTTCATGCCATTCCTTACTACGCGATCCAGGCTGGCCTGCTGACCGTAGAGAAGAAAGGCAAGAAAAACGCCTTCTCCGGCCGCATCCTGGAAATCGAAGGCCTGAACGATCTGACGCTGGAACAGGCTTTCGAGCTGTCCGACGCCTCGGCTGAACGTTCGGCTGCCGGTTGCACCATCAAGCTGTCCAAAGAGTCCGTTACCGAGTACCTGAACTCCAACATCACCCTGCTGCGCTGGATGATCGGTGAAGGCTACGGCGATGCCCGCACCCTGGAACGTCGCGCCCAAGCGATGGAAGCCTGGGTTGCCAACCCGGAACTGATGGAAGCCGATGCCGACGCCGAATACGCCGAAATCATCGAGATCGACCTGTCGGAAATCAACGAGCCGATCCTCTGCGCGCCTAACGACCCGGACGATGCCCGTCTGTTGTCCAGCGTTGCCGGCGAGAAAATCGACGAAGTGTTCATCGGTTCGTGCATGACCAACATCGGTCACTTCCGCGCTGCCGGTAAGCTGCTGGAGCAGGTCAAGGGCCAGCTGCCGACTCGTCTGTGGCTGTCGCCGCCGACCAAGATGGACGCTCACCAGTTGACCGAAGAAGGCTACTACGGCATCTACGGCAAGGCTGGCGCACGCATGGAAATGCCGGGCTGCTCGCTGTGCATGGGTAACCAGGCACGTGTAGAACCGAACTCCACCGTCGTGTCGACGTCGACCCGTAACTTCCCGAACCGCCTGGGTGACGGTGCAAACGTCTACCTGGCATCGGCCGAACTGGCGGCAGTGGCCTCTACCCTGGGTCGCCTGCCGACTGTCGAAGAGTACATGGGCTACGCAGCGAAACTGGACACCATGGCCAGTGACGTCTACCGCTACCTGAACTTCGACCAGATCGCCGAGTTCCGCAAGATCGCAGCAAGCGCCAACATCCCGGTGATTCAAGCTTAAGGGTGTGTTGATGTGAAAGACGCCGCGTATCGCAAGATACGCGGCGTTTTTTTATGCCTGGAACTAACCTTTACTGCCAACACAAAACCAATGTGGGAGCTGGCTTGCCTGCGATAGCGGTGTATCAGTCATGAATTTAATGACTGACACATAGCTATCGCAGGCAAGCCAGCTCCCACACTTTTAGAGCTGTGCAGTCAGATAGACCGCATCAGGGCTTAGGCAACCAGCGAATACACCAATGCCGTAATCGCCACCAGGCCGACGGCGGTGACAAACACATTCGATGCCTGCCCACGGTACTTGGCCATGGCCGGCACCTTGCGGATCGCATACATCGGCATCAGGAACAGGATCGACGCAATCACCGGCCCCCCCAGGGTCTCGATCATACCGAGGATGCTTGGGTTAAGCGTGGCGACGATCCAGCACACCACCAGCATGAAGGCGGCGGTCATGCGGTCCAGGGTCTTCGGTGCCGGGCGGCGACCGGTCTTGACCACCAGCCCCTTGAGACCCTCGCTGGCACCGATGTAGTGGCCCAGGAACGACTTGGCAATCGCCACGAACGCAATCAACGGGGCGGCAAAGGCGATGGTCGGGTTGTCGAAGTGGTTGGCCAGGTACGACAGGATCGACAGGTTCTGCGCTTTCGCCTCGGCCAGTTGCGCGGGCGACAGGGTCAGCACGCAACTGAACACGAAGAACAGCACCATCGCCACCATCAGCAAGTGAGCGCGGGACAGGATCTGCGAACTGCGCTCCTCGGCGTGTGCGCCGTACTGACGCTTCTGGTCAACCGCAAAGGCCGAGATGATCGGCGAATGGTTGAACGAGAACACCATCACCGGAATCGCCAGCCACAGCGTATTGAGCAGCGCCGACGGTGCCGGCACCTCGCTGGCAGTGCTGAGAATGCCGCCATTCCAGTGCGGCACCAGGTACACGGCCAGGAACAGCAAGGCGACGATAAACGGATACACCATCAGGCTCATGGCCTTGACGATCACTTGCTCACCGCAGCGCACCACGGCCAGCAGGCCGAGGATCAGCACAAACGCCAGGATCGCACGAGGCGGCGGCATGATGTGCAGTTGGTGTTCCATGAAGCTGCTCACGGTATTGGTCAGTGCCACGCTGTAGATCAGCAGGATCGGGAAGATCGCGAAGAAATACAGCAAGGTGATCAACGCACCCGCCTTGATACCGAAATGCTCTTCGACCACGTCGGTGATGTCTGAGCCTTCACGGCCAGACAGCACGAAACGGGTCAGCCCACGGTGGGCAAAGAACGTCATCGGGAACGCCAGTAACGCCAGGATCACCAGCGGCCAGAAGCCCCCCAGGCCCGCGTTGATTGGCAGAAACAAAGTACCGGCGCCAATGGCGGTACCGAATAGCCCGAGCATCCAGGTGGTGTCCTGGCGGCTCCAGCTTGTGAGGGTTGCAGGTGTCGTTGCATAGCGTTCGTCGACGCTATTGGCCTGATCATTCATCCGGTCGGATCTCCGCATTCACATGGCCAGCACGAGTCAGAAAAACCTGACAGGCAGCGCCCTGGCCGTAACAAGGGCCGGATTGTCCGGGATTCTCTTGAATAAGCAAAGACTTAGATGAGGAACGGTAATGCAGTGCAAAGGCTGGAAGGCAGCCCATGGGGCGGCTCAGTTGATTCAACGCCAGATGTCCACCGCCTTTACCCACCTCACGAACGCCCCTGCCAGCGGGGCATTGGGAGGGTCGATCACGCAAGGCCGACGAAGCTTTGTTTAAATAAACCCAGTCACTCAAAGTTCGCCAGTGGGGAGCCGCTGACAGAGACCCAATATCAATTAAAGTTAAACACCCTCACATATAAGAAAGTTCTTACATACAGTTAATCAACGCCTCTCGATTGAAACTCTAATGATTGCGGCATTTGTTGCAAGGGTTTTCCCAGGCATTGAGAGCCCCTTCTATCACGTTTATATTCCAGTCCAGTTCAAAAAAACAAAAGCATCTAAACCCACCACAGCAGAATTAAAAACCTCACTCATCAGGAGCGACTAGATGAACAAACACAACCTTATTTTCTCCCTGATACTTGCCACCGGAATACTCAGCCCATTGGCCAGCCAAGCACAACCGGCAGTAGAAAACTCAGACGCAAGTGCCCTGGGTACATCCCCCCGCTGGCTGACGACAAAAGTTTATATAGAAGGCGCCCCGGAGATCGACGTAAAGGACAAGTACCCAGGTGTCGTTGGAATATCAGTGTGGGACCCTGAACGTAATCGCTACGAATTTTTCTACACCGATACCGGGCTATCAAAATATGACAACGGCGGCGGCGGTTACTTCATGGTAACGGGTGACAAGAAAAACCATATCCTGATACCGGATAAAGGTGCAACGAAAACCATCGTCAGAAAACTTGAGACGTTGAACAATCAGGAATTCACTTATTCTCGTGAAGTGCCGCGCGACATGATCGACGCCAACCCTCTTGTTCGAATACATGTGGTTCATGCGCCCTATACCGGATCAGTCAAAACTACCCCCACCCACTAACCCTCAACACTCATCCCACGAGTAGCGACAATACTCATAAAAGGCCTCACTCAATGAAAACACTATTAAAGCCTTTATTGGCGTCTGTTTTATTGCTCTCTACCCTTGTTTCAGGCGGCCTTCATGCGCAGGCTTCCACGTCAGGAAAACCTGTCGCCATCAGCGCTGACAATGCGGTCATGTTGACCGTCTTCCTCAAACATGACCAATCTCGCAACTTGAACGAAATAAGAACAAAACTCACCGAACAGGAACTCTTTAAAGTATTCCCTCCTGAAGGGGTAGAGATTGTCAGTTGGAACATCGCCATGGGGATCGGTCACGTCATCGTTCTACGCTTCCCCGCCTCGCGCCTGCGGGAAGTCAATCTCGCCATCGAACGCTCTGCATGGGGCCCCTTCAGGACGGAGTTCTTTCCTACCTACGATTACATGGACATCGTAGCGGCCGAACAGAGCAAGGTACGCAAGCCCGTAGCCGCTAAATAATTCGCACGCGTGCAAACAGCGTCTCCCGCTCGCCGAGACGCTGGCACTTTTCGCAAAATCAGGGGCGCTTTCTCAGCGCCCTCAGCATTTCGCGCAACAAAAATGCAGCATACTCCGAGCATCGAACTCACCGGAGAGCTGCCCCATGCCCACCACCGTTCTAGTCCTGGTTGAAACCATCAACGAATACCTGCAAATCATCGAGAGCAATGACTTTCATGTGATTCTGGCGCCGACGCCCGCCGAACGCGCTCAGGCGATCAAGTTGCACGGTGGGCAGATCAAGGCCGTGCTGACCCGTGGCCCGCTGGGGTTGTACGCTGATGAAATCGCCGCACTGCCGTTGCTGGAAATCATCTGCGTGATCGGTGCCGGCTACGAACACGTGGACCTGCAAGCGGCAAGCAACCGTGGGATCGTGGTCACCAACGGTGCCGGCGTGAACGCCCCCTCGGTGGCCGATCACGCCATGGCGCTGCTGCTCTCGCTGGTGCGCGGGATTCCCCAGACCGATGCCGCCGTGCGGCGCAGCGAATGGCCGAAGGTCATGCGCCCTTCCCTGGCCGGCAAGCAACTGGGAATTCTCGGGCTCGGTGCCGTGGGGATGGAAATCGCCAGGCGCGCCGCCCTCGGCTTCGGCATGGAGGTGAGCTATCACAACCGCCAACCCCGCGATGACGTGGATTACACCTACTGTTCAACGGCCGTCGAACTGGCGCGCACCTCGGACTTCCTGATCCTGGCCACGCCAGGTGGGGCCAGCACTCGCCATCTGATCGATAAACATGCGCTGGATGCGTTGGGCCCCAATGGCTATCTGGTGAACATTGGCCGCGGCAGCGTGGTGGTGACCGCTGACCTCGTGGCTGCCCTGGAGCAACGGCGTATCGGCGGCGCCGCGCTGGATGTATTCGACGACGAACCCAAGGTGCCCGACGCCCTCAAGCGCCTGAGCAATACCGTCCTGACCTCCCATGTGGCCGGCCTGTCACCGGAGGCTGCCCATGACACCGTGCAGCGGGTGGCCGACAACCTGGTGGAATACTTCGCCGGCCGTCCTGTGCTCACGCCGGTTGCGCTGCCAGCGCCCGCAAAATGACCGATCAGGCACGCTGATCACCCTTCAACACGCTAACCTATTAAGCCGCCCCGACCTTGTCGCTGGGCGGCGGTGCGCATTAGATTAGGAAATAGTCCAAGGCCTTTAGAATAAGCAGAAGGGATAAGCATGGCGCTGAACGACCAATCGACCCAGATTCGCCCCGGCGAAGAACTTGATGCCAGCCTGATCGATCCCTACCTCAAGGCCCACATTCCGGGCTTGAACGGCACGCCTGCGATCAGTCAGTTCCCCGGCGGCGCATCGAACCTGACCTACCTGCTGGAATATCCAGGCCAGGAATTCGTGCTGCGTCGCCCGCCGTTTGGCCACAAGGCCAAGTCCGCCCACGACATGGGCCGCGAATACCGCATTCTCAACCAGCTCAAAGATGGTTTTCCGTATTGCCCCAAGGCATACGTGCACTGCACCGATGAATCAGTGATCGGTGCCGAGTTCTATGTGATGGAACGGGTCAACGGCATCATCCTGCGCTCTGACCTGCCGCCCGAACTGGGCCTGGACGCGGCCAAGACTCAAGCGCTGTGCAAAAGCTTTATCGACAAGTTCGTCGAACTGCATCAAGTCGACTACAGCGCCTGCGGCCTGGCCGACCTGGGCAAGCCTGAAGGCTACGTGGCGCGGCAGATTCGTGGCTGGGGCGAGCGCTACGAAAAAGCCCTGACCCCTGATGCGCCAAAATGGGAAGCGGTGCGCGCCTGGCTCAACGACAAAATGCCAGCCGATTCGCCCACATCCAGCATCGTGCATAACGACTACCGCTTCGATAACGTGATCCTCGACCCGCATAACCCGATGCAAATCATCGGTGTGCTGGATTGGGAACTGACCACTCTGGGCGACCCGCTGATGGACCTGGGCAACACCCTCGCCTACTGGATCGAAGCCGCAGACCCGGCGCCGGTGCAACTGATGCGGCGCCAGCCGAGCAACGCCCCGGGGATGCTCACCCGCCGTCAGTTTGTCGACTACTACGCCGAGCGCTCGGGGCTTGCGATCGACAATTTCGATTTCTATTACACCTACGGCCTGTTCCGGCTGGCCGGCATCGTGCAGCAGATCTACTACCGCTTTTTCCACGGCCAGACCCAGGACAAACGCTTTGCGCAGTTCATCCACATGAACAAGCTGCTGGAGCAAATGAGCCTGAATGTCATTGGCAAATCAGCGCTCTGATCGCAACCACAAGGAACCCTTATGTCCAAGACCAACCTGTTTGACCTTGACGGCAAGATCGCCTTCGTTTCCGGCGCCAGCCGTGGTATCGGCGAGGCCATTGCCAAGCTGCTGGCCCAGCAAGGCGCCCACGTGATCGTCTCCAGCCGCAAGCTGGAAGGTTGCCAGCACGTCGCCGACGCGATCATTGCCGACGGCGGCAAGGCCACGGCGATTGCCTGCCATATCGGTGAAATGGAGCAGATTACCCGGGTGTTCGCCGGCATCCGCGAACAGTTCGGCCGCCTGGATATTCTGGTCAACAACGCCGCGACCAACCCGCAGTTCTGCAACGTGCTGGATACCGACCTTGGCGCATTCCAGAAGACGGTCGACGTGAATATCCGCGGTTACTTCTTCATGTCGGTGGAAGCCGGCAAGCTGATGCGCGAGAACGGCGGCGGCAGCATCATCAACGTGGCATCGATCAACGGTATTTCGCCGGGCGTGTTCCAGGGCATCTACTCGGTCACCAAGGCTGCCGTGATCAACATGACCAAGGTGTTCGCCAAGGAATGCGCGGCATTCGGCATCCGTTGCAACGCACTGCTGCCGGGCCTGACTGATACCAAATTCGCCTCGGCGCTGGTCAAGAACGATTCGATCCTGAAAGTGGCCCTGGCGCAGATCCCCCTCAAGCGCGTCGCCGACCCCAGCGAAATGGCCGGCGCGGTGTTGTATCTGGCCAGCGATGCGTCAAGCTACACCACCGGTGTGTCGTTGAATGTAGACGGCGGCTTCCTGTCCTGACGCTGCCTGGTTTCTTCAGATCGATTTGCGCGTAACCTTGGCGCGGATCGATCTGTCTCCAGGATGAAACATGGAACTGCACCTCGTCATCAATGGCCGCAAGGACCTGGCTGCCCAGCTTTATCAGCAACTGCGCGAAGCTATCGCCACCGGGCGACTGTCGGCGGGTGCGCAACTGCCACCGAGCCGCCTGCTCGCCGAACAACTGGGCGTATCGCGCAAGACGGTGTCGGATACCTACACCACACTCACGTACGAAGGCCTGCTGATCGGCAAGATCGGCCGCGGCACTTTCGTCAATGCGTGGGCGCCCCAACCCGATCGTGTGCAAACCGCCACCGACCTGGCCTGCGCCGCCAACCTGGGCAAGTGGGCAGCACTGCCCTCGCCCATGGGCCACCCGTCCCGTGAGGGCATCCTGCGCTACGAATTTATCGGCGGCGCGACTGCACGCAACCAATTCCCCCAGGACGAATGGCGACGCTGCACCCAGGATGCGCTGCGCCGTATCGCCCAGAACAGTGGTTTCTACAGCCAACCGGAAGGGTTACCGGCATTGCGCGAGGCCATCGCCGGGCATATCGCGTTTTCCCGAGGGGTCAAATGCCGCGCCAGCGATATCGTGGTCACCAATGGCGCGCAGCAGGCGCTGGACCTGATTGCCCGCGTGGTGCTGGAACCCGGCAGCATGGTCGCGATGGAAGACCCAGGCTATAGCCCCGCGCGCCAAATGTTCGTAGCGATGGGCGCCAGCGTCGCCAGCGTGGCCGTCGACGAACAGGGGCTCCAGGTCGACCAGATCCCCGATGGCACCCGTCTGATCTATGTAACCCCGTCCCACCAGTTCCCCCTCGGCATGCCGATGAGTCAGAGGCGCCGCCAGGCACTGCTGGACCGCGCAATCGAGCTGGGTGCGATCATCATCGAAGACGACTACGACAGCGAATTTCGCTACGAAGGGCGCCCCACCGACTCCCTGCAAAGCCTGGACACCCGAGGCGTGGTCACCTACGTCGGGACCTTTTCCAAAACCCTGTTGCCCGAGTTGCGCCTGGGCTACGCGGTGCTGCCGCCAGCGATCTATGGCGCGGTGCTCAAGGCCAAGCAGTTGACCGACCAGCACAGCTCTACCCTGCCGCAGTGGGCATTGGCGAAGTTCATCAGCGAAGGCTACCTGCTCAAGCATATTCGCCGTTGCCACAGCATCTACGCGGGGCGTCGCGAACGAATACTGCAGCGTCTGGCGGGCGATCTGTCACCGTGGTTCGAGGCGGTTCCGACGGTGGCGGGCTTTCACCTGGCGGCATTGTGCAAGGTGGCGTTGAATATCCCATTGCTGATAGAACAGGCGCGTCAGGTCGAGGTGGGGTTGTACCCCCTGGACGTATTCTTCCAAGACGTGCCATTACGCTCGGGGCTGATTTTCGGCTTCGGCGCCATCGAGACCCTGGACATCGATCCGGCGCTGGACAAGGTGCGCGATATTCTCCGGCAGATTGGCTAAGGGGTTTTCCGGCGTATTGGTCATTGGTGGCGTACAGGCTACGGCGTAGGGTGAAGAGGTCTCGAACTACGCGGAATCCTGATCATGAAACGATTGCTCGCCACCACGCTGATGCTCACCTCCCTCAGCGCATTTGCCCACGACCCGGTATACAACCAGGAAACGCTCAAGGTGCTGCAGGAGCACCCCTTGACCAACGTGCCCGGCAAGAAAACCATCATGCTCACCGTTGACTACGCCCCCGGCCAGGCCACCGTGCCCCATAGCCACACCGGCACCGCCGTGGCTTATGTGCTCGAAGGCGAGATCACCTCGCGGGTCAATGATGAAAAGGCGATCACCTACAAAGCCGGGCAATCGTTCTACGAACCGGCCGGCTCGCGGCATTTTGAGTCAAGCAATGCCAGCCAGACCCAACCGGCCAGGCTGCTGGTGGTGATGGTGCTGGATGACAAGGCTGAGGTACTCACCCCGCTTCCCAAATAATCAGCAACACCACAAAACCCATGGGGGAGCTGGCTTGCCTGCTCCCACAGTTTTAACCGTGTCTGGTCAGGGACGTTTGAATAGGTCGCGCTGGTGTTCAATGCGCAGCCGGCACTCGCAACCCTCCAGATGATCATTGACCATCCCCATCGCCTGCATCAACGCATACATCGTGGTCGGGCCGACGAAGGTCCAGCCGCGTTTCTTCAGGGCCTTGGACAAGCGCATCGAAGCCGCTGAGGTCGGATTGGCCGTCCAGTAAGCCATGTCCACCACTGCCGGCCGCTCTTCTGCGGCGGGCTCGAACGCCCACAGCCAGCGCGCCAGCGAGCCGGTCTCCTCCACAAGTTCACAGGCCCGGCGTGCGTTGTTGATGGCCGAGATGATCTTTGCCCGATTGCGCACGATGCCCGGCTCGCTCATCAACCGCTCAATGTCCGCTTCGCCGTACTGCGCCACCCGGCGAAAATCAAAACCCTCGAACGCCTGCCGAAAGTTATCGCGCTTGCGCAGAATGGTGATCCACGCCATCCCAGCCTGAAACCCCTCCAGGCAGATCTTCTCGTACAACGCGATGTCATCCGCCACCGGCACACCCCACTCGTGGTCGTGGTAATGCAGGTACGCAGGCGCTGCAGTGCGCCAGGCGCAATACATGCGCCCTGCTTCGTCGGTTGTAAGCCCTGATTGGTCCATCCATCACCTCGTATGCCCAAGGCGATGATACGCAAAAAAAATTAATCCCCGTCAACCGCTCAAGCACCGTACTTACCGACCAACTGGTCAGACCGGGACCTGCCAACCGCTGAATATTTACTTGTTGTTTGAAAAAAACCAAGCGTAGACTGGCCGCGCACTGGACTTACCGGTAAGACCACAACAATTAAGCCCTGGAACCACCAGGGCACCGAATAGAGATCCCTCCCATGCTCAGATGGTGCTCGCGTTCGATTTTCCTGCAAGTCGTGATTGGCCTGATGCTCGGCATCGCCTGCGGCCTGGCCCTTCCCGAATTTTCCTCACAACTCAAACCCCTGGGCGACGGCTTTATCAAGCTGATCAAAATGCTGATCGGCCTGATCGTGTTCTGTGTCGTGGTCAGCGGTATTTCCGGCGCCGGCGATTTGAAGAAGGTCGGGCGTATCGGGCTCAAGTCGGTGATCTACTTTGAAGTGCTGACCACCGTCGCCCTGGTGCTTGGCCTGATCATGGCCTTCAGCACCGGCATCGGCAGCGGCGCCAATATTCATCTTGAGCAACTCTCTTCCGCCGGCTTGAATGAGCTGGCCGACAAGGGCCAACACATCAAGGGCACCAGCCAGTTCCTGATGGACCTGATTCCCAACTCGGTGATCGGTGCGTTTGCCGATAACAACGTGTTGCAGGTGCTGCTGTTCTCGGTGCTGTTCGGCAGTGCGCTGAACCTGGTGGGCGAAGCGGCCAGCGGTATCTCGCGGCTGATCAATGAGCTTAGCCATGTGATCTTCCGCATCATGGGCATGATCGTGCGCCTGGCGCCGATTGGCGTATTCGGTGCCATCGCGTTCACCACCAGCACCTACGGCCTGGACTCGCTGCAACACCTGGGCAGCCTGGTTGGGCTGTTCTACCTGACGTGCTTTGCCTTTGTCGCGCTGATCCTCGGGCTGGTAATGCGCTTGTCCGGCCTGCGGATGCTGCCGCTGCTCAAGTACCTGCGCGAAGAGCTGCTGATCGTGATGGGCACCGCTTCGTCCGACGCTGTGCTGCCGCAGATCATGCGCAAGCTGGAACATTTGGGCATTGGCAGTTCCACCGTGGGTTTGGTAATTCCCACCGGGTACTCGTTCAACCTCGACGGTTTCTCGATCTACCTGACCCTGGCCATCGTGTTTATCGCCAACGCCACCGGTACACCGCTGTCGATGACCGACTTGTTGACCATCCTCCTGGTATCGTTGATCACCTCCAAAGGCGCCCACGGCATTCCGGGCTCGGCACTGGTGATTCTAGCGGCGACACTCACGGCGATCCCGGCAATTCCGGTGGTGGGCCTGGTGTTGGTGCTGGCGGTGGACTGGTTCATGGGGATCGGTCGTGCGCTGACCAACCTGATCGGCAACTGCGTGGCTACCGTGGCGATTGCTCGCTGGGAAAAAGATATCGATATCCAGCGTGCCAACAAGGTGCTCGACGGCCAGCAGGGCTATGCCTTTCAGGCCAAGAAGCCGGTGCTGCCGGCGCATCAGGAGTTCTAGGACAACACCCATCCAATGTGGGAGCTGGCTTGCCTGCGATAGCGGTGAGTCAGCGTCAAATGTAGTGCCTGACACTCAGTCATCGCAGGCAAGCCAGCTCCCACATTGGCCCTTTGCCAGACTGAATACTGTATGAGCAACATCAAGGAGCCTTCGACGTGATCAGCACCTCAACCGTCGTCAATTCAGTGGTAGAAAAACTGCGCGCCGCCTTGGCGCGAGGCCAGTGGCGCCGCGGTGAAATGCTGCCAGGCCAGCGTGAGCTGGCCGAGCAACTGGGTATCAGCCGCCCGAGCCTGCGTGAAGCGGTGATCGTGCTGGAGACCTTGGGCCTGGTGCGTTCCATGCCGGGCAAAGGTGTGGTGGTACTGGAAACCAGCGTCAGCGAGCCGCAGTCGAGCGACGCGGTGGCCGACGCCAGCCTGGAAGACATCCTGCAACTGCGCTATACCCTCGAACCCTTCATCGTCGGCCTGGTCGCCCAATCCATCAGCAGCAAGGAAATCGGCCAACTGCGCCTGACGCTGATGGACATGCGCGAAGCCCTGGATGCCGGCGACGCCGAGGCGGGCATGAACGCCTACATCGACTTTCACGAAGAACTGTTTGCCCTGACCTCCAACCCGATCTTCCAGAACGTGGTGCAGCAAACCAGCACCGCGCTCAAACAAAGCGCCCAGGTATTGCGCAACTCCCCTGAACACCTGGCCGAACGCCTGCAAGAGAACGAAGCCGTGGTACGCGCCATCCGCAACAAGAACAGCGCCCTGGCCAGTGCCGAATTGCGTCGGCACATCCTGCAGGAAGGCTTGCGCATGGGCATTCGCTTGAATATCCCGGATGACCATCTGGGCAGCTGAATAATTGGAGACCGGCCATGAACGTCCACGCCCTGCAACGTGACCCTCTGCCCTGCCTGCGCCTGGTGTCGGGCAAGAAGCCTTCGGTTGACGACATCTACCCGCGCTTGTTCGACGCGATCCTTGAGCAACGCATTGCGCCTGCCAGCCGCTTCACCGAAGAAGGCCTGGGCGAACTCTTTGGCGTGAGCCGCAGCGTGATTCGCCGGGTGCTCGCCAAGCTGTCCCATCAGCAAGTGGTCATCCTGCGCCCCAACCAGCGCGCCCAGGTCGCCGCGCCGGATGCCCAGCACACACGGCAGATTCTTGAAGCACGGCGCCTGACCGAAATGACCGTGGTGCAACTGGCCTGCGCCCAGGCCACAGCGATGCAAATCCGCCAACTGCGCGAGCTGATTGCGCAGGAGCGCGACGCCATTGAGCGTGACCAGCGTGGGCCGGCGATCCGGTTTTCTGGAGAGTTTCATCTGCAACTGGCGCACATGGCAGGCAATGCGCCGTTGGCACAGTTTCTCAACAGCCTGGTGCCGTTGACGTCGTTGATCATTGCGCAATTTGAAACGAAGGCCTGCACGTATTGTGCGTGGCAGGAGCATGTGGCGATTGTGGATGCCGTGGAACAGCGCGACGCCCACACGGCTGTCGCCCTGATGACTCAGCACCTGGATCACCTGGAAACCCGGCTACTCAAACACCACTGATTCCGAATGAAGTTCAAACTGTGGGAGCTGGCTTGCCTGCGATAGCGGTGTACCAGTGACTCGATTATTAACTGACCCACCGCTATCGCAGGCAAGCCAGCTCCCACATTGATCGCATTCCAGATCAAATAAAAAGCCCCCGCATCTCACGATGCGGGGGCTTTTGGTTTACCGAAGCATCAAGCCGGCTGCAACACCGACTGACCACTCAACGCCAGGTCCAGCAACTCACGATTGGCCACCGCGTACATGGCGTAGTCCGTGCCAACCGCAGCACGAATTTCCACCATCATGGCACGCCAGCGATCAGCCATGTCCTGGTGCTGTTCAAGCCACAGGGCCACGCGGGCTTCCATGTCTTGTGGCGCGTCGGCCATTTGCAGTACCGAAATGGTAATCGCCCGTTGCTGCCAGTCCACGTCATCGCGGAAGGCTTCGCGGGCCTGGGCCTGCCAGTTGTTGGCGACAGGCAGATCGCTGATCTGCTGCAGGTACCACGGCAGGTCCAGGGCGCTGCCGACGGCGAAGTAGGCTTTGGCCACTTCGGCGGCGTCATGCCCGGTCACGTCGGCGGCTTCGATGATCGGCAGCAAGGTGTATAGGTGGGTTGTGCCTGCAACCATGCGTGCCAACAACTCCGGTACGCCGGCCTGGGTGTAGGCCTGGTAACGGTTCTGCCAGCCTTCACGGGTCGGACCTTCCAGCAGTTCGTCGAGCTTGAGGCCCAATGCTGCCAGATGCGGACCGAAGTGCGCAGTGTCACGCCCGGCGTCCTGTTCGTTGCGACGGCTGCGCAGGAACCAGCGCGTAGCACGACGGCCCAGGCGCATCAGCTCGTCCATCAGCTCCAGTTGCACGTCGGCCGACACCTGGTGGTCCAGGGCTTCGATCTGACGGAACCAGTGCGGGAGGTGGAAGATATCGCGCACGATCACATAGGCACCGGCGACGTTCGCCGGGCTCATGCCGGTCGACTCTTTGAGTCGCTGCACGAAGGTGATGCCCATGTGGTTGACCAGGTCGTTGGCGATCTGGGTGCTGACGATCTCGCGCTTGAGGCGATGGCGACGCATGGCTTCGGAGAACTTGGCCACCAGGCTCGGTGGGAACGCGGTCTCCATGTCACGGGTCAGGTATTCGTCATCCGGCACCAGGGATTTGAGCAGCGCTTCCTTGAGGTCGATCTTGCTGTACGAAATCAGCACCGACAACTCCGGACGGGTCAAGCCCTTGCCGGTCGAAGCGCGCTCGGTGAGCTGCTCTTCGGTCGGCAGGTACTCGATGGCGCGGTCCAGCTTGCCACGGCCTTCCAGGTCACTCATCAGGCGTTTGTACTCGGCGGCGCGCTCGTAAGCCTTGCGTGCGGCCAGGGACAGGGCCTGGGTCTGCTTGTAGTTGTTGCCCAACACCAGGTGGCCGACTTCGTCGGTCATGCTCGCCAGCAACTGGTTGCGCTGCTTGTCGGTCATGTCACCGGCCTGCACCACTTCGTTGAGCAGGATCTTGATGTTCACTTCGTGGTCGGAGCAGTCCACGCCACCGGCGTTGTCGATGAAGTCGGTGTTGGAACCGCCGCCATTGAGGCCGAATTCCACACGGCCCAGTTGGGTCATGCCCAGGTTACCGCCCTCGCCCACCACCTTGCAGCGCAGCTCGTTGCCGTTGACACGCAGCGCGTCGTTGGCCTTGTCGCCCACGTCGGCATGGCTTTCGGTGCTGGCCTTGACGTAGGTACCGATACCGCCGTTCCACAACAGGTCCACCGGCGCCTTGAGCAAGGCGTTGAGCAGTTCGGTCGGGGTCAGCTTGTCGGCCTGGATGTCGAAACGCTCTTTCATCTGTGGGGAGATGGCGATGCTCTTGGCGCTTCGCGAGAAGATACCGCCGCCTTCAGACATGATGCTGGTGTCGTAGTCGGTCCAGGACGAACGCGGCAGCTCGAACATGCGCTGGCGCTCGACGAAGCTGGTGGCCGGGTTCGGGTTCGGGTCGATGAAGATGTGCAGGTGGTTGAAGGCCGCGACCAGTTGCAGCTTGTCGGACATCAGCAAACCATTACCGAACACGTCACCGGCCATATCGCCGACGCCCACTACGGTGATGCTGTCTTCCTGCACGTTGATGCCGCGCTCACGGAAGTGACGCTGCACACCGACCCACGCGCCCTTGGCGGTGATGCCCATTTTCTTGTGGTCGTAACCGGCAGAACCGCCGGAAGCGAACGCGTCACCCAGCCAGAAACCGTAGTCGATAGCGATGCCGTTGGCGATGTCGGAGAAGGTTGCAGTGCCCTTGTCCGCCGCCACCACCAGGTAGGGGTCATCGTCGTCATGACGCACGACGTTGGCCGGTGGCACCAGGGCGCCGTCCTTCAGGTTGTCGGTAATGTCCAACAGGCCGGAAATGAAGATGCGGTAGCAGGCGATGCCCTCGGCCGCGATCTCGTCCCGGCTGCCGCCCAATGGCAGGCGACGCGGCAGGAAGCCGCCCTTGGCGCCCACCGGCACGATCACCGAGTTTTTCACTTGCTGGGCTTTTACCAGGCCGAGCACTTCGGTACGGAAGTCTTCTTCACGGTCGGACCAGCGCAGGCCGCCGCGAGCGACGTTGCCGAAGCGCAGATGCACGCCTTCAACACGGGGCGAGTACACGAAGATTTCAAACTTCGGCACCGGCTTGGGCAGCTCGGGGATCGCGTGCGGGTTGAACTTGAAGCTGAAGTACGACTTGTTCTGGCCGTTGGCGTCAGTCTGGTAGAAGTTGGTACGCAGGGTCGCCTTGATCAGGTCCAGGTAGCGACGCAGGATACGGTCTTCGTTGAGCACCTGAACGTCGTCCAGGGCGGTGAGGATCGCTTGTTCCAGGCGTTGCTGCTTGTCTTCCAGGTCGTCGGCGGTGAGCTTGCGCGCCAGGTAGAAGCGGGTCTTGAACAACCGGGTCAACTCGCGGGCGATGTCGGTGTGGTTGTTCAGGGTGCTGGCGATATAGCCCAGGTCGAAGCCCAGGCGGATCTGCTTGAGGTAGCGAGCATAAGCACGCAGCAACGCGACGTCGCGCCATGGCAGGCCGGCGGTCAATACCAGGCGGTTGAACGCATCGTTCTCGGCATCGCCATGCACGATGTGCACGAATGCGTCCTGCAGGGTGTCGTTGAGCTGCTGGATATCCAGGTTCACGCCTTCGGCGGCGATGAATGCAAAGTCATGGATCCAGAACTCACGGCCATTGGCATGGCGCAGGCGATACGGAAACTCGCCCAGCACGCGCAGGCCGAGGTTTTCCAGGATCGGCAGCACGTCGGACAGCGCCAGCGGGGTGTCAGCGTGATAGAGCTTGCAATGCAGTTCGCGCTGACCGGAGACCTGGCCCAGCGGCTGATAGAAGCTCATCACCAGCGGGTTGGCTTCGGTGAGGCTGTTCAGATGCTGCATATCGACCACGGCCGAATGCGCGGCGAAACGCTCGCGGTAGCCGGCCGGGAAGCCTTTGGGGAAGTCCGCCAGCACGTTGGTGCCGTGGGCTTCGCCGAAACTCTCCACCACCAGACTGGCGTAGTCGTCCTGCCAGCTGCGGCAGGCTTGCACCACTTCTTTTTCCAGTTGCAGCGGGTCGATGTCCAGGCGGTTCTTCGGGTCGACCCGCAGAATCAGTTGCACACGGGCCAGCACGGACTCGGAGAAGAAGGTCCAGAACTCGCAGTCCGAAGCCTTGAGGCGATCCATCAGCACTTGCTGGATCTTCTGACGCACTTCGGTGGAATAGATATCGCGCGGCACATAGGCCAGGCAGTAGCAGAAACGACCGTACGGATCTTTGCGCAGGAACACGCGGATCTTGTTGCGTTCCTGGATCTGCACGATCGACATCACGGTGCTGAACAGCTCGTCGACCGGGGTCTGGAACAGGTCGTCACGGGGCAGCACTTCAACCACTTGGGCCAGTTCCTTGCCCAGATGCGCCTTGGCCTGGAAGCCCGAGCGACGCTCGATTTCCGCTACCTTGCGGCGAATGTACGGGATCACTCGCACGCTTTCGCCGTACACCGAGGAGGTGTAGAGGCCCATGAAGCGGTGTTCCTTGATGACCTTGCCGTCGGCACTGATCTCGCGGATCGACACGTAGTCCGGATACGCCGGGCGGTGCACGCGGCTTGGGTGTGCAGCCTTGGCGAACGACAGCACCGTCGGTTCACGCAGGTAGGCCACGGCGTAGTCTTCGATGCGCAGGTCTTCGGCGGTGAGGCCGGCGCGCAACAGCTTGGTCAGACCGAGGAAGGAGCTGGCGTCATATTCGATATGACCGCCGTCCGCCTCGTCACGTACCACGAACTCTTCATAGCCCAGGAAGGTGAAGTGGTTGCCCACCAGCCATTCCAGGAAGTTCTTGATCTCGGCTTTTTCTTCACCGTCGATCGTGAATGCGCTGGCGTCGATACCGGCCAGCAGGTCCTGGACCTTGGCTTTCATCGGTTCGAAATCGGCCACGGCCACGCGAACTTCGCCCAGCACCTGCTCCAGCTCTTTGCTCAGCACGTTCAGCTCGGCGGCGTTGGCGCAGCGGTCGATTTCCAGGTACATCAGCGATTCTTGCAGGATGCCTTCGCCCTGGGTGCCCTTGGGCAGGATTTCCAGCAACTCACCCTTGCTGCCACGGCGCACGCTGAGCACGGTGGTTTGCAGGGTATGGATGCTGTAGCCACGGCGGTTCAGCTCGGTACGGACCGAGTCCACCAGAAATGGCAGGTCATGGTGCAGCACTTCGACCGCGGTGTGGGTCGATTGCCAGCCATGACGTTCGTAATCGGGGTTGTAGACCCGCACTTGCGGTTGGGTGTGATCGAAGCGCTCAAGCAGGCGCCAGGCAGACAGGGTGCAACCGGCCAGGTCGGAAAGGCGACGCTGGGTCAGTTCGTCCAGGGAAATGATGCCGAAGAATTGCTCAGCGAACAGCGCCACTTGTGGCAGTGCCTGTTCACTGATGTGCTGCGCCAGTGCCGCTTGCAGTTGATGCTGGAAGTCGGCCTTGCTGGCTGCGGTGAAGAACGCCATCTGTGGTACTCCGCTTGGGCTTGTTATTGATGGAAGCGTCGCGTGTTATCCCCTTGCGGGGAGACCGTCAGCTCTGTTCGTGGGTCACGATAAACGAATCAGGCCGACAGGTGGGTGAAGCTGGACAGGACAGTCAGGTCACATACAACTTCCACAAGATGCACACCTTGCCGGGTGACGGTACGACGGGCAGGTCAGGCGCCGGGCGCGGGGCACATCCGTTGCGCAGCTTAACGAGTGTAGGAAGACCGCTGCTTGCGACGCTGCGACATATTCGGTCATCGGTAAGCAGGCAATAGGTTGCAACTTGGGCAACCGCGTTTTTCCGGGCAAAAAACCTGCGTTTTTCAGCCCTCTGAGTACCGAAAATGGCTGATACCGCACGCCAGGTCATGCCCTGGGTCTGACACACCCTGCAGCATAAAATTCGCCGCAATGGCACAATTGCCAGCGCAACGCCCTCCTCCACACAGGATTTCCCATGCTGCAGCTGAAAACCGACGCCCTGATGGCCACCCCGTGCGACGAAGAAGAAGACAACATGGCCATGCTTTGCTGCCACGGCAAGAACGGCGAAATGTTCATGTTGAGCCGCTACCCGGATGAAGAGGAAGTGGAACTGACCTGGGATTACGAGCCGTCGACGCTGGATGGGCTGAAGATCACCTTGAGTGCCACGACGTTGCTGATCGAACTTGCAGCCGGTGATGCCGATGCATTGGGTGGCAAGGATCATCTGGAGATCACCCACGCCACGGCCGCATCCGACCTGGCTGAAGTGGAGGAAACCTTGCAGAAAATCCTCGCAGGCACTGGCACTTTCATCCGGACTTGAGCTGCACCCTGGTTCAAATGTGGGAAGGGGCTTGCCCCCGATAGCGGCGGGCCAGTTAATACATCGGTGCCCGACACACGGGCATCGGCGGCAAGCCCCCTCCCACATTGACCGTGTTCCCACACCAAAAGCCTACAAGTTTTTCTGAAAATACCCGTGACGTCGTTAGTCGTCACCCCCTTCGATGCATTAAAGTAAGCCTCCCAAGCCTGGCGCTCGCGCTCCACCATCAGGCTCATCTTTCCAGGAACCGTCATCGATGGAACATCGTGAAGCGCTGCTTGCGCTGCGAACCTTTCTTTCTACGCAGATTCTCGGCCAGGAAAAACTCATCGATCGCCTGCTGATCGCCCTGCTCGCCGACGGCCATATGCTGGTCGAAGGCGCACCGGGGCTGGCCAAGACCAAGGCGATCAAGGAGCTGGCCGAAGGCATCGAAGCGCAGTTCCATCGTATCCAGTTCACCCCTGACCTGCTGCCCGCCGACATCACCGGCACCGAGATCTATCGCCCGGAAACCGGCAGTTTCGTGTTCCAGCAGGGGCCGATATTCCATAACCTGGTGCTCGCCGACGAAATCAACCGCGCCCCGGCCAAGGTCCAGTCGGCCTTGCTTGAAGCGATGGCCGAGCGCCAGGTCAGCGTGGGCCGCAGCACTTACGAGCTATCGCCGCTGTTTTTGGTGATGGCCACGCAGAACCCCATCGAGCAGGAAGGCACCTACCCTCTGCCCGAAGCCCAGCTCGACCGCTTCCTCATGCACGTGAAGATCGGTTTCCCGGACGCCGCCGTCGAACGGCGCATCCTTCAGCAGGCCCGCGGCGAAGCGCTCAATGGCGAAACCAAGCCCGAGCGGCGCGTCAGCCAACAGGCGATCTTTGCCGCCCGCAAGGAAATCCTTGGCCTGTACATGGCCGATGCGGTAGAGGAATACCTGGTGCAACTGGTCATGGCCACGCGTACGCCTTCCAAGTTCGACCCGGAAATGGCCGAGTGGATCGCCTATGGCGCCAGCCCCCGAGGCTCCATCGCCCTGGACCGTTGCGCCCGCGCCCACGCCTGGCTGGCCGGTCGCGACTTCGTGAGCCCCGAGGATATCCAGGCGGTGCTGTTCGACGTGCTGCGTCACCGCATCATCCTGTCGTTCGAAGCCGAAGCTGCCGGGATCGACCAGGACCGCGTGGTGCAACGCATTCTTGACGTTGTTGCCGTCGCTTGAAGCCGATGAACGCCAGCGATGGTATACGCGTAACCCTCAGTGAACTGATTGAGATGCGTCACCACGTGCGCGAAGTGCAGCTGTTCTCCACGCCCGGCCAGCGCAGCCCGTTGATCGGCCTGCACCACTCCAAGCTGCGCGGGCGCGGTGTGGACTTCGATCAGGTGCGGGTGTACCAGGCGGGCGACGACGTGCGCACCATCGACTGGCGCGTGACAGCGCGCACCCAGGAACCGCACACCAAGTTGTTCCACGAAGAACGCGAACGGCCGATCTTTATCATGGTGGAGCAAAGCTGCCGTCTGTTCTTCGGCTCGGGGCAGATGTTCAAGTCGGTGCTCGCCGCACAAGCGGCCAGCCTGATCGGCTGGGCGGCCCTGGGGCATAACGATCGGGTCGGCGGACTGGTGTTCGGCGACAGCGAGCACTACGAAATCAAGCCTCGACGCAGCAAACAAAGCCTGTTGCAGCTGCTTAACCGCCTGGTGCGGGTCAACCAGAGCCTGAACACCGAAAGCCGCCCCGAAGCTGATGCCCTGGGCATGGCCTTGCGCCGTGGCCGTGAAGTGTTGCGACCGGGCAGCCTGGGGATTGTGATCTGCGATGAACGGGCGCTGACTGACAGCGCCGAGCAACAGCTGAGCCTGCTGTCGCGACATTGCGACCTGCTGCTGCTGCCCATTTCCGACCCGCTTGATCACGCCCTGCCCGCCGCCGGGTTACTGCGCTTCGCAGAACGCGGCGCACAGCTGGAACTGGACACCCTGAACATTGATTTGCGCCAGGCCTACAAAGCCCAGGCCGAAGCGCGTATCGCCCGCTGGGAACGGCTCGCGCAAAAGCTGCGGGTGTTGTTGATGCCGTTGAGCACACAGAGTGAAATGGTCGAGCAATTGCGCGAGTACCTCAACCCGCAACGCCCGGTTAAAAAACAATGAGCAGCCTGGACCAACTGCAACCGCTGATCGCGCCGCCGGCCATCGGCTTCTGGCCGCCTGCGCCCGGCTGGTGGCTGTTGCTGCTGGTGATCCCGCTGCTCGGCTGGGGCCTGTGGTGGTTGCGCCGCTTCCTGCCAACCCGCCGCCCCGTGGCCCGCGCCGAACAACCGCTGGACCCGCTGCGCATCGCCGCCCTCGCCGAACTGGCCTTGATGCCCAAGCCCTACGACGGCGCGCCCGCAGGTGCCTGGCTGCAACAACTCAACGGCCTGCTCAAGCGCCTGTGCCGTAACGACTACCCGTATAGCCAGAGCCATACCCTCAACGGCCGCAAATGGCTGGCCTTCCTCGACAACCGCTGCCCCGCCGCCGGCCTGACGCGCTGGATGGTACTGGTGGAAGGCGCCTACAAGCCCGAATGCAAACTCGACGACAAAGCTATCGCCGGCCTGACTCAAGCTGTCGACACCTGGATTCGCAAACATGTTTGAGTTCGCCTGGCCGTGGATCTTTACCCTGTTGCCATTGCCCTGGTTGATGCGCCTGATCCTGCCCGCGGCCGACAGCGGCGAACCGGCATTGAAAGTCAGCTACCTGAGCGACCTCGAAGGCTTGGCCCGCCGTCGCGCCCGCGCCAACCTGCCAGGCTGGCGCCAGCAGGCCCCCTTCGTGGTGCTGTGGCTGCTGCTGTTGACTGCCGCCGCACGCCCGCAATGGCTGGGCGAGCCTTTGCCAATTGCCGCCAGTGGCCGGGACTTGCTGGTGGCGGTCGACGTGTCAGGCTCCATGGATTTCCCCGACATGCACTGGCAGGGTGAGGACGTGAGTCGCCTGGCCCTGGTCAAACACCTGCTCGGGGACTTTCTTGAAGAACGCGAAGGTGACCGCGTGGGCTTGATCCTGTTTGGTACTCAAGCCTACCTGCAGGCACCGCTGACCTTTGATCGGCGCACCGTACGTACCTGGCTGGACGAAGCGCGTATCGGCATTGCCGGCAAGAACACCGCCATCGGCGATGCCATTGGCCTGGCCTTGAAACGCCTGCGCCAACGCCCGGCGCAAAGCCGTGTGCTGATCCTGATCACCGACGGCGCCAATAACGCCGGGCAGATCGACCCGTTGACGGCAGCGCGACTGGCGGCCGAAGAAGGCGTGAAGATTTACCCGATCGGCATTGGCGCCGACCCGGAGCAAACCGGTTCCCTGGGCATTCTCGGCGTAAATCCGAGCCTGGACCTCGACGAGCCGGCGCTCAAGGCGATGGCCGAGGCCACCGGCGGTCAATATTTCCGCGCCCATGACGGCGAGGAACTGCAGCAGATCAAGGAGACCCTCGACACCCTGGAGCCCGTCGAACAACAACCCACCCAAGCGCGACCGGCCCAGGCGTTGTACAGCGGCCCGCTGGCGCTGGCGCTGATCTTGAGCCTGTTGCTGGTGATCCAGGAACGCTGGCCCAACAACGCCTTGCAACGCGGGTTCAACAAGCTGTCGAGCAAAGGGATCTTCCTGCAACAACACCCTGAATGGCGCCAGCGCCTCAAGCGCTTGCGTTTGCGGAGACGTCGATGATCGCCCTGTGGCCGCACTGGTTCCGGCCCTGGTGGCTATTGCTGCTGCCGCTGCTCGGCTGGTTGCTGTGGCAGTTGTGGCACCGACAAAAGCGCGCCGGCCGCTGGCAGATGATCCTGCCACCGGCCTTCCATGCCGTACTGCTCAGTGGCGGCAACGGCCGCGAGAGCAAATCGCCGTGGGTGCTGCTGGGCATCGCCTGGCTGTTGGCCGTGCTGGCGTTGCTGGGGCCCAGTTGGCAACGGGTTGAACAGCCCAGTCAGAAACCCGCTGACCCGCTGGTGGTACTGCTGGAACTGACCCCGGAAATGCTTGCCACCGACAGCCCGCCCAACCGCCTGGAGCAGGCGCGGCGCAAGCTGTATGACCTGCTGCAAGCACGCACCGATGCGCAAACCGCCATCGTCGTGTATGCGGGCAGCGCCCATACGCTGGTGCCGCTGTCGGACGACCTGGCCACCAGCCGCAATCTGCTGGAGGCCCTGCGCCCTTCGATCATGCCCGAGCCCGGCCATCGCGCCGATCTGGCCGTGGAAAAAGCCCTCGGCCTGCTCAAGCAAGGCGGGCTCGGCCAGGGGCGCCTGCTGCTGATCGGCTCCTCGCTGTCGAAACAGGAGCGCCAGGGCATCCGCCTGCAACTGCAAAGCGCCCAGGCACCGCCCTTGTCGATCCTCGGCATCGGCAGCCGTGAAGGCACACCGGTGACCCAGGAAAGCGGCGAGTTCCTCAAGGACGACCAGGGCGCGATCCTGGTGCCACGCCTCGACAGCCCGACGCTCAAGGCCTTCGCCAGTGAAATGGGTGGCCGCTACCGTGCAGCGCGCCTGGATGACAAGGACCTGCGCCAACTGGGTATGCTCGACAGCGTACAAGCCCTGCGCAACGACGGCCAAGTGCTGCACCTGGACACCTGGGCCGATCAGGGTTACTGGCTGCTGCTGCCGCTGTTACTGCTGGCCGCCTGCGCCGGGCGTCGCGGCTGGCTGTTCTGCCTGCCGTTGCTGTTGCTGGGCGCGCCACAACCCAGTTACGCCTTTGGCCTTCAGGACCTGTGGCTGCGCCCCGACCAGCAAGGTCAATACCTGCTCAAGCACAAGCGCCCAGCCGAAGCCGCCGAACACTTTCAAGACCCGCAATGGCAAGGTGTAGCCCTGTACGAAGCCGGCAATTACGCCGAGGCGATCAAACGTTTTGCCCAGGGCAACGACGCTTATTCCCACTACAATCGAGGCAATGCCCTGGCCAAAGCCGGTGAACTTGAAGCCGCTATCGACGCCTACGAGCAAGCCCTGGAAGCCCAGCCCGATCTGCAACCGGCGCTGAAAAACAAGGCCCTGGTTGAAACCCTGATGCAAGAGCAAGCCGAGCCCGAGCCGACCCAGCCTGCAAAAAACGAAGATGACGAAAGCCCCCAACCCGGCCAAACTGCGCAACCGGGGGCCAGCGGGCAAACGGGCCAGAGTGGCGAACAATCGCCCCAGGGCCAGGGCGAAGCCAGCAGCGGTGAAACTCAGGCCGGCGCCACCCCACAGCCAGGCCACAATGAAGTGCCGGGCAGCGAACTGGGCGACGAGCACACCACCACGCCGCCCCTGCGCCCTGTCGACACCCGCCTTGAAGGTGAACGCCGCCAGGCGCTGGAGCAATGGCTGCAAGAAATCCCGGACAATCCCGGTGAGCTGCTGCGGCGCAAATTCTGGTACGAACAGCAACAACATCAGGACACGACTCGATGAGCCGCCGCACCACCCTTTTGCTTCTGCTCGCGTTGTCGGCAGGCCACGCCCAGGCGGCGAACCTGGTTGCCAGCGTTGACCGTAACCGCCTCAACTCCGGGGAAACGGTGGAGCTGACGGTGGAGTCCAGCGATGTAACCCAATTCGGCAAGCCGGACCTGTCGCCCCTGGACGCACAGTTTGAAGTCAGCGGCACCCGCCAGATCAACCAGCTCACCACCCTGGGCGGCGATAACCACGCCACCACCCGCTGGATCATCACCCTGCTGCCCAAGGAAAACGGCAACGTGATCATCCCGCCGTTGCAAGTGGGCGCACTCAAGACCCAGCCGATCACCCTGCAAGTGGTCGAAACCGCCAGCCAGAACACCAGCACCGAGCTGGCCCCAGTATTTATCGAGGCCAACCTCGACCAGACCGCCGTGTACGTCCAGGCCCAAGCGCTGTTGACCGTACGCGTGTACCACTCGGTATCGCTGTATGACGACAGCAGCCTCACGCCCTTGCAGATTCCCGATGCACGTGTCGAACAACTGGGCGAGTCGCGTACCTATGAGAAGGTCATCAACAGCATCCGCCATGGCGTGATCGAGACCCGCTACGCTGTCTACCCGCAGCACAGCGGCACGGTGGTGATTCCGGCGCAGACCTTCAGCGCTACCCTGGTCGAATCGCGCCCACCCCAGGAAAACACACTGCAGGGCACCAAGCCGGGCAAGATGATCCACGTCAGCTCTGCGGCCCTGCCGTTGACGATCAAACCCAAGCCGGACCTCTACCCCGCCGACGCTCCCTGGCTGCCGGCGCGCAGCCTGACCCTGAGCGAAGGCTGGAACCCTACGCCGGACCACGTGCAGGTCGGCGACTCTCTGACTCGCAGCCTCACCGTGCAGGCCGAGGGCTTATCCAGCGCACAGTTGCCGGCGCTGCCCAGCGCCGACGTCAACGGCCTGCGCCGCTACCCGGACCAACCGGTACTGGGCAACCAGACCAGCGACCGCGGCCTGATCGGCAGCCGTGAAGACCGCGAAGCCCTGGTGCCAACCCGCGCCGGCGAGCTGGAACTGCCGCCGGTGGAAGTGGTGTGGTGGAACACCCACGAAGATCACCTGGAACGCACCAGCCTGCCGGCGCGCACTGTGCAAGTGGCGGTCAATCCCAGCCTGGTGGTGGACGCACCCGCCACGCCGACCATCATCACTGCACCCGACGATGAGCGCCTGTGGCTGTGGCAACTGAGCACACTGATCCTGGCATGCACCACGTTGCTGGGCTTCGGCCTGTGGTGGCGCGCCCGTCGGCAGCCGGCCGTACAGCGCGCCGCGCAAACCGGCCCGAGCCCGCGCACCCTGCTCGACGACCTCAAGCGCGCCACCCAGGCCAACGATCCGCAAGCCACCCGCCAGGCCCTCGATGCCTGGGCGCGTCAACAGCCGGAAACCCTGGCCGACATGGCGGCGCGGTTTGTGCCATTGTCAGATGCCCTGGATGGCTTGAACGGCGCGCTGTACAGCGAAAGCGGCCAGTACTGGCTGGGTGAAGACCTGTGGCGTGCGATCAAGGCCATCCCCGTGGCCGAACGCGAGCAGGACCCGGCGACCGACACCACCAGCTTGCCGCCGTTGTATCCCAAGTAATACCGCAAACTCATGTGGGAGGGGGCTTGCTCCCGATGGCAGAGTTTCAGTTGATACATCTTTAACTGACCCACCACTATCGGGAGCAAGCCCCCTCCCACAGTTGCCCTGTGTCGCCTGTTCGACATCCATCTGGATGTTAGTGATTACGGCGCGGCACCTTCCATTCACGATGGGGGAATTTGTACAGATAGTTCAGGTTATCCATATCGAACCGGCCATCTTCCTTGCCGGGGCCACCAAAGAAGCTGATGCCGATATCCAGCTTGCGCAGCAGTTCGGGGCGTGACAACAACTCCAGTGCCGTGTGGTGTGCCTCTGGAGAAAATGACCTGTCGCTGGCTATCAGACCGGCCGCTTCTTTCAATTCATTGAAGTTTACGTAGCTGTCTGTCGCCCCGGCGGCGAACTCGCGAAAGTGGTCGCGGACCAGCCCTATCAGTTGCCGGTCGGTCACTCCACCAAAAGGACGCGCGTGAGGGGCGCCGGCTTGGGCCTCAGCGCTTCGCGCTTGCCGATGGCTGGACGAGGGTGAGGTTTTTTCAGGGTTCACCTGCTGAGGCATCACGTGAAAAGGACTAATAGGGGATGCATTTATTGAAACTGTCATGGTGAGTCTCTGATTCCGAAGGTTAATTAAGGCGTCCACGTGAGTGTGTGGTCCTCCCCTGCCCAACCGTTCCCCACGGCTGGCGCCCAACGCGACATGGCCCGCGCAATGGCCTGCCTGCCCCCCCCAACCCCGTCAACACCCATAACCCCTGTGGGAGGGGGCTTGCTCCCGATAGCGGTGGATCAGCCAATTAATCCATATCTGATTCACCGTCATCGGGGCAAGTCCTCTGCTATATCGGGTCTGGGCCACTGGCAGGCACTGTGTGCGTGTTTACAGGTAAACTCCCCTCCTTTTCATCTTCTCCACGGAGTTCGCCTTGCGTCTGTTTCACACCTCCGACTGGCACCTGGGCCAAAACCTCCACGGCCAGGAACGCGACTTCGAACATGCCTGTTTCCTTGAGTGGCTGCTGGGCCAACTGAAGGCCCAACGCCCGGATGCGTTGTTGATCGCTGGCGATATCTTCGACACGGTCAACCCGCCGCTCAAGGCCCAGGAACGCCTGTATGACTTCATCATCAGCGCCCATGAGCAAAACCCGACGCTGACGATTGTGATGATCGCCGGCAACCATGACTCCGGCTCGCGTATCGAGCTGCCCGCGCCGTTGATGCGCCGCCTGCGCACTCATGCCCTGGGCCGGGTGTTGTGGCTTGACGATGGCCAGTTGGACGCCGAACGCCTGCTGATCCCCTTGCCGGATGCCAAAGGCAAGATTGCCGCCTGGTGCCTGGCGCTGCCATTCCTGCGCCCGGCGGAAGTTACCGGTGCGCATCTGGGAGACGACTACTTGCGGGGTATCGGCCAGGTGCATGAATGGCTGATCGCCGCCGCCAATGCCAAACGCAAAAAAGGCCAGGCACTGATAGCCATCAGTCATGCGCACATGGCCGGGGGGTCGGTATCGGAAGACTCCGAGCGCAGCCTGATCATCGGCAATGCCGAGGCACTGCCGGCCAGCCTGTTCGACAAAACCGTCGGCTATGTTGCCCTCGGCCACTTGCACAAGCCGCAACAGGTCAATGGCGAAGAGCGCATTCGCTACAGCGGCTCGCCGATTCCGCTGTCGTTTTCCGAGATTGGCTACAAGCATCAGGTGCTCGACGTGACGTTCCAGGGTGAACGGCTGGTGGGCGTCGAACCGCTGCTGATCCCCCGTTCAGTCAACCTGCAACGTCTGGAAGCCGCACCGCTGGCGGACATCCTCAAGCAGCTGCGCGACCTGCCGGACATCGACCTGCTGGCCGAAACCCAACGTCACCCTTGGCTGGAAGTGCGGGTACGCCTCGACGAACCACAGCCAGACCTGCGCCAGCAGATCGAAACCGCCCTGCAAGGCAAGGCCGTACGCCTGGTGCGCATCGCCGCCGAATACGCCGGCCAGCGCGGCAACAGCGAAAGCGACGATGAGCGCTTGATCGAACTCGACCAGCTCACGCCCCAGGAATTGTTCAGCCGTGCCTGGCAGGACAGCTATGGCAGCGAAGTGGATGAACAAACCCTGAAGGATTTCGCCGTGCTGCTCCAGGAAGTGCAACAGGAGGGCGAACAGCCATGAAGATCCTCGCTATCCGCCTGAAAAACCTCGCCTCCCTGGCCGGGCCGTTCGAGATCGACTTCACCGCCGAGCCCCTGGCCAGTGCGGGCCTGTTCGCTATCACCGGGCCGACCGGCGCGGGTAAAAGCACGCTGCTTGACGCATTGTGCCTGGCGTTGTTCGGCGCGGTGCCGCGCCTGGGCGATACCGGCCAGGCCAAGATGCCGGACGCCGACACCGATATCTCCATCGGCGATCCGCGCACGCTGATTCGGCGCGGCACCGGCGGCGGTTATGCCGAAGTGGATTTCGTCGGCGTCAGTGGCCGTCGCTACCGTGCGCGCTGGGAAGCCAACCGCGCCCGCGACAAGGCCGGCGGCAAGTTGCAGAACAGCCGGCAAAGCTTGATCGACCTGGACAGCGAGCAACTGCTGGCCAGCCAGAAAACCGAATACAAGACTCAGCTTGAGCTGGCCCTGGGCCTGAACTTCGAGCAGTTCACCCGTGCGGTGTTGCTGGCGCAAAGCGAGTTCAGCGCCTTCCTCAAGGCCAATGACAATGAGCGCAGCGAACTGCTGGAAAAGCTCACCGACACCGCGCTGTACACCCAACTGGGGCGACGTGCATTCGACAAGGCCAAGGAGGCCAGGGACGCCCACAAACAGTTGCAAGACCAGGCCACCGGCGTAGTGCCCTTGGCACCTGAAGCCCGCGCCGAACTCGATCAACAGTTGGCCGAGGCCCAGCAACAACTCAAGACCCAGCAGGCCCAGCTCAAGCAGTTGGAGTTGCAGCACACCTGGCTTAAAGAGTTGCGTGAGTGGCAAGAGCGCCAGCTCAGCGCCGTCGAACAACTGCAGCAGGCCCAGCAGCAGTGGGACAACCAAGGCCCGCAACGCCAGGACCTCAATCGCCTGGAGCAATTGGCACCGCAACGTCATCACTTCCTGCGCCAGGCTGAACTCGGCACCCTGCTGACGCCACTCGCGGCACAGATTCAGCAACAGCTGGAGCAGCAAGTCGCCCTGCATACCCGCCAGGACCAGGCGCAACAACAGCAAGTGGCCGCCCAAGCGGCGCTGGCCGACGCCCTGAAAAACCAGGCCGAGGCGGCTCCCCTGCTGCGCCAGGCCGTTGAAGAACAGAACACCCTCGCCCACTTGACCCGGGAACTGGCCAAGCGCAGCGAAGAAAAACAACAACAGCAAAGCGCCTGCAACGAAGGCCACGCCCTGCTCACGGGTCTGCAAGACACGCAAACCCAAGTCGCCGAGCGCCTGCACCGCCTGGCTGCCGAGCTTGAGCACAGCGCCGCCCTTGCCCCGCTGAGCGAAGCCTGGAACGCCTACCGCGACCGTCTGCAACAGCTGATGGTGATCGGCAATCGCCTCAACAAGGGCGAGGCCGAACTGCCGCAACTCGAACAGCGTGCCAGCGCCGCCGCCGATCAGTTCACCCAACAGCGCGAAGCCCTCGACCTGCTCTATCAGGAAGCCGGTGCCGAACCCCACGCGGTGGCCGAGCAAATTCAGTTGCTGGCCAGCCTGCTGCAGGATAATCGCAAGCAACAGCGTGCTTTCGAAGACCTGGCCCGCTTGTGGGACAGCCAGCAGCAACTGGATCAACAGACAGGCGCGCTGACACAACAACTCGCCGATGCCGCGCAACGCCGCGAGCGACTGAACCAGAGCGGTTTGCAAACCAAGGCCGAACTCAGCGTGGCTGAGCAAACCCTGACGGTGACCAAGCAACTGCTGGAACGTCAGCGCCTGGCCCGCAGCGCCAGCGTCGAAGAGTTGCGCGCGCAATTGCAGGATGACCAGCCCTGCCCGGTGTGCGGCAGCCACGAGCATCCGTATCACCAGCCCGAAGCCCTGTTGCAGAGCCTGGGTCGCCATGACGAGAACGAAGAAGCCACGGCGCAAAAGGCGGTCGACGACCTCAAGGAAAAACTCAATGAACTGCGCGGTGAAGTCGGTGGACTGATCGCCGAACAGAAGGAGTTCCTGCGCCAACAGGAACAGCTGGCGATACAACAGCAAGGCCTGGCACAGAGCCTGGAGGCCCATCCGCTGTACGCCTCGTTGTTCAATCAGGACGCGGCCAAACGCAGCGGCTGGCTGGCTCAGCAACTGGCCCAACTGACCCAGAGCCTCACTCAGGACGAACAACGCCAGGACGCCCTGCTCAACCTGCAACAAAACGCCGGGCGCCTTCAGCAGCAGTTGCAAGCCGCTCAGGAGGCCAGCCAGCAAACCCGGCAGTTGCTGGTGGACCAGCAACGGGAATTGGCCAAGGACCGCGAACGCCTCGACGCAGAACTCGCCACCTTCGCCACCCTGTTGCCCACCCAAACCCTGGAGGGTTTGCGCAGTGCGCCTGCGGCGACCTTCATGCAGCTCGACCAGCAGGTCAGTCAACGCCTTGAGCAGTTGGGCCATCAGCGCGATGAACTGGCCGAGCAGCAGGAGCGCCAGCAGGCCATCGAGAAACAGCAGACCCACCAGCAACATCGCCAGCAGCAGCTCGACGCGCTCACGCTGCAAGTCACCGAAGTGGCCTCACAGCAACAAGCTGTTCAAGAAAAACTCAGCGCCTTGCTGGGCGACCACGCCAGCGCCGAACACTGGCAGCAGCAACTGGAGCAGACCGTCGCGCAGTCACGCCAAAGCGAGACCGACGCCAACCACGAGCTGCACACCGTGCACACGGCCCTGGTCCAACTGGCTGCTGACCTTAAGGCCCAGCAGGACCGCCAGCACGCGCTGCAAGCGGAACAACAAGCGCTTGAAACACGCATCAATGAATGGCGCACGCTGCACCCCGATCTGGATAACCAGGGCCTGTCACGTTTATTAGCCTTCGATGAGGCTCAGATCGCGCAGCTACGCCAGGACCTGAACAGCAGCGAAAAAACTGTCGAGCAAGCCAAGGTGCTGCTGCAAGAGCGCGAACAGCGCTTGGCCGAACACCAGGCCTTGCACAACGGCAATCTCGACGCCGATCAACTGGACCACACCCTGGCGGCGCTCAATCAGCGGCTGGCCGAAGGCGAGAAGCATTGCGCCGAACTGCGCGCCCGCCAAGCCGAAGATCAACGCCGCCAGGACGCCAACCAGGCCCTGGCCGAACAGATCACCAAGGCCTATGAAGAATGGCAGCGCTGGGCGCGCCTGAATGCGTTGATCGGTTCGGCCACCGGCGACACCTTCCGCAAGATCGCCCAGGCCTACAACCTCGATTTGCTGGTGCACCATGCCAACGTGCAGTTGCGCCAACTGGTGCGCCGCTACCGGCTTAAACGCGGCGGCAGTATGCTCGGGCTGTTGGTGATGGACACGGAGATGGGTGACGAATTGCGCTCGGTACACTCACTGTCCGGTGGCGAAACCTTCCTGGTGTCATTGGCGCTGGCCTTGGGCCTGGCGTCCATGGCCTCAAGCACCTTGAAGATCGAGTCGCTGTTTATCGATGAAGGTTTCGGCAGCCTCGACCCCGAGTCCCTGCAATTGGCCATGGACGCTTTGGATGGTTTGCAGGCTCAGGGCCGCAAAGTGGCGGTGATCTCTCACGTTCAGGAAATGCACGAGCGTATCCCGGTGCAAATCCAGGTCAAGCGCCAGGGCAATGGCCTGAGCACCCTGGAGGTCAAGTGAGCCAGGCGCTGCTGTATTCGTTCCGGCGCTGCCCTTATGCAATGCGGGCGCGATTGGCGCTGCGCTATTCAGGCGTGCCGGTGGACATTATCGAAGTGAGCCTGAAAGCCAAGCCGACCGAGATGCTGGCGCTGTCGCCCAAGGGCACGGTGCCGGTGTTGAGCGTCGAAGGCCGAGTGATCGAAGAAAGCCTGGAGATCATGCAGTGGGCGCTGGCACAGCACGATCCCGAGGATTGGTTGTTGCAGGGTGAGCCTGCGGTATTGGCGCTGATCAGCGAGAACGATCAGGTGTTCAAACATCACTTGAATCGATACAAGTACGCAGAACGCTACCCGGAGCAACCGATGGAACATTATCGGGCCGAGGGCGAGGTGTTTTTGCGCAAGCTGGAGGGTTTGCTGACAGAGCGGGAGTATTTGCTTGCCGATCACCTGAGCCTGGCAGATGCGGCGCTGGTGCCCTTTGTAAGGCAGTTTGCCCATGTGGATCGCGAGTGGTTTGCGGGGACGCCGTACTACCGGTTGCAGGCGTGGCTTCAACGGTTTCTGGAATCACCGCTGTTTATTGCGGTGATGGCAAAAACCTGAGTCTTACTCGACTAAATGTGGGAGGAGCTTGCTCCCGATAGCGGTGGGTCAGTCACAGGTGTGCTTACTGATACTCCCTCATCGGGGCATAGGTATCTACACAACTTCTGGTATGGCGCTGTACCTGTGGGAGGGGGCTTGCTCCCGATGGCGGCCTCAGGGCCGACCAGGATGCCGGATCAAACCGAGTACATATCCGTTATTTAGGCAACGGCTACTATTGGTTCCGCTCTTACA
>NZ_SPKO01000032.1:0-72909 GCF_023127795.1 Pseudomonas sp. W2Jun17 | reverse complement strand
ATTCCGGCCAGCGTGGTTTGACGGGGCGCTTAAGATCAAAAGCAGATCAAGAGCGGCTCGCTTCGCATCGTGGTTACGCTCGGCGGTGGCTACAAAAGTTGTGTAGATACCCATGCTCATCGGGGGCAAGCCCCCTCCCACATCAGGCCTCTATTGTCTGAAGCTCAGTGCTGAGTCTTGTGATCCAGCGCTGCATAGAAATTGGCACTCTGTTGCAGGTATTTCTGGGTGTAGGCCGTGACACTGGATTTCTTGTCAGTGACTTCCACACTGGCGTTGGCAGGCAATGCCACGGTGGCGGAAACAGCGGAAGCGGCGATGATGGAGAAGAGATTCAAGTTCATGGCGGTAACCCTTGTGTTCGTTTGGTTGAGTGGCCGGTGGAGGCCTTGGAACCAAACTTACGCCCGAGGGTTGGACCTTAGAAATGCTTTGAAACAGTAGCCGCTATCAACCGAATTAATACAAAGGCTCAGGCCCCGCACTGCGGGGCCTGTGGCTTATTGACGCACCAGGAACTTGAGGTCGCTGGGGGCATCGATCGGCAATTGCTGCACGGTTTTACCCAACAAACCGGTCTTGGGGTCGCGTTCAACCACCACGATTTCATTGCTTTTCTGGTTGGCGATCAGCAGGAACTTGCCGCTCGGGTCGAGGCTGAACTCACGAGGGTGATCACCTTCGACAGAGCGACGCTGGATCTCCTTGAGGTGCGCGGTGGCCGGGTCGATGCTGAACACCAGCAACTGATTGGCCGTACCGCGGTTGCTCACGTAGAGGAACTTGCCATCGCTTGACGCATGCAGCGCCGCGCCGGCCTTGTCGGACACCGGTTGGCCAGCGGCATAGTCCAGCAGTTGGGTTTGCGTCAGCTTGCCGTCGCTGTAATCGAACACCGCGACCTGAGCGCTCATTTCGGTGGTCAGCCAGGCGTGTTTGCCGTCGGCGCTGAACAGCAAATGACGCGGGCCGCTGCCGGGTGGCAGTTGCACCGAGGCCGGGTTGGCCGGCGTCAGCGGCAATTCGTGATTGGCCTTGGGATCATACTGGTAGACAAACACTTTGTCCGCGCCCAGGTCCTGCACATATACGTACTTGCCATCCGGTGACGACACCACGGAATGCACGTGATTGGACGCCTGGCGCTCAGGATTTACCCGGCTGGCCGGATGCCCGCTCAACTGCACCGGGGCCGACAGCTTGCCCTCGGCGCCTATCGGCAGCACCGCCAGGCTGCCGCCCGGGTCTTCGAGTACCGAATAGTTGGCAACAAACAGGTGACGCCCATCGGCGGCGACGCTGGAATGGGTCGGCTCGTTGCCCAGGCTCTGCACCTGGTTGATCAGGGTGAGCTGATGATTTTGCGGGTCGATGCTGTAACTGCTGACACGACCCACCGGGTCTTTCTGGCCTGGACCGTTCTCGTTGACCACAAACAGGTACTTCTGGTCCTTGGAAACCGTCAACCACGACGGGTTGGCCGTCTTGGCAGCCAGCACCGGCTTGCCGCTGAACTGCCCGGTGCGGCTGTCGAATTGCAGGCGGTAGATACCTTCGCTGGTGCCGGCGGTATAGCTGCCCACCAGCAGCTCATAGGTGTCAGCCGGTGCAGCCTGCACCGACATGGCACCGACACTGCCCGCCATCAGCAAGGGCCAGAATTTACGCATCATCATCGGCTACATCCTCATCGTTATTGTTGCCGGTGAAGGCGCTCATGCAGATCAAGCGGTGCTCGCCCGATTCACCGGTAAGGGTCCAGCTTTGCAGGGTGCCGTCGAACGTGGCCGCCTGCACCTGGGCCAGGCTGAACGCCCAGCGTTTTTCTGCACGGCCGTCCATGGCGGTGATCAGCAACTTCTCGTTATCGAGTTCGAAGTCAAAGGCGTGCAAGCCATCGATTTCAAGCATGTCGCTGGTTTCAAGGGTGTCCGGCAGGGTGGCAGATTCGGCAGTCATCACATCAGTCGTTCAGAGGAAAGACCTCATGATAGGCCAAATTGTTGCATCGGCCTAAACGCTGCGTTCAACCATCGGGGGCGTTCACATGCCGCCATAATTACTCCCCCCTACGTCGGACTGCGCATTATCAGCTTTTGCCGCTGATACAGCGTTGCCGGAAACAGCTGATTACTCATTGTTCATTTGACGGTTAAGCACCGGTCGTTAATTTTCGCTCGCCTGTTCGCTTTAGGCGTTCAGGGTCAAATCGCTACGCCGAGCAAGATCTCAACGACAAGGAAGCTACACGATGATCCATGGAAACCACCCTTCACGACTTTCCGACTACACCTTGAGCCCCGTACCGCTCCCCCCCGTTACCCACAAGTCGGGGAAAGTGCTCGAAATACCCCCTGGCAGCCACTCCGAGGCGTCGCTCCAAACGGACCACGATCAATCACTGCGCAGATCCCGGCGCGATACCAGCGTCCATTACGAAACATCGCCGGGGTCGTCATCGCTCAGATCCGGCTTGAGCTTTGTGCCGCTAAGCCCAACGCCGACCGCTACGGTCTCAACGCCGCAGCCCGCTGCCGACATCACAGCCAATACGGTTGCACACCAGTTCGCTGGCCGGCCCACGTTGCGCTCAGTGGTGTCGAACCTGCTCAGCGACGCCATCAAAAACCTGTATCCCACCCTGGCGTTTGACCCTCGATACACAGCGTTGGCCGAACCCATTTCCAACAATCCCCCCCAGTACTGCTTGACCCCTTTGCTGGACGTAGCACTCAAGCACCTAACCCGCGACGGCGAGCTGGACTTTACCGATAAACACTCACTGGCCTGCACGCTGATTGATCAAGCCACGGGCCATATGCTCAAACCGGGGCCCTTGGCGGGAGCGCTGGTGCCGGGCATCGATATGCAAGCCATCGAATTGATCATCCGCAGCCTGCGAACCACTCTCAAAAGCGGTTTCGAACAAGCGCTGGTTCGCCACTTCAACGGCAACGCCTATAACACCCAGGACATCCCCAATCTTGAGACAAACCGTTGGCTATGGCTGAGCGACACACTCAGGGACACCCTGCGAACCGCCGCATTGAAACAACCCGGGCTCACCGACACGCAACGCGAGACTCTCGATCAGCTCGCCACCTACCCGGATCAAGTGCACCGCCAAGCCGCAAAAGGCAACGCAGCGGCCAAGGTATTTATCCTCGACACCACCGTAAGCCATGGCGCCAGCAATTCAGCTCAACTGAGCCCGGATCTGTTGATCACACGAGAAGTCGACGGCCGTACGCAAGTGCTGCATACAACCCCCGCTGGAGTCGTCACACCGTATGAATCATTGCAAGCATTCGGCGAAGCCTGGGGGAGAAACCTGGAGAAAGTGTTTGTTTTCGACAGCCTGAATTGGAAGCGCCAGGAAATCGATACAAACATTTTTGATACACAAGCGGCGCTCATCCTCAATGCCATGGTGGAAAACGTCGCATCCATTGAGCTCCCAACGTCGGGCACGCCTGATCAACTGGAGCAGGCCTTCTTCCGTGCAAGCGACCCGAGCCCCTGGTTCACCGGAGCCTATGCTGCAAATGCGGCCGAGCTTGGGCGGCTGCGCGATAATTTGCCAGGCTGGCTCAAAAACGCCAGCGAAGCAGATCGTGACACTTACCGGCGTCACTCGTTGGCACTGGCCAGCAGCGTACAACGTAACAACGGCCGGACGTTTCTCGACGGCATTCCCGATATCCGCACCTACGCCCAGCAGCAACTGGACGAGCAATTGTCCGGTAAGGGCTACACGGCAAAGGATGTGGAGGTGGTGTTCAAGGTCGCCGTGGGTAATCTGGGCAGCGGCTACATCGAGCGGGTGAAGATGAGCCTGGTGGATATGGCTCTGAACAATCTCGCCGGCTTGCCCAAGGGCGAGATGGAAGTCCATCTGCGTGGGCAACCGGTCAGCGACCCGCAAATGCCGCAGATGCTCAAGAACCTGATCAGCAGCGTGGATATCGGTCGCCACTACCCACAACTGCTCAATCGCGAACTGCTCAGCGAGACCCAGCAATCCCGGGACCGGGCAGCGCGTTTTGTCGAGCAGGTACCGATCCAGCTCGCCATGCAGGCGCTGGAGCTCAAGCTCAAGGGCGAAGCCAGCATGAGCGCCCAGGGTTACCGCTTTATTGAAGCACTCACCCAGCCCGGTGCGGGCAGCAAACAGGTGGACGGACAGGAGATTACCGTGCGCCCCCTGGCATTTGTGCGCAAACCAGGGGCAACGCCAGACGTTGTCGACAACATGTTCATCATCGAACCAGTGGCCGGCACCAGCGGCCCACATATTCTCTATCGTGCGCAACTAAAGCCCGCGTTGCTGGAGTTTGCAAGCCGCGACGCGCTGCTGGAAGCCATCCGCCAGCCGGGTGCGTTGCAAGACAGCGTGCTGGCCTGGTTGAAGGATGACAAGGTCAGAGCGGTGTATGGCAATGGCGGTTTTCGCACCCCCAATATTGCACGCTTCACCGTATTCAATGAGTTCGACCCACCCACCACGCCCAAGCCCACCACCCTCGCCGTCGACGGCTATGCTGAGGCCACCACGCTACGCCAGGACCAGCTCAACGGTGGTCTGTTCACGCATTGGTTCCGATCCAACGCCAACAGCCTCGTCACCCTGGCGGAAGGCCAATCCACCTCCGACGCTGAAAGCCGCTGGGCCTCGCACAAGGAACTCGGTTGGCTGCTGTTCAACACGTTGCTGCCGGTATTGCGCGGGCCGGGGGCTATGGCGGGCTGGTTACTGCAATTGGCCAACAGCGAAGAGGACATCAAGCGGCTCTCCACACCAAGCGACCCGGACCCGACTTCGGCGGTGATCGACCTGCTGATCAATTTGGGCATGACGCTGACCCATGCTCCGACCGGCGAACCTGGCAAACCAGCGCAGTCCTTTGAACACTTCGAGCAGGACGCCCATTCCGACAGCCGCGGTCCGCGCCCTCGCGACAGCAATCAGCCGATAGTTCGCCAGGCTGTGATCCGTCAGGACCCGACACCTCCCTCCTCCGGCAATTTTGGCGACAACGGTATGGCCATCGATATCCGCTTATCCAGCCCGCGTGGATTGACGCCAAGCCTGCTTGCACACATAGACTCGTTCAAAGTAACGGCTCCGACCGCCCCTGGATTGCCCATCGCCGAAGGCATCAAAAAAGGTCTGTACCAAGTGAACGATAAGCTGTATGCCAACATCGACAATCACTGGTATCGCGTAGCGACCGACCTGGATGGCCCGTACGTTATTGATGAACAGAACAAGGCACGTACGGCACCGCCAATACAACGCGATGCCCAGGGTCGTTGGCATTTTGACGTGGCACCCAAGCTCAAGGGAGGCATGCCAAAAAACGAGAGCCCGCAGGATATGGTCAAAAAAAACCTGCTAGCGCAGAAGCAAGCAAAGGCGAACTTTCAGCGCAGCACGCGGGAATTGACCAAAGTGGTAGAAGCCCATACAAGCGCACTCAAAGAAATCCAAACCAGCCTCTCCGACTACGAGACCGCTCGAAAAAAACTCAAGACGCTTCGCAACCTATCCAGGAGTGAGGGTTCGGCACAGCGATTTCTTGCGCCCTATCTAGAACAGTACGAGGCCTCCGAGCGGCTCAAGAGCAACCTGGACCAGCAACTTCAGGCGCTCAAGCCGCTGACACAAACCCTAAAGGTGGCTGGCGAAAAAGCCATTGAAATCATTGCACCCAAAAAATTCGGCGGGGTCGACGACCTGTCCAAATTCAAAGAGGACCGCTCAGAGGTGTACGAAAAAGTCCTGCACGCCCTGACTGAAATAGATGACGTTTACACGAAGCTGGCCAACGACGCCCGCCACGTTGGAGTGAACGGCGCCTCGCTGGAGGAGTTGATACGGCAGTCCAATAACGACTCCGAGATCGCTTACGATGAATTGATGGAAGTGTCCGAAATGGCCTATCACGCTACTGAAAACCTATTGGCGTCGAAGCAGGCGGTCAGTGACACATTTGATCAGTGGAAGAACGACTCCCCCTTCGGTAATAAAAAAGCCGAGGAGTACATCAAAGAGCGTTACACCTCCCCTCCCGCCGCCAGAATACTGACATCAAAACTGAATAGGATGTCGTTCCTCAAATTACTAACCACGACATGGTCTGCCCGCAGCGCAGGGGCAACTGACCACCTGCAGATGAAGCGTTTCCTGGCAGAATCCCTGAAAACCGAAATAGTCGCTTTTAATGATCTGCACCAATACACCGGCTACACCTTGAGCGAACGCAATGCCGCGCTGACTACCATTATCACTAAATACAAACAGGTATTGAGCGACAGCCTCCTTATGCAGGAGGAGCACCCAGAGCTCTTTCGGGCGCAATACCACCAGCGTTTCACCGAGGTACTCAATAAGCTCATCGCCGAAGCGGAAGCCGAGTTGGTCCAGGTCGTCGAAGAAGAGCAGTTTCTAATTCCAAAAGCGCCCCCACGCAGCGACCAACGGGCCAAACCGAGTAATCAACGCGTATTCAAGACTGAAGACAATGAGACCTTGATCGGCACCCTGCGCGCTCCGGAACCGGGCCAGACCTTTGACATTGTCGATGTGATAGACCCACAAAGCGGCCAACCCGTGGCGAGTTACAGCGAACACGCGAATGATCGTGGGTGGGTGAAGATCATCCGTGGGCAGCCCACACCTCCCCGCCTTGCCTCCCCCCCGAGGTCCCTGGCGAACTATAAGAGCGAGGCACAAAAGCTGATGAGTGACGCGGCGAAAGAGGAGCAGTCAATTCTTTTCCAGAAACGCAAACTTAACGATCCGGCGCGGCGCGATACTGTTACCCCCAAGGATTGGAACGATATGCTAGAACCGCTGGCCAATAAACTCAGGGAGACAGCTGATCAAGCCGAAGCCAGCCATAGAGCCAGACCGGAAACCGCCGACTTAGTTGCACAATGGAGGGCCGCCGCAGATGAGCTGCTGCAAAAGGCCCGTCAACACGCCGCAGACGGCTTTCTGGTTCAGCCGCCGACAGCGGAAAATGTCGACTTCTTGTGGACCCATCGCTTTGTCGATATCAACCTGGTAAAGCGGGACTTCCAATTAAAGCCAAACGACTTTCTCACCGAGTACCAAGTTCGCAAAAAAGGCGAAGTCGAACCGTTGTGGTATGCCCACTTCCACTATCCGCAGAAAGGCTGGAAGCGAGCCGACCACAACGCTGCGCATCTGAAAATCCCATCCCAACGCTACAAGACCCAAAAGGACTTGATTAGAGAAGCAGGAAACAATGGCGTCGTGGAGAAAATAACCAAAGCCAGTATTACAGCCCCGCTGGACCAGAAGCTCTTTCTGGAGCTGTGAGGCTGATCAACTGACGCTCTGCAAAAAGCCGCACAGTGCGGCTTTTTGCATTGGCTTAATGCGCAAACAACGAATTGCCCTTCTGCCCCGCCAGTTTCTCAGGCTTGATCAGGAACCGCGCGAGTGCGGGTAGTAGCCACAACGCGCCGAACATGTTCCACAACAACATGAAGGTCAGCATCAAGCCCATGTCGGCCTGGAACTTGATGGCCGAAAAGATCCAGGTACACACACCAATGGCCAGGCACAGACCGGTGAACAGCACAGCTTTACCGGTGGACTTCAATGTCTGGTAGTACGCCTCTTGCAGCGGCAAACCTGCACGCAGGAAACTTTCCAGACGGCTGTAGATGTAGATACCGTAGTCCACGCCAATCCCCACGCCCAGGGCCACCACCGGCAAGGTCGCGACCTTGACGCCAATACCCATGAACGCCATCAGCGCGTTACCCAGCACCGAGGTCAGCACCAGCGGCAGCACAATGCACAAAGTCGCCGCCCAGGACCGGAAGGTGATCATGCACATGGTCGCCACACACAGGTACACCAGGATCAGGATGATCAGTTCCGACTCCTTGATCACCTCGTTGGTGGCCGCTTCGATCCCTGCGTTACCAGCAGCGAGGATGAACTCCAGGCCGTCCTTGTTGTTTTCCTTGGCGAATTCCTGCACAGCGTGCACCGCACGGTCGAGGGTTTCGGCCTTGTGATCGTTGAGGAACACCAGCACCGGCGCCAGGGAACAGTTGTTGTTGTACAGGCCATCGGCACGGGCGATGGAGTTGTTCAGCACATCGGGGTTACGCGACAGGGTTTCCCATTTCAGGTTGCCCTCGTTCATGCCTTTGATCATTTGTTTGGATACGGTCACCAACGAGATCGCCGACTGCACACCCTCGGTGTTCTGCATCTTCCACATCAACTGGTCGATGGGCGCCATGGCTTCATAGCGCGAGCAGCCTTCGGCACGGGTCTTGACCATCACTACCAGCACGTCGGAGCTGGTGGAGTAGTTGCTGATGATGAAGTTGTTATCTTTGTTGTAGCGCGAGTCCGGGCGCAGTTCCGGTGCGCCTTGGTCGAGATCGCCGATCTTCAGGTTCTGGCTGTACCACAGGCCGCCACCAAAGGCGACCAAGGCCAGGAAAATCGAGACCGGCGCAACTTTCGGGCTGGCGAATTTGGACAGCAGGCGCCAGAACGCATGTTCGCGGTTCGCGTCTTTCTTGCTCTTGGCGATGGCGCGTTTGCTTATCCCTACATAGGAAATCGCTACCGGCAATAGGATCAGGTTGGTGAACACGATCACCGCCACGCCGATCGATGCGCCGATGGCCAGTTCACGGATCACGCCGATATCAATGATCAGCAGGGTAATAAAGCCGACCGCATCCGCGAGAATCGCGATCATTCCCGGCAGGAACAGTTGCCGGAAGGTACGGCGCGCAGCCGTCAGGGCGTTGTCGGCCTCACCGGACTGCAGGGCGATGCCGTTGATCTTCTGTACGCCGTGGGAAATACCGATGGCGAAGATCAGGAACGGTACCAGCATCGAGTAGGGATCCAGCCCGAAACCGGCGGCATGCATCAGGCCCAACTGCCATACCACCGCCACCAATGTGGTGCTCAACACCGCGATGGTGCTGCGCAGGCAGTTGGTGAACCACAACAACAGGACCAAGGTGATGCCAAAGGCCACGCCAAAGAACAGCACCACCATGATCAGGCCGTCGATCAGGTCTCCGACTTTCTTGGCAAAGCCGACAATGTGGATTTTTACATTAGGGTTTTGCGCCTCGAACTTGTTGCGGATCTTGTCCTCAAGCTCGTGGGAAAACTTCTGGTAGTCCAGGGCCAGTAGCTTGCCCTGGTCCTGCGGGTCCGGGTAGGACTCCAGCAACGGAATATCGACAATGCTCGACTTGAAATCGTTAGCCACCAAACGCCCGACCTGGCCGGACTTGAGTACGTTGTTGCGCAGTTGGTCGAGGCTTTGCGGCGAGCCGTTGTAGCTCTGCGGGATCACTTCACCGCCGGCAAAGCCTTCTTCGGTCACTTCGGTCCAGCGCACGCTGGGGCTCCACAGCGACTTGAGGCCCGAACGATCGACGCCAGAGATGTAGAACACCTCGTCATTGATCTGACGCAGGGTCTCCATATAGTCCTTGGTGAAGATATCCCCATCCTTGGCCTCCACCGAAATGCGCACGGTGTTGCCCAGGTTGGCCAGGTCGTTGCGGTGCTCCATCATCTTTTCGATGAAGGGGTGCTTGAGGGGGATCATCTTTTCAAAGCTGGTAGACGGGCGAATCAACGTCGCCTGCCAGAACAGGAAAATACTCACCAGCAGGCAGATGACGATCACCGCCGGGCGATTGTTAAAAATCAGGCGCTCAAGAAAGGTCGCTTTATCGTTGTGATGACTGCTCATGCGTTCCCCGCCCTTCTTATTGTTTTACGAGTTCGGCGCCAGCTGGCGTGGCGACACGAACGCCACCCTGCCCCACCAGAATCAAGTTGCCATTGCCTGCGGCTGTGACTGCCGAGAGTGAAATCCGGTCCGGGCGATTGAACACGCTGAACGTCTGGCCGTCGTCATGGCTGACCACCACGCTGCCACCGTTGCCGACGACGACGATGGCGCCATCATCAAGCAAGGTGGCGCCAGACAGGCCGAACTCAAGCGCACCGCGTGTGGCATTGAGTTCGACCTGTTCCCAGGTGCTGCCGAAATCCGTGGAGCGGTAGAGATTGCCGCGCAAGCCATAAGCCAGCAGGGTCTGCGGATGCGCCGTGCTGATCACGCCAAACAACGAGCCCTCGTAGGGGCCTTCGAGTTTCTCCCAGGTTTGGCCATCGTCGCTGGAGCGGAACATGCTGCCCTGTTCGCCGACGATAAACAGGCCGGCGTCCTTGATCCGGGCGATGGCGTTGAGGTGAAACTGGTCTTCGTTATCGAGGCGGTCACTGACGTCGGCCCAGGTGGTGCCGCCGTCGGTGGTTTCAATCAACGCACCGTAGGCGCCGACGGCCAGTCCGTGCTTGGCATCGTTGAACCACACATCGAGCAACGGCGCTTCACGCTTGAGGTCTTCATATTGCTGGGTCCACGTGGCGCCGCCATCGGAACTGGCAAGAATTTGCGCATCATGGCCGACAGCCCAGCCCTGTTGGTCATCGACGAAAAACACCGCCGTGAGCAGTTGCCGGGTGGGAACTTTGGCTTGGGTCCAGGTGTTGCCCTGGTCATCGGAATACAGGATATGCCCACGATCACCGACCGCCACCAGCCGCTTGCCGGCGTGAACCACATCGATCATCAAGCCTTTGGCGGCCTTGGGGGATTGAATCGCAAATACCGCGGCGGCGGAGGTATCGCTGGCGGCCAGTACGGGCGTAGACAACACCGCACCGGCAAGCAGCGAGAGCGCTGTGGCCAGCAACGCAACCCTGCGTGCGGCGCGTGGGCGGCAAACAACCCAACCCATGACAGGCTCACTCATAGACCTTTCTCCCATTTATTATTGTTAGGTCGGCTTATCTTCCAGGACGTTGAAACCTGCAATCTAGAGCGCCTGGAGTCAGCACGGGCCATCCTATCGGGCTTTGGAATCGTCTGACAATCGGCGCTACGTTATCTTTTGTTAACTGGCGGCGTTTGGCTACGGCTGAATAGGTTCATATCAACTGAAGTGATGAGTGAATTTTTATTCCAACTATTGATATTTGCGAATTTTTATTCCATTAATGCCATCCCTGAAAACAATAATCAAAGGACCACGGCTATGCGTGAACTCGGAATCGGCTTGATCGGCACAGGCTTCATGGGCCGTGCCCACGCGTTAGCGTTCAATAACGCGCGCACAGTGTTCGAGTTGCCGGTACAGCTAAAGCTTGCTGCCCTGGCCGATGCCGACACCGAGCGAGCCCAACGCTGCGCCACGGCCTGGGGGTTTGCCCAGGCCCATGGTGATTGGCAGGCGCTGATCGAGGACCCTAAGGTCGATGTCGTGGCCATCACCACCCCCAACCACCTGCACTACCCCATGGCCATGGCCGCGATTGCGGCGGGCAAAGCGGTATATTGCGAGAAACCCCTGGCCATCAGCCTGGAGCAAGCCGATGCCATGCGCCGTGCAGCCAGCAACGCCGGGGTGGTGACGCGAGTGGGCTACAACTACCAGCACAACCCGATGATCGTGTTGGCGCGCCAGATGCTAGCCCGGGGTGAGCTGGGCCAGATCATCAGCTTCCAGGGTGAGTTCAGCGAAGACTTCATGGCCGATCCGGTCTCGCCGTGGTCGTGGCGTTGCGAAGTGGGACACGCCGGTGGTGCTCTGGCTGACCTGGGCAGCCATTTGCTGTCGATGGCGCGTTACCTGGTGGGCGATGTGGTCAGTGTGTGTGCCGATACCCAGACCGTGCATGCTCAGCGCCCCGCGACCCAAGGCAGCGCTGATTTGAAATCCATCGCCGTGGATGACCAGGTGCACGCCCTGCTGCGCTTCGCCAACGGTGCACGCGGCACGGTGAGCAGCAGTTGGCTCAAGCACGGCTACAAAAACCACCTGTGCTTTGAAATAAGCGGGACCAAAGGCACCTTGGCGTTCGATCAGGAGCGCTTGAATGAACTGCGCCTGCACCGCGTCGGCCAGGACGGCTTTCAACGCGTCTTGGCAGGCCCTGCGCTGCCCGGCTATGCGGCGTTCAGCCCAGCGGCGGGGCATCAGTTGGGCTACAACGAGTTGAAGACGCTGGAGGTGCAGGAGTTGATCATGGCGCTTGCGGGGCAAGGTGCGGATGGCACGGACTTTGATGCTGCATGGGAGGTGGAGCGGTTGGCGACAGCGATTCGCGTGGCGGCCCTCGAAGAACGTTGGGTCAAGGTCAGCGCACTTTAATCAATCACGGTGCAAATGATCAATCACGTCGCCCTGTCTACGGGCGACGTCACTCATTGTTGCATGTTCTTTGCGCGCACTCATTGCTTGTTTTCTAAATAACGAAAATATGAGAGCACGAGCCATTCAACGCTCATTCCATCTGACAAGATAACGCTCGCCCTTCGATTAACTATCTTGGCACCTCCCCCACAAAGTAATTATTCCGACAACACCTAGCACACTAGCAACATGATCACAGTTACCTAACAACACAATCATATATCGAAATACTGTACCCCTAGAGCAGCCTCCCAAAAGCGTCTAACTTACCCCCGCCTTCAACATCAATTGCAAGCATGGCCAGCAACTAATACCCACTTACTCAAGGGTCTCAATCATGTCGTCGATTCGCGCTTACTGCCCGCCCGCAAAATCGTTCTCTGTGACAACCGAAACTTCCAACTTATCCGCTAGCAACTCACTCTCTTCCGATCCTCCCAATGAAGTTGCTAAAAGTCTCACTCGCAGCAACTATAAAATACAAGATCGCAATGGTGACGGACAACTCACTGTGTCCTATGCATTTACCGAATTCAGCGAGACCAAAAAGAGAGCATTCAGGCAGGCACTTCGGTCTTGGGAAGATGTTATAAAAGTCAATTTTGTCGAAAATGGCAAAAATGCTGACACTCACCTGTCAGTTCGGGAAGTCTCAGGTGGGGGCGGTGACGCTACGTTGCCAAATGCTTACGGCGCTCAGGACGTAAATATCGGAAAAAATGAAGGGGCCGGGCTGCATGCGGCAATGGTCCACGAGATCGGGCACACCTTGGGACTTGAGCATCCGGATCTTGACCTCCCTCAAAGCAGCGACGTCTATAGCACTATGAGTTATAACTTTAGCCTGTTTCGCCCCAATGAAAATAATAAAAACTCGTTCGTATCGGACTCTTCCCAAACCCCGATGATGCACGATATTGCCGGCGCTCATTTGCGATACAAGGCCAACGACGAAACCCGTAAAGGCAATACGACCTACGGTTTCAACTCCAACACAGAGCGCGACCACTACACGTTGACCTCCCCCAACGACTTGCCGTTCTTTTGTGTCTGGGATAACGGCGGTGAAGACACTCTGGATTTTTCCGGTTTCAAAAAAAATCAAAGGATCAACTTGAACGCGGGAACACTCTCGGATGTCGGAGGCCGTGAGGGTAATGTATCAATTGCCAAGGGCGTTGTTATTGAAAATGCCATTGGCGGCTCGGGGCACGATGTGCTGATCGGCAATAACGCCAACAACCGCATGAGGGGAGGTGCTGGCGGCGACACGCTGACCGGTGGAGGTGGCGCAGATACGTTTGTATATAATAGTGTCAGCGACTCACCTGGTGAAAACCCCGATACACTCACAGACTTCACAAGTGGCATCGACAAGATTGACCTGTCAACCATGTTGAAAGATGCGGGCATCCAGAAACCCAAGCTTGTTGACTGGCACACGGGGAAGAAAGGCGAACTGACGCTGGACTACGATGAGAGTATCAAGCGCTACAGGCTGATCATGAATGTAACTGGCGACCCCTATTCCATGCTGGTGATCCTGAGTGAAAAGCCCATAAAGCCCACAGATATTTTGACGAATGCCACCCCAGTGGTGCTACCTGAATCAAAACCTACACGCCCTTCCGTTCCCGCTCCGGTACCCACGACGCCACCCCCGGTTACGCCTCCACTTGCGAAATCCACAGCCGCCGACACTGTCTACGGCTTCAACTCCAACACGGGCAAGCCCGAAACCAGCCTTACGTCTCCCACCGACAGGCCCGGTTTCAGCGTGCACGACAAACAAGGCAATGACACGCTGGACTTCTCTGGCTTCGCGCAAAACCAGCGAATCAACCTGACCCCGGATTCACGCTCCAGCGTGGGTGGTTTGACTAACAACGTGCACATCAGCAACCAAACCCTTATCGAAAACGCCAAAGGCGGCACAGGCAACGATCGTATTACCGGAAACAGTGCGGACAACGTCCTGACTGGAGGTGGCGGAGCCGACATACTGACCGGCAACGGTGGCTCCAACACGTTTACTTATCATGCCGCCGGCGACTCCCCGCGCAACAACGCTGACTTGCTTATGGACTTCACCACAGGCCAAGACAAAATCGACTTGAGCAGCCTGAGCGAAAATTCGCAAGTCCAACTCAACTACGTCAGTCAGTACAGCGGACAACCGGGCGATACCATCCTGACATTCAACCCAAAAACCAATAGGTACTTCCTCGGTGTCGATTTGACGGGAAATGGCAAGACTGATTTCTTGATCAAAAGCATCCGACCGATCCACAGCCAGGATGTCATTGGTCTCAATTTCCCCGACGATGGTTACCTCTGACGATTGGCCAGCCCCGGTAAGCCGAGTCAGCGCAATGCGCGCCGCAGTACCTTGCCAACCGTCGTCTTGGGCAGCTCGGTACTGCGGAACTCCACATACCGGGGCACCTTGTACCCCGTCAGGTATTCCCGGCAATGCGCAAGAATCTGCTCCTGGGTCAGGGCCGGATCCTTGCGCACCACGATGATCTTGACCTTCTCCCCACTCACGGCATCTTCCACACCGATCGCCGCCACTTCCGCGACACCCGGGTGCATCGCCACCACGTCCTCGATTTCATTGGGGTACACATTGAAACCCGAGACCAGGATCATGTCCTTCTTGCGGTCCACCAGGCGAATATAGCCGCGCGCGTCCATCACCCCGATATCGCCGGTGGACAGCCAACCGTCGGCATCCAATACCTCAGCAGTTTCCTTGGGCCGCTTCCAGTAGCCCTGCATCACTTGCGGGCCGCGTACTTGCAGCTCGCCTTGCTCGCCGATGTCAGCCAGCTCGCCGTCTTCGCGCATGAAACGCACCCAGGTCGACGGCAACGGCACGCCGATGCTGCCGGTAAATTCCATCTCGCGCATACGCGAAATATCGATAGGGCTGATGCTCACCACGGGCGAACACTCGGTCAGCCCGTAGCCTTCGATGATCGGCAGCCCGGTCACCTCCTTCCAGCGCTTGGCCACCGCGGTGTGGGTGGCCATACCGCCGGCGATCACCAAGCGCAGGTCGGAAAAATCCCGCGAGCAGAATTCCTTGTTCTCCAGCAAGCCATTAAACAGCGTGTTAACCCCGGCAATCCCGTTGAAGCGCTCTTTGCGCAGGATCATCTGCACCCGCTTCACGTCCCTCGGGTTGGCGATGAGGATATTGCGCCCGCCCAGGCACATGAACATCAGGCAATTCACGGTCAGCGAAAAGATGTGGTAAAGCGGCAGCAGGGTCACATTGGTTTCCTGCTTGTGCTGGTCCAGTTGGTCGCCGACCCAGGCCTTGGCTTGCAGCAGGTTGGCAATGATATTGCGATGGCTGAGCATCACGCCCTTGGCATCGCCGGTAGTGCCGCCGGTGTACTGCAGGAAGGCCAGTTCATCGCGATCCAACGCAACCGGCAAGTGGTGCAACCCCCTGCCCTGTTCAAGCACCTGCTTGAAGCGCAGCGCGCCGGGCAGCTTGAAAGCCGGCACCTGCTTCTGCACGCGGCGCAGGATAAAGTTCATCGCCGCGCCCTTGAAGGTCCCCAGCAAATCACCGATAGCCGCGAGCACCACGCGCTTGACGCTGCTGCCGGCCATGGCTTTTTCCAGGGTGTGGGCGAAGTTCTCGAAGATCACCACGGTTTCGGCGCCGCTGTCCTTAAGCAAGTGCTTGAGTTCATGGGCGGTGTACAACGGGTTGACGTTGACCACCACGGCACCGGCCAGGATCGTGCCCAACAGGCAGATCGGGTATTGCAAGCAGTTGGGCATCATCAGCGCCACGCGGTCGCCCTTCTTTACGCCCTGGCCCTGTAACCAAGCGGCAAAGGCGATGCCCTGAACCCGCCAGTCGGCGTAGGTCATTTCGGTGCCGATGCTGACGTAGGCCACCCGCTCGCTGAATTTTTCAAGATGCTCCAGGAACACTTCACGCAGCGACGGATACTCCTCGATCCCGGTCTCGATATCGGCTGGAACGCCGGGCAGGTAAGTGTTCAACCAGATACGTTCGGTGTGTTCCAGGCTGATAGCGTTCATGGCAGTGTCCTTATTGTTGTTTTTAAAAGCGTTACTTTTCGACGATGGCGGTAATGCCCAATCCACCCGCCGCACAGATCGAGATCAGGCCGCGGCCACCACCGCGTTCATGGATCGCCTTGGCCAGCGCCGCCAATTGCCGACCGCCAGTGGCCGCGAACGGATGGCCGCAGCCCAGTGAGCCACCGTTGACGTTCATCTTGCTGCGCTCGATGGTGCCCAAGGGCGTCTCAAGGCCGAGCCGCTCGCGGCAATATTCAGGGTCTTCCCACGCTTTGAGCGTACACAGCACCTGGGCGGCAAACGCTTCGTGTATCTCGAATAAATCAAAGTCGGCAAAACTCAAGCCTTCCCGTTGCAACATGCGCGGCACGGCGTAGGCCGGTGCCATCAGCAGGCCCTCGGTGCCGTCGACAAAATTTACCGCCGCCGTCTCACCCGTGCGCAAGTAGGCCAGCACCGGCCAGCCATTGGCGGTGGCCCATTCTTCACTGGCAAGCAGCACCACCGAAGCGCCATCGGTCAAGGGCGTGGAGTTGCCGGCAGTGAGGGTGCCGTTCTGGCGGTCGAATACCGGCGACAGGCCCGCCAGTTTCTCCAGGCTGATATCGGCACGCAGGTTATTGTCGCGGGCCAGGCCGCGATGGGGACTGATCAGGTCGTCGAAAAAACCGCGGTTGTAGGCCGCGTCCAATCGTTGGTGGCTGGTAAGGGTCAACTCGTCCTGGGCCAGGCGCTTGATCTGCCAGCGCTTGGCCATTTCTTCGCAGTGTTCGCCCATGGACAGCCCCGTACGCGGCTCGCCATTGCGCGGCAGCAGCGGCTTGAACAACATCGACGGGCGCACGTTGAGGAGTTGCTTGAGCTTGTCGCCCATGCCCTTGGCGCGATTGGCCGCAAGCAAGGTATGGCGCAAGGATTCGTTGATGCCGATAGGCGCGTCGGAGGTGGTGTCGGCGCCACCGGCAATGCCGACTTCGATCTGGCCCAGAGCGATTTTATTCGCCACCAGCAGCGCAGCTTCAAGCCCGGTGCCGCAGGCTTGCTGCACATCATAGGCCGGGGTTTGCGGCGACAGTGTGGTGGACAACAGCGCTTCACGGGCCAGGTTGAAATCCCGCGAATGCTTGATCACTGCCCCGGCGGCAAATTCGCCCAGGCGTTGGCCATGCAGGTTGTAACGGTCGACCAGGCCCTGGAGAGCGGCGACCAGCAGATCCTGGTTGCTGTCATGGGCATACACCGTGTTGGAGCGAGCAAACGGAATGCGATTGCCGCCGATAATCGCCACGCGGCGAGTTGGCGCCGGGTTGAAGCTGTAGTCACTCATCACTGGTTCTCTTTCCAAATAAACAGCCCGCGCATATGGGGTTTGTCCCCGGCGAAATTGCGCACTTCGAACTCACGGCGTGGGCCAGTCACCGGGTGGCTCCACAGGGCGACCTGGCCAGGCAGGAAAATCGGCAACTTGAAATCGCAATGCGCTTGCGCCTGCTCCAGGCCACCGGGCGGTTGTTGCGCCGCCAATGCACGGCCCAGCGTCCACATGCCATGGGCGATGGCACGGCGAAAACCAAAAAGCCTGGCCCCAATGACCGAGGTGTGAATCGGATTGAAATCCCCCGAGACCTTGGCAAAGCGTCGCCCCAGGTCGGCGGGAAGCACCCAGCGCTGGGTGCGCAACAAGCCTTCCTCCTGCAATGGCAATGGGTCATTCCATGGCTCACCCACGGGGTTGTTGACGTTACGGCGCAGGTACAGGCTGTCGCTTTCCCACACCAGCGCGCCCGCACTGAAGGCACGGGTGGCGATACTCAATGCCTGCCCCTTGGGATGCGCGACCCAGCGCTCGCAGTACACCTCCACGCGCAACGCCTGGCCCTGGTGCAGGCGCTGGTGCTGACGAATACGATTGGCCAGATGCACCATGCCGCTGGCCGGGTACGGGAAGCTTGGCCGGGTCAGCAGCATCAAGTGCAAGGGAAAGGCCAATACATGGGGGTAGGACAGCGGCACGCCCTGTTCGGGACGAAAGCCACAGGCCCGTGCGTAAGCGGCGATACCCGCGGGGGAAAGCGCCACCGCAGCGCGCACCAGGCACGCCGTGGGTAACAGCGGCGCACCGTCGAGCTTGGGCTTGCGCATAGCGCGCATACCGTCGAGCAGCAACTGCGTGCGCGACGGCGGCGGGTCGATAATCTGCGTCACATAGTCCATCGCTTCAGGCTCCCAACAGGCTTTGGCCACACACTCGCACGACCTGGCCATTCACTCCGCCCGACGCAGGATGAGCGAGCCAGGCGATAGTCTCGGCCACATCAATAGGCTGCCCGCCCTGAGACAATGAATTCATGCGCCGCCCCGCCTCACGGATCATCAACGGGATCTTCGCGGTCATCTGGGTCTCGATAAAGCCGGGCGCCACCGCATTCACTGTGACCTGCCGGGCCGCCGCACGCGGTGCCAGACCTTGCACCAGGCCAATCACGCCCGCCTTGGAGGTGGCATAGTTGCTTTGCCCCAGGTTGCCGGCAATCCCTGAAATCGACGACACGCAGATGATGCGCCCACCGGCGTTTATGCCCTGGTTGTCGAGCAAGGCTTCACTGAGCTGCAACGGTGCCTGCAGGTTGACCGCCATCACGCTGCGCCAGGCGGCTTCGGTCATCTTGGCGATGGTCTTGTCACGGGTGATCCCGGCGTTGTGCACCACCACATCAAAGCCACCGTATTGGCTGACATGGGCTTGCAACAGCGCGGCGGTGTCGGCGGCGGTGATGTCCAGGGGCAACGACGACCCGCCGACGCTGGCGGCGGCCTGTTGCAAAGCTTGCTGGGCCTGGGGCACGTCCACGCACACCACATGGGCGCCGTCACGCGCCAGCACCTGGGCGATGGCCAGGCCGATGCCTCGGGAAGCACCGGTGACCAAGGCACGGCGACCGGCGAAGGGTTTGTCCCAATTGACGGTGGTGTTGCCATCCACAGGTCTTTCCAGGCGCACCACCTGCCCCGAGACATAGGCAGAGCGGCGTGAGAGGAAGAAGCGCAAACTGCTGTCCAATGCCTCCTCGGCACCCGGCGCCACATACAACAATTGTACGGTGATCGCCCGACGCAGCTCCTTGGCCAGCGAGCGCACCAAGCCCTCCAGAGCACGCTGAGCGATGGCCTGGGGCAAGTCCTTGCTGTGTTCCGGCGCAGTGCCGAGCACCACCACTCGGCCATGTTGACCGAGGCGCTTGGCGTTGGCGTGGAAGAACAGGTAGAGCTCGTCCAACTGTTGCAGATCGACCACGCCACTGGCATCAAACACTGCGCCTTGCACCTTGACCGTGGACGGCGCCTTGAGGGTTGCCGCCGTGGCGGCGACGGTGTCGGTGGCGCTGAAAATACGCTGCACCGACGCCGCCAGGCGCCCTGCCCCGGCGATGATCACCGGGTTGGCCAGCCCGGCCTGGCCGCTGCGATGACGCTGCAGCGGCAAGGGTTGCGGCAAGCCAATAGCCTGGGCCAGGCGACGGCCCCAGGGGGAGTTGACGAATGAAAGGTAGTTGTCACTCATGGTAAGCACTCACTCACGCCACACATTTGCCTTGTAAACCCAATCAAATGTGGGAGGGGGCAAGCCCCCTCCCACACTGTCAATTCACCGGGGCGTTTTCGCTTTGGCTGCTGCGCCGTTTGGCGGCCGGTTCGAGCGCCTGCTTGCGCTGCTGCAACGCCTCCAGCAAACCAAAATCCTGGGGGAAGTCATCCACCTGGATACCGTGATCGGCGTATTCCACATAGCGGCCCAGCAAGGCGTCCTCGTCGTCGCTGATCAAGTCCAGCGCCCGCGCCTTGACGCGCCATTCGGTAAAGGCCGTGGCCGAAATCGGCAGCGGGCCAAGCAAACCTTGCTTGATGGCGGGTTTAAGCCGAGCCTCGATCGACTCCACCTGTGGCAGTAAACGAAAGCCCAATTCGCCGTAGGCCAGCTTGTCGATTTCCGGGCGCGGGATGTAGGAATTGGCCAGCAAGCGGTCGCGGGTTTCCCCTGGGGTTTGCACCACATCGGCCACTTGCGCCAACAGACGATCCGACGGTTTGTGCAGGGGAATGCCAAACGGAAAACTCAACGCGCGCACCACCCTCGCCGCTGGTTTCGACGGGTAGTTGTCGAGCACCTCAGCCAAGGCTTCATGGGCGCGCAGCAACGCGTCCTGCGCCGCCCAATGCACCAGCGGCAGATCTGCCTGGGGCCGGCCGTCGTCCTCGAAACGCTTGAGCACGCACGACAGGATGTACAGCTGCGACAGAATATCCCCCAAACGCCCGGTGATACTTTCCTTGCGCTTGAGGGCACCCCCAAGCACGCCCATGGAAATGTCCGAGATCAACGCCAGCACCACCGACAGCCGATTGGCCTGACGGTAGTAGGACGCCAGCGCCGGGTCGGTCTTGGCAGGCGCGGCAAGCAGGCGCCCGCCAGTCAGGGAATGCACCGCTGCGCGGACGGTGTTGGCCAGTACAAAACTCACATGGCCGAACATCGCGCTGTCGAAGTCTTCCAGCGCCTTGCGCCGGTCCGGGTTGCGCGCCGCTTCCATTTCGCGCAACACATAGGGGTGGCAACGAATCAGGCCCTGACCAAAGATGATCAGGCAGCGGGTCATGATGTTGGCGCCTTCCACCGTAATGGCGATGGGGCTTTGCTGATAGGCACGGGCGAGGAAGTTATTGGGCCCCATGCAGATACCCTTGCCGGCAACAATGTCCATGCCGTCGTTGACGATGATGCGCGCGCGCTCAGTGACGTGGTATTTGGCAATGGCCGAGATCACCGAAGGTTTCTCGCCGGCATCCAGGGACGCTACCGACACCTTGCGCACCGCGTCGCAGGCATACAGGTGCCCGGCCATGCGCGCCAACGGAGCCTGCACCCCTTCGAACTTGCCGATGGGCAAGCCGAACTGCTTGCGCATCGCCGCATAGGCTGTAGTGCCGCGCACGGCGACCTTGCCCAGGCCAACGTTAGCCGAAGGCAGGGAAATCGCCCGGCCCGCGGCCAGGCACTCCATCAACATGCGCCAGCCGTTACCGACTTGTTCACGGCCGCCAATCACCCACTCCAGTGGAATGAATACGTCCTTGCCGGTGGTAGGACCGTTCTGGAACACCGCATTCAGCGGCCAGTGACGACGACCGCTGTTCACCCCTGGGTGAGAAGTCGGGATCAGCGCACAGGTAATTCCCAGGGAACCGGCCGCGCCAAGCAGGCCGTCCGGGTCTTCGGCGCGAAATGCCAGGCCCAATACCGTGGCAATCGGGCCAAGGGTGATGTAACGCTTGTCCCAGGTCACTTTGAAACCCAGCACTTCTTCGCCTTCGTGCAGACCTTTGCAGACAATGCCCAGGTCCGGGATCGCACCCGCGTCAGAGCCGGCATACGGGCTGGTCAAGGCAAAACACGGGATGTCTTCGCCCCGCGCCAGGCGCGGCAGGTAGTAATTGCGCTGGGCGTCGGTGCCGTAATGCAGCAGCAATTCGGCCGGGCCCAGGGAGTTGGGCACCATCACCGAAATCGCCGCCGCCGAGCAGCGAGTCGACAGCTTCATCACCACCTGGGAGTGGGCGTAGTGGGAGAAGCCTTTGCCTCCGTACTGCTTGGGAATAATCATGCCGAGGAACCCGGCGTCCTTGGTGTATTGCCAGCCTTCGGGGGACATGTCCTGCCAGACTTGGGTGGTTTCCCAGTCGTTGGCAATGTCGCACAGGGTTTCGACCTCATTGTCGAGAAAGGCTTGCTCCTCCGCACTCAGGCTGGCCGGCGCGGCTTGCAACAGGCGCTGCCAGTTGGGCTTGCCGCTGAACAGCTCGGCATCCCACCACACAGTGCCGGACTCGATGGCCGCACGCTCGGTGTCGGACATCGCCGGCATGATCGTGCGAAACAGGCCTAGGGCCTTGCTGGTCAACAGCGTGCGGCGCAGGGGTTTGAGCGCCAGCACCAGGGCCGGCAACACCACCAGTACCGCCGCGACGGCGGTGCCCAGGCCGGCCACGACGTTGAACAGGTAACCCGCTGCCAGCCAAACCAGGCCAGTGACCAGCCACAGGGTAGCGGCGGCTTGTCGATACGCCAGGGCAATCGCTGCTGCGAAACCCACCAATAACCAGATAAGCATAGGGATACCTCTACTTGATTCGAGATGTGGCCAAAGCACAGGCAGGTCGAGCTGCGCGGCGGCGTAAAACCACACTACAAACTTGAATGACTAAATTCAAATTTTGTTTTGAAATTTTTATTTAGTCATTGAGCGCAATAATTTGAGGCCGAACGAAGGCCTCAAAACAGTTATCAAAATCGTTGAGCAGCGAGCACCAGATGCTCTGGTACTCGCTGTCAGGATGGGCTCAGAACTTGTACGTGGCTGACAGGCTGACAATATCGCCTGAGGACTCGGCCTTGCCGTCAAGCCTGCCACCGCCCAGTCGGTCTACGTTCTGGGTCTTGATGTTGACCTTCTCGACAAATTGATGCGAGTACGCGGCGTCCAGAGTCAAGCCAGGAACGGCTTTGATATCGTAGCCCGCACCCAAAGAGAGAAAATAACGGTCACCGTCAGGAATACGCGGATCGCGCGTCGAATTGCGGGTTGGCGTTTGGTCATAGGCCACACCAGCGCGCAAGGTCAGCTCGTCCGTTGCCTTGAAATCTCCCCCCACCGAGTACATCCACGCATCTTTGTAGTTATAGGGAATGGCGACGATAGTCGAACCCTGAGACTTGAGCGTGAGGTCCTTGAAGGACGACCACTGGGTCCACATGGCGCTGACACCCAAGGTCCAGCGGTCGTTGAACTGGTGCACCCAGTCGAGCGCCGCGGTGGCTGGAATATCCAACTGAGTACTGGCATGGGCGCCACCGGGGTACAGCGTCAGGCCCGGATAAGCCGTTTCGACCAGCGTCTTGCCGTTACCGAAGATCGTATCGTCAGTCATCAGGCCATTGTTCAAGGCATCAGCCCGGACGCTGTATTTGCCTGTCAGCTTGTTTTTGATTTTGGCGTGATAGTTAAGGCCCAGCGAGTCTCGATCAGTCGGCTTCCAGACAACACCGGTAAACCAGCCAGTGGAGATGTTATCGACCTTCACCCGCATCAGCGCGGTGCCGACGCCCGCCGGAAATGCCCCGTTACCCAAGCCTGGTGAGACTGACGCGGCCGAAAACAGGTCAACATTCTGGCTGACGAAGCCTTGACTGCGCTGAACGATAAGGCCCCCGCCGATGGAGAAGTCGTCACGCACCTTGAAGGATAAGGAGCCCGTCAGACCGACGGTCTCGATTTTGGTGTCCACGGCGAAGTCGCGAAACTTGGAGTTTTCATTCCAGGTGGTGCGCATACCTTGCGGCACGACCTGACTGAGGCCGAATGCAAAGCGGTCACCGATTGGAATAACGAGGAAGCCGGTAGGCAACCAGGCGGTGAAACCACCCTGGCCGCCATCGTTGTTATTGAGTGCTGCAGTGCTGGGGTCAAAGCTGCCATCAGGCATTACCGCCGTATTACTGACCGGGTTACCGGTGTAATCATAGGCTTGGCCGCTGTATTTGATTTTGACCCGGGCATAGTCAACGGTCTGTTGAACCACGGACTGGTCGACGAACGCCATGGCCGCCGGGTTGTTGTAGGCAGAGCTTGGATCATTCTTGAACAGAGAGCCGCCGCCGAATGCCCGGCCCCAGCCTGGAGCACCATAAGTCGGCGTGGAGAAACCACCCGCCTGCACGGACGCAGTCGTCATCAAGCCTCCCAATATTGCAAGCCCCAGCAGTGTTTGAGCCTGTTGTTTCTTACTGATCATGCGGCACTCCTTATTATTATGCGCTCCCGGCATGGCCGGCTTTCCACGTCAGCCGGCACCTCTGGCGAGGTACCGGCCTTTCAGCGGGTGATCAACCCTTTATCCAGCAACAAGCAGCCGTTATGGATTGACGGTCAGGCCAGCAGCAGTGGTGGTCAGCGAGACCACGTTGCAGCCACCGCTCAGAGCCTGGTTGGCAGCCGTAAGCGTGTGAGTCGCAGCATTCCAGGCCACGCTGATAGTGGATGGACCGCAGTCGGTACCTGGGATTACGATGGTCTTTTTAATGGTGTAACCAACGTTCTCTACTTGGCCGGTAGTGCCCGACAAGGCCGTCAGCTTCCAGCCTGGCGACGGGATGCTTTTCAAGGTGGGCAATGCACACAGGCCACCGCCGGTCAGCGAGGCATTGTTGATAGTTGCAACGCCGCCGCTGACATTGCCGCTGAAGGTAATGCCACAGGTCACAGAGCCCCCGAACGACGACGGTGACTGCACCACGATGGAGCCTGCGGTCGTGGTGAAAGGGCCTTCCGGGCTGATTGAAGCCGCATTGGCCATCGAAGCAGCACCCATGCAAACAGCCAGGGCAGTCAACGACACGAGAGTTTTCAAGCTTTTCATTGTTTTTCCTCACATGTTATGGCGATTCATTTCGCCAGGGGTAATGGCCATGATCGAGAGGTCACGGTGAAACTGCAGAACTTCCCTTTCCAGCCAAATTTCAATGCATTTACCGCTGCAACAGTTGGAACGGTTTATTCGACCACTTTGAAGTTGGGCGGCATCTTGATGGATACCGTGTTGATCTTGCAGTCTTCGCCAATAGCAACATTGGCGGCTTCCAACTTGCCGGTGGCGTTATCCCAAGTACCGTCGGCGGTTGAAGGGCCGCACTTGCCGCCCAGGCCAAAGGCGTGCACATCGACGCTGATCCTGGACATCGAGCCACTCTTTGTATCTTTGGCGACCAGCACCCAGGGCAAATTGATCGCTTCGACACGACTGCATTTGAGGCCACCGTCAAACTCGACTTTATCGACATTCACCGATGAGCCATCGGCCGCGACCTTGCCGGCCACCTTGATCGTGCAGTCGGCGCTGATCAGCTTGCCTTTGGAAAAGCTGATGGGCCCTTGAGCCGTGAAGGCACTGCCGGCAGGTTCGATACGGGCAGCCTGGGCCTGGTGATAAACAATCAGGCCCATCGCTGCCAGCAGGATATGGGCGGTGAACTTGGCAGAACTTTGCATGGTGTACGTCCTTCCCTTGAAATTATTTTTGTAGGGTCAAACCACGTTCTTGCACCTGATACTGGGGGCGACAAGGACCTGCGCGATACACAGATCCCGAGTACGCCTGTACTGCTTACTTCATCTCAAAACGGCTTGGCGCTGTTGCTGTACTTCTCCAGATACTTCAAACGCTGTGACGGTTGAAGATTGGTCAGGGTGATATCCCCGGCATAATGATTGAGTACCCGATGGTCCATACGACGTCGCCACAAGTAAGGCACATAGGCCCAGACAATCATGCTCGCGTAACCATACGGAAGTTGCGGTGACTCATCGAAGTGGCGCAACGACTGATAACTGCGCGTGGGGTTGGCATGGTGATCGGAATGCCGCTGAAGTTGGAACAGGAAGATATTGGTGACAATCCGGTTACTGTTCCATGAATGGCGTGGCGAGCAGCGTTCGTAACGGCCATTGGGCAACTTCTGGCGCTTGAGGCCGTAATGCTCGACGTAGTTCACCACTTCCAGCAACGAGAACCCGTAGATGCCCTGGATGATCAGGAACGGAATCACCGCCGCGCCCAACCAGGCAATCATCGCGCCCCACAACACCACGCTGTACATCCAGGCACTGAGCACGGCGTTCTTCCAGTGCAAGGCCGGCAAACCGAGTTTGCGCAGGCGTTCGCGCTCCAGGTTCCAGGCCGACACGGCGCTGAACCACACCGAACGCGGCAGGAATGCCCAAAAACTTTCCCCCAGCCGCGAACTGGCGGGATCTTCCGGGGTGGCGACCCGAACGTGATGGCCGCGGTTATGTTCGGTGTAGAAGTGCCCGTAGAACGTCGGCGCCAGGGTGACCTTGGCCAGGAACACTTCCAGGGGCTTGGGTTTGTGCCCCAGTTCATGGGCGGTGTTGATCGCGATGCCCGTGGCAGCGCCGGTGGACATTGCCATACCCAGGTAAGTGAACACGCTGATGTGGCCATGCAGTTCAGTGCGTGCGGTGACGAATGCAGCAGCCTTGGCCAGCCAGCTCGACGGCTCAAGTGTGGCCGTGGCGTTCAGCAGGCCGCCGTTGATGATCCAGTCGATGCCACCGGCGGCCAGCCAGCCGGTGATAATCACTGAAGAGATCACAAACAGCACGCCGGTGTAGACGATCCAGCGATAGTAACGTTGGGATTCAAGGTTGCTGACGGCAGATTCAGGCGGGTTGCTGACATCTTCGCCGAGCAGGCCGTCGATCAGGGGGATCAAGCCGAAGATCACCAGCACACCCACCCACCACAATTGCTGTACGCCGGTGCCGATCGCCAGGGCGCCGGAGAGCAAGGGGGTTGCCAGTGGCATGATGCCGAGCCACCACAGGTGGCGCTTTGCGTCGGTCCAGACGTGCGGGGCGGCCAGGGTCTGATTCATGGCAACCTCCGTACACATTCAGTGTGCATTGGGGCAGCAAACAGGTTTACGGAGCGCTGACTGCCCCGAGAAATCAACCATGCGATAAAAGGCGTTTTTTTCATTATTTTATTCGCTCTTAGGCATTTCAAAAATAATTTCAAATTACACATTGAAATAATTTTTTTAAATAAATAGCGCGGAATCGTTAGGTCGTCAACTAGTTTCTCCCGCCCTTTTTACCGTGACCGGGCAGTCTCTTTTTCAGCCGTCTGGTGAGGTGTCTAGGACAGGCATCAACGCCTTTGAACCGCGAGTCGGGTGCACCCTTATCTACTCGCCAGAGCCTTGGGAGGGTGCAACAGCCGGATGCCTGCCCCGGGCCTGACGCGCTTGGCGACCTGCTCCACCAGCGCCACCACTCGCTCTGTCGCGGTGATCGGCAACATATGCCCACAGCCTTCGACCACTTGCATTTTCAGCCCTGGCACCTTGCTCGCCAGGGCCTGGCCGTGTTTCTGAAAGTCGAGCACCTTGTCGCGGGTGCCATAGATCAGCCCGATGGGCAAGGTCAGTTGCGGGTAGCGCTTGACCATGTCGGGCAGGTGGTCGTTGACCCGGTTGATTTCGGTGGACGCGGCATAGAAGTTGTCTGGACGCATGCCCAGCAGCCCGCCGCCCCGGGTGGCGAAGTCCGGCGGTGCGGCATCGGGGCCGAAGACGCCTTTGACCACTGCATTTTTACTCAGCAGGCCAACGGGCATCGTCAGGGTGTGGGCCATCCAGCGTCGCAGCCAGGCCGGGCGCACCGATAATGACAGGAACACCAGCGGCAACATGCGTTGCGGGTGAGTCAAAGGCGCTACCAGTACCAACCCGGATACCGCATGGGGATGGTCGAGGGCCAGCGCCAGAGCAACCGCGCCACCCAGGGAATGGCCCAGCACCAACGGCTTGCCCAGGTCGAGCGTGTCGATAAAGGCCGCGATTTGTCGGGCCTGGCCCGGTAAGTCTGCGGCCGTGCCGCTGTGTCGGCTGGAATAGCCGGACCCCGGCCGGTCAAGGGTGATCACGCGAAAATGCTCTCGCAACTGACCGGACAAGGCATACGTGAGGTTACGGCTGCTGCCCATCAGCCCGTGGATCATCACCAGCGGCGGGCCCTTGCCCTCTTCGACATAATGAAAGCGCTCGCCATCCACCTCGACGAAACGCCCGTTGATCGGAACCCGCGCTTCAATGCGCCGCGTCATCCAGGCACTCAAGCCCCATAACGCCGCGCTGGCGCCGGCCAGCACACCCGCAGCGACAACCCATTCCACAGCCATAGCTCGGTCCTCTGCTTCCCTGCTGCTGGCGACCCGACCGGAATTGATCAGGGCCTCAGCCATCGTCCACCCCTTGGACCTGGACGCCCTGCATACCACGCTCGTCCGTCGGACAAATCGCACATGCGGAACAAGGTCCTAGCGTAGGCGAAATTTTCAGGTAGATTATTTAAAATCTTTTTTTAAAATAATTAATTCAATTTTCCTTTGCAATGGTGTTCTATCTAAAAGACAAAACAAAAAGAGGAGCACATCCGATGCCCACCCGCTTTCTATCTATGAGGCACGCCCATGACTGCCCACAGTGATTCAATTGACATTGCCATCATTGGCTCGGGATTCGCTGGCCTGTGTATGGCGATCAAGCTCAAGGAGGCCGGGCTCACCGACTTCTTCATCGCCGAACAGGCCGAGACCCTCGGCGGTACCTGGCGCGATAACCACTACCCGGGTTGCGCCTGTGACGTGCAGTCCCATGTGTATTCATTTTCCTTTGCGCCTAACCCGAACTGGTCGCGACAGTTCGCGACACAACCTGAGATCCGCGCCTATCTGGAACACTGCGCCACACGTTTTGAGCTGGCGCCCTACCTGCGTTTTGGCATGGCCCTGCAACGTGCGGTGTTTGATGAGCAACAGCAGCGCTGGCACCTGAGCTTCAGCAATGGCCGCCAAGTCAGCGCACGGGTGCTGGTCTCGGCCATGGGCGGGCTGTCTCGCCCGGCGCTGCCGGATATCCCGGGGCTGGACAGCTTCAAGGGCAAGCGTTTTCACTCCCAGCAGTGGGACCATGACTACTCTTTGAAAGGCAAGCGCGTGGCCGTGATCGGCACCGGCGCCAGTGCCATCCAGTTCGTGCCGCAGATCGCGCCACAGGTGGCGCACCTGGACCTGTTCCAGCGCACGCCGCCCTGGATCATGCCCAAACCGGACCGGCCGATTTCAACGCTTGAACGCTGGCTGTTCAAACACTTGCCGTTCACCCAAAAGCTGGTGCGCGGCGCGTTTTATTGGGCACTGGAAGGCCGGGTGGTGGGTTTTGCCTTGCACCCACGCCTGATGAAGATGGTGCAGAAAATCGCCCTGCGTCATCTGCGCAAACAAGTGGCCCGCCCTTCCCTGCGCAAGACGCTGACGCCGGACTACACCATCGGCTGCAAGCGCGTGCTGATCTCCAATGACTACTACCCGGCGCTGTCGCGCAGTAATGTCGAGGTGGTCACCGACAGGGTGCTGCGCATCGAAGCTGACGGTGTGATCACCGCCGACGGGATCAAGCATCCCGCTGACTGCCTGATCTTCGGCACCGGCTTCCAGGCCAGCGACCCCTTGCCGCGAGACTGCATCATCGGCCGCGACGGCATCGACCTGATGGACGCCTGGAGCGACGGCGCCCATGCCTTCAAAGGCACCACCGTGCCGGGCTATCCCAACCTGTTTCTGATCGTCGGACCCAACACCGGCCTGGGGCATAACTCGATGATCCTGATGATCGAAGCTCAGGTCACCTACATCCTCGATGCCTTGAAACATATGCGGCTCCAGCGCATTGCCACGGTCGAGGTCAAACCCGCCGTAGAACACGCCTACAACCACCAGTTGCAGGACAAGCTCAAGCGCACCATCTGGAACACCGGCGGCTGCCAGAGCTGGTACCTGGACCCACGCACCGGCAAGAACACCACGCTGTGGCCCGGTTCTACCTGGCGTTTCAAACAGCTCACCCGTCACTTTGCGCTCAAGGACTACGTCGCCAGCCCGTTGCCGGCGCCCGCTCTGCCACGTCCCGTACCAGCCCCTCACTCCGCAACAGAAGGCAGCCTGTCATGAAGTCATTCAATGGCCGCGTTGCGGCGATCACCGGTGCAGCCTCCGGCATGGGCCGCGCATTGGCTTTAGCCTTGGCACGCGAAGGCTGCCACCTGGCCTTGGCCGACAAGAACAGCCAGGGGTTGGAACAGACCTTGGAGCTGATCCGCACATCGACCTTGTCCCCCGTGACCGTTACCACGCAGGTGCTGGACGTCTCTGACCGCCAAGCCATGCAGGATTGGGCTGCACGCTGTGCCGCGGAACATGGCCAGGTCAACCTGGTGTTCAACAATGCCGGGGTGGCGCTGTCGAGTACCGTCGAAGGCGTGGACTACGCCGACCTGGAATGGATCGTCGGCATCAACTTCTGGGGCGTGGTGCATGGCACCAAGGCGTTCCTGCCGTATCTCAAGGCCAGCGGCGAAGGCCACATAGTCAATACTTCCAGCGTGTTCGGCCTGTTCGCCCAACCCGGCATGAGCGGTTACAACGCCACCAAGTTTGCTGTGCGCGGGTTCACCGAGGCTCTGCGCCAGGAACTCGACCTGCAACGCTGCGGCGTATCGGCCACCTGTGTGCACCCCGGTGGTATTCGTACTGATATCTGCCGCAGCAGCCGCATCGACGCGAACATGACCGGTTTTCTCATCCACAGCGAACAACAGGCCCGCGCCGATTTCGAAAAGCTGTTCATTACCGACGCCGACCAGGCCGCCAAAGTAATCCTGCAAGGTGTACGCAAAAACAAGCGCCGTGTGCTGATCGGCCGCGACGCCTATTTTCTCGACCTGCTCGCCCGTTGCCTGCCGTCGGCCTATCAGGCACTGGTGGTGTTTGCCAGCAAACGCATGGCGCCCAAGCCGCGCACACAGGTCTTTGAAACCAACGACCAGTCCCATCTCTGAACAGGAGGACGCAGCATGTTGCCGATCCGTCGCGATATCCGTTTTGCCTTGCCTGCCGAGCGCATCAAAGACTGGCATGAACAAGGGCCGGTGATCAGCCACTTCTTCAACGCCCTGTCGTTGCTGTTTCCCCAGGGCGAGCTGTTTTTCATGGACAGCGTGCGCCACTACCGCGGGCAGATCGACGATCCCGAACTGAAAAAGGAAATCCAGGGTTTCATAGGCCAGGAGGCCATGCACAGCCGCGAACATGTGGCCTATAACGACCTGCTGCAAGCGGCGGGCTTGCCGGCGCACACCCTCGACCGACGCCTGAAGTTCTTCCTCGACTTGCAGAAGAAACACCTGCCGCCGTCGTTCAACCTGGCGGTGACCATCGCCCTTGAGCACTACACTGCGATGCTGGCGGAAATCCTGTTGAGCGACCCCTCGCGCTTTGGTGATTCACTCAAGGGTTACCAGCAGATGTGGTATTGGCACGCCTTGGAAGAAACCGAACATAAAGCCGTAGCCTTCGATGTATGGAACCAGGTAATCAAACCCGGCCCCGCACGCTACCTGCTGCGCACCGGCACCATGCTGACCACCACCGTCATGTTCTGGCTAGTGGTGCTGGACTTCCACGTGCGGCTGCTGATTGCCGACCGCAGCTCGGGCGGCACGGTGAAGGGGCTGTGGCGCATGGTCAAGTACTTGTACGGCCCCAAGGGCGTATTCCCGCGGATGCTCAGGCCGTGGCTGCATTATTTCAAACCGGGGTTTCACCCTTGGGAACATGACAACCGCGCACGCCTGGCGGGCATAGATAGCTTGCTTGAAGAGATCGAGCGCACGCGGCGCGGCGCCAAAGGGGTGTAGATACCGATACCTATGCGCGCCATGGGTGCTAGACCTTTGGCTGCAGCAGCAAGGCGACCAGGGCGCTCCACCCCGTCTGGTGCGACGCCCCCAACCCTCGCCCTGTCTCGCCATGAAAGTATTCATGAAACAACACCAGATCGCGGCTGGCCGGGTCCGCCTCCAGCTGCGCATACCCTGCCATGGATGGCCGCAGGCCATTTTCATCGCGCAGGAATAATCCGGTCAGGCGCTGGCTGAGGCTGTCGGCCACGTCTTCCAGCGACGCCAGATAGCCGCTGCCTGTGGGGTATTCCACTGAGAAGTTATCCGCGTAGTAGCGGTGAAATTCGCGCAGCGATTCGATCAGCATGTAGTTCACCGGCATCCACAGCGGCCCGCGCCAATTGGAGTTGCCGCCGTACAGGCGAGAGTCGGATTCGCCGGGCTGGTAACTGGCGCACAGGGTGTCGCCATTCATCTTCAGCGCCAGGGGTTGCTCTGCAAAGGTCTTGGACAAGGCGCGCACACCGAAGGTCGACAAGAACTCCTGGTCATCCAACATGCGGCGCAGCAAATCCTTGGTACGCTCGCCACGCAGCAACGCCAACAACAGGCGATTGCCCTGCCCCGGTTCGTTCCAGCGCGAGACCAGTTTGGCCAGGTCGGGCCGGTGATGCATAAACCCCAGCAGACGCTCGCGCAGGCCTTCCAAGCCTTCATGTTCGCGCTGTTCCAGCACCAGCACAGCGAACAGCGGCATCAGGCCGACGATAGACCGCAAACGCACCGGTTCGCTCTGGCCGTCGGGACGGTGCAGTACGTCGTAGAAGAACAGGTCCTGCTCATCCCACAAGCCTTCGGCACTGTCATCGACGCGGTTGATGGCGCCGGCGATATACAGGAAGTGCTCGAAAAACTTTACCGCAATGTCCACGTACACGGCGTTGCGCTTGGCCAGCTCCAGCCCGATGCGCATCAGATCCAGGGCATAGGCCGCGACCCAGGCAGTGCCATCGGCCTGGTCCAACTGGTAACCCGGCGGCAGCGTGGCCGAGCGGTCGAACAAGGCGATATTGTCCAGGCCCAGAAAACCACCCTGGAACAGGTTGCGGCCTTCAGCGTCCTTGCGGTTGACCCACCAGGAAAAATTCAGCAGCAGCTTGTGGAAGATCCGCTCCAGAAAGTCCATATCGCCCACGCCGGTCAGCGCCTTGTCTTGCTGATACACGCGCCAGCTGGCCCAGGCATGCACTGGCGGGTTGGCATCGTCGAAGCGCCATTCGTAGGCGGGCAATTGGCCGTTGGGGTGCATGAAACGGTCTTTAACCAGCAACAGCAGCTGTTGCTTGGCGTAGCCGGGATCGATCAGCGCCATGGCCACCGCCTGGAAGCCTTGGTCCCAGGAGGCGTACCACGGGTATTCCCAGGTATCGGGCATGGACAGGATGTCGAAGTTGGACAGGTGGCGCCAATGGGTATTACGGATATGCAAACGCTCGGGCGGCGGCGCAGGCTGGGCCGGATCACCGTCGAGCCACTGGTTGACGTCGAAATAGTACAACTGCTTGGACCACAGCAAGCCGGCCAGGGCCTGGCGCTGCACATTGCGCGCATCGTCATTGGCGATACCCTGTTGCAGGGCTGCGTAGAAGTCATCGGCCTCGCGGCGGCGCTGTTCGAACAACTTGCGTGCGTTGACCTCGGGGGCGTCCAGAGGGGCAAAGCGCAGATAGAGGCTTTTGCTTTCCAGGCCCGCTAATTCAAGACTGAATCGCGCCGCCACCTTGGTGCCCGCGTCACCGCGAATGGCCCCTTGATCACCCTCCACCACGTAATCGTTGATGCCATCCTTGAACGGCCCGGACGTCGGCTGCCCGCCCAGTTTGGCGAAGTTGCTCTCGTTTTCGCAGAACAACCATTGCCACCCATCCTGGCCCCAGGCGGTGAGCTGGCGATCGTCCATCTCATGATGACGGGCGAGCACGCGGTCGCCGTCCAGCGTCAACCTGGGTTTGGGCGCATCAAAGGTCCAGCTCCAGTCATTGCGCGCCCACAACTGGGGCAGCACCTGCAGACGTGTCGGCTGCTCCGAGCGGTTGTGCACGGTGACACGCATGAAAATATCGTCGGGCTGGTGCTTGGCGTATTCGACGCTGATGTCGCAGTAACGGTTGTCTTCAAACACGCCGGTATCAAGGATTTCATACTCGGTATCGCCCAGCCCACGGCGAGCGTTTTCAGCGATCAGGTCGGCATAGGGAAAGGCGGCATGGGGGTATTTGTAGAGCATGCGCATGTAGGCATGGCTCGGTACGCCATCGACGAAAAAGTACAGTTCCTTGACGTCTTCACCGTGGTTGCCTTCAGCGTTATTGAGGCCGAACAGGCGCTCCTTGAGGATCGCATCCCGTTCGTTCCACAGCGCCAGGCCCAGGCACCAGCGTTGTGCCTTGTCGCTGAAACCGGCCAGGCCGTCCTCGCCCCAGCGATAAGCGCGGCTGCGCGCCTGCTCATGGGGGAAGTAGGCCCAGGCGTCGCCATCGGCGCTGTAGTCTTCGCGCACGGTGCCCCACTGGCGTTCGCTCAAGTACGGGCCCCACTCACGCCAACGCTCGGCATCTTGCGTCGCCAGGCGCTGGCCTTCAATCGTGTCAAGCAGGCGGTTTGCGGGTACGGCCGTCATTGAGTCCTCCATCACCTACACAGTGAGGCGCAGTGTAGAACCCAATGGTGCCCGGTTGCACATGAAGACTCACAGCACCAGGCGTTGACAAGCCGCTGGGGCTGGGTTTGCTCCTGTTCATGGCATCTCATTCATTTGCAGAATGAAGTCCAGAAGAATCTTCGTTTGCAAGCCGGCCTGCGCCTCAACAAAATCGGGCAAAGGTCATTTTGCTCGCCACAGCCATCAGGAATTTTTCTATGCACGCCACTGCACATGTCAGCCCCGATGAGATCCGCAAGGGCTTTTCCAAGGCCATGTCCGACATGTACCGCGATGAAGTACCTCTGTACGGCGCGCTGCTGGAACTGGTGGCCCAAACCAATGCGCGCGTACTCGACAGCCAACCTGAGCTGGTGCAGCAGTTGCAGCGTACCGGAGAAATCCAGCGCCTGGACATGGAGCGCCATGGCGCCATCCGCCTGGGCACTGCCGCAGAACTGGCGACCATCAGCCGCCTGTTCGCGGTCATGGGCATGCAACCGGTGGGCTACTACGACCTCACCCCCGCCGGTGTGCCGGTGCATTCCACGGCCTTTCGCGCCGTGCATGAGCACGCGCTGCAAACCAGCCCGTTCCGGGTGTTCACCTCGCTGCTGCGCCTAGAGCTGATCGAAAACCTGGAGCTGCGCGCTTTCGCCGAAAGTGCCCTGGCCAAGCGCTCGATCTTCACCCCCGGCGCCCTGGCGCTGATCGAACAGGCCGAAACACAGGGCGGCTTGAATGCCCGCGACGCCCAGGCTTTCATCGACGAGGCGCTGGAGACGTTCCGCTGGCATAACACCGCCACCGTGACAGGCGCGCAATACGAGCAACTGAGCAACCAGCACCGCCTGATCGCCGACGTGGTCGCCTTCAGGGGCCCGCATATCAACCATCTCACGCCACGCACCCTGGACATCGACCAGGTACAGGCCGCCATGCCCGGCAAAGGCATTACGCCCAAAGCCGTGATCGAAGGCCCACCACGGCGCCATTGCCCGATCCTGCTGCGCCAGACCAGCTTCAAGGCGCTCGACGAACCGATCGCGTTCACCGACGCCCACGGCAGCCACAGCGCACGCTTTGGCGAAATCGAACAACGCGGTGTAGCGCTCACGCCTAAAGGCCGCGCCCTGTACGACCAACTGCTGAACGCCGCCCGCGATGAACTCGGCGCGTTCCCCAACGAGGCCAACGCCGAGCGTTATGTGCAATTGATGGAACGGCACTTTACGGCGTTCCCGGATACCCCCGCACAGATGCGCGAGCAGGGCCTGGCGTACTTTCGTTACTTCGTTACCGCAAAAGGCCTGGCGGCACGCGGCCAGCCCGAGCAGCCGCGAACGTTGCAAGCGCTGGTCAACGCCGATCACGTGGCGGTGGAGCCATTGGTGTATGAGGATTTTCTGCCGGTCAGTGCGGCGGGGATTTTCCAGTCAAACCTGGGGGATGCGGCGCAGAGTCATTACGCGGCCAACGCCAACCAGGCGCAATTCGAACAGGCGCTGGGGCGCAAGACGATTGATGAGTTGCAGCTTTACGGCGAGACGCAGCAGCGCTCCATTGATGAATGCCTGGGCACACTGCTGGCCTGAAATAGGGTGTCCTCCCCGGCTCAGCGGCACAATCCTTGCGCCGCAACAGTCCCCAGAGCCGGGTGGACGGGGCGCATCATAAAGACACAGTCCTGCGATGTCCCGCATACAAATCTGAACAAATATTGCCGTTTTGCGCCTAGCCTAATCGCCCGGCGATTTCGTCCTTGATCAGCAGCCGTTTCTTCTTCAGGTTTTCCACTTTCTCATCGCTGGCACTGGCTTTTTCCGCCTCCAGCACATTCGCGTCGGCATCGTCATATTGAGTGAGCAGCGAATCCAGCCGTTTGTCGTCCGCCCTGCGCTTGTGAACGTCTTCCTTGCTGACACCCAAGTCCTCATACAGGTCGTGTTTCACTGGCATGGCGTACCTCCACAAATTGATCAATGGTCTACGCCCTTGAAGCTAGCCCATTCCAATGGGTCTTGTCATGTTTGAGGTCAATACAGTCCCGTTCGTCGTGCAGCATGCGATGGGATCAAACCTTTGCCGTGCCCTGCCCTCCACTGTAGATCGCCACCCGAGGGAGACAGGTTTCATGAATCACGCTGCCACTGCTGCCGACACTCAATGCATCAACACGCTTCGCACCCTGGCCATGGACGCTGTACAGAAGGCCAATTCGGGGCATCCGGGCACGCCCATGGGCCTGGCGCCGGTGGGTTATACGTTGTGGAGTCGCTTCCTGCGTTATCACCCCGAACATCCCGATTGGCCTAACCGTGACCGTTTTGTGTTGTCAGTGGGGCATGCGTCGATGCTGCTGTATTCGCTGTTGCATCTGGCCGGTGTGGTGGAGATTGACGCCCACGGCCAGCGCTCCGGCCAGCCGGCCATCAGCCTCGACGATATCAAGCAGTTCCGGCAGATGGGTTCCAAGACCCCAGGCCACCCCGAATACCGCATGACCACCGGCGTGGAAACCACCACCGGCCCGCTCGGCCAGGGCTGCGCCAACAGCGTGGGCATGGCCATGGCCCAGCGTTGGCTGGCCGAGCGCTTCAACCGCGACGGCCAGGTACTGTTCGACTACGACGTCTACACCCTGTGTGGTGACGGCGACATGATGGAAGGCATCAGCAGCGAGGCGGCCTCGATGGCCGGCCACTTGAAGCTGGATAACCTGTGCTGGATCTACGACAACAACACCATCAGCATCGAGGGCCACACTGAACTGGCCTTCAGCGAAGACGTGATCAAGCGCTTCCAGGCCTACGGCTGGCACACCCAGCACGTCACCGACGCCAATGACTTGCAGGCGTTGAGCGTGGCGCTGGAAACCTTCAAGGCCAATACCGGCGCGCCGACCCTGATCGTGGTCGACAGCGTGATCGGCTATGGCTCGCCGCACAAACACAACACCGCCGCCGCCCACGGCGAGCCTCTGGGCGAAGACGAGATTCGCCTGACCAAGGCTGCCTATGGCTGGCCGCAGGATTCGAACTTCCTGGTGCCCGACGAAGCCCGCACGGTACTGCGCGATGCCCTCTACGAACGCGCCGAACCGCTGTTCGCCGAATGGAACCAGACCCTGGCATCCCTCGACCCGCAACGGGCCGATGAACTGCACCGAATGCGCGCCGGCGAAATGCCCGAGCAATGGCAGGCGCACCTGCCCAGCTTCGCCGCCGATGCCAAGGGCGTCGCCAGCCGGGCCTCCGGCGGCGAGGTATTGAATGCCTTCGCCCAACAGATCCCCTGGTTGCTGGGCGGCTCGGCGGATCTGTCGCCGTCGACCAAAACCAACCTGACGTTCGACGGCGCCGGGCGCTTCAGCGCCGATGACTACAGCGGGCGAAACCTGCACTTCGGCATCCGCGAGCACGCCATGGGCGCAATTGCCAATGGCATGGCGTTGTCCTACCTGCGCCCGTACACCTCGACCTTCCTGGTGTTCAGCGACTATATGAAGCCACCGATCCGCCTGGCGGCGATCATGGAATTGCCGGTGATTTTCGTGTTTACCCATGACTCCATCGGCGTGGGTGAAGACGGGCCGACGCACCAACCGATCGAACACCTGACCCAACTGCGCGCCACGCCAGGGCTGCTGACTCTGCGCCCGGGCGACGCCAATGAAACCCTGGAGTTGTGGAAGGTGGCCCTGGCGCAAACCCATCGGCCAAGCTGCGTGGTGCTGTCGCGCCAGGCGCTGCCAACCCTGGACCGCACCCAGTATGCGTGCGCCTCCGGTGCGGCCAAAGGTGCCTATGTGCTGGCCGCTGCGGATAAGCCTGAAGTCATTCTGATCGCGACAGGCAGTGAGGTCAGCCTGGCGGTGGCTGCCTACGAGCAACTCAAGGGCGAAGGCGTGGCCGCGCAAGTGGTATCGATGCCGAGTTGGGAGTTGTTTGAAGGCCAGGATCAAGCCTACCGCGACGGCGTCTTGCCGCCTGCGATAAAAGCGCGGGTGGTGGTGGAACAGGCGGGGCCCCTGGGTTGGGATCGCTATGTCGGGCAAACCGGTGCCAAGGTGGTGATGAACAGCTTTGGCGCGTCGGCGCCATTGGCCAAGTTGCAGGAGAAGTTCGGGTTTACCGTGGAGAATGTGGTGAAGCTGGCCAAGGAGCAGATCCAGCATAACCTCACTGACTAGCGCTTGGCTTAATGTGGGAGGGGGCTTGCTCCCTCCCACATTTGGTCATCAACAACTGCTAGATCAGCGCCTGGGTTAGATAAGGCGCGGTTCGGCTGTGCTTGCTTTTGGCAACCTTGTGCGGCGTACCACACGCCACCACCTTCCCGCCCAGGTCCCCTGCCCCCGGCCCGATATCAATGACCCAGTCACTCTGGGCCACCACGCGCATCTCATGCTCGACCACAACCACGGTATGCCCCGCATCGACCAGTTGATTCAACTGGCTGAGCAAGCGGTCGACATCCTTGGGGTGCAAGCCGGTGGTCGGCTCGTCGAGCACATACAACGTAGCGCCGCGGGCGTTGCGTTGCAGTTCGCTGGCGAGCTTGATGCGCTGGGCTTCACCGCCGGACAGTTCGGTGGCCGGCTGGCCAAGGCGCAGATAGCCCAGGCCGATATCGCGCAGCACCTGCAACGAGCGCAGTACGCCAGGCTGCTCGGCAAAGACTTCCACTGCCTGCTCGACCGTCAAGCCCAGTACCTGGGCGATGTTCAAACCCTGCCATTTGATCGCCAAGGTCTCGGGGTTGTAACGCGCACCGTGGCAAGTGGGGCACGGCGCGTACACGCTGGGCATAAACAGCAGCTCAACGCTGACAAAGCCTTCACCCTCGCAGTTCGGGCACCGGCCCTTGGCGACATTGAACGAAAACTGCCCGGCGTCGTAAGCGCGTTTCTTGGCCGCCGGCGTAGCGGCGAACAGCTTGCGCACGTTGTCGAACAGCCCGGTGTAGGTCGCCAGGTTAGAGCGCGGCGTGCGGCCGATAGGTTTCTGGTCCACCTGCACCAGGCGGCGAATGTGTACCAGCCCGGCACTGATGCGCCCGCCACTGGCTTGCGGTGCGGCGTCTTCCAGGCTTGGCTCGTCGTCATTTTCCAGCACGCGCCCAAGGCCCGTGGCCACCAGTTCCAGCAACGCCTGGCTGACCAGGCTGGATTTGCCCGAGCCGGAAATACCGGTTACCGCAGTAAAGCAGCCCAGCGGGAATTCCACCTTCAGGTCATCGAGGTTATTGCGCGTCACCCCTTCGAGCTTCAGCCAGGCAGTGGGCTCGCGCCGCGCCACGTTGGCCGGGCGCTGTGGAGCAAACAGGTATTCACGGGTCTGCGACGCCTCGATAGCCTCCAACCCCGCAGGCGGCCCACTGTACAGCACCTGCCCGCCATGTTCACCGGCTGCCGGGCCCACGTCGATCAACCAGTCGGCGCGGCGCATGGTTTCCAGGTCGTGCTCCACTACAAACAATGAATTGCCCGCGGCCTTCAAGCGCTCAAGCGCACTGAACAACGCTTCGCCATCCGCCGGATGCAGGCCCGCCGAGGGCTCGTCCAGCACATAGATGACGCCGAACAGCTGTGAGCCCAACTGGGTCGCCAGGCGCAAACGCTGCAACTCTCCGGAGGACAAGGTCGGCGTGCTGCGTTCCAGCGACAGATAGCCCAGGCCCAACTCGATCAGGGTGTTCACCCGCTCGAGCAAGTCCTGGGCGATGCGTTGGGCTGCCAGGCGCTTTTCCACCGACAATTTCATCTTGTCCTGCCCCGCCGCCACCGGCCGCAGCAATTGGGCCAATTGCGCCAGGGACAGTTGCGACAACTCTCCAATATCCACCCCGGCAAACTTCACCGACAGTGCCGCCTGGGTCAGGCGCTTGCCGTGGCATAACGGGCAGGCACTGCCTTGCATGAACTGCGACACACGCTTTTTCATGAGCGCGCTTTGGGTATGGGCGAAGGTGTGCAGGATGTAGCGCCGTGCGCCGCTGAAAGTGCCCTGGTAGCTGGGTTCGAGCTTGCGTTTCAACGCATCGCGGGTCTGCTGCGGGGTAAAGCCGGCGTATACCGGCACGGTGGGGGTTTCTTCGGTGAACAGGATCCAGTCGCGCTGTTTTTTCGGCAGGTCACGCCAGGGGATGTCAACGTCATAGCCCAGGGTCACAAGGATGTCGCGCAAGTTCTGGCCCTGCCAGGCCAGCGGCCAGGACGCCACCGCACGCTGGCGGATGGTCAAGGACGGATCGGGCACCATCAGCGCTTCGGTCACTTCATACACGCGGCCCAAGCCATGGCATTGCGGGCACGCGCCCTGGGGCAGGTTCGGGGAAAAGTCCTCGGCATACAGCATGGCCTGCCCCGGCGGGTAGCTGCCGGCGCGTGAATACAGCATACGGATCAAGCTCGACAGCGTGGTGACGCTGCCCACCGAAGAGCGCGCACTCGGCGTGCCGCGTTGCTGTTGCAGGGCCACCGCCGGCGGCAAGCCCTCGATGCTGTCCACATCCGGCACGCCCACCTGGTCGATCAAGCGTCGCGCATAGGGCGCCACCGATTCGAAATAGCGACGTTGCGCCTCGGCATACACGGTGGAAAACGCCAGGGACGATTTGCCGGAGCCGGATACCCCGGTAAACACCACCAGGGCATCGCGTGGAATATCCACATCGACGTTACGCAGATTATGTTCACGGGCGCCACGCACCCTGACAAAGCCCGGTTGCTGGGCGGTAACCGCAGGGATGTTGCGCTGTGATGTCATGGGCAACCTTGTCTTGCACTGAGCACCCTGCGCACGCGTTGAGTCAGGGCCTCGGGGCTGTAGGGTTTGCTCAGCAAGTGGATGTCGGCGCCGAGCAAATGATTGGAGGACAGGATGTCGCGGGTGTGGCCGGAGGTGAACAGCACCGCCACCGGCGGGTTCTGCGTACGCGCCCAAGTGGCCAGGTCAGTGCTCTTGACCCGGCCTGGCATCACCACGTCGGTGAAGATCAGGTCCGGCGCTGCGCCGCGCTGCAACACCTGCATCGCGCGGTCGCCATCTTCGGCGGTCAGTACGGTATAACCTGACTGCTGCAGCAACTCGACCACCGTCAGGCGCACGCCTTCGTTGTCCTCGACCACCAGGATGGTTTCCTGGCCGCCACCTTGCGGGTCCACGTCACTGTAGTCGTCGAGGCACTCGGGCTCCAGGCTGTGGGGGAAGTACATCTGCACCAGTGAGCCCTTGCCCTCCTCGCTCCACATATCCACATGCCCGCCGCTTTGGCGCACAAAACCAAACACCATGCTCAACCCCAGACCGGTGCCGTAGCCTTCGCGTTTGGTGGTAAAGAAGGGTTCGAAGGCGCGCTTGAGGGTGGCCTGGGACATGCCCACACCGGTGTCGGCCACCGCCAGGCGCACATACTCGCCAGGCTTGATGCTTTTGCCGATGCAATCGTCAGGGTTGAGGATGACGTTTTCCCCGGTGATCCGAATCACCCCTCGCCCTGCATGGCATCCCGGGCGTTGATTGCCAGGTTGAGCAACGCGTTCTCCAGCTGGTTGCGGTCGACATTGATGCACTAGGAGTCCTGGGGTAATTGCACGTCGATATGGATGGTTTCCCCCAGCGCCCGTTGCAGCAACTCGCCCAGGCCGGCATAGATGCGCTGCGGGTTGTACACCGCGGGTGATAACGGTTGGCGACGGGCAAACGCCAGCAATTGCGATGACAACTTGGCCCCACGCTCGACTGCCGCGATGGCCGCGGTCACGCGACGTTGCACCTGGCAATTGTCCGGCTCATGCCGGGCAAGCAAATGCAGATTGCCGGCGATCACTTGCAGCAGGTTATTGAAGTCATGGGCCACGCCCCCGGTCAGGCCGCCAATCGCTTCCAGCTTTTGTGACTGGCGCAACTGGTCTTCGGCGGCAGAGCGCGCCTGCACCTCGGCGGCCACGCGTTGCTCCAGATTATGGGTAAGCTCCTGGCGCACCCGCTCGGACTTCACCAGCTCGGTGGTTTCCACCACAATCGCCAGCACGCCGGCCGGCTGCTGGTTGTCACCCGCCACCGGGCTGTAGTAGAGGTCCAGCCACACGCTTTCCGGTCGGCCGTGACGCGACAACACCAGTTCCTTGTTATTGAACGACAAGGTACCGCCCGCCAGGCACGTATCCACCACATGCCGATTGAACTCGGCCACTTCCGGCCAGCCCAGTTCCACCGGCGTGCCCAACAGGTAAGGATGGCGCCCGCCGGCAAATGCCGAATAGCTGTCGTTGTAGATCATGTACCCCGCCCGCCCCCACAGCATCACCATCGGTACGGGTGAGGCCAGCATCATTTGCACGGTGCAAGCCAGGCTTGTGGACCACTGATCCAAAGGGCCAAGGTCGGTAGTTGACCAGTCAAAGGTGCGTATCCGCTGAGCCATTTCGCCGGCCCAGCCTTCACAGCCGTGGGGGTTGGATAAAAATTGCATCATTGGGCTCTGTGCGCAGGAGAGGACGATCGCAAGTTTTGGAGCGCGCCGACGGTGGATGGTTTCATCTTGTGTACGCTGGAATGCAGAAACCACTGAACTCAATGAAAATCCCGGCTGCGCACCACCATGCCATCCAACAGCGGCGTCAAATCGGTCAGGCGCCCTGCGATCAAATGCCGCACCTCGCCCACCGCCTCCCAGCGCCCATCCACCTTGAGCAGGCGCGACCCCACCAGCGCACGGCGCTGGCGCTCGGCCAGGTCGCGCCAGACCACTACATTGAGGTTGCCGAATTCATCTTCGAGGGTGACAAAGGTCACGCCACTGGCCGTACCAGGGCGCTGGCGACCGGTCACCAACCCGGCGATGCTCACATTGCGCCCATGCTCCACCGCCAGCAACTCTTGGGAACTGCGGCAGCGTCGCTTGCGCAGCTCGGCGCGCAACAAGGCCAAGGGGTGCGGCCCAAGGGTGGTGCCCAGCGTGGCGTAATCGGCTTGCAGGTCCTCGCCTACGCTGGGCGCGGGTAATGCCACCACGGTTTCATCCTGACCTGGCTGGCCGGCAAACAAGCCGAGCTGCTTGTGCACACCGGCCACGTCCCAGCGCGCCTGGTGTCGGTTGCCGGCCAGGGCGCGCAATGCACCGGCATCCGCCAGCAGCGCCTGGGCCCGGGCATCCAGGCCGGCGCGTGCGTCCAGGTCGGCGATGTCGCTGAACGGTTGCCGGTGGCGTGCGGCTTCGATACGCCGCCCGTCGTCCTCGCGAAACCCCGAGATCATGCGCAAGCCCATACGAATCGCCGGTTGCTGGCCATCGATGGGCTCCAGGCTGCAATCCCAGTCACTGGCCTGCACATCCACCGGGCGAATCTGCAAGCGATGGCGCCGGGCGTCCTGCAGAATCTGGTCCGGGCTGTAGAAACCCATGGGCCAGCTATTGATCAGGGCGCAGGCAAAGGCCGCCGGTTCATGGCATTTGAGCCAGCAACTGGCGTAGGTCAACAGGGCAAAACTGGCCGCGTGGGACTCGGGGAAACCATAGCTGCCAAAGCCTTTGATCTGCTCGAAAATCTGCGCGGCAAAGGCTTCGGTGTAGCCGTTGCCCAGCATACCGTCGCGCAGGCGCTTCTGGTGCGGCTCCAGGCCGCCGTGACGTTTCCAGGCGGCCATGGAGCGGCGCAACTGGTCGGCCTCGCCAGGGCTGTAGTCGGCGGCGACCATCGCGATCTGCATCACTTGTTCCTGGAACAAAGGGATACCCAGGGTGCGTTTAAGCACGGCCTCCAATTCGGGTGAAGGATAGGTTTCTGCTTCCTCTTTGTTTCTGCGGCGCAAATACGGATGCACCATGCCGCCCTGAATCGGCCCAGGGCGCACGATGGCGACTTCGATCACCAGGTCATAGAACGTTTGCGGCTTGAGCCTGGGCAACATCGACATCTGCGCCCGCGATTCGATCTGGAACACGCCGATGGTGTCAGCCTTGCTGATCATGGCGTAGGTCGCCGGATCCTCCTTTGGGATGCCTGCCAGGCTCAAATCCAGGTTGCGATGCCGACGCAACAAATCGAAACAGCGGCGGATTGCGCTGAGCATACCGAGGGCGAGGATATCCACCTTGAGCAGGCCGACGGCGTCGAGGTCATCCTTGTCCCACTGGATGATGGTGCGCTCGGCCATGGCCGCATTTTCCACTGGCACCAGGGTGTCCAGCGGGTATTCGGAAATCACGAAACCGCCGGGGTGCTGGGACAGGTGCCGGGGAAAGCCGATCAGTTGCCGGGTGAGCGTCAACACGCGGCGCAGCAGTGGGCTGTCCGGATCGAAACCGCTTTCACGCAGACGTTCAAGAGGTGGCGCGTCATCACTCCAGCGCCCGCAGCAGTCGGCCAACGCGTTGATCTGGTCTGGTGGCAGCCCGAGGGCCTTGGCTACATCGCGCACTGCGCCGGCGGCGTGGTAGCTGCTGACCACCGCCGTCAACGCTGCACGATTGCGGCCGTAGCGCTGGAATACGTATTGCAGCACTTCTTCGCGGCGCTCGTGCTCGAAGTCTACGTCGATGTCCGGCGGTTCATTGCGCTCTTTGGAAAGGAAGCGCTCGAACAGCAAGTCGCTCAAGCTCGGGTTGATTTCGGTGATACCCAAGGCAAAACACACCGCCGAATTGGCCGCCGAGCCACGGCCCTGACACAGGATCGAGCGGCTGCGGGCGAAGCGCACGATGTCGTGCACCGTGAGGAAATAACTTTCGTAGCCCAACTCGCTGATCAGCAGCAGCTCCTTGTCGATCTGCTGCAAGGTCTTGGCATCGACGCCCTCGGGCCAGCGCCGGGCAATGCCTTCTTCGGTCACCGCACGCAACCAGGAGGCGGCGTCATGACCTGTCGGCACCAGTTCGCGTGGGTAGTGATAGCGCAACTGGCTGAGGTCGAAGGTACAACGCCGCGCAATCGCCAGGGTTTCGTCAAGCAGCGCTTGCGGGTACAGCGCGGTCAGGGCATCGAGGCTGCGCAAGTGCCGCTCGCCATTGGGATGCAACAAGGTACCGGCGTCGGCCACCGCGACGTGATGGCGGATGGCGGTCATGGTGTCTTGCAGGGCACGGCGGCCACGAGCATGCATGTGCACATCGCCGCAAGCCACCGCCGGGATCTGCAACCGGGCGGCCAGGTCCAGGCGCTGCTCCAGGTGACGCCCATCGTCCTGGCCGCAATGCAACTGCACTGCCAGCCACAGGCGCCCGTTGAAAGTGCGGCACAGCCATTGGATCGAGGCCTGGGTGTCATGGTCCTGCGCCACCCACAGCGCCAACAGGCCGGGCAATGGTTGCTCGAAGTCTTCCTGCAGCAGGCGGTAACGGCCTTTTTCAGCACGGCGACGGGCCAGGGTGATCAGACGGCACAGATGCTGGTAGCCGTTGAGGTCTTGCACCAGCAGCACCAGTTTGGGGCCGTTTTCGATGCGCACTTCACTGCCGATAATCAGCGGCAAATCCACCGCTTTCGCTGCTTGCCAGGCCCGTACGATGCCCGACAAGGTGCATTCATCAGTGATTGCCAGGGCGCTGTAGCCCTGGTGTTTGGCCCGCTGGAACAACTCCAGTGCACTGGAGGCACCGCGCTGGAAGCTGAAGTTGGACAGACAATGCAGTTCGGCGTAACTCATGCGCTACTCGCCCCTACAGAGCTCATGCAAACCAGCCTTGCAGCCACAGTCCATCGCTGCACCCCACATTGCGGTAGGCCCAGCCTTGCTGGCCGGCGCGGGTCTGGATCAGGTAATAGTCGCGGCGGATATCGGCGCCATCCCACCAGCCGGATTCGATGCGCTCCGGGCCCATCAGAATGTGCACGCCCTGCTCGGCCAGCAGCGTCGGTTCGGACAGCAACCAGCCGGGGCGCCGCACCTTGTTCAAGCTCGGGCATGGACGGCTGTCGGTCGCGGCTTGCCAGGCGCATTCGGGACGATGGTCAGCGTGAAAGCGCAGGCCCTGCACCGCCTCATCCCCCAGGCGCGCACGCAAGCGTTCGCGCAATTGTTCCCACGGCAGGGTTTGCTGCGGGCGGTCGTCGAACAGGTCCTGGCGCTGGGGCACGAACACCGGCAAGTCCTCGGCCACCAGACGCAAACCGCGCACCGGCGAGGTGACCTGGACCTGTTCCAGGCGGCCACGGGCCAGTTCGAACAGCATCAAAGGCTCACGCTCGGCACTGAGCAAGCCCACCTTGATCACGCTGTCGGGCGCCTGGGCATGTTCCAGGTGCAGGTCAAAGCGCTGCACGCCACTGTCGCGCCCGCAAAGGAAGGCCGACAAGTCGCCGGTCAAGCGCCGCAATGGAAACAGCAAGGCCTGGTGGGATTGCACATCGAAGTTCAACTCGATGCGCGCCTCGAACTGGTCCGGCGGCTGATAGAACGCCAGGGCCAAGGGGCGTTGCCCGCTCAGGGCGTCGAGGTGCTTGAGCAGGCTGGCGTCAAAGCGTCGCGCCAGGGTATGCCGCGGCAATGCCTGCACCTGGGCCAGGGTGCGCAGGCCCATGCGTGACAAGGCGGTGGCGGCCTGCGGGTCAAGACCGGCGCGGTCGACAGGCAGTGGCGCCAGGGCCTGCATCAAGGCGTTGTCATCGGCCACGGCCAGGCCATCGTAAAGGTTTGCCAACACCCGCGCCGCCGCCGGATTGGGCGCTGCGACGATGCGGTGACGAAAGCCAAGGTCGGTCAACTCCTTGCGCAAGCGCGCCTCGAACTGCGACCAGGGCCCGAACAGGCCCAGGCTCGATTCGATCTCGAACAACAAGGCGCGCGGGTAATACAGGCTGACCTGGGAACTGAAACGGTAGGCCCAGGCGGCAAGCAACTGCTGCAAGCGCTCGATTTCCAGAGGGTCGTATTCCACACAGGCAAAGCCCTTGGCCAGGGCATGGGCTGCCGTCAACGATTGACCAGGGCGCAAGCCCAGGGCACGGGCGGCGGCGTTGACGGTTTGCAGCACACGCCGCTGCGGCGTGCCGGCCAGCAGTGCCAGAGGCTGGTCAGGTTCGGGATGCACACGCTGCGCCCCGTCCAGCGCCAATTGCGGGAATACGATACAGACCCAACGCATGGCAACCTCAATGCCCCGCCAGGGCAATCGGTGCCGGATGGGCCAACCCGCCCCGGCACTTGAGCACGCGCACTTGTGCAGGCTTTGCCTCGACCGCCAGGCGCAAGGCCGCGGGCGAGGCATTGACCGCCTCATTCAAGGAGCGCCAGGCAAATGCCAGGGTCTGTCCGGTTTCCGCCGCCACCTGCAAGCGCCGCAAGGCCCGATCATCGGCCTTGCGCGGCCAGCACAACACCGCACCGCAACTGCCGGAGCGCAGGCATTGTTCCACCGCCCACAGCGCATCGCGCTCCTGGGCCTGGATAATGGAAAGCTGACGCACATCTACCCCGGCGCTCTGCCAGGCATGGGGATACGGCGTATAGGGCGGCGCCACCAGCACAATGCGCTCACCCAGGGCCGACAAGCGTGCCAGGGTTGGCAGCACCAGTTGCAATTCGCCCACCCCGTCCTTGGCCATGAGGATTTCACTCAAGGCCGCTTCCGGCCAGCCGCCAGTGGGCAGCACCGCATCCAGCGCCGCCAGCCCCGTGGGGTGCACGCTGGCCGGTGGTGCGGCGGGCCGGCCCTTCCAGACTCGCCCGCCATTGAACAGCGAGTCCAGGGCAACCACGGCGCCCATCAGCCTTGCCTCACCAGGCCACAGAACACCCCTTCGATGGCCAGGTCCTGGTCGGGGCCGACCACAATGGGTTGATATGCCGGGTTGCGCGGCAATAAACGCACCCGCTCGCCGCTACGCTCAAAACGCTTGATGGTGACCTCACCATCCAGACGCGCCACCACAATCTGCCCGTTCAAGGCTTCGGCACTGCGACGTACGCCCACCAGGTCGCCGTCGAGAATGCCATCTTCGATCATCGAATCGCCCTGTACTCGCAGCAGGTAGTCAGGGGTCTTGGCGAAAGTGGCCGGATCCAGTTGCAAGTGGCTGTGCACGTCCGCATCGGCACCGATGGGCCGGCCAGCCGCCACGCGGCCAAGTACCGGGACATCCAGCCACTCGGGACGCGCGGGTTGATTGAGCAAACGAATGCCACGGGCCTGGTTGGGGTTGACCTCAATGAAGCCGGCTTCGGTCAAGGCCACCACATGCTTGCGGGCGACGCTGCGCGAGGCAAAGCCGAACGCCTCGGCGATCTCGGCGAGGCTGGGGGGCTGGCCTTGGTGCGCGATGCGCTCGCGAATGAAGGTCAGGATGGCGGTACGGCGGGGAGTCAGGTTGGTCATGGAGTACATTTGTACTCCTGTAGGAAATTTCTGACAATAACCGTCAGTCGGCGATCAACTGCCTGGTCATCACCGCATAAATATCTACACAACTTTGTAGCTACCGCACGTAACCACGCGCTTCAGCCAGCAACTATTTGAAGCCGCCCAGCAACCCCAAGCAATTGTTATTGGTGCCCGTTGCCAGCCATAACAACAGCATGAGCCTGGCCGCTCGCAACTATGGCAAGGCGCTGGAAAACCTGATGCGCACGCAGATACCCGCCCGGGTAGTGACACACTCCACAGGGCGCGACAACGCGTCATAAATACACTTTTCGACACTGGGTTCGCGTTTGGCTGTCAAGCGCAAACCCTGCCCATACTGGCCCGAAACACAAGTTGATCAAATAATGATCTTCACGCAAATCGCCAACGCAGCCGGGCCTTCGCAAAGTTATCCACAGAGATACCCACGGTTTTCGTGGACAACTCTTTTTATATTTTTACGTTTTTTTGCTCAGGCAGCACTTTCAGGAAAGGTGCCAGGCAGCAAAATTTCGCGGTTCACATCGCGTATATCGTTATAGCCACACAGCGCCATCGACACGTCCAACTCACGGGCGATGATATCGAGCGCCTTGGTCACGCCCGCCTCACCCATCGCCCCCAGGCCATACAAGTGCGGGCGACCGATCATGGTGCCCCTGGCGCCCAACGCCATGGCCTTGAGCACGTCCTGGCCGGAACGAATACCACCGTCGAGCCACACTTCAATACGGTTGCCTACGGCCTCAACAATGGCGGGCAACTGGCTGATACTCGACGGCGCGCCATCGAGTTGCCGACCACCGTGGTTGCTCACCACCAACGCATCCGCGCCGGAGTCGGCCGCCAGGCGCGCATCCTCCACGTCAAGGATGCCCTTGATGATCAACTTGCCGCCCCAGCACCGCTTGATCCACTCCACATCGTCCCAACTCAGGCGCGGGTCAAATTGCTGGGCAGTCCAGGACGACAGCGAACTCATGTCGGCCACGCCCTTCACATGCCCGACGATATTGCCGAAGCCACGCCGCTGGGTGCCGAGCATACCCATGACCCAGCGCGGTTTGGTCATCATGTTGAGGATATTGGGCAGGGTCAGTTTGGGCGGCGCCGACAAGCCGTTGATCAAGTCCTTGTGGCGTTGCCCCAGGATCTGCAAATCCAGCGTCAGCACCAGCGCATCCACCCCGGCAGCCTTGGCGCGTTCGATCAGTTGCTCGATAAACCCACGGTCGCGCATCACATAAAGCTGGAACCAGAATGGCTGGCCGACATGCTCGGCAATGTCTTCCAGCGAGCAAATACTCATGGTCGACAAGGTGTAGCGCAGGCCGAACGCCGCAGCGGCTCGTGCGGTCAGGATCTCGCCATCGGCATGTTGCATACCTGCCAGGCCGGTAGGTGCCAGGGCCACGGGCATGGCCATGTCCTGGCCAATCATGCTGGCGCGGATCGAACGCTCATCAATATTGCGCGCCACGCGCTGGCGGAACTTGATGCGCGCAAAATCGCTTTCATTGGCGCGGTAGGTGCTCTCAGTCCAGGAGCCGGAATCGGCGTAGTCGTAGAACATCCGGGGCACACGTTTTTGCGCCAGCTTGCGTAAGTCTTCGATGGTTGTGATCAACGACATCGGGTCACCTCTCCCTGAACTGAACACAGAGAGTAACCGGCCATCGCCCACGCAACCAGCCGTTGCGTTTCTCGAAGCTGATGACTAATCTCGCATAAACCCGCAATAAAGCGCATAAACATGCATAACGTTCATCAAGCCATTGACCTGCCTTCCCTGCGTAAACAAAAGATCCTGTTGTTGCTCGAACGCGACGGCAAGGTCACGGCTTCCGAGCTGGTCGAGCATTTCGCCGTGTCCCAGGACACCATCCGCCGCGACCTCGGCGAACTCGCCGCCGCCGGTTTATTGCAGCGCGTACACGGCGGTGCCCTGCCTCGTCCCAAGGACACCGGCAAGGATTTCTTCACTCGTGTCGGCGAAACCACCGAAGTCAAACGCCACCTCGCGCGCCTGGCGGCCGAGCGAGTTGAAGACGGCCAGATCGTGCTGTTCGATTCCGGCTCCACCACCCTGCAGATCGCCCAGTCACTGCCGCAGGCGATCCACCTGACGGTGGTCACCCCATCGCCGATGATCGCCATCGCCCTGGCGGACCATCCGCATGTAACGCTGATCCTGGCCGGAGGCCAACTCAACCCTGCCACCCTGTCAACCGGCGGGCATGAAGCGCTGCGCCTGATCCAGAGCATCAAGGCCGACCTGCTGTTTACCGGCGTGTGCGCACTGCATCCGCAAGTGGGCATTACCTCGCTGCATTTTGCCGAAGTGGCAGTCAAGCAAGCCTTGATCGACAGCGCGTCCCAAGTGGTTGCAGTGACAACCTCAGACAAACTCGGTGCAGTGGAACCGTTTGTGGTGGCGCCGTGCAGCCGTATTCATACGCTGATTACCGAGTGGGATGCGCCGGGGGTGGAGGCATATGAGCAATCAGGCGTGGAAGTGCTGCGGGTGGAGATCTGATTGCAGCATTAGCGATTAGCCATATTCGTCATGAGATTGATCGCATCTTGGACCGTGGTAATTTTATTGCTGTCTTTGTCCCGAATTTCGAAGCCAAACTCATCCTCCAAAGCCATGACGAGTTCAACAAGTGTTATAGAGTCGGCACCCAGATCGTCAATGAAAGATGCTTCGTTTCTAACCTGGGCTACATCAACCGCTAACTGCTCACTCACTATTTTTCTGAGACGTTGCTCTATATCAGCCATTTTTGCATACCCTTGCTCAACGTTATCGAAACCCAGCCGTTTGAGGCAGGCGTGTAAACGCCTTTAAAGATAAGCACAGGTAAAAAAGCTTCTACTGTCAGAATTGACAGTCAGCTATATCGGTTCGCAATAAGCAATGACTGTGTATCCACAGATATCGTTCGATGCTTAGAAACCTGCCGTTTTAGACCTAGTAAAGGGTTAAGCCCTGACGGCGGGTCACTTATAAAAAAAGCCCGACAGTGCCACCACTTGGCACCTCGCCCAAGCTCCAACCAGTGCAGCCCACATACAGCGTTGGCATCAAAACAACACATCCGCCGCGTCGCGCATGAAAATCTCGATGGTCTTGGGACCTACGCCATCAAATTCACCCAAGCGTTGTTCAAACGCCTGGCGATCTTCGCTGGCCTGCCGAATCCCGGTAATCTTGCCGCCGTAATCGGCATTGAGCCGGGCACTCAGGTCCAACAGGCGCTGCGCCGTGGTTTCGTCATACCGCACGTAATGCGCCCGCCCCAACATCGCCACTAACTCCCGCGATGTACAGTGCTGCAATTTGCGCGGCGTATCACGCCCCTCCTCCTCAACGATCACCTTGTAAGCCTGGGCAGCGATGGGCGCCTGGATGCGTTTGCCCATCAGGAAGCTGGCGATGAACCACTTGAACAGACTGGCGTCATCATCGGGTTTTAGCTCGATGCCCAACTGGGCAGCGCTGATGGAGCGGGCCATGCTCAATGCCCTTTGTCGAGCTTCTCGTTGATCGCATCCGTCTGGCGTTCAATGTCCTTGATCGAGGTGGGTGTCACCACTTTGTCGATGGTTTCGGTCTTCGGGTTCGCACGCTCCAGCGTCTGCCCTTTCAGACCTTCAGCCTTACCCTTCTGCGCGTCTTCAGAGCTGACGGGGTCGGGGGTTTTATCGGCGCTCTTGTGTTCGTTCACAGTGCAATCTCCTGCCTATAACGGCCTTCCAAACAGTGGCGGCCTTATGCAGCAGAACACGCTGAATTTGAATTGGTTCAAGGAAATTGCCACACCTGACCTTTGGGCAAACACGCGCAAAAAAAATTAAACCTTTTGCTCGCCCCCCCGCTCAACACTTGGGTACGGCATCGCGCCATTTCCTGAGGAGAGACACCATGACAACTCGACTGATGAAACAAATGGGCCTGACGTTCGCACTCGTTGCCGGCTCGATTTCGACCGCTATGGCGGCCACGTCCAACGACTTTGTCGACAACGCCGCCGAGGGCGGTATTACCGAGGTGGAAGCCGGCAAGCTGGCGCTGGAAAAAAGCAGCTCGACAGACGTAAAAACCTTTGCGCAGCATATGGTGACCGACCATACCAAAGCCAACAACGAGCTGATGGCCTTGGCAAAAAAACTCGATATCGAGGTTCCGGATGACGCCGCCCTGACCGACAAGGCGAAGAAAGCGATTCTGGAAATGCGCGACGAATCGTTCGACAAGGCCTACGCCAACAACCAGGTGGCCGCCCATGAAAAAACCGTAGAACTGTTCAAGAAAGAAGCGGCCTCTTCGGACAATGCCGAGCTGAAGGCTTTCGCCACCAAGACGCTGCCAACCCTTGAAGCTCACTTGAAAATGGCCAAGGAACTGCAAAGCAAATACGCCAAATAATCAACCTGACACCGGAGGCATCTGAGTATGAGTTCGCAACTCACGGGTAAGAAAATCCTCGTCATCACGTCCAACACCGGAATCGAGCGCGACGAGCTGCTCAAACCCCTGGAAACCCTGCGTGGCTATGGCGCGACGGTGACGCACGCCTCCAGCAAGGGCGGCACTACCCAGACCTTTGTCGGCGATACCGAAAAGGACGGGACAGTTGAGTCCGATGTGCAATTGTCTGATGTGGTCGGCAGCAACTTCGATGCATTGGTCATCCCGGGCGGGACGGTGAATGCCGACACTTTGCGTCAGGATGCCGCGGCGCTGCGCTTGATCAACGAGTTCGCTAAGGCCGGCAAGACCATCGCAGCGATCTGCCACGGCCCGTGGGCGCTGATCGACGCAGGCGTGGTCAAGGGCAAAACCCTGACCTCGTACAAAAGCGTACGCATCGACTTGGAAAACGCTGGCGCTGCGGGCGTAGTGGATGCTGAGGTCAAGGAATGCAAAGCCAATGGCTGGACCTTGATCACCTCACGGACGCCGGACGATTTGCCGGCGTTCAATGAGGCGATTGCCAGAGCTGTGGCCGGCTGATCATGGCTAACGAATGACAACAGGCGCCCATGGGCGCCTGTTTTTATATGGCTCACCGACTCAGCTCTTGCGATGCTCAGCCATCTCGCGCTTGGGGCCGAACATCGCCCATGCGATCAACCCCAACAGCGGCACGAAAACCAGTACCACCACCCACAGTCCCTTGGTCTCCCAGCCACCGGTACTGCGCAAGACGATATTGATCGCCCACAGTTCCAAGAGCAGCAGAATCACTGCCAATATGATCCAGATATATTCTATTTGCATGATTCACCTCCTGAGGTCTAAAGGTTAGGTCAAGCAGATCGCTCAAGGGTTCCATTAGAATTTTCAGGAACGCTCACGCGAGCCCGGCACGTGACCGGCAGGAGTGCGTTGTGCAATCTCGAAAGGGCCAGACCATGCAAGCTGCACGACGAACCCGCCCATATAAATCCCTATCTATTTGATTTAAATAGTTATTTAACCCTGAATAAAGTTGGTACGGCTGATGCAATTCCCTCACTACGAGGCGTGCGTTTCGACATGCCCGACAACTACCCGTGAGGTTGCACATGAATGCCATCGACCTGCTTAAAGCCGACCATGAACGCGTCAAGACCCTGCTGACCCAACTAAGCGAGTCCACCGAGCGCGGGGTTAAAAAGCGCACCGAGTTGCTAGCCAAGCTCGAGATGGAAATCACCCTGCACACCAAGCTCGAAGAAGAAATCCTTTATCCCGCTTTTAGAAAAGCCGGTGGCAAGGAGCAAGACATCATGTACCACGAGGCCAAGGAAGAGCACCGTACCGTCGACTCGCTGGTGCTGCCCGACCTGAAGCAGACCGAACCCTCCTCCACCGAATTTTCAGGCCGTGTGAAAGTGGTCAAGGAACTGCTTGAGCACCACATCGAAGAGGAAGAAACGGAGATGTTTCCCCAGGCGAAAAAACTGCTGGGCAAGGCAATACTTGAAGAGCTGGGGGCCGAAATGGAGGCGATGAAAGCGGCCTACAAAAAGGCCTCGACCAACAAACCCCTCGCGGCCTGATAGACCCGCAAATGAAAGCTCAAGCGACGGCCCCACGGGGTCTGTCGCGCTATCGAGCTTCACCAGTGATTTCTCCTCGCCTACTCGGCGACCCGGCCGACCGAGCCGGCCTGGACGCCCATGTTAGCGTGCCGTTGCCCATGGCATTGGCACTGGGCTTTCAGGAGATTCACCAAAATGGACACGCATTCGCCCACCTACACCAGGCTCTTCAAGGAAGACTGGGAGCTGCTTTGCTCAGCTTCCTCCATGGCTGCCGTCGATTCACCGGCAGCCTATCTAAAGGCGCTGTATTTATTTGCCCAGGTGCTTGAAGACAGCGGAAAAGGCCGAGCCGGCAAAGTCACCCTGGACCAGCGGCGACCTGAGCTCAAGGCATTGCCCATCGACGAACACAGCCTGACGGCTGTGATCCCCCAACTGTCGATCATTAATGAAACCCTCACTCACCAGATCGACACATACCTTGGAAAGACCACCGGTGAAAACCGTGGACGCTCGCTGGATACGGTGCTTGGTCTTCAACGTTTTCCGTTCGCACTGCCGTTTGAACGAGCCCATCGGCAATGCTGGCTCAGCTTGTCCGCAGGCAAGCCGCAACTGGGTGAACTCAGCTATCGCATCAGTCTGAAGCTGCCCATTACCCAACGCGCTCAGAACGCCTACGGCGTCGTCAGGCACGCGGCCTATGAAGCACAGCGATTGCTGTGCGGCTTGAGCCCTGCACAGCAAAACTTGTTGACGGAACCGTTTCTGGAAAACTCGGGGAATGTGCACGCCACTGAGTTTTTCGCGCGGCACTATGGCCTCCAGGAGGAGTCGCTCAGAAAAACGCCCCATTGGCTGCACCAAACCGCTCTGACTCGCGACCAGGCCCAGGCATTACTGGCATGTGGCAGGTACCTGCCGGTGCTCTCGGGCAATGTATCTGCCGCCGCACTGCCAAGGCCGACGCCCGAGCTGCAGACACATGAACGGGCAGCCTACGTGAACGGCCCAATAACCAGCAATGCCGAGACGCGGCAACCGCTGTCCATAGAGCACACAGGACTGCAAAACACCTCATGGAACCGCTACCAGCGCCTGCACCGAATGATTCGCCTGCAACGCTGGACGCAACTGCCGTTTGAGGATCTGGACGCGCTGTTGATCAGCGTTGTGCGACGTGAGCAGGATGCTGATCCGCATCAGCCCTGCAACGACAATACCCTGCGGGCGCTGGGTGTCTACCGCTACCTGGAGCGGCGTCATGGCCTGCCACTTGAAGAGTTTGCGGCGATGCTGGATGAGCTTCCTGTGTGGGCGTCGGGCAATCGCCTGTCGCTGTATGACCAGGTGTTCAACCACGCTTCAATGCCCGGCGAGACACTGCGGGTGGATGTGCCAAATCTGGCGCTGCATGAAGCGCTGCCGGACAACCTGCGACATCGGCTGTGTGCCGGTCTGAACCTTGGGGACACCCCCGACGCCTTGCATTGGCTGATCGGACAGGCGCGCCAATACCTGCCTTCGCCTTGCCCGACGCTGACGTTCTATAGCGCCCTGTACCGCCAGGCCCGGATCGCACGGTTGTTCGGGTTATCGGTGCTCGACAGTCATCACGTGGCGGCACTGCTCGGCGGTACGGATTACACAGTCCAACTGGTCAACCCCTCCCTACGCAGCTCCGGCGTCAATGCACCGCCAGACATGCTCGATATGCTGATGCAAATGGATTGGCTGCTCGGTTGGCTCAAGGACGCGCGCCAATCGGTTGATCAACTTCGCCGTCGTTTAGTCCTGGAGGAAGACGCACAGCCGGCCCAGGTCCAGGCGTACCTCACCCAGCTTGATGACTTGGTGCAATTGACCCGACAGGGGCTGCTGGCGCAAGAAGACATCGCTGACCTTACGCTGCCCCAGCCCGAACCTGACACCAGGGCCGCGCCTATTCCCTGGCATGCCCTCATCGTCCAGGGCCTGCTGCACAGCCACCCCCAGCTCAAGCCGCCAGCTCCCAGCGAACTGCCCAAGGCACTTGTGCAACTCATTGAAGCTCGAACCCTGAGCCTGGACCCGACCCGCAACGCTACCCTGCACGCTGATGCCAAACACGCAGTGACCAAGAAGCTCGGCGAGTTCTATCGGCAGCTGCAGCCTTTGAAGGAAAAAATCGATGCGCTGTTCGGCGCCCCCTCGCATTTGCCTGGCGATCCGGCACTGTACCTGCAATCGCGCAAGCTCGCCGCCCGACAGATTGCCCGTGCGGCTACCGCCCAATCGCCCCTTGACCTAGTCAAACATCTGCTGCTGCTGTTGCCGGACGCCGAAGTGTTATTGGAGCTGACGGTGAGCCGCCAGACCCTGCACACCTTTTTGCTCCACCCGCACTGGTTGAGCCAGGAGCAGACGCAAGGCTCGCTGCTCAAGCTGACACTGAACACGCTGTACCTGCTGCAGCGCTTTGCCCACTGCCTCGACACCTATGGGCTTGCCCAACACAGCGTTCTCGATTACCTGCAACGCGCCAACACACCCTCTGCGGCAGACGTCGACACCTCGGCCAGCCCACGACTGGCCGCCCTGCTCAAGTGGGACGCCGGCGAGATCGAGCATCTGGTCGACCATCTCCCGAACAAACAGGTAAAAACCCTGGCCGACCTGGACTGGATCCTGCGTTGCCACCAAACCGTCAGACTCACCGGGCTCTGTGCCAAAACCCTGCTCAAGGCGACCGACCTGCACGCCACATTGATGAATGAGGACTGGAAACACGTCGGTTCGGCATTGATCACTACCGCCCCATAACACCGCTTTGTTGCGACCGGATCAAGGAACGACCATGTCTGCCCCCATCACCCAATACCTCAACGAACAGCTGCGCGACGCGATGCTGGCGTTCTACATGAACACCGTACTGCCCGAAGATCCCACCGTGCAGGCACTGCAACTGGCCGACACCTTCAAGCGCGTCGACGATGTCTACACCTACTGGCTGCTCGACCCCCAGGTCAGCCACGCGGTGCCCACTACTCGTATTGCCAGCGCGATTGCCAGCCTTCAGCAGTACATCAACGCCATCTACCTGGGCCTGGAACCCGGCTACGAAAAAACAGGCATGAGCCATGCCCAGCAGACCGAATGGCGAGACACCTTGCTGACCTACTCGCTGTGGCGTGCCAACCAACAACTTCGCCAGTACCCGGCCAGTTACCTGAGCCCCACCCTGCGCCACGACAAGAGCGACAGTTTCAGACAACTGGAAGACGAGTTGAACCAGTTCCGGACCGAGCCGGCATCGCTATTGAAGGCTGTCCACGGTTACCTCAATCGCTTCGAAGAACTCGCCAATATCAGAACCCTCAATGGCTATATCGATGGCGACAAGGACAGCTTCGCCAGCAGCGCCTATTACTTCATTGGCAAATCCAGCTCTGAAAACACCTATTACTGGCGCACGCTGGCTATGTCTGAGCGCCCAGCCGAGGGCACCGCTCCCAACCCAACGGCCTGGTCGGGATGGAAAAAAATCCATCTGTCCATCGACGACAATGTTCCCGAACAGACGATCCGCCCAGTGGTGTTCAATGGCCGTCTTTTCCTGGTGTGGGCCCAATGTATCAATCCGATGTCCTCCACCAAAGACATCACCCCGTTTGGACGCGGCGACGTTGAATCCGACAAGGACTACCAGCAACGCCTGGATACCCGGATACAAAGTACCTACCTGCAGTTCCGGCTGTACTTCTCGTTCAAAAAGCTCGATGACAGCTGGAGCACGCCGCAACTGTGCATCCAGGAATACAACATCGCCAAAGACCTCGACGAGTTGAGTTCAGAGGACTTGATGAGTGCCACCCATACGATTGCCGTTGTAGACGCGAACACCCACGCACCGTCGCTGTTTCTGGGCCTCATCGCCAATCCGGACGCTCCAGCACCCGCGCAGAACAACGGTACCCATAGAAACTTTTACCAAGCCATTCGCGTGGACGAACACTTCAACACCCATTGGCTTGAGAGCATCGGTAGCACCCGCAAGACGCGCCTGTGGCTCGATGAGTCTCACCTGGAACTGGCGGGGCGCTACCTGGCCATGTTTGCACACCACAACCATGCCAGGTTTCAGTTCAGGGCTACGAAAACCGCGCAGGTAAACGTGGAGGCTTTAACCCATGACGCGCCTCATGGCGCTGTCAACGGCTGGAATTATGCAGGCCACCAGAACAAGATCCGTGCGCTGACGAGCGCCGATATCAAGTTCAATACCACGACCTCGATACTGGAGGTGACGACCAGGCTCGCAGAAGGCTTCGAGCCGCATCGCACCCTGATCTTCAACTACGACAACGACCTGGTCACGTTTACCCTGACCTTGAGTACAAACGGCGTGCCCCAGGCAAATGAAACACTGAAGTTGAGCGCCACCTCACAGATCCATCTCAAGAGCGCCGTGCTCATTGAAGTGTCCTCCGTGCAAATAGGGCTGAGCCTCAAATGCCAGAAAACCGGAGTCGAGCAGGCTGACTTTATTCGCAATCAAAGTAATGAACCGTTCAGTCTTGCCCTACCACCGAAAAAAAATGCCAGCCCCCACACAGATTCCGTCACCCTGGACCTGGACGGGGCATACATTTCACGCGAAGCCTTCGAGTATTTTTCCAACGCCCCGGATTCTGCTTACCTCGTTTCGCTGACATTCCATGAAGATCACGGCTCGCCACCGGACCATAAGCACGACTTGTTCATCGGCACTGTCACGCTCTACCAAAAACAACGTCTGTACAGACCCGTACTGATGTATATGAAACAAGCCGATGCTGCTTTGCCGGAAACCCTGAACAGGAACAATACCGTGCTGGTCGGGCAGGCCGAACACTCGCGCCGCAACCTGCGCGATGCCTTCCCGGAACTGTCCATAAAGCATTTTTTTGACGTGCCGATCGAGTTCGCGCCGCAGACGATGAGACCTTATGGCGAGGACCCCGGCAATCCTCCCCCGACCTCATTGACCCTTATCCACGGCGTGTTGATACTGGAAAGCGATGTGCGCTATCCCTCGCCTACCATTCTGGGCTATGCGCTGAAAACTGCCACATTCACCCTCGGCACCCATAGCAATCCTCCTGTCATCCCGCTGGCCCCGCGCATTCGTCGTCTCACATCGGCGCCTTATGGCACGGCGGAGTTCATCGATTTCGACGGCAGCGCCATCGAGTACGGCGTTACGCCTAAGCACAAACGCGCGCCCATTCGTACCAATACCTGCGTCGCGAGCCTGCTGACAAAAACCGCAGGGGCTGATGTGCATCACCTGTTCTCCTTGCCAACGGACGCCTGGCGTGAGCCACCGCTGGCGGGCGAAAAGAATTACAGCCTGCTGGACTTCCAGGGTGCCCATGGCGCGTATTACTGGGAGCTGTTTCTTTACCTGCCCTGGTTGTTGGCGCACCGTTTGAACCTGGAACAGCAATATGCCGACGCCGAAGTCTGGATACGTTTTCTTTTCGATCCTGCTCACCAGTCTGCCCATTGGCGTCAGCCGATGCTGTTGGCCGACACTACGCCACAACCCAGCCAGACCTTGCTCTGCGCTCATCGACTGGCCAAAAGCAGCCCCGTGCATTTTCGCCAGGCGCTGTACCTGTTGTATGTCGATATCCTGCTTAATCGCGGTGACGCGGCCTACCGGGAAATGAGCCGCGACAGTCTGGCCGAGGCCAAGCTGTGGTACATCCGCGCTAAAGGATTGCTGGGGCTGCGCCCACCGCTCAACGCTGTTGATCCCTGGGTGACCACGACCCTGGACAAACTGCAAAGTCCCTCGTCACTTGGCATGACGCCGGTGCCTGCCGGCACAGCACGGCTGTGCCGATCCCTGAGCCCGGACCTGCTGATGCGCTGGGACAAGGTTGATGCGCGCCTGTACAACCTTCGCCATCACCTTGACCTGACCGGCAAGCCCATGAGCCTGCCGCTCTACGCCGCCACGCTGACACCCCAGGCGTTGCTGGCCGCCTACCAGCAAGGCACCGGCGGCGCCGGCGTGCAGGCAACCCTGCGCACTGCGCACGCCGGGCACTATCGCTTCCAGGTGGTGCTGGGGCACGCGTTGCAGGCCGTCGATAACCTGATCCAGTTGGGAGTGACCTTGCTGTCACTGTGGGAGCGCAAGGAGCAGGCTCACTCTGTAGAATCCCAGCAACAACAGGCCTGGGAACTGGCAAGGTTAGCCGTCGAGCAACAAGCCCAGGCCGTGCAGGTCGATACCAGAAACAGGCATGCCCTGCTGGCCGGGCGTCGCATCGTCGAGGCCCGGGTGGCCTTCTTCGAGCAGCAACTCAAGGTCGGCATCAGCCCGGCAGAAGCCCAGGCCACCCAGGCGTATCAGGACAGCGCACACTGGGAAACGGCAGCCGCGGTTGCTCAAGCCGGCGCGGGCCTGGCGATGCTGATACCGAATATTTTCGGCACCTCCAATGGCGGCGTGCGTTACGAAGGTGCCTTTCACGCGCTGCAAGCCATGTCCCAAGGCATGGCCAACGAACAGCGCGCCAACGCCGCCCACCTCGACCGCTCCGACCTGTTCGCCCGCCGCGCCGCCGAATGGGGCAATGCCCTGGAGCAGGCGCGCCTGGAACTGGCCCAGGTCGATGCACAACTGCTGGCCTACACCGAACAAGAGCAACATACCCGCCTGCAATTGCGCCTGGCCCAAACCTCGTTCACCCAGGCGCGAACCTTGTATGACCTACTGGGTAAACGCTTTACCAACGCTCAGCTCTATCAATGGCTCAACGGCCAGCTTTCGACGTTCTACTACCAGGCGTATGACGCCACCCTGTCCCTGTGCCTGGCCGCCGAGGCGTGCTGGCAAGAGGAGCGCGCGGAGTGGGACAAACACTTCATTCAAACCGGGCTCTGGGTTCGCCAATACCGTGGCCTCAGCGCCGGCGAAGCCCTTAAACAGAATTTGCTGAGCATGAGCAGTGCCTACGCCACCCAGAACGAACGCCTGCTGGAGATCACCAAAACCGTGTCGTTGCGTCAGCTTCACGACCAAGACGCTTCAGCCACAGGCGATAAACCCTGGGCAACGCTTAAAGCCGAACTGCTGACTAACGGTACGCTGAGCTTCGAACTGACCCGCAAGCTGTTCGACGACGATTACCCTGGCCACTACCTGCGACGGATCAAAAGCGTCAGTGTCTCGCTGCCTGCCACCCTGGGGCCCTACGAAGACATCAAGGCCCTCCTGACCCAGACCGGCAATACCACGCAGCTTGCGCCCACCTCTGATAAACCCGAGGTTGCAGTAAAGAAAGACTGGCGCGCCAGGCAGGAAATCGCCCTGTCCAACGGGCTCAACGACAGCGGCCTGTTTACTTTGAACTTCGACGGTGACGAACGTTATCTGCCGTTCGAATACACCGGCGCCATTTCCACCTGGCAACTGAGCTTCCCCAACCATACGCGGCAAGGGGACCTGCTCAAATCCTTGACCGATATCATCGTGCACCTGCGTTACACCGCCAGGAACAGCGGAGGCCTGCGATGAGCATGCAGTCATCCGATTTTTTGCAGCCGGCAATCCCTGCCCTGCCCAAGGGCGGCGGTGCCATCCAGGGCCCTGGCGTCAGTTGGGGGCCTGTCGGCTCACGGGGCGAGGCGTGCCTGGACGTGCCTTTGCCGATTTCGCCCGGACGCGGTTTCGCCCCTGCGTTGAGCCTCGGGTATCGCAGCTCACAAGGCAATGGCCCGTTCGGACTCGGCTGGACACTGTCGGCGGGCGCGATCAGCCGTGATACACGCAAGGGTATCCCGGCCTACGGCGAAGATGACCGTTTCGTCAGCCCCCAGGGTGTCGAGCTGATCCCGGAGCGTGACGCCCATGGCGAGATTCACGCCACCGCTTGCGACCAGTACAACGGCCTGCCCCTGGGTGAAGCACATCGGGTAGTGCGCTATGTACCCATCGTCGAGGGCAGGTTCGATCGGATCGAACATTGGTCATCCTCAAGTGATACTGCCGGGTTCTGGCTGGTACAGGGTGCGGACGGCTGCGTACATCTGTTCGGCAAAACCCTGATCGCTCGCTGCACAGACCCGGAGGACAGCCGCCATGTGGCCCAATGGCTGTTGCAGGAAAGCCTCAATCCCCTGGGAGAGCAGATTTATTACCACTACAAGCCAGAAGACCAGCGCGCTCCAATCACCAGGGATTACCGTGCGCAGCGTTACCTGGCCAGGGTGTGCTACGGCAACCTGCGACACTGCGAACACTTGGCGCTTTGGAATACCGATGTGCTCGCCGAGAAACAATGGCACTTCGAGCTGCTGCTCGACTATGGCGAACGCCACATCGAGCTGAGCCAGGTGCCGACCTACGCCGAGCAACAGCCGTGGCTCTCGCGCAACGACCCGTTCTGCAATTACGCCTACGGTTTTGAACTCGGCACCCAGCGGCTTTGCCGGCAAGTCCTGATGTTTCATTACTTCCCGGATGAGCCGAGCATGGGCGCCGACCCGGTGCTGACCCGGCGACTGCTGCTGGAACACACCGACCGTCACGCCGCAGGCAGTTGCTTGAATGCCTTGCACAACCAGGCATATGACGCTCAGGGAACGGCCAGCGCCTGGCCGCCCCTGGAACTGGCCTATAGCGCCTTCAAGCCGGTACTGGAACCCGCCCGCTACCAGCCGTTCGACGGCATGGCGGGTGTCAACGATGGGCAACACTATCAACTGGTGGACCTGCGCAACGACGGTCTGCCGGGCATCCTGCACCGTACCGACAAAAGTTGGTATTACCGCGAACCGCTCAGGGCTGCGCGTGCGACCGGCCTCGATGCGGTGACCTATGGGCCATGGCAGGCATTGCCACGCATTCCCGTCGCCGACACTGCCCAGGCCACCCGTCAGGCCCTGGCAGACCTTAATGGTGACGGGCACCTCGAATGGGTGGTGGCCCAACCGGGCATGAGCGGTTTTTTCACCCTCGATACGCAGCAACAATGGTCAAGTTTTACGCCGTTCGCGGCGATACCCCAGGAGTTTTTCCATCCCCACGGGCAATTCGCTGACCTGATGGGCAGCGGCCGCCTGGACCTTGCGTTGATCGGCAATCACAGCGTGCGTTTGTATGCCCATCATCAGGGCGAGGGGTATGGCGCCGGCCTCCAAGTGCCCTACGAGCACGCCGACGAGGGTCTGCCCACGCTCAGCCATACATCGACCGAACTGGTCGCCTTCTGCGACCCGTTGGGCAGCGGTCAACAGCACTTGGTGCGTATTCGCCATAATGAAATCAGATGCTGGCCAAACCTGGGCCGCGGACGCTTCGGCAAGGGGTTCATGTTTGCGGCATTGCCGTTCGACTACGCCAGCTTCGACGCCGCCAATATCCGCCTGGCTGACCTCGACGGTTCAGGCGCGGTGGACCTGATTTACCTGCAGCCCGAACAACTGCTGATTCTCATGAACCGCGCCGGCAGCGGGCTGATGCCGCCCGTGACGTTGCCCTGGCCAGACGGCGTGCTCCACGACGCGACGTGTCAGGTCAGTTTCGCCGACCTTCAAGGCCTGGGCTGTTCCAGCCTGATCCTGAGCGTGCCGCACATCAAACCCCGGCATTGGCGCTTCGACTTTGTCCGCCGAAAACCTTATTTGTTGACGGCAACCCTCAACAACATGGGAGCGGCCACCCAACTGAGTTACCGCAGCAGTGCCCAGGAATGGCTCGACGAAAAACACCAGCGCCAGTCATCGGGGAAAGCCTCAGTCAGCAGCCTGCCCTTCCCCGTGCCGGTGGTTCGGCATCAGCGGCAAACAGACCAGGTCAGCGGCAATCGGCTGACCCAGTATTTTCGCTACCGTGAAGCCTGTCACGACAGCGTTGAGCGCCGGTTCATCGGCTTCGGCCTGGTGCTGGAAAGCGATATGCCGCCGTCCGCCAATACCGCATCGGGGATACTGACCAAGCGCTGGTTCAATACACTTGAGCTTTCGCGAGAGGGGTTTTATGCAGGGGATCGGCATGCGCCTGTGGTGGGGCCGACCCTGCTGAGCCAGTTGGAGACCGGGCGCACTCTGGACACCCTGATTGCCAACCCGCAGGCATCGACCTGGCATCAAGTGCGGCGTGCGCTGGCCGGTAGCCTGTTGCGCGAGGAGGTCTACGCCGCCGCCGATCAACCGCCGAACGGCGTGCCCTACTCGGTGCAGCAGCAACGTTATCTGGTACGCCTTATAAGCCCGTCGCGAAAGGCTGGCGAACCGGCGACACTGCTGCCTTTGCTGCTGGAATCGATCACCTGTCACTACGAGCGCCAACAGGATGATCCGCGCTGTCGGCACCTGTTGAATCTGCGCTGGGACACCTACGCAAGCCTTGTGCACAGCGTGGTGGTCGATTATGCCCGCCGCAAGAGCGCCACTGACGCCGCGCCGTCCGGCCAACCCCATGAGTAGCAGTGGTGGCGTGCGGCGCACGACCCGGCACAACAGGCTTACTACCTCAACGAAACCCTCGCCCGCTTCATTCACCTGGACGCACCGCAACGCTGGCGCCTGCAACTGCCTTACCAGCAGCGCAGCAACGTACTGACGCTACCCAGGCAAGCATGGCCGCACGGGCAGATCGGCTATGAACAATTCGTCGCCGAGGACGCGTCCAACCCCTTGAGGCCGGGTGACCAGCGCCAACTCGGCGGGCTGTCGGTGCAGCACTATTGCCTGGCGGAGCACACCACGCCGTTACCGCCCGGAACCGCGAGTTTCCAGGCTTTGCCCGCTTACGTCGAAGTGGCTGAACTCGATGCGCCGGCATTGAGTGTCTATCAGGACCCACAGATCACCGCCACCTTGACCGAACAACATTATCGCCCGATGTCCGCGTTTCTCTCGGCGATTGCAGGGCAGGACGATGCAATGACACTTTGGTCGGTCGGCCGCGGCTATAACCGTTACGCGCAACCTGAAGGGTTCTACCGGCCTCGTCGCCACCAGGCCAGCATGAGCCACGCCGCGACGCAGACCGAATACGATGCCTACTGGCTACACGTGATCAAGGTTCAGTCAGCGGACGGCTGCTCGACCCAGGCCGACTACGACTACCGGATCGGCCTGCCGGTGACAGTCACCGACGCACAGCGCACCCGGCAGTACGCGCAATACGATGCCCGCGGACATCTGATTGCCACTGGCCTTGGGGGTGAGGAACAGGGCGCGCCTGTCGGCTATGACAACTGGCAATCCGTCACCCGCGCCCTCGACAGCGGCCCGACACAAGCGCTGGCCGATCCTGCCACGGCCCTTAACAATGCCCAGAGCGCCTGCTTTTATGACGTGTTCAGTTGGATGGGCCGCATCCCGCCTGCCAGTGTGCAGGGGCACTGGGTGAGCAGCGGTTACCTGCTGCCCAGCGGGCACATTCGGGCCTCAGCGCTGTCGCGCATCAACCACCTGCCCAGCCAGCAGCCCCATCATCAAACGCTCATAAGCCTGATCAAGACCGCCCGTCGAGTACCGGTGCACGCCGTGGTGCTGCATGACGACCACTGGCAGGGAACGCCAGGTGAGGCCGATCGGCAGATCCACGTAGCCCTCGCCTTCAGTGATGGTTTTGGTCGCGTGCGGCAAACCCAGGAGCAGGCACAATCAGGCCCCGCGTTTGAGGTCGACCACGCAGGGACATTAAGCGAGGGCGCCGATCAAGTCGAAGCCAGTCGCCGTTGGCGCATCAGTGGGCGCGTCGAATACGACAACCGAGGTGGCGTGGCGCGGACCTGGCGGCCTTACTTCGCCGACCGTGCCGGGTACATCGATGACGAGGCATTCAACGCCTCACGCCCCAGCGAGCGACAGGTGCATGATGCTCTGGGGCGCACTGTAAGTGTGCTCAACGCCAATGGCGGCCTGCGGCGCCAAACGTATTGGGCCTGGTACACCGTAAGCGAGGACGAAAACGACACCGAGGAGGACAATCCTGCCGATTAGCAGCACTGAAGGCCGTTGCCGAGGCAGCGGCCTTCAAGACAAAAGAACGCGTCACCCTCGGTGTGGATTCATCACCCTGACAGCCCGATAGTGAAAGCCACTGACGTGCTGAATCAATAGCCGATACGCACCGCGACCGCGCTGGCCGCGATACCCCGGCAAATCAAAGCCTCGGATATTATTTCCGTAAGCGTGCCCTCTTTCCATGGCCCATTCTCTGGATGCCAGCCTGTTGAGGACGTCCCTGATAATTCCCCCATCACGCCCACGCAACTCGTTCAGAATATTTGATTCGTCGATCACAAGGCGTTCCGGCGCTCGACCGGAAGAAGGCCCTGGGCGTTCAGCTGCCGTCACCTCTTCAACTGCGCCAGAACCTCGTCGCCCCGCACTTGCGGCTTTTGTCAGCGGGCGTACTTCGGTAGCTGTCAGCCCGGCTGCCGGCAGTGGGCCAACCCTTTCATGTCGCGGAGGGCGCAGCGTCATCGCTTCAAATCCCAGTCTTTTTAACTCCCGATTCGGGTTTTTGTGTGATTGGGCAGCTTTCAAAGCCGCGTGCTTGCCCTGACCGGGTCCGGTGTAGGCATAAATGCCACCGTAATCATCAGGTATCAATCCGTAGGCGTAGCTCCCACTGTCGGATTTGTTCACTCGGAACTGATGAAGAAAATCCGCAAACGCAGTGATCTCCTCCTCGCTGGGGTTGGCCCCTTGCAATATATTCCGGGCATTTTCCATGGCCAGTTCTCGATAAACTGCACTGCGCTCGTTTTCCCAGCTCCTGTCAGTTCTTACCTGCTGGCGAACCCACAACGTTGCGCCCACAACTGCCATCATGAATCCCGCGATAGCTATCTGCGCGGCTTGGCTTGCGTCCAGGCCAATGGCTGGCCCAGCCAACACCGCCATGATAATGATGATGACTACTTCAACCAGGGGATTGCGCTGCAAGCCATTGTCATCCACGTAGCCGACAGGGTTGTTCCCGACCATGGCGTACAGGTTCAACCCATCCACATCCCCCGCCGGATCTGCACTTATCCACCGCATCAACCAGGGTGCGTAATACCTGAACCCGTAGTAATACAGGCCGCTGGCGTCTCGCTCCTTGCCCGAGTAACGCCGGTTTTTATAGCTTGCTTCAAGCGCATTCTTCGCGGCCCACCAGGCGGTCGCACCGAACGGGTAATAACTTTCCTGGCTCAGCAAGGCTGCCTTTTCGTCAAGCTCCAAGGTACTGCTGCCCAGGTGATCGCAGAGGCTGAAGCGCAGTTGCTCGTCCACCATGCCCTCGGGGCGCCCCTGTTGCCATTGCAACCCTCTGACCGCAGTGCGCCCGGCCTGAGCAAGCAGCACATTGCGCCATTCACCCGAGGTGCCCTGGCGATGCAGCTCCAGGCCCGGTAGATACAGCACTTCATGGGTATGGGTCTGTGAGCCGGCGTGTGCCACTCGGCGTTTGCTGACCCGCTGGCCGGCGCCGTCGTACACATAGACCTCATCGTCATGTTCGCCGCTGTCACGCAGCACTTGCGCAACACGAACCAATTGGTTGCGCACACTCCAGGTCAGCGCCTGCCCACGCGCCAGTTCCTTGAGGTTGCCGGCCTGATCAAAGCGATTGCCCAGGCCGGGCGCCGTCGCCCCCTCCCGCTCGATCACGCTGTGGTTACTGTGTTCACCTGCGCGCATGTGCTGGGTAAAGCCGCTGCCGGAGGAAGGAACATGGCGCATCTGCGTCAGGTTGCCGGCCGGGTCGTAGGCGTAGTGTCGGGTGTAGTTGCGCCAGAGATTGTCGTCCGTGGCCCCGAACGTGACCCTGCCCGGCAGCGCGGATGTGCCGGCGCTACGGGAGTTTTCCCGGCCAGTGGCCTTGATCAATCGTGACAGGCTGTCGTACTCGAACGTACTGACCGCCGCCACCTGAACGTTAGTCGCCCACCGCGTCGGCTGCGCCGCGTCGTGGATGCGCAGCACGTTGCCGACCCGGTCGTAGCGGTATGAAAGGTCTTGCAGGAGCCTACCCGGCGTGTTTTTGAGGTGGGCGCTCAAGCGCATCAAACGGCCATCGGCATCGGCGTACTCGGCCACGCTGACGACGCCATTGCCCGTGCGTTCGGCCAACACCTGCGCCGAGGCGTTGAAGGTGCGCTGATCCACCAAGGTCTTGCGCGCTCCGCTCTTGAAGACTATTTCGCTGTGGGTCAACAAGCCGTCTACGCCGTAACGCGATTGCTGACGATTGCCGAGGGCATCGACCTGTTCCAGCACCTGGCCCAGCGCGCCGTACCGCCAGGTGGTCGTGAATGCCTCAGCCTGCAAGTGTGCGTCGCGTTCACTCTCCGCCAGCGGCCAGTCGGACGCAGTGTATTGTGCGCGCAAACGCCGGGTTTGCACCGTGACGCTGCCCTGTACGTTGTAATGATCGAAGAACAGCGTACCGGCTGGATCATCGTGGCGGATCAAGCGGCCACAGCGATTACGTGCCGCCTCCCGAGACGTCATGCCGGCGTAGGTCATGCGCTCCACGCAGCGCTCTGCCGCTTCGTCTGCGGCACGCTCAAACACCGCCACGGGGCGTAGCAACTGATCGTACTCAAACCGCTGCCGGGCGCCACGGCTGTCCCATTGCTGCACGACCTGACCAGCGCTGCCAGGCAGCATGACCTGGCTACCGGCATCCACACTATCGGTGCTCAGGGGTAGCCCGGTGAGGCTATGGCGATGGGACAGATTGGGCGGCACAGCGTCGTCAAGGCCGTGCAGGTCAGATAGCCTGGGGTCCCATTGTTGTTGCAGGAAGCCCCGGGCGCCGAATACCTGGCGTGTGACATACTCCAGAGGTTGCTGTTGTAGCGTGTTGCGGTGGTAAGCCACGCTACGCACGGTCAACCCTCGCGGGTCGAAAACCGTCAGTGACGGGGTGTTTTGGTGCAAGGAAGGCATAAGCGGATAAACCTGAAAACCAATGGTTCACAAAGCCTAGTCATCCGCTCGAAGGTCGCATGGCAGCGCACCACGCTGTGAAGCGTGCGGGCCTTCCGAATCTCTCGTCAGCGCTTCAAGCCCGACGACTGAACATGCGTCGCAATACCTGAGGCTCGCCTCGCAGCGAATGCACAAGCACCGCGCCGATATGCCCGACAATCAATACCAGCATCGTCCACCCCAGTTCGCTGTGGAAGTCGCGGCCCAGATCAATCATCCACTGCACCTTTTCGCCTTCCAGGCCCTCCATGATCGTCAGGCCAAACGCCGAAAATTCGCGACCGGAGCCGTACTGGCGCAGCAGCCCGATCACGGGGATCAGCAACATCAGCGCATACAGCGCGCCATGCCCGATCGATGACCAGCGGTTCACGCTTGGAGGACGACGGTGCCGGTGCAACAGGTTCCAACTGGTCCGCAGTATCAGCAGCACCAGCAATAACAACCCTGTGGGCTTGTGATAGGGCCACAGCAGTTTGTCCACCGTAGAGTCGGAAGCCAGGTAGTGGGCCACCGCCGTGCAATAGATCCAGGTGAAAACCAGGGCCATCAACCAGTGCAGCGCCCGACTGACAACATCGTAGTGATCACTGGGCAAAGGGGTTGTCTCGAACATCTTCTTCATCGCAGCCTCTTGTGTTTTTGGCGTCGAACGTGAACATCGCACTCTTGCGGGTAAAAAAATACCGTTCCCATCAGCAGTATGAAAAAACAGTTTCATCCTACAAAAAGTTCGCGTTTCTTACGTCGCCTCACGTCATAGTTCGACCAGCACTTCAAGGCACCGGTTGCCAGCCGCTGAAGCCGGCCTGGCGGGTCAACGGGCACCAGGCAAAATCCCCTGCCGGGGCAGGCAACACCTGGCGTTCGATATCAGCCAGCGGCCTGCCCTTCCAATCGATAACCCGTGTGTCTTGCCAGGCCAGAACCACGCCCTGGGCCTGGCTTTGATCGGTCGTCACCCAGCACGCCGCCGCGGCAGCCATAAAGGTTTCTATCGGCTCGTTATCTATTTGCGCACGGTACATCGAGCCCAGCAGCCAGCGGCAGACGTTCAGATGGTAGGTCCAATCCAACGGCGGCTGATTGCGATAGGCCCAGGTCATAAAGCTGCGGAACAGGTTCAGCCCCTCCGGCGGGTCAAGCTTGAGCAATGCCGGGCAGATATCGAACAAGGTGTGCCAATGGGGTAACAGGCGTGCATCCAGGTGCACAAAGCAACGGGCATTACTCGGGTAGTCGGGCAGCGCGGGCTCCGCGCACAGGCGACGGGACGCCTTGCTGACCAGGCGGCTGGCGCCTGCAGGCAATAGTTGATTCATGGATAGCACCCATAATCGTGACGGCAGAATGCCCCCTGGTCTCAGGAGGCCCAAGGCATACGTCAGAATGCAGGGGAAGCGCGGGGGTTGGCCGAGGGCCAGGAGTAACGCGGTGGCGCCTTGTTGCGCCGCTCATGGCCCGGGCGCGGGGTTTGCCCGAGGCCAAGAAGCCAGGCCAGGCCGATCAGGAATACGATAGCGACGGTAATGGCGTTGCAGACCGGGCAGGCAAAGTAGTTCGAGATGTTGCTGGAACTCGGGTCAGCCAACCCTTTATCGGAAATTGGCAACTGGCCACCCTCCACCGAACAGAACAGCCCACCGATGCCATTGAGCTGCTGGCCCATCATCTGACCGTGCCCCAAACCGCAGGCGAACAGGTTCATCAGCACGCAGAAGTACAGGGCCCAGGCGATCAGCGAACGGTCAGAGTGGCGCAATTTCATGGCGGCGACTCTACCACTGAAGCCGCAAAAGGATGAAGTACGGTGCGCCCCTGTGGCAGAACGTCGCAGATTACGCAGGGTGGCCAGGGTTGATAGACTCTGCACCCTTCTCGTTACTCCTTTTCCAAGCCTGATCGGCCGCTTCACAGCCCTGCAGGCGTTTCACAGGATGCACAGTTGATGAGTACGTTATTCACCCGCCGCAAAGTGCTGACCGGCATGGGCCTGTTGGGCCTGGGCAGCCTGCTGGGCGGCTGTGACTACAGCCCCAAACTGAACTTCAAGTACGGCAAGGACCTCAGTGACAAGATCATGGGCCGTACCTTCAAGCTCAAGAACACCGCCGGCGAAACCGTCACCCTGAGCTCGTACCGTGGCCTGATGCCCGTGGTGTTCTTCGGTTTCACCCAATGCCCAGCGGTCTGCCCGACCGCCCTGGCACGCGCCGCCCAGGCCAAGAAGCTGATGGGCCGCGACGGCAAGATCATGCAGGTGGTGTTCATCACCCTGGACCCGGAACGCGACACCCCCGAGATTCTCGACAAGTACGTCAAGGCCTTCGACCCCAGCTTCGAAGCCCTCTACGGCACCCCGGAAGAAATCGCCGTGGCCGCCAAGGAGTTCGGGATCTTTTATGAAAAGATCCCCGCCGGCGACACCTACACCTTGTCCCACACCGCCACCAGCTTCGTGTTCGACACCCGTGGCAACCTGCGCCTTGGCTTGCAGGCATCCCTTACCGCTCAAGAGTGCGCAGAAGACCTGCTCACCGTCATGGAGGTCTGCTAATGACTACCGCTCAATCCCTGAAACGCTTTGCCTTCGGCCTTACCCTGCTCGGCCTCGCCGCCCACGCCAGCGCCCAGGTGCAAGTGACCGACGCCTGGGTACGCGCCTCCGTACCGGGCCAGCCGTCCAGCGGTGCCTTCATGACCCTCACCGCCGACAGCGACAGCCAACTGCTCAGCGTGGCCTCGCCGGTGGCCAAGGACGTGCAGATCCATGAGATGAGCATGAAGGACGACGTGATGCGCATGGGCCCGGTGGACTCGGTGGCCCTGCCGGCGGGTAAAGCCGTCAAGCTCGACCCCAACGGCTATCACGTCATGCTGATGGGCCTGACCGGCCAGATCAAGGAAGGCGACCAGGTGCCGCTGACCCTTACGGTGAAGGATGCCAAGGGTGAAAAGCAGACCGTTGAGGTGAAGGCCAATGCCCGTGGCCTGGACGGCATGGATCACAGCCAGATGGACCATAGCAAGATGCATTGATTGCCCTGTGTAGGCGGTCCTGTGGGAGGGGGCTTGCTCCCGATGGCGGCCTCAGGGCCGACCAGGATGTTG